>NZ_NXIF01000027.1 GCF_002837275.1 Malaciobacter halophilus | reverse complement strand
CAATAAAATACTCTTCTATTATTTTAAATTTAATAAAAAACTTAAAATATAAATTTAATAAAATAGATATAAAAAGTAAATATATTACAGCTACAGGTATATTTTCTATACTATTTTTTATATCACTATTTACTTTTTCATTTAATGATGATAAAACTATAAAAAATAGCACTCTAATAAATACTAAAAATCAATCAAATATCAATACTGAGAAAATCAAAAGTACCCAAAAGAGCGAAATTATAAATGAACCTAAAGTTGTTGTAAATAATGATATAGAAGAAAAACTTGATAATATGAAGATTATAAAAAATGAAGATGATGATACTATTACAGCAATTATAGATTTAGATTATATAAGTACATCAGTTATAAATCCAAATAATATTGCAAGTAATAAAAAAACTAAAGAAGAGGGTGATAAGAAAAAGTTAAATAGTAAACAAAAAATAAAAAAACAACCTCATTCTATATTAAAAATCAAAAATAGTTTAGCACAAATAAAAAAACATCTAATATATGAGAATAATATGATTAAGTATAAAAATAGATATTACAAAGAGAATGATATTTTAGAAGGATATAAAATCTTTAAAATAACTCCACTATATGTTAAATTTGAAGATACAAATGAAAAAATTAGAAAAAGAGTACTTTTAAACTGAAAATAAAGGAGCAAAATGCATAAAAAGATATTAGTTTCTACAACAATAGCACTAGCTATATTATTTACTGGCTGCAACTCAACAAAACAAAAAGAGGTGCAAACATCTAAAAATGAAAATATAAAAAAAGAAGAAGTAAATCTTAATAAGTTATATAAAATAGATGAACAAAAAGGTTACACATTTTTTAAAATGCAAACAAATCCCATAGAAGTATTTATTTATGATGGAGACTATCAAGAAAAAAAGATATTAGATGATATGAAAATCAAAAGCTCTTTTTATTTAAAAGGAAGATTACTTAGAATAGAAAAAGTTTACAAAACAAAATATAATGACCATTATGGCAAAATTTCAAAAAAGGGACTTTTTGTATCAATGGATGATTTAGCTACATACAATAGTAAATAGCAATAAAAGCTATTTACTATTAGGGTATTATCAGGATATTTATGTTATAGTTTGGAAATTATAGTTTCCAAAATTAAAATAAAAAGGTTAATGATGAAATACCCACTTGACTGTGAAGAGAACTTCAATAAAACATATCTATTTTGGCTATCACGTTTTCTTAGAAATAAAATAACTACTTTATCTAATAGACAAGTAAAAGATAAAGAGAAATTAGCACTAGAACTACAAAAATTAATTAAAGGTTTTTCTGATATTAGTGAACTTAAAAACTGTATCAAAGAAGTTAGAAATAATGGTATAAATAGCATTCATGTATATTTTATACCATTAGAAAAACTATATAACTTTTTTTTAAGTTTTAAGCCCAACTCTTTAAAAGAGATTGATGAAGAGTTATTAAGTGATTTTTTGATAACTGAAACAAGTAATTTATCTGATGCAACAAAAAAGAACTATAGAATTGCCCTAATCTCTTTTTTTGGATATATAGATAAACAAAATGAAGAAAAAAATGGCTTTGTACATAGATTTGGTATAGAACTTAAAAACTGGGGTGGTTTAGCAGGAAAATCAGGTACTAAACTGCCCTCTTTTATGAAAAAAGAAGAGATTCAAAGATTTATAAAAGGCATTGAATATTATCCATTTAGTGCAAAAATTGCAGCAAGAAATAGATTAATTATAAAAACTATTTTATATACAGGAATAAGAGTAAGTGAAGCAATAAATATAGATTTAAAAGATTTTAATAAAGATGAGGATGCCTATATTATACAAGTAAGAGGAAAAGGTAATAAACCAAGAGTTGTAATGATAAAAGAAGAGATTATTAAAAAAGACCTAAAAGAATGGTTTGAATATAGAGTTTGTGAAGATAATTTACTTTTTTGTAATCAGAAAGGAAAACCTTTAAGTCAAGCCTATATAAGTAGTATTGTTGAAAAAATTCTTTTAAGCGTAGGTATTAGGAAAGATAAAAATGGTGCACATATGTTAAGACATACATTTGCAACAATGCTTTATCAAAAAAGTAAAGACTTAATACTTGTACAAGAATCCTTAGGTCATGCAGATATTAATACCTCTAGAATATATACACATTTTGATAAGGATAAATTAAAAAGAACAACTGATATATTTTAAAGTAGGGTTTTATACCCTACTTTCTTCTTTTACCTTTTGAAAATTCAATTATATAATCAGCAATCTCTTCTAAATGTATTATATCTTTTACAGCATTTGCTTCAATAGCTTTTGCAGGCATTCCAAAAACAACACAACTCTCTTTATTTTGAGCAACAGTGTATGCACCATTATCATATAATTCTTTCATTGCAATTGTTCCATCATCCCCCATACCTGTCATCATTACAGCCATAGCAGAACTTCCAACGCTATTATTTATAGACCTAAATAATACATCTACACTTGGTTTATGATGACTTACTTTTTTAGTATCTAAAAGTCTTGTAACATATTTCCCATCTCGTCTTTTATCAATAGTTAAATGCATATTACCAGGAGCTAAATATGCATGACTATTTTCTAAAATCATCCCTTCTTTAGCCTCATGTACAGTAACTTCAGAGTTTGCATTTAATCTTTGAGCAAAAGAAGAAGAAAAACCATACGGGATATGCTGAGTAATAACAATTGGAGGAAGATTTTTTGGTAATTTTCTAAATACTTTTAGTAAAGACTCTACTCCCCCTGTAGAAGAACCTATCGCAATTAGCCTACTTCCTGGAAAAGTTGCAGGATAAGACTTTATAACTTCATCTGGATGAACTTTATACTCAATTTCATTTGAGGTACTTTTTTTAGGTTTTTTAAGTGGTTTAGGCTTTTTTAGAGTATATCTTTTAAGTAAGAAAGTAAGATTAAGTAAAGTATCTTTAATCCTTTCTTGAAACTTTATCATAGACTCACCAGTTTCAGGTTTAGGGATAAATCCAACAGCACCATCATCAAAAATGTCATTACCTCTTACACTTTCACCAGATACAACAACAGCAGGCATAGGATGAAGTCTCATAAGATTTCTTAAAAATGTTACTCCATCCATTTTTGGCATATTAATATCTATTGTAACTAAGTCTGGTTCATACTGTTTAATTTTTTCTCTTGCATCATATGCATCCATAGCATCTGCTATTACTTCAAACTCATCAATAGAATTTACCATGTCTTTTAAGATTCTTCTCATAGAGGGTGAATCATCAATAACTAATACTGTATACATTTAACTCTCATTTAAAATAGTTCAATTTCCATTTGTGGTTCATCTTTTTTCTTAATGTCATCATTAAATAAGTCAACACCACCAACATACTCTTTAATAACTGGTTCTTTTGTAATCTCTGTTTGAAGAGCTTTTTCTTCAGTAACAATTTTAGCATCAGTTGCAGATTTTTGAGTTACTTTAATAAAAGTACTAAAATCATTGGCTAACAAAATTAATCTACCATGCTCACCTCTTGTGTGTTCACTTATAAGTTTAAAACCTTCTGCTTTACAAAAATCTTTTGCAAATTCAACATTGCGATGCCCAATACTACTATTTGGAATAGCATTTGTAAGCTGCATAATATCTGCACCACCTGATATTTTTGCAGAAATATTCTCTTTTTTGCAACCAAGTTTATACATCTCATTTAGCATTGCCTCTACAGAATATAAGCCATATTTCATATCTTCATTTGAATTTTTTGTAGATGGAAGTAAAAAGTGATTCATCCCTTTTATTTTTTGAACTTTATCATAGAACATAATAGCAACACAAGACCCAAGTAAAGTTTTAAAAGCAATATCATCACTATCTTTTCCAACTGCAAACTCACCACCTATTATTGTATGAGTATTAAACCCTTTTACTTTTTGGTTGAATCTTGAATTTGAAGCTCTTTCAATACTTCCATCTTTATGGCCTATTAAAATCAATATGCATCCTTAGTCTTAATAAAAATATTTTGCCCAATTCTTTGAACATAATTGATTAAATCATGTGGATTTTCGGAATGTCCTAAATATAATGTTCCTCCTATTTTTAAATGAGAAAACAGTTTTTTTAGAATTTTATTTTGATCCTCCACTGAAAAATAGATTAATACATTTCTACAAAAAATTACGTCAAACTCCTCTTTTTCATAAGGATAAGATGAATCATTTAAATTCATAACTTTAAATGTAATCATCTTTTTAAGTTCATCTTTAATTTTTATAAGAATCTCTTCATTTGCAAGATTCTTTTGTACTCTTCTTTTAAAATACTTTGGTGGTTTTATCCACTCTGGAAACTCTTTTGAAGATTTAGAAAATCTATACACACCATTTGCTGCATACTGTAATACATTTGTATCAATATCAGTAGCTAAAATTGATGCATTTATATTTTTACCTAAATGTTCTTTTGCTTCCATAACTGTCATAGCCATCGAATAAGGTTCTTCTCCTGTTGAAGAAGCAGAACAATACATTTTTATTTGTCTACCACTATTAGCAAATTGTGGGAGCACTCTATCTCTTAAATCTTCAAAATGAAAACATTCTCTAAAAAAATGTGTCTTATTTGTTGTGAATGAGTTTATAAACTCTGTAGTGTTATTACCCTCTTCTATTGCATCTAAAAGATCTTCAAGATCTCCACCAGTAAATTTTGTATCTCTTTTTAATTTATGTAGCCTATTTGCTATCATAATATCTTTATTCTCTGCTAGTGTAATACCAGTCAAAGAATAAAGAATTTTTTTTACTCTTTCGTGTAAATGCTTTGTATCATTCATTGTCTTCTATGATGCTTTTCTTTTAGAAGCATTTATGTCTTTTTCTATTTTGATTTGAGCATTAATAATTCCTAAAACATCTAAGATTAGTCCAATACTTCCATCACCTCTTACTGTTGCTGCACCTATTCCATCAACACTTCTAAAATTTTTATCAAGAGGTTTTACAACAACTTGATGTTGATTTAAGAACTCATCTATAGAAATAGCTACTTTAGTATTTCCTGATTTTACAACAATAAGCATTCCATCTTCAAGTTTGTCAAAAGTTGGCTCTATTCCAAATAAATTATGCAGTCTTACAACTGGAATAAACTCTTCTCTTAACATTAATAAGTCTTGTGTTCCATCACCAATCTTTTTAATCATATCTGAAGTTGGTTGTAATGATTCAACAATAGAACTTAAAGGTAAGATATATTTTTGATCTCCAACAGCAATATCTAATCCATCAAGAATAGCAAGTGTTAAAGGTAACATAATAGTTATATTTGTTCCATAACCTTTTTCTGTATCAAGTTTTATTGCCCCACCTAATTTTTGAATGTTTGTTTTTACAACATCCATTCCAACTCCACGACCTGAAATATCAGTAATCTCTTTAGCTGTAGTAACACCTGCACCAAAAACTAGCATTGCTTTATCATTATCAGTCATTGATTCAAACTGATTGTTATCAATTTGCCCATTTTCTAAAGCTTTTAAAGCTACTTTTTCTGCATCAATTCCTCTACCATCATCTTTAATAGTAATAATCATTTGACCATTAGCTTGTTCAGCTGAAATAGTAATTGAACCTGTTTCACTTTTACCATTTTGAACTCTTTCATCTGGAGTTTCTAATCCATGGTCTAAAGAGTTTCTAATAATGTGCATTAAAGGATCAGTTAATCCTTCAATCATAGCTTTATCAATCTCAACACCATCACCATAATGTTTAAATGCAACTTTTTTACCAAGTTTTCTTGAAATATCTCTTACAACTTTAGGGAATTTTGAATAAATAGATTCCATAGGAACCATTCTAATACTCATAATAGAGTCTTGCATATCTCTAATATGTCTTTCTAATAATTCTAGTCTTTCTAAAACAGCATTTCTTGTTTTTGCTTCTTCAATAGAACTTGAAAATTGAGTTAACATTGCATTTGTAATAACTAAATCCCCAACATTATTCATAAGTAAATCAATTTTATCAAGATTTACTCTAATATTATTATTAGCTGAAGTTTTTTTAGCTCTTTCAGGTCTTGCTTTTTTATCTGCAACTGGTTTATTAGCTGTCACAGGAGCTTTTGCTGCTTCTTCTTTTTTTACTTCTTTTACTTCTTCTTTATTTTGAGGTTTAATTGGTTCTTCTTTTTTTACTTCTTGTTTAACATCATTTGTTTTAAGTTCTGCATCGGGAGTAATTGCTGGCATTTCATCAAAAAATCCAAAATTTTCTTCATCATCTTCATAAATACTTTGAGATGAATTATCATCCATACTTAATTTTGCAGTTTCATTTAAATCATCATCAAAAAATCCATAAGGAGTATTCTCTTCATCTAAATCATCATCTGCAAAAATTCCATATGTTTTATGATCTCTTTGTTCATTTAGATTATCTTCAAAAAAACCAATATTATCAGTTAAAGATTCATCATCAACTTCTTTTTTAATGTTTTCAGTTGGCGTTTCTACTTGTGAAGCTTGTGTAGTATTTGAAGCTTCATTTGTTGATGATACTTCTTCTGCATTTATATAAGCTCTAATATCTTTTAATAAAGATGTAGTCATATCTTCAAAAGTGTCTCTATCTAAATCTTCTGCTACTTCAAGATCAAGTAGTTCTCTCATTACGTCTAAACCATCTATAAGAGTACCTGCCATTTCTGGTTTAAACTCTATTTCATGATTTCTTAGTTTATCCATCATGTTTTCTACATCATGTGTAAACTCTGCAAAGAAATTTAATTCAACTGATGCACCACTTCCTTTTAAAGTATGTACATCTCTAAACAGCTGACCCATTTGTTCATCTGTTAATGTTCCATTTGTTTCAGCTTCTAATAGAACGTTATCTGCAGATTCAAAAAGCTCAACAGCTTCTTCTACAAACATTTCTCTATATTTAGATATATCAAAACCAGACATGACTTATCCTTTTTTACTTTTATATATTATCTACTTAATACTATGTTAACTGCTTTTAACAATTGATCTGGAACAAAAGGTTTTACAATCCAACCTGTAGCTCCTGCTGCTTTACCTTTAGCTTTCATTTCATCGCTTCTTTCAGTTGTAAGTACTAATATTGGTTTATTTGCATACTGTGACAACTTTCTTAATTCAGTTATTAATGTAAGTCCGTCCATATTTGGCATATTTACATCAGTAATAATTAAATCATACATTGAAGCTTTAGCTTTTTCTAACCCATCAACGCCGTCAATTGCCTCTGTTACATCATTGTAACCACCTTCATTAAGTGCATAATTCAACATATCTCTTAACATTGTTGAGTCATCTACTATTAAAAGCTTAGCCATAAAAAACCCCTTGTTCTCTTGTAAATAAATATTATTTTTTATATCTTAACTAAAGAAGTATTAATTTAGTATTAAAATTTTTATAAAAGTGTTGAAGCTAATTCTATTCTATCTTTCTTCACATTTAAAACTTTAATTTTTACTTCTTGTCCTACACTTAGTACATCAGATACATTTTTAACTCTCTCTTTTGATATCTTAGATATGTGTAGTAGGCCTTCTCCACCTTTTGGTAAAGATATAAATGCACCAAAATCTGTAATTCTTTCTACTTTTCCATCAAGTACTTCTTCTGCTGAGTAAAGCTTACCAAAATCAACATTTTTGCCACTTTCTTTTTTTGAAGCTGCATTATTAGAAATTGTCTTAATATGCTCACAAGCATCAAGAACATTTTGTTTATTCTCTCCACTAACTTTTACATTTCCACTATCTCTATCTAAGTCAATTGAAACAGAGAATCTTTCTATAATCTCTTTTATAGTTGAACCAGCTTTACCAATAATAACCATAATTTTGCTTGGATCAATTGCAAACTGCTCAACTAAAGGAAGTGCGTCACTTGGTACAATTTCGCTAGCAGCTTCTTCCATAAGTCCTAAAATATGCATTCTACCCTCTTTTGCTTGTAGTAACGCCTCTTTTAATACAGATAATTCAATTCCACCTAATTTAATGTCCATTTGCAATGCTGTAATTCCTTCACTTGTACCAGCAACTTTAAAATCCATATCGCCATCATGATCTTCAAGTCCCATAATATCAGTTAATACTGAATATTTATCTCCTTCAACAACCATACCCATTGCAACACCTGCAACAAGATTTGATACTGGAATACCAGCAGCTTTAAGAGCTAAAGAACCTCCACAAACTGTTGCCATTGATGAAGAACCATTTGATTCAAGAATTTCAGATACTAATCTTATTGTTTCACTAAAATCTTTATCAATTGTAGACTCTAAAGCTTTTTTTGCTAAGTTACCATGACCTAACTCTCTTCTTCCTACTCCAAACATAGGTTTTGCTTCACCAACAGAAAAACCTGGAAAGTTATAGTGTACCATAAAATTTTCCATAGATGTAGATTTATCTGTTAAAACTTCATACATTTGTCCATCTTTTGGTCCAGCAATTGTACCTACAACTAAAGCTTGTGTTTCACCTCTTGTAAAAAGACAAGACGAGTGTGTAGAAGGAAGAATATTTGTATCTATATTAATAGGTCTTACATCTCTTAACCCTCTTCCATCAGCTCTTACTTTCTCTTCAACAATCATTTTTCTTACAATTTCTCTTTTAATAATAGAAACAGCTTCATAAACTTCTGCAAAAGTTATATTCTCATCATCACTATACTCTTTATCAAGAATAAGTTTTGCAACCTCTTTTAATTCAACTGCTCTTTCACTTTTTGCAAGTTTTTTAATAGCTTCTTTAACATTAGAAGTGTAATTATTTCTTACATTAGTAATTATTGCTTCATCAATAGTAAACTCAACAAGTTCAACATTTTTTGGCTCTTTTGAAACCGATTCAAAACCATTTTCATATGTAGTATTAACATCATTTAATACTCTTTGAGCTAAAGCAATTGCTTCTACTAATTCATCTTCACTCATTTCATTTGTTTTATGAATTTTAGTAAATGCTTCTATATCAACTTCAACCATCTCTTCACTTGAAATAGATTTCATTTCAATCATTAATAATTCTTCTTTTGAACCAGCTACATATAAATCTAATGTTGACTCTTCTAATTGATTAGATGTTGGATTAATAACAAAATCCCCATCAACCTTTCCGATTCTAACACCAGCAACAGATTTTTTAATTGGTAAGTTTGAAGTATATAAAGCAGCACTTGCTGCATTTAGACTTAATACTTGTAAATCAACATCTTTATCAGCACTTAAAACAATAACAGTAATAGTTGTAGGATATACATAACCTTTTGGAAAAAGTGGTCTTAAACTTCTATCTATAACCCTTGAAGTTAGTGTTTCAAATTCACTTGGTTTTGCTTCTCTTTTTATAAATCCTCCAGGAAGTTTAGCAGCAGCATAAGTTTTTTCAACATATTGAACAGTTAATGGAGTAAAATCCTCCTCAACTGGGTTATCAAACTCACTTACTACTGTTGCTAAAACTACTGCATTTCCTAATTTTGCTAAAACAGATCCATTTGACTGTTTTGCTACTTTATCAAATTCAAATATCTCTTCTTTCCCATTTAATTCAAACTCACAAACTGTTGACATACTTTTCCTTTATTTAATATTTTTTACATCTTCAAAATCTATATTTTCTAACTTATCATAATAAAAATCAATAAATACAAAATGATCAAGTTTTTTTACATAATATAAATCATCAGCAATTGTTTCAATAGTTGGTACTGTTGCACTTGGTAAAATTGGTGTAGCAACAGATACCGACTTTGCTCCTAAATTAATTGCTGTTTTAATACAAGCCATCATAGTAAGTCCTGTATTTAACCCTTCATCAACTAATAATACATTTTTATTAGTTAATTCCTCTATTCTTGCATCTTGTCTATACAATTTAACTGTTTTCATTAATTCATTATCGTAAACTTGTTTAGATTTTGCGAAAATAAAATCTAAACTAATTTCAAATGATTTTGCTAACTCTTCATGTATTACTACCTCTTCTGATTCTGTAACAATAGCAATTTCACAATCTTCATTATTTGGAGCCATTATTTTACTTGAAAGCAGTAAATCAAAATTTGATTCTAATCTATTTGCTATGATTTTTGCAATAGGAACTCCTCCATATGAAGTAGCAAAAACTGTCCAATCTTCAAGTTTCATACTATCAATAGGTAATACATCAAGTAATCTAAAAGCAGCTACATCTCTATTTTTGAAATATATTTGCTCATCATTTTGCATCTATTTTATCTCTCTTTTTTTCTTAAGTTATACTCTTGTTGTAAACCACCAATTGGTTTTAATAAAAATTGAACATATAAAACATCTTGCTCTTTTCTATCATAAAGCTTACTAGAGCTTGCTTCCATCTCTTTTTCAAATTTAAAATCTAAATTCCAACAACTATCATTTATAGAAAATCTTAGTCCCTGTTTTGTTCTCATATTCTCTTCTAAATTATAGTTTGTATAATATCCAATACTATAATCTCTTGAAATTTTATACTGCATATCAGCTCTATATGATTCTAAATCTTCTTTTCCAGAGTTTGGAGTATCTTTAGACATATAGTATCCTAGCCTTAAAGTAAAATCATTGTAATTTAATGAAAAAGAAGTTGAGTTCTCAATAAAAGTATTATCTAAGTGACTATATATTACTTTATTTGATAAAGTTCCTAAAAAGTAATTATATACTATTTCATTTTCCATATTTTGTAGTTTTGGATCATTAAACTCATCAAAAATAATTGATTGTTTTAATTTGTGGTTTACTATTTGTTTTAAATTATCTCTATCATACAACGATTGATTTAAACTTAATAAAAGACTTCTTTTAGTTTTAGAAACAGGGAAGAAACTTAATTCAGATGTATTATTATTTATACTAAATAAATCTCCATCATCTTCTATTGTTTTAGCATCAATATAATCAGCACCCAAATTAACAGTATGTAAAAAGTTTTCATAAGGTTTAATCAAATCTGTACTAAGTCCTAAGCTAGTAATATTTTCAATAAAAGTACCATCTTCATAATCTAAATTACTATCATCATATTTTAAATGATTAATAACTGTTTCATTTTTTAAAGTCAATTGTAAATAGTCATCAAAAAAAGATAAAGAGTAAGATATTGGGATATTTATATCATATCTATTAGCTGTAATTCCTTCTTCTCTATAATGATTTGTATATCTTACATCAGTTGAATATAATAAATTATCTAAAAAGATTGGTTCTGAGTATTTGTGAAAGTGCGCTTGTGGTAACTCTTGCATTGTATCTTTATTAGACTCTTTTGATGTATCTAAATAGTACCTAAAGTACAGTCCAGTATAATATTTTGAACTATTATAAAAATAATTAATTTTTGACTCAACTTTCTTTTCATTATCTTCATCAATTGTGCTAATAGGTTCTAAATTTCTGTATTCAATATCACTAAGCCATGAAGCATCTACAAATAGTCCATCTTGAGAATCACCCTTAGAAAATAGTCTATTTCTTTCATAATCAATACTCCAACCATAATGATTCTGATTTTCTAATTGATTTTCTAAAAAGTAGTCACTATCTTCTTTAAACATCCCTGCACTAAGTTTTAAAATTGAGTTTTCTGAATCTGCATATCTAAAATATGTGTTTAATCCTTTACCTCTTCTTGCTTTATATTGAGGAATTAATTCAATATCATAATTTGGTGCAGGAGCAATATAAATTGGTTGTGAATATAAAAACCCTTCGTCACTTCCATAACCAACAGTAGGAATTAATAGACCAGTTCTTCTAGTTCTATCAGTTGAAAAACCAAAATAAGGTGTATATAAAATTGGAATATCTTTTATATAAAGTCTAGTATTAAAAGTGTGTAGCCATTTAGTTTCAGAGTTATATTCAGCACTAGAAACCTTAATACTCCAGTCAGGGTCTTCACAATCACAACTTGATAATATAGATTTCTCTAAAGTTACTAACTCCTCTTTTTTATTAGATTTTTCAGAGTTAATCCAAAGATTTGTATCTCCTTCAAAAATTAAAGTAGGTTTTTGAAAAAGTGCATTTGTTTTATTATCTAAAAATGCATAATCACTTTGAGTTTGAATTTGATTATCTTTAATTATCAAAACATCATCAAAAAACTCAAATGTTTCATCTTTTTTATTATAAATTACTTTTTGAGCACTTGCATAGTAGCTTGATGAAAAAATCACAACATCACCATATGCAGTTATTACATTATTTTCACTATCAACTTTATTAGCAACAATTTGAAACTTATTATCTTTTACCTCTTTTGCACCTACTGAAGTACATAGTGCAACCAAACATATAAAAACTAATTTTTTAAACATCAACTACTAGCGTCCTACCAATTTTATCATGAAATGTTTGTTTCCCATCGTTGAAAAAACCAACCAAAAATCCTATATAAAAAAACATCTCACTTATTATTCTACCTGCTGATCTAAACATAGAACTTAACAGGGATACTCTTCCTAAATGATTGTAATCAATTACTTTAATTTTTACTATGATTTTTCCAATAGTTGCACCATAGTACCATACAAAAAATGAGTGATAAACAAACTTTATAAATAAAACTGGCCAGATAAATTGATTCATTATTGCTAAAACTACTGCAGCATCATCAGTTGTTGCAGCTATAGTATCCCAAAAAACAATTACTACTAAAAGTGTAATTAAAAAATCATCAATTACAAAAGCTAATGCCCTTGAACGCATAGAAGCTAATTGTAAATTTGTATTATTTGAACCACTCATAAATCTCTACTTTAAAGCTTGATATGCAATATCTGTTCTGCACTTTTTACCTGCAAAATGAACTTGTCCACATAAAGCATAAGCTCTATCTCTTGCTTGTTTAATTGTTTGTCCAAATCCTACACATACTAAAACTCTTCCACCTGTTGCCATTAATTTGCCATCTTCTTTTGTTACACCTGCAAAAGAGATATGAGTATTATTAGCAATCTCTTCATCAACAATCTTATCAACAATAATTTCAGCTGGTTCACTACTTGAATAAGGATAGTTTTCACTTGCCATTACTACTCCAACTGCAAATTCATCTTTAATTTTTATATCTAATGAATCTAAATCTTTTGTAGCACCTTTATAAAATAGTTCAGAAACAGGTGTTTGAAGTAAAGGCATTAATATTTCACACTCTGGATCACCAAATCTTACATTATATTCTAAAATTATAGGTTCACCTTTAACTACCATTACACCAATAAAAAGAACACCTTCAAAAGGTGCATTTTCTTTTTTCATTCCTTCTAAAGTAGGTTTAATTACCCTTTGCTCAACTTTTTTATAGATTTCATCATCTACTAAAGGTGTTGGAGCATATGCACCCATTCCACCTGTATTTGGCCCAGTATCATTATCTCCTACTCTTTTATGGTCTTGAGCTGCTGGTAATATTTTATAATTCTCTCCATCACAAATTGCAAAAATAGATAGTTCATAGCCATCTAAGAACTCTTCAATAACTACATTTGTACCTGCATCACCAAAAGAGTCTCCATTTAGCATCTGAGTAGCTGCATTTTTTGCTTCATCTTTAGTTTGAGCAATAATTACACCTTTTCCTGCACATAAACCATCTGCTTTTACAACTATAGGCTCATTCATTGTATCAATAAATTCATGAGCTTCTTTTTCACTACTTGTTTCTATAAATGCTGCTGTTGGAATATTATATTTTTTTAATATATTTTTCATATAAGCTTTTGAACCTTCAAGTTTTGCAGCAGCTTTACTTGGTCCAAAAATTGTTAAATCTTCTTCTTTAAAAATATCAACTACACCATCAACTAATGGAGTTTCTGGACCAACAATTGTTAAATCAATATTATTCTCTTTTGCCCATAAAGCCAACTTTTTATAATCTTTTATATTAATATTCTCACCTAAGTCTTCAGTTGCACCATTACCTGGCATAAAAAATAGATTATGTTTTTTTTCATTATAAATACTAAGACCTATAGAGTACTCTCTTCCACCGCTTCCAAGAATTAATATATTCACTAGATTTCCTTAAAAATTTGTAGTTTAAATATCCAAGTAGCCGTTAACCATCAAAATGGCCCACAAAAGCCAACGATAGGAGTATGAATACTACATTAGGAACGCTAGCAAAACGAAGCGTTACACACCATAGCATTACAGCTACTCACAAAAATACAGTATCGGACCCTCAACAATGGAAATCCCGTACTACTTAGATATATTTATTTTATCTAAATGTGGTTGAAGTAAAGATTAAAATTAAAGCTTCCTAGCAAGTTTTATACACTCTTGTACAGAGGTTGAACTACTTACAAAAAAATCAACTTCTTTAGGCAGAAATTTTGCAGTAGTATTTCCAATAACTACTGCTTTAAAGCTTCTATGCCATTTAAATTTTCTAAAAAAGCACTCTACACTTGAGGGAGAAGTAAAAATAAAAATTGAATTTTGTTCAAACTCTTGAAAAGATAAATCTTCATTGCATATAGTTTCATAAATAGTTTGTGTATCTATATCAATATTATTATCTTTTAAAATTTCAATAAGATTAGATACAGTTTTTGAAGCTTTCAAATATAAAGCTTTTCTATTTTTCAAATATGGAACCAACTCCTTTGCATAATCATTACCATGACCGCTTTTACCAACAAACTCAACACAACCACCCAATTTGTTTATTACTTTTTGTGTTTTTGTAGCTATTGCAAAAGATGGTATTTTTTTCCACTCTTTATTAAATGAGTCAATAGAATAGACTGCATTTTTTGAAGTAAATATAAGTGCATCATACTTACTTAAATCAATCTGTTTTACAAGATAATTTATTTTAAAAACTTCTAAATTTTTAATACCTTCAAACTTAAGGTTATTAAGTAGATAAATATTTTTCATTACTTAGCCTTGAAAAAAGCCTTCTTCATCAATTTCGTTATCTTCTCTTTCACCTTTTTTTCTAACAATTATATGAATTGGAGTACCTTCAAAATTAAAATTATCTCTTAAATAATTAATTAAATATCTTTTATAAGAGAAATGAAGAAGATTTGGTTTATTCATAATCAATGCAATTCTAGGTGGTTTTGTTTCAAATTGAGTTGCATAATAAATACGTAAATAGTTCCCATTTGGACTAGGTAAAGCATGTCTAATTACTGCTTCTTCAATAATTTTATTAAGTGCTGAAGTTGGTATTCTTTGTGTATAATTATCATAAATTTCTACTAATTTATCTTTTAATCTTTCAATACTTCTACCTGTTTTTGCAGAAACAGCAATTATTGGAGCATAAAATAAGAATTTAAATTTTCTTCTTATTTTCTTTTCAAAATCTTTGAAAGTCTCTATGTTCTCATCCCATTTATTTAAAACAATTATCGTTCCAAGACCATATTGATCAACTAAACCAGCAATTTTTTCATCTAAATCAACTAAGTCTTCTGAAGCATCAAGAACAACTAACGCCAAGTTTGCTTTTTGTAACATATCTTTAGTTCTCATTAATGCATATTTTTCTATTCCTTCAATCTTACCTCTTCTTCGAAGTCCTGCAGTGTCAACAAAAGTAATTTTCTTATCTTTATACTCAAATGACTCATCAACAGGATCAATAGTTGTTCCAGAAATAGGAGAAACAACTGATCTCTCTTCTCCAATTAATGCATTTAAAATTGAACTTTTCCCTACATTTGTTCTACCTATAATTGCTACATTTATCTCATTTTCATTGACAGTTTTATTAATATCATCTTCAGGACTTAAAAAGTCCTCTATTCCCATATCTAAATCTTGATAATCAATAATATCAGAAATTTTTGAGTTATCTTCAATTTCTGGTAACTCTTGTGCAATCCATTCAAATAATCCTTTAGTACCTCTATTATGTGATACAGAGATGCCAAATAAATCATTATCATCAATTCCAAATTCATAAAAAGACCAAAGTCTCTCTTTTTCTTTATCATTATCAATTTTATTTACAACTAAAGCAAGCTTTTTACCAAGATTTTGAAGCTCATAAAATAGTTCTTTGTCTTTATCGTCTGGGATTTTTTTACCATCAACCATAAAAAGTATTATATCAGCCTCTTTTGCACATTCAACTGCTTTTCTTTTTACATTGCTAAATATAGCATCATTTGTTTCATCAATACCACCAGTGTCAAGCATTAATGCTTCTTTTCCTAATATTTCAACTTCATGTTTTCTAATATCTCTTGTAGTTCCTGCTAAGTCTGAAACAATAGCAATTCTTTGTTTTGCAATTCTATTAAAAAGTGAACTCTTACCAACATTTGGTTGTCCAATTAAAGCAATCTTTTTTAGTTGTTTTTCCATTTAAACTGTATCCTATGTATAAAATTAAAAAAAGGTATTAGCAAAAAGCTAATACCTTAATAGTGAAATTTAAAAATCAACCTATTAATATAGACCGAATTTTCCTTCATCTTTAGCTTTATAAAGTACTCTTAAGTTATGATCTTTATCGTAGAATACTTTAAATAAATCATCACCAGATTTTAAATCTTCTAAAGCCTCTTGAATATCAATAGGTTTATAAGATGCTAATTTTACTGGAATAATTTCATTTTCGAATTTCTCAAGCTCTAAAGCAACTTCATCTTCAACAGCATTAGCCTCAACTTCTGATAATTTAGTAGCTTTATGAGTAGTGATTTTATCATGGTGTCTTCTTAATACTTTACTAACTCTATCAACAGCAATATCAATAGCAGCATAAAGATCTTTATCTTTTTGTTTTACAACAATAGTATCAAGGTGAGCTACATTTAAAGTAAATTCAAATGTAAACGCTTTTTTACCATTTTTTTCGTCTTGTACAATGATTGAGTTAACTGATATAATATCTAAGTTATATTTTTTGAAAATCTCTACTGAACTATTAATATAATCTTTGATTGGTTCTGTTAATTCTATGTGTCTTCCTACAATACTTGTATTCATAACATACTCCTTTATATTTATTTATTTAATTTTATCATAAAGAATATAAAAACAAGTTGTTATTTTTTATTATTTTAAGCTGTATTAGAAATTTAAGTAAATTGTAATTAACTACATACAAAATATAGTTAATTACAAATAAGATTAAATAAGAATCTCTCTATTACCTTTTGCATTTGCTTCAGATAAAACTCCAGTTTTTTCTAATTGTTCCACAATTGTAGCAGCTCGATTATATCCAATTCTTAATTTTCTTTGAATATATGAAATAGAAGTTTTTTTATCATTTAATACCACATCTTTTGCATCTTCATATAACTCATCAAGTTCTCCTAACTCAACTCCACTTGAATCAGAGATATTAGAAGAGTTTCTATCTTTTACAAAATTCATATCATACTCTACTTCTCTTTGTTTTTTCAAAAACTCAACAACTTTTTCAATCTCTGTTTCCATAGACCAAGGAGCATGAATTCTAACAAGTCCAGATACACCAGGAGGTGTAAATAACATATCTCCACGCCCTAATAAAGACTCTGCTCCAAGAGAATCTAAAATAATTTTAGAATCTACTTTTTGCCCTACTTTATAAGAAAGCCTACTAGGTAAATTTGCTTTAATTAAACCAGTTACAACATCAACAGATGGTCTTTGTGTTGCAACAATTAAGTGTATTCCACTTGCTCTTGCCATTTGTGCCAATCTTGCAATCGAGTGCTCAACATCTTTTCCACTTGTCATCATTAAATCTGCAAGTTCATCAATAACAACTACTATATAAGGGAAAGGCTCATACTTCTCTTTTTTAGCTTTTTCATTATAATTTTCAATGTTTTTTGTTCTTGTTTGAGACATTAATGTGTATCTTCTTTCCATTTCAGCAACCATATTTGATAAGGCATTAATTGCATCAGTTGGTTTAGTTATAACTGGTGTCAATAAATGAGGAATATCATTATACATAGAAAACTCTAACATTTTGGGATCTATCATTACAAGTTTTAAATTATCTGGAGAATTCTTATACAACAAAGATAAAATCATTGCATTAATTCCAACAGATTTACCTGAACCAGTAGTTCCAGCTATTAATAAGTGAGGAAGCTTTTTTAAATCAGTAACAAAAGGTTTTCCTACAATATCTTTACCCAAAATCATTGTTAAAGGAGATTTTGCATTTTGGAAAATCTCACTTTCTAATAACTCTTTAATGAAAATTGTTTGCATATCATCATTTGGAACTTCAATTCCAACAACATCTTTTCCAGGTATTGGAGCTTGGATTCTAATTGTTTGAGCCTTTAAAGCCATTGCTAAATCATCTTGAAGGTTAAGAATTTTTGACACTTTTACATTTGGTGCAGGTTTAAACTCAAAAGTTGTAACAACAGGACCTGTATAAGTTCTTACTACATCTCCATCAATCTTAAACATTGAAAGTTTATCTAATAAATCTCCAATTTTTTGGTCAATTACTGCTTCTGAAACTCTTGATTTTTTATCTTTTGGAGCATTTTGAAAAAACTTAGTTGAAGGTAGTTCAAAGTCTTTTGGTTTTTCAGTTTTCCCTAACTCTATATCTTCTAAAAGTCTTTTATTTTCTTCAAGCTCATCTACAATAATACCATGTTGTACAGCTAACTCTTCTATGGTATTTAACTCTTCTAAATTATCAACATTTTCTAATTTCTCTTTTATTATTTCTTGCTGTTGTTTCTCATTTATTTCTTGATTGTTATCTTGTAAATTCTCTTCTTTAATTATCTCTTTTAGCTCTTCAATCTTTTCTAAATTATCCATTGTTGGAGCAATTACAATTTCTGCTGTATCACCCTCTTCTTTAACTGTTACACCTTCATATGACTTAGCTTTATTCTCTTTTTTTAATCTTCTTTTTGATTCATTATTATTTTTTACTTTTGCTCTTTTATTATTTGATTTTTTTTCACTTGGTTTGGGTAAGGAAAATGTTGGTATTTTAACTTTAATTGAACCAAAACTAAAATCACTACTTTCAAAAAGAACTGTAAAAGTAATTACAAATCCCACTAATACAAAAATCCAAAGACCAGCATTTCCAATAAACGGATTTAAATCATTAACAATTATGTTTCCTATTATTCCACTATGCTGTTTAGTTGTAACAACTAAAGATTGTAAAGTTAATGAACTAAATAACAATAAAAGCATAACCATAGTTTTTAATGAAAAATCTGCTAAATCAAAATACTCTTTAAAATTTATTAAATATAAAGGATATAAAAATAAAAATAAATAAACATATGACAAATAGCCAAAATAACTATGTGACATTTGTGCAAACATATACCCTATTTTTCCAACACTCTCTTGTGTTGATACGAAAATAGAGAACTCTAAATAAAATATTATAAAAAGAAAAATTAGTGATAAAATTTTTTTAACTATTTTGAAGCCTTTATTTCTTTAGTAGTTTTGCAATTTTTCCTTGAAGTCTTAACCATGTTTTATGTTCCATCAATGGAAAACCTGCCCAAAACTTTTTAGGAGTAGTAATACTTTTTGTTACTCCACCTCTTGCAGCGATTGTTGTAAATGGAGCAATTTCCAAATGCCCTGCAGTTGCACTTTGTCCACCCATAACAACATATTCATGTAAAACTGTTGAACCTGAAAGTCCAACTTGTCCAGTAAGAATTGTACCTTTACCTAGCTTACAATTATGTGCAATATGTACTAAATTATCAAGTCTTACACTATCTTCAATTATTGTAGATTTAAATGCTGCTCTATCAATTGCACAATTAGCACCTATTTCAACATCATTTTTAATAATAACATTACCATTTTGATAAATTTTTATATAGTTTGCACCATCAATTGCAAAACCAAATCCATCACTTCCAATAACTGTTCCAGCATGAATTATACAATCATTACCTATTTCACAATCTCTGTAAACTGATACATTTGGATAAACAATTGTATTATTACCAATTTTTACATTATCTGCAATAAAAGCACCTGACATAATAGTACAATTACTACCAATAACAGTGTCTTTTCCAATATATACATTTGGTAATATTTTTGTATTTTCACCAATTATCGCTTCTTTGCCTTCTGTTTCAATAATATTTGGTGAAAAAAACTTACTTGCTTTTGCTAAAGCAATATAAGGTTTTTCACAAACTAACGCAATAGTATCTTTAGGCACTTTATCTAAGAACTCTTCTTTTACTAAGACTGCACCTGCTTTTGTTTTTTCTAAATCATTAATATATTTTTTATTTTCTAAAAAAGTTAATTCATTTTTATTTGAATCTAATAGAGTATTTAAAGAAGTAATTTCTAAATCATTTTCACATTTTATATCTAATGCTTGAGCTATATCTTTTAAGTTCATTTTTTTCCTTTCAAGCAAAAGAAGATAGAAGAAAAACTCTTCTATCTTTCCATTGCAACAACACCACTTCTTACAACTTCAAGTGGGTTAAATCTGTTATTCATAATATTTGTAAAATTTGCTATTCTATGTGGTTCATCTGTTGCAGATATAACAATAGCATCATCTGTGACATTTTGAATATGCCCATTATATGCCCTTGCTATAACTTCAACATCGCTTATAGATTGATCAATTGGTATTTTAATTAATACTGTCTCTTTTTCAATTACATTTCTATGCTCATTAACTTTTAAAACTGGAATTAATTTATTTAACTGTTTTACAATTTGATCTATTATTCTTTTATCCCCTGTAGTAACAATTGTCATCCTAGAATACTCGCTTCCTGATATTGGAGCTACTGTTAATGAGTCTATATTATATCCACGAGCTGAAAAAAGCCCAACAATTCTTGATAATGCATTATGTTCATTAATAACAATAACAGAAATAACCTGTCTTATAGTCTCAGTATCATAGTAATGATTAAAATTATTCATTGTTATCTCCTATTAATGTCATCTCATTTAAAGCATGCCCATTTGGAACCATTGGCAATACCTCTTCGTTTCTTTCAACAATAACCTCAATCATTGCAGGTTTTTTCTTATCCACAGCATCTTTTAATGCTTTATCAAACTCATCTTTAGTAGTAACTCTATACCCAATTCCTCCAAATGCTTCTATTAACATTTTAAAGTCAGGTTGCATAGAAAGGTCTGTTTCAGATAATCTATTTTCATAAAACATTGTTTGCCATTGTCTAACCATTCCTAAATAATTATTATTTAAAATAATAGTAATTACTGGTAAATTTGATTCAACACATGTCATTAGTTCTTGAATATTCATCAAAATAGAACCATCACCTGAAAAGTTAATAGATACTTTATCAGGATTACCTTTTGCAACTCCCATTGCAGCAGGAAGACCAAATCCCATAGTTCCCAAACCTCCACTAGTTATAAACTGTCTTGGAAAAGAAAAAGGATAAAATTGTGCTGTCCACATTTGATGTTGACCAACATCAGTTGAAACAATTGCTTTGCTTCCTAAAATTTCACCTACTCTTTGAATTGGCCATTGAGGTTTAATAACAGTATTTGAATCAATATATCTTAAAGGCTCTTTTTCTCTATACTCATTTAATAAAGCTACCCAGTTTGAATAGTCATTTAACTCAAACTCACCAAGAGTACTTAACATTCCTTCTACAGTAACTTTTAAATCCCCAACAATTGGATAATCAGCTTTTACAAGTTTTTCAATAGTTGCTGGGTCAATATCAACATGAATAACTTTTGCTTTAGAAGCAAACTCATCAAGTCTTCCTGTTACTCTATCATCAAACCTTGCTCCAAGTGAAATTAAAAGATCAGTTTCATATGCTGCCATATTTGCAGCAAATTCTCCGTGCATTCCAAGCATTCCAATAAGTAATGGATTATCATGCCCCATAATTCCTCTTGCCATAAGAGTTTCAACTACTGGAATATTGGCTTTTTTTGCAAACTCTCTAATTTCATGACCACAATTTGCTAGAATTGCTCCACCACCAACATATAATAAAGGTTTTTTAGCTTTTGAAATTGCTGTCATTGCTTTTTTTAATTGTCTTTTATTATATTTTACTGTTGGTTTATAAGTAGGTAAATTAACCTCTTTTGGATACTCAAAATTTGCAACTTGTGCTGTAATATCTTTTGGAATATCAATATGCACAGGACCTGGTCTTCCAGTACTTGCAATATGAAATGCCTCTTTTATTATTCTTGGTAAATCTTCAATTTTATTAACTAAATAGTTATGTTTAGTACACGGTCTACTAATTCCAACTGCATCAATTTCTTGGAAACCATCAGTTCCAATAATTGCTGTTGGTACTTGTCCTGAAATAACGACGAGGGGAATAGAATCCATATATGCAGTTGCTAGACCCGTTACGGCATTTGTAAATCCTGGTCCACTTGTAACTATTGCAACACCAACTTTTCCTGTTGATCTTGCGTAACCTTCTGCTGCGTGTATAGATGCTTGTTCATGTCTATTTAATATATGTTCAAAATAGTTTTGCTTATATATCTCATCATAGACATTCATAATAGCGCCTCCAGGGTAACCAAATACAGTTTTTACCCCTTCTTGGTGTAATGATTCAATAACCATCTTTGCGCCAGTCATTTTCATAGTTCTTTCTCCCTCGTTAAATTAAAGTTTGTATTCTACAAAAATATTCATTAAACAGCCTTTAATAAGTGTTTTTGCCTCTATAATTTAGCTAAGTTTTAGTAGTTTTTAGATAAAATTAAGCAAGTATAAACTAGGAGTTGATTAAGATGGATGTAAATAGTATTAGTAATAATGTCACGAATCTTAATTCGCTACCACAACAACAATTAAATAGAACTACTCAAAACAGTAGAATTGAACCAATAACAAATGATGCTTTAAATCTATCAATAAGTGAATCATATAATCTTAAAAGAGATGAATTATCAAACTCTTTACAAACTTTTAACGAAGGTATTGCTATTAGTTCTATTGCTAAAAATGGTATTCAAAAACAACAAGAAATAATATCTGATATAAAACAAAATTTACTTGATAAAAACATTGAAGATAAAAATCAATTAAAAGAACAATTTACAAATCAACTAAAAGATTTTACTTCTATTGCAATTGAAACAAAATATAAAAAAGAATCAATTTTAGCAACTCAAGACTCAAACCAAGAAAATAATAGTTTTACAATAGATACAAAAGAGGCCTATTTGCAAATAAATAAAGTAAATACTCCAATAATTTCTAATGAATTAGCAAATGATATTAAAAATTCAGATTTAAATAATAGTGAAGAACTTGATACTTTAGTGGGTAAACTTAATACTAGTGAAAAATATTTAAATGACTTATCTAATCAATTTGAACAAACATCTCAACAAATACAAGAGAATGCAAAAGATGTTTTAAAACAGCAACAAGAATTAGTTAAAAACAATCAAACAAATAATATAAACTTTGGCAAAGAAGCCAATGATTTTACTAAAAATAATCTATTTGCAAATGTAGGATACTTAGCTGTTTCACAAGCAAATATTGTGCAAGAGCAAAGTGTTAGACTATTATCATAGTTTATTTTAATAAACATTGATTAATAGCTACACCCTCTCTTAATCCATCATCTAAAACAATAGACTCTTTTTTATTTAAAGCTTCAAAAATTGTTTTATATATATAAACACCAACTTCAATAAATTCAACCCTTCCACTTCCAACAAGCTTAGTTATTGTTTTTGTAGAAGATGTTCTAAAAAGTTCTAAACATTCATTTAAATCATTTAAATTTACTACTGTTCCATTTACTTGCTCTTTATCATAATGGAAAAAATCTTGCCCTAATTTAATTGCAGCAATTGTTGTAGGTGTTCCTGCCGTTGCAACAAATGTATAATCTTCTAAGTTTATTTGGAAAGTATTTAAAAAGTTTTTTATTTCATTTTTTCTTAAATTTAATTCTTCTTGTAAAAGTTCATAACTATTGAATTTTTGTGTTAATGTGACTATACCAAAATTAAAACTATGAGCTTGATACTCATCTTTTGTGTTAATTATTATTTCAGTAGAACCACCACCAATATCAAGTAATATAAATTTATCTGAGTTAAGTTTTTCTCTTTTTAAAGCATATTTAACTGCTAAAAGAGTTAGTCTTGCTTCTTCATTTCCATCAACTATCTTAAATTTTGCACCAGTTTGTTTATAAAAATTATCAAGTACTTCTTGTGAATTATTTGCCATTCTCATAGCAGCAGTTGTAACACAAACAGCTTCTTTTGGATTATAGTTTAATTTTTCACTTGAATATCGTATTGTATTAATTACTCTTTCTTGTGCATCTTTTGAAATCATTCCAGTATCTACTAAACCATCAGCCATTCCTACAACTTGATTAAATTCCGAAATGGCCTTGTGATTTAAACAGTCATAAACTAAAACTCTAAAAGAGTTTGAGCCTAAATCTATTGAAATAACTTTATTCATTATGGATGAGGTATTTTTATCTTAGAATTTAATAAATAACCAATTACAATCATTGCAATTAAAACAAAACCTTCTGAGATAAATCCACCTAACCAAATTAGATAAACAACCCATAATAAAATTGCACCAAGTGGAGTTGGAACACCTGTAAAGTACTTTTCAACTTCACCAACATCTGCATTTAAATTAAATTGTATCAATCTTCTAAGACCAGAAATTACATAATATATAAAAGCAAAAACAACTAAAGGAGTAAATAACATCAACTCTTTTCCATCAATTATTGCAAAATATATAAACATTGTTGGAACAATAACAAAAGATAAAAAATCAGCATATGAATCAAGCTGAATTCCAAAATCTGTTGATAAATTATATTTTCTTGCAATTTTTCCATCTAAAATATCAAACCCTCCAGCTAACCATGCAAATAGCGCTGCACCAAAAAACTGTTCGTGAGTAAGAAAATAAATAGCTAAAATACCTGAAGCAATATTGAAAAATGTTACAGTATTTGCTAAATTAAAGTGATTATTTTTATTAAATAAAAAAGTCAACTACTCTCCTTTTAAAGTGTAAACTGATTTCTACCATTTTGTTTTGATTTATAAAGATTTTCATCTGCAATCTTATACAACTTATTTGCTGAAACATAACTATAAGGTTCATAAATTACTGCACCAATAGAGATTGATACTACATTTAATATCTTACTAGCTTTATGTTCAATATTTAATTGAATAATTTTTTTATTAATGTCATCTAAACACTCAATTAAAATATCTTCATCTGTATCAAAAAGTACAACTCCAAACTCTTCACCACCGAGTCTAAAAACATATTCATACTCTTTGTTAAAATACTCTTTTAAAGTATTAGCAACTGCTTTTAATGTTTCATCACCTAAATCGTGTCCATAAGTGTCATTATACTGCTTAAAAAAATCAATATCTACCATTACAAAAGCACTTTTCCAGTTATTTGCATTTGAAATAAAAGGTAAGTTATCAAAAATATTATCAAAATACTTTCTATTATAAAGATTTGTCATAGAATCAGTAATAGATTCTATTTTATACTTTCTTGTTAATATAGTTAATTGATTATCTTTTTTTATTATTTGGTAGATTATAAATATTATTATAGCAAAAGAAACTATAATAATAGCTATTATATTGTATAAAAGATATTTTTTCATGTCTGAATAGTCAGTTAAAAAAGCTCTTCTTTGTTTATAAGCAACATCAACTTCATAATCTTTTAAAAAATTTATTTGCTTCATAACAAGTTCATAAATATCGATTTTATCGATTTTAAAAGAGTTTATTATTGATTTATTAACATCATCAACAATCTTTCTTTCTTTTTGTGTTTTATAAGAGTTATTATATGAATTCCAATTTTTTAAAATCACAGTTCTTTCAGCTGTAATATCACATTTATTATTTGTTATTTTTTTACATTGAATAATAGTTTGATAGTTTTTTAAAACTAAATCTAAAGTAATTAAAGGAACAAAATTTCCAAAATAGATATTATCAATCTGTTTTTTTAATTTATCAATTTGTGAATTAAATAGAAAACTTGCACTTATTAAAGTAACAATTATTATAGTTACTAAAATTGTAAGTTTAAAAGAGATTGATTTAAAAAATTTACTTTTCATAGGTTTGATTATATCCAAAATAAGTTTAACTATTATTAATTTTCAACACTTTTTAAAGCTTTATGATACATTAAAAAATCTTTACAAAACAATTAAAATATGTTAGAATATTTAAAATATAAAAAAAGAGAAAACCATGTTAATAAATGATAACTTAACAGCATCATCTATTTATCAACAAATAGCACAAAAAAAAGCACAGTTAGCTAATATAGATAAAAAAGATTTTGAAAAATCATCACATGAAAAAAATGACTCTGTTAATTTAACAAATGGTAAAAATATTGATGAAAAAGATTATCAAAGAGTTTTAGATAAATTTGAAAATCTAGATGCAAAAACTAGAGCACATGAACAACTTCATGCTTCTTTAGCTAATACAAAGGGTGCTATTTCTTACAATTATCAAATGGGACCAGATGGAAAGCTTTATGCAACTGGAGGACATGTAAGACTTGATACTTCAATACCTAAAGATGAAGCATCTGCAATTGCAAAACTAGATAGACTTCAAAAAGCTTCTACTGCACCAGATGGATTAAGTAGTGCTGATGCTTCAATAGCAAGAACTGCAAACTTAAATAAAATGCTTCTTTTAAGTAAAGAGCAAGAAGGAGTACAAAATGCGAATTGATAATAGTATGAATTTAAATGCAATGGTTGCAACACAAGTTCAAGTTGCAGATAATGCCCAAACAATTGCTAATGTTGCAAATAGTATACCAGACTCTCAAAATCAAGAAGTAACTCAAGAGTTAATTGACGCAATTACTTCTCAAATACCAAATACAATTGCTTATAGCGCTAATGCAAATGCAATAGAAACACAAAATGAAACTTCAAGTATGCT
The DNA here is from genome assembly GCF_002837275.1 of Malaciobacter halophilus. GTDB lineage: Bacteria > Campylobacterota > Campylobacteria > Campylobacterales > Arcobacteraceae > Malaciobacter > Malaciobacter halophilus. The sequence goes on along the minus strand of NZ_NXIF01000027.1, from coordinate 121,376 downwards.
GCTAAATATTAAGGCTTAAATTATGCACAAGATAAATGTAGTTTGTCCTCACTGTTTAAAAGTTAATAAAATACCTAAAAAAGACTCTTATTTAAAAGCAAACTGTGGAGAATGTAAAAACTCTTTATTAGATACAACTCCTATTGAATTAACTGAGCAGACTTTTGATCATGTAGTTGTAAACTCTGATATTCCTGTTATTATTGATTTTTGGGCACCTTGGTGTAACCCATGTAAGATGATGATTCCAATTTTTAATGAAGTTTCAAATAAATACTCTTTAAAAGCATTATTTGTAAAAGTAAATACCCAAGAACAAGAATCATTAGCTTCAAGATTTCTAATAAAATCTATTCCTACAATTGCAATATTTAAACAAGCAGAAGAAGTTAAAAGAGTAAGTGGAGCATTAGACCCTTTAAAACTATCTAGTTTAGTAAATGAAAATCTATAAGTTTAAAACTTATAGATTAAATTAAGACCAAAAATATCTAAACCGCTATTATTATCATCTAAATCTGCATTTGATATATGATTATATCTTAAAGTAGTCGATAAATGTTTGTTTATGTTATAACCAAAGATAACACTCTGTTTAAACTGAAAATTTGTACCAAACTTTCTATCTTCAAAAGACTTATCACTTAAATAAGCAAATCCTAAAGCACCTTGAATAAAAAAATACTTATTAAAATCATAAGTTATAACTGGTTGAAAACTTGAAATAAATAACTCATCACTATTATTTGTAGAATCTATATAATCAAAAGCTAATTCTAAAGATACTGGAAGAGAAAAAAGCTTATAATTTGTATCTGTTATTAAAGAGAGGTCATAAATATTTGAGTCATAACTAGTAGTTGAATAACCAATACTTACCTTATCAAAAGAGAATAAAGTACAAGTACTTAACATAAGAGCAATTAGAAGTTTTTTCATTTGTTTTCCTTATATAAAAATAATTAGTTAATATAATATAAACTATTTTAAACTACTCTTTATATAGTCACAAAATTGTTCTAATTGTGTTTCATTGAATACTTTTATCCCATTTTCTTGTAAAAGTTTAGTTGTTATACCTTTTGATTTTTTTAATGTTGAAGTAAATGTTCCATCATATACCATACTATTGCCACATGAAGGAGATTTTGATTTTAATATGGCAATTTTTATATTATTATCTTTACAATATGATAAAGTATTTAAAGCACCTTTATTAAACATCTTAGTTACATCTAATCCATCAGTTGTAATAACTTTATCATTTACAATTTCACTAGGAGGTCTTGGAATACTTAATCCTCCACTAACCTCTGGACAAATAGAAAAAATTTTAAATTCGTTTATTATCTTATTAAAAAGTTCTTTATCTTTTATAGAAGAGGAAGAACTTTTTGCATCATACCTTACATCTTCACCTAAAAGACAAGATGAGATTAATATATTCAATATTAATCCTTTTTATAATTGTCTAAGAACTCTTTTTGAAAAAAAGTAGATGTTTGAATATTGTTAAATGCTGCTTTCATTGAAATAAACATTTGAGGATTATCTTCTTCCATTTGCTCTAATAGTTTTTTTGTTTTTTCTCTTGCGTAAGGCATTTTTATATCAAATCTCATTGCAGGACAAGCCTCATCACCAATTACACTAATCTCATTTGATTGTGCAAATGCTCTTAATTGTCTCTCTCTACAAAAAATAAGAGGTCTAATAACTTCCAAACCATTTTCTGCTTTATATATTGGAGGCATTGATCTTAAAGCACCATTATATAAAAAATTCATAAAAAATGATTCCATTGCATCATCTAAATGATGTCCCAATGCTAATTTATTATATCCTTGCTCTTGTGCTGTTGTATATAAATACCCTCTTCTCATTCTTGAGAAAAATGAACAAAAAGAAGAGTTTTTTCTGATTTTTTCACCAGCAATTTCAAAAATTTCAGTATCAACTATTTCATGTTCAATTCCATGCTCTTTACAATGATTTGCCAGAAATTGCAACTCTTCACCCATTCCATAAGTTACCGTTACAGCTTTAAATTCAAATTTAAAAGGTGCAACTCTTTGAAGATGCTTTAATGCATGAATTAGTGTAGTAGAGTCTTTACCTCCACTAAACCCAACTAATACTTTATCACCCTCTTTTATTAGTCCATACTCGGCATTAGTTTTTCCAACAAGCTTTGATATTTTTTTACTTAATTCTACCAATTTAAAATTCCTATCTATCATTTTTTTCGCAATTATATCAAAAAGTTTAAAAAATGAAATAAAATAGATTTAAATTGTAATGATTATTTCAAAAAATTATTACTACATGTAAACTACACATAAAAAAGTTATAATTTTACTATTAAAACAAAAGGCAAAGATTTACATACTTATTTTTATTTATTTAGCAATGTTGTTCTCCCCCTACTTAATCTCAAAGCTAAATCTCTTTTGCCTTTATTTATAAATCAAGAAATATGAATATTTTATTAAACTACCACTTTAAAAGTGGTAGTTATTTTTATAGATATAAAGCAGCTAACCATCCAAAAAGTATTAATGGTATATTATAGTGAAGAAATGTTGGAACAACACTATCCCAAATATGATCATGTTGCCCATCTACTCCTAAACCAGAAGTTGGGCCTAGTGTAGAGTCTGAAGCAGGACTTCCTGCATCACCTAATGCTGCTGCTGTACCTACTAAAACAGCAACTCCTAAAGGAGAAAAACCAAACTGCATAGCTAAAGGAACATATATAACAGCAATGATTGGTATTGTAGAGAAAGATGAACCAATTCCCATAGTAACTAATAAACCAACAACAAGCATAAATAAAGCAGCAAAAGATTTATTATCTCCTATTACAGATGTAATTGAACCTACTAAACTTTCTATTCCTTGTGTTGCTTTCATAACTTCTGCAAATCCAGAAGCTGCAATCATAATAAAACCTATCATTGCCATCATATGAACACCTTTTGTAAATACATCTTGTGTTTCATCTACTTTTATAACACCACCCATCATAAAAATTATAAATCCAACAAGTGAACCTACAATAATCGAGTCTGTGTATAACTGTAATGATAAAGCTGCAACAATTGCAACTAATGCAGTAACAATATATGAAGGTTTCATTTGCTTATTTTCTGGTTCAATCTCTTTTATTTTTTTAATAGAGTAATCTCTTGGTTTTTTATAAGTAAAAAAGATAGCAACTAAAAGTCCTAAAAACATTCCAGAAACAGGTATTGCCATAACAAAAGGAAGTTGTTCAACTGCAATATTAGCTCCATTTTCAACAAGATTTTTATGTAAAATATTATTTAAAAAAATTCCCCCAAATCCAACAGGAAGAAGCATATATGTAGCAGTAAGACCAAAAGTTAGTACACAAGCTATTAATCTTCTATCAATTTTATACTCTGCAAATACATGTAATAAAGGTGGAATTAAAATAGGAATAAATGCAATATGCACAGGTATTAAGTTTTGAGATGAAACAGAAGCCAATAAAATTAAAGTTAAAAGCACTGCTTTAAACCAAATAATCTCTTTTTTTGTTGCATCACTTTTCATTTTTGAAATAATCTTTTTTGCTAATAAGTCAGTAATTCCAGATTTGGAAATAGCAACAGCAAATGCCCCAAGCATAGCATAATTAAGTGCAATACTTGCACCTCCACCAAGTCCACTACTAAAAGCATCAACTGTTTCAAATAAAGATAAACCTGAAACTAAGCCTCCAATAATAGCACTAAAAATTAAAGCAATAACTACATTGATTCTAAATAAACTTAATACAATCATAAGTATTACTGCCACAACAACGGGATTAAACATAGTGTTCCTTGTAAGTGTGATTTTGATTTGTTATTCATTAAGAAGTAAATAACAGATTAGATGTAAATTAATTACTTTTTCATTATATTATTTTTTTATTTAATATTAAAACAATTTGAGCAAATTTTACTCAAGTTTTAGTTTAAAACATTATAATTTTAACCTCAAACTTATTTAAGAGAGCCTAATTTATGACAAAAGAAGAAGAACAAGAGTTTATTGACAAAATAAAAGAGACAATTATGCCTTATGCACAAAATATGACAGAGGAACAGATACAAACTCTAATAGAAACTGTGCAAAATCAAAATCCAAATTTACCAATGGGCTTTGGTAATATGCTTTTAGAACAAATAAAGTTTTTAAAGTATGGTAAAGAGAGTTAAACTCTTTTTATCAATATTAATATTTCTTCAATTTACTGCAATTTTAGATAAAAATATTATAATTTCATTCTTAAAATATACTAATTTATAAGGTAGATAAATGAACAGTTATCTTAAAACCATAACAGCACTTACTATATGTGCCTTTATTAGTGGTTGTGCTACTACTAATATACCCAAAAAAAATATAGAAGACTCTAATAATAACAAAAAAGAGTACCAAAAAAAGATTAAAAAAGAAGAAAAAGCTACAAAAACTGATTTAAATCTTGATAAGAAAATCGAAAAAAATGAACAAATTGAAAAAAAAGACAAAAAACAAGAACCCCAACCAAAAATAATAAAACAAATTGTTAAAAAAATCATTATCAAAAAACCAGCTATAAAAGATTCAATGATTGTAGTAGGAACATCTGAAAATGTTTATATACCTTCTTCAGATATTACTTTAAAAGCAAAAATAGACACAGGAGCAACAACTACTTCTATTCATGCTTTAAACATAAAAGAGTTTGAAAGAGATGGAAATAAGTGGATAAAATTTGATTTAGAAGATAAAGATGGAAAACTTATAAATAAAACTCTTCCTTTACATAGAATTGTAAAGATAAAAAGACATGGTGCTAAAAACCAAAAAAGATATGTAGTAAGAATGAAATTAAATCTTGCAAATGTAAGCCAATTAATTGATGTATCTTTAACTAATAGAAGCAAGTTTACATATCCGGTACTAATTGGAAAAAACTATTTATATGGACTTTTTTTAGTTGATGTATCTAAAGAGTATATAACAAAACCAAAAAAGAGCAAAAATGAAATTAAAAAATAATATTGTAATATTCTCTTTATTACTTATAATTGCTTCTGTTGCACTTATGACATATAAAGTTAAATTCTTAAGTTTTCCTTTAGTTCAAGATGAAACAGTTAATATATGGAATATTGAAGCAAAAATTAGTTTCACAGGGAGAAAAAATCAAAGTGCATCCATCTCAATGGCTCTCCCATCAAAACAAGACGGTTTAATAATTATTAACGAAGAGTCAAGTTCTTCAAACTTTGGTTATGCAAATAGCTATATTAATGGAGTAAAAAAAGGAAATTGGACAAAAAGAGAAGTAGAAGGTAAACAAGTATTATATTACTCAATTGATGCCATAAAAGATAAATACTTCAAAGCAGAAAAAACTGAAATAATAGAACAAGATATTATTAGAAAAGAAGTGCCTACTGCTTTTGTACAAGCAGCAACATCTTTATTAAATAATATTTATCAAAAAAGTGCAAATAGTTTAAGTTTTACTGCACTTTTAATAGATGAATTTAATAAAAAAGAGGCTTCTCAAGCCACAATAATGATAAAAAATAACTTTATGAAATCAAGCAAACAAAAAAGAGATACTTTAGTTCAATTATTAGATAAGATGGGCTATAAAGTAAGAACTATTGGAGCTTTGTATTTAAAAGATAGACAAAGAAATATCGAATTAACTCCTATGCTTGAAGTTTTATATAAAGACAAATGGTATTTATTTGATATAAACAAAGGACAAGTTTCAAATAATAACGATATTTTTATTTGGCAAAGAGGTTCTCAATACTTACTTGATGCAGAAGGAGTTAGAAACTCAAGTGTAAGATTTTCTGTAACTAAAAGTATTGTTCCTGCAAGAAGTGCGGCTTTATCTAAAGATATAAAAAATCAAAATACACTACTTGATTTTTCTTTATTTGTTTTACCAAATGAAGCCCAAAATACCTTTAAACTACTATTATTAGTTCCACTAGGAGCTCTTGTAGTTGTAATAATGAGAGTTTTTGTGGGAATTAAAACATCAGGTACATTTATGCCAATTTTATTATCAATGGCCTTTATTGAAACTCAACTTCTTCCAGGTATTTTAATGTTTATTTTAGTAGTTACAATTGGACTTATTGTGAGGTCATACTTATCCTATTTAAATCTTTTATTAGTAGCTAGAATATCTGCTGTATTAATTGTTGTTGTTGGAATTATGGCATTTGTTGCTATTTTATCACAAAAACTTGGATTACAATATGCAACAAGTATTACATTCTTTCCTATTATCATCTTAGCATGGACAATAGAAAGAATGTCAATTATTTGGGAAGAAGATGGACCTAAAGAGGTAATTTTACAAGGAAGTGGTTCTTTACTTGTATCGATTTTAGCATTTTTTGCCATGACAAATAGTGTACTTAGTTTTATAACATTTAATTTTCCTGAAGTATTATTAGCAGTTCTTGGATTAATTATACTTCTTGGAAGATATAGTGGATATAGATTAAGTGAGCTTTATAGATTTAAATCAATGGTTGATTAATATGTTTTTTGCAAATCCTTTTAAACTAAAAAAACTAGGTATTTTAGGTATGAATAATAGAAATATCAACTATATAGGAAATTTAAATGAAAGAAAAAACTTTCCCTTAGTTGATAATAAACTAAAAACAAAACAAATTGCACAAAAACATAATATTGCTGTTCCTGAACTTTTAGGATTTATAGAGTATCAAGTTCAGATTAATAACTTTAAACATTATATTAAAAATGAAAATGGTTTTGTTATTAAACCAGCACAAGGAAGTGGAGGGAAAGGTATCCTTGTAATTGTAAAAACTGTTGGTGATAAATTTATCAAACCAAATGGTGTTGAACTTGAGTATTCAGATATAAAAAGACATATTTCAAATATTTTAAGTGGCTTATACTCTCTTGGAGGAAGAAATGATGTTGCAATTTTTGAAAAATTAGTCAATTTTGATAGTGCTTTTGATGAATTTAGTTATGAAGGTGTTCCTGATGTTAGGGTTGTTGTATATAAAGGCTACCCTGCCCTTGCAATGATGAGGTTATCCACTTCAAATAGTGATGGAAAAGCGAATCTTCATCAAGGTGCTGTTGGAGTTGGTATAGATATAAAAACAGGAAAGGCATTAAATGCAGTTCAATTTGATAGACCTGTGTATATTCATCCAGATACAAAAAAACCTCTAAAAGAGTTAAAAATTCCTTTTTGGAATGATATTTTAATTCTTGCATCAAGATGTTTTGATATGACAAATATGGGCTACTTAGGAGCTGATATTGTAATTGATAAAGATAAAGGTCCTTTAGTATTAGAGCTAAATGCAAGACCAGGCTTAGCTATACAAATTGCAAATGGTATAGGTGCTCAAACAAGATTTAAAAAAATAGATGAAGTAAAATATATAGAAACTGATCCAAAAAAAAGAGTACACTTTTCACAAACTAATTTTTAAAAAGTAAGAGATTTCTCTTACTTTTTACTATACTCTCTTGCCCCAATATTTCCATATCTATGGTATGAATGAGAAATACTTTGTTCTTTAAAATAATTTAGAAGCTCTAATCTTCCTTCCATCATAGGTTTCATTCTAACAATAAATGTCCCAAGATGCTTACTGGCTGCTTTAAAAATAGTATCAGGAACTTTTGATATGTCAGAATAAATTACCCTTTCATAACTTCCTATTACATTTGCAAGTTTCTCATCTGTATGTTTTACTAATCTATCTTTTGATGAAAATAAAATAGTAGCTTCTTTAAAAAACTCTTCTACTTTATCATTATTATTAATTGATACAGTAAAATGAACTTTAGATACTCTTGCAGCTAAAACTCTACTAACTACTTCAAATAAAGTATCATCATCACTAACTCTAATAATTACTCTATTTAAAGGTATATATCTAAAATGATTATCTTCTCCTCTTACTTTAAAATAATCTTTTTGTTTATTAAACTCTGTATTTAAATTATAATAATAAGATTGCAATGCAACTTCAAGTTTTTCAAAATCTTCTTTGTCATTTATATACTTATCTTTACAATGACTAATAAATCTACTTAAATCAGTATGAAAACTTTTTGTTATCTCTGGTTTTGCTACTTCTTCAAAATCAACAAATTGTGTTATATAGTTGTAAATACCAACTTTTCTTCCTGCACCAATTGCAGATTTGCCCATTCCTCCAAAAGGTTGTCTTAAAACAATCGCTCCTGTTGTTCCTCTGTTTACATATAAATTACCAGCTTTTATATGCTCTTTCCAATAATTAACTTCTCTTTCATCTAAAGATTCAATACCAGAAGTAAGTCCGTAACCTGTTGCATTTACAATATCTACTGCATGCTTTAAATTTCTTGCTTTCATAACAGCAAGTACTGGTCCAAAAAGTTCATTCATATGAATAAAACTTCCTTCTTTTACATTCCATTTTATTGATGGTTTTAACATATATTCATTGTCTTGTGCAAAAGATGGTGCTAATGCCCACTCTTCACCTTCTTCAAGATTTTCAATCGCTTCTTTCAATTTTCCAGACACACTATTTGCTAAAGTACCTATTCTATTTTTTAAATTCCAAACAGAACCAACACTCATAGACTTAGCAGCGTCAACAAGTGCCTTTTTAAAGCTTTCATCATTATAAACCTCTTCTTCCAAAACAAGAAGTGAAGTTGCACTACATTTTTGACCAGAGTTACCAAAAGCACTTTGACAAATATTTTTGATTGCTTGATCTCTATCTGCCATATTTGTAACAATAGTTGCATCTTTTCCACCTGTTTCAGCAGTTAAAAATAGATTAGGTCTTGTTTCAAGCATTGATGCTGCTGTATCTTCTCCACCTGTTAAAATCACATAATCAACATCTTCATTTGCAACTAAATGCTCACCTGCTAATACTCCAGGACAAGGCACAAACTGTAACACATTTTTTGATATTCCAGCATCCCAAAAACATTTGCACATTTCATATGCTGTAAGTGCTGCAACTGTTGCAGGTTTAATAATTACTGTATTTCCAGCTGCTAAAGTAGCTGCTACTCCTCCTAAAGGAATTGCAACAGGGAAATTCCAAGGAGGAATAACCACACCTACACCTTTTCCTTTAAATTGTAAGTTTGTATATTTCTCAAAATATCTTGATGAATGAGAATAAAACTCGATAAAATCAACAGCTTCACTAACTTCTACATCAGTTTCCGTAAATACTTTACCAACTTCTGCAGCTGCTATACCTATTAAGTCACCTCTTCTTTCCCTTACTTTAATTGCTGCTTGTTTTAAAATAGCATGTCTTTGTTCATATGTTTTAGCTCTCCAACCATCAACATCAGCTTTAGCAGTTTCAACAGCTCTTTTCAAATCATCTTCATTGGCCATTGCAAACTTACCAGCTAAAACTTCATCTTTTAACTGTGATTTATCTAATGCTTTGTAAACTTTTCTTCCAGTTACAATCTCTTTTCCTGCTACAACTATTGGTTTAGTTTCATGTGTAGTATCTTTTGTAAATTGCCATTTTTTAACAATTTGTCTTGCCCACTTTTGATTTTGAGATAATATAAAGTCCGTGTCTGCTTCAGCATGATACTCATTTGTATCATATGAAGAGTTATTAAAAGTATCCCATTTTTCTGTTAATCTATTTTGAGTTCTAAAACTTCCAATAAAAGCTTCATCTTCTAAAGCAAAAGATTTTATAAATAGTGCTTTTTGGTCATTCCAATCTTTTGTTCCAACTTTTAATCCAAAAGAGTATCTAATAAAGTTATTTGGCCCAGTATTCTCATCTAATCTTCTAACTAAATATGCAATAGCATTTGTAAACTGTTCTCTTGCAGCAGTTGGTGCATATAAGATTACATCTTTTGAAATTTCATTGATTGCTAGTCTTGCTGATTCGCTCATTCCTTCTAACATCTCTAAAGTATGAAACTTTGTAGTTGCATTATGTTCAGCTAAAACTGTTGCAAATGCTAACTCAAATAGATTATGAGAAGCTGTTCCTACATGCATATAAGTAGCATTATCTTTATCAAGTGCATACTTTACCATTCTTTTATAGTTTGCATCACTATGACTTTTATTTGTATAAGTTACCATTTGCCAGTGCTTTTGAGATGCTTCTGTCTCTTCCATCTCCATATTAGCACCTTTTACTAATCTAAATTTAATAGGACTTCCGCCCTCATTTACTCTTTGTTTAGCCCATTGGCATAAATCTTTTTGAACTAAAAATGAATCTGGGATATAAGCTTGAAGAACTATTCCTGCATAAAAATCTTTAAATTGAGGCAAAGAGAGTGTTCTTTTAAATACTTCTACAGTAATTGTTAAATCTTTATACTCTTCCATATCTAAGTTTATAAACTTATTTGTTTTTGTACCATCTGGGGCAATATATGGGTACTTTTTTGCTTGCTCATAAATTCTTGTTAGTTTATTAACTAAAGTTGAAACTGTTGCTTCAAAATCCATTGAATTTATTTGTGAATATATTGTAGATATTTTAATAGAAATATAATCAATATTTGGATTTTCTAAAGCTTTTAAATATTTTTGAATTCTCTCTTCTGCTTCATCTTCACCAAGAACAACTTCACCAATAAGATTAATATTGATTCTAGTTCCCTCTTTTTTTCTTTTTTCTAAGTGTTCATTAAAAGGCTCATCTTCACCTTTAATTACAACTGTTTTTGTATCTTCTCTAATTTGATTAACAAATAAAGGAACTGATAAATCTGGTAAATATTTACCAAAGTTTTGAAAAAGCCATAAAAGTGTTTTATCTTTAGTAGTAAAAAAATGTGCCATTCCATGTTTTTCAAGCAAAAAGATAATTTGGTCTGCTACTCTTTTATTAGAGTTTGTTCTAAAACATTGATCCATTAACTCTATTAAAAGTGCTTTATCCTCTGGGTGTGCAAGCATTTTTTTCATTTTTATAGAGAACTGTTTATCCCAATCATTTACAAGTTCAGTTGCTCTATTTTGCCATTTTTCCGCAAGATTTACAGCTTTTTGTATTAATTCTTGTTCATTTTTCATACTATATCCTTAAAATTAATTGAGTTTTAAATAAATTTTAAGTAGCTTAACACGCACAATTTTCTGTGTCAGAGGGGAGCAACCGCCAAGTATGCCCCTCTTGCTACTTATAACTTTAGTGTTTTTTACCTAAATATGCTTCTTGAATTGCTTCTGAGCTTAATAACTCTTGTGATGTACCTTCATGGGTAATCTTTCCAACTTCAAGAACATAACCTCTATTTGCTAATTTCAATGCAGCTTTTGCATTTTGTTCAACAATTAGTACTGTTACGCCACTTTGAGCAATCTCTTTTACTGCTTTAAAAATAGCTTTTACTAAAATTGGAGCAAGACCTAAACTTGGTTCATCTAATATAAGAAGTTTGGGTTTACTCATAATAGCTCTACCAATTGCAAGCATTTGTTGCTCACCTCCACTTAAAGTTCCTGCAAGTTGTTTTCTTCTCTCTTTTAATCTTGGTAAAATATCATAAATCCACTCCAAAGTCTCCTTATCATGGTCTTTTAAAGTATATGCACCCATCATGAGATTTTCTTCAACAGTTAAAGTCCCAAAAACTCTTCTTCCTTCAGGAGAGTGAGACATCCCTAAACTTACAATATCATGTGCAGGTGTATTTGTAATATCATTTTTATCAAATATAATATTTCCTGATTTTGATTTTAATAATCCAGAAATAGTTTTTAAAGTTGTTGTTTTACCTGCACCATTTGCTCCAAGAATTGTAACAACCTCACCTTTATGAACTTTCAAAGAAATTCCTTTGATTGCAGCAATAGCTCCGTAACTTACATGTAAATCTCTTACATCTAATAAAATTTCAGTTTGCATTACTCTTCATCCTCATCATCATCACTTCCAATATATGCTTCAATTACTCTTGGGTCATCTTGAACAAAACTTGGAATACCTTGAGAAATCTCTTTTCCAAAATTAATTACAGTTATATAATCTGTTAATTTCATAACCATATCCATATCATGTTCAATCATCATAATCCCAAGTCCCATTTCCTTGATTTTTAAGATTATATTTGTAAGTTCAATTGTTTCATTCTCATTTAAGCCAGCAGCTGGCTCATCTAATATCAAAAGCTCAGGTTTAGCAGCTAATGCTCTTGCCATTTCTACTTTTCTTTGATTCCCATATGATAAATCTCCTACGGGAGTTAATGCAAACTTAGTAAGATTAAAAAACTCCATTAATTCTTCAACTGTCTTCCAACTAGCTTCATTATCTTTTTTATAAAAAGGAGTATGAATAATAGAGTGATACCATTTTTGTTTAGATTTTGTATGGCAACCTGCCATAATATTTTCTGCAACACTCATCTCTTTAAAAAGTCTAATATTTTGGAAAGTTCTTAATACACCCTTTTGTGCAATTTTATAAGAAGACATTCCTGTAATATCTTCGCCTTTATATTTTATTGTTCCTTTTTCTGGTTTGTAAATCCCAGTAACACAATTAAATAGTGTTGTTTTACCAGCTCCATTTGGTCCAATAATTCCATAAATTTGTCCTGGTTTAACTTTTATTGTCAAATTATCAATAGCAACTAATCCAAAGAACAGCTTTGAAACATTTTCAATCTCTAATACATATTTCATCACTTTTCTCCTTTTAGTTTAGCTGCTTTTCTTTTTAAATAGTTTGGGATATTTCCAAAAGTTGCAGGCCAAACTCCATTTGGTCTTAAAATCATTGTTAAAATCATTGCAGCACCAAATATTAAATATCTTGACTCTTTAAACTCTGTAAATAGTTCAGGAAGTACAAACATAACAAATGTACCAATAATTACACCAGGAAGTGAAGCAGAACCACCAACAAGTACAATAGCAAAAAACATTACTGATTGCATAAAATTAAAAGATTCAGGAGATACAGCTGAATATTGAATCGCAAATACTGAACCAGCAGCCCCTGCAATTGCAGCTCCTAGAGCAAAAGCAAAAAGTTTATAGTAAGATACATTTATACCCATAGACTTAGCTGCGATTTCATCTTTATTAATATAATAAAGTGCTCTACCATATTTTGAATTATCAAGATTTCTAATTATTAAAAGTGTAATAATCAATAAAGAAAATGCAATATAATATATTGCTGTTTGTGACCAAAGTTCATATCCAAAAACTCTTACAACATCAATCCCAAAAATACCATTAGGCCCACCTGTTAAACCAAAAGGATCATTTGATAATACTTGTTCAAAAATAATATTAAATCCAATTGTTGCAACAAGTAAATAATCACCTCTTAAATGAATAATAGGTCCAGCTAATAAAATAGCAATAATTACAGGAAAGATTATTGCAAAAGGTAGAGTTTCAATAATCTCTAAACCAAAATGTACATTTAATATAGCAGTTGAATAAGCACCAATACCAAAAAAGATTGCATGCCCCATATTAAAAACACCTGCTCGTCCCAAAATAATATCTTGAGAAAAAGCTACAACTGAGAAAACTAAAAATGTAATTCCAATAGTTAACCAAGCTGAATCAACTAAAAACGGGAAAACTGCCATTATGGCAATAAATAGTGTTGCTATAATTGTTGTTTTATTCATTACACTTTCTCCGCTGTTTTTTCACCAAGAATACCAGTTGGTCTAACAATTAAGATTACAATTAGAAGTATAAAAGTAAAAGTTTCAGCCCATTCTGTTGAGATGTATCCTGCAATCATTGCATTAAATAGTCCTAAAAGTAAACCACCAAGCATAGCACCTGGAATATTACCAATACCACCAATAATAGCTGCAATAAAAGCATTTAGCCCATAAAGCCATCCCATATCAAAAGTCAAACCTCTATAATAAATCCCAATAAATAATCCACCAATAGCACCCAATGATGAACCTACTATAAAAATAATCATAATTATTCTATTTACATTAATACCCATTAATTTAGCTGCATCTTGATCTATTGCAGTTGCCCTAATTGCAGTACCAATTTTTGTTTTATTAATAAACATATAAAGTCCAGTCATTAAAACTGCTGATAAAATTAAGATTAATACTTGAGTAAATGTTAAAATAACTCCTCCAATTTGCCAAATTGTATTTGGTAATAAATCAGAAGGAAAGATTTTCATATTTGGTCCCCAAATTAACATAATTGCGTTTTGAATTACAAGTGAGGCACCTAGTGCTGAAACAACAGCACTTAATCTTGGTGCCGTTCTTAAAGGTCTATAGGCAAGACGCTCAAGAAGAACACCTACAAATGCAACTACAATTGCTGTTAATAAAAATATAATTACTACATTAATTAATGAGTTAGCACTCGCCCCAAAAAATTGAGAAAAAATTGTTAGCCCCACATAAGCAGAAAAGGCAACAAGGTCACCGTGTGCGAAGTTAATTAACTTCATCACACCGTAAACCATTGTATAACCTAAAGCTACCAATGCATATAGACTTCCAATAGTTAAACCATTAATTAACTGTTGAAGAAAAATATCCATTTTTTACCTTATTTCCCTAATACTTTATAAGAACCATCTTTTTGAATCTCATAAACCATGAATTTTGCTCCAATTCTTTCACCGTCATTTCTAAAAGTAACTGGTCCAGTGATTCCTGGATAATCTTTTAAATTATGTAAAAAATCAGAGATTTTTTTAGTATCAAAAGATTTTGTTTGTTCAACTCCATGCATAATAGCTCTTAAACCATCTGCATTTACAACTGCCCAAATTGAAGGTGGCTTCATATTATAAGTATCTTCATAAGCTTTTAAATATTTTTTAGCCTCTTTATAAGGTAATATATCTGGTGTTGGGAAGTTTATTAATACTGTACCTTCTGCTGCACTACCTGCTAATTTTAAGAAGTCTGGATTATCATTTGAATCTCCACCAACAAAATCTGCATTTATTCCTAATTGTTTTTGTTGTGCTCTTAAAAGACCTCCATCTGTATAGTACCCTGAATAATAAATAACATCTGGATTCATAGCTTTAATTTTAGTAAGCATTGCAGTAAAATTTTGAGTACCTGATTTTATTTTTCCTCTAAAGATTACATTTCCACCTATTTTTTTAATAGAGTTTTCTGTTGCATCACCTAAACCAGTTGAATATGAAGAGTAATCAGATAAAACAACTATTCTTTCATATTTTTTTTGATTTACAAAATAGTCTGCTGTAAAATCACTTTGTGCAGAGTTAGGAAATGAGTTTCTAAAAAAAGTCCAATACTTTCTTTTAATTAAAGAATCACTTGTACCATCACTAGTTTGAAGTACTTTATTTCTATAATATGTAGTTTGTGCAGCTTCTGTTGCACCTGATGTATAAGAACCAATTACAGCAAAAACTCCTGCATTTACAAGTTTTCTAGCACAAACCGCTGCTTTTTGAGCTTTAGCTTCATCATCACAAGTAACTACTTCGATTTTTTTACCAAGTAATCCACCTTGTGCATTTTTTTCATTTACAATTAATCTAACAAACTGATCAATTCCTTGACCTTCATTTGCATATTTTCCTGTAATAGGTGCTTGAACACCGATTTTAACTGTATCTGCTGCTAGCAGACTTGAACTTGCAACTATTGCACTAAGTGCAACAGCTTTTGCAACTTTTGTGATTTTTCCCATTTTTTCTCCTTTAATTTATTAAAACTTAGGCTCGATTATATAGCAACCAACTGCCCATTCACCAATATTTGGTATGATATTTACCTTCCCTCCTTCAAATCTTGATTCTAAGTTTTCAAATGAGTATACTATTTTATCAAAAGATTCTGTAATCTCTTTTAGTCTTTGCTCACTTTTCTTTCTATCACTATTTGAAATATCTAAATAAAATGCGAAAATTGCATAATCTAAAGTTGAATCATCCAACTTATTTCTATAAAGCATTTTACACATTTTTTCTATCTCATATTTGTACTCCTCCTTAACATTTCTAACACCATTTTTAATACTCATTATAACTCTAGAAATAGAATCATTATCACTTTTATGTTCAAATCTTTCATCTAATGTTAAACATAAAACATCTTGTGATAAATATCTTTTTTTCATAAACTCTCTAAAAGCATCTCTTGAAGGTAAAGAGCATCTAAGTATATCTGCAATAGTTGCATCAATAAATATTTCAGGTGCATCTTTAAGTTTTGATATTTCTTGAGATACATGAATAGTTAAAAATTTTGGTGGCGCATATGATAAGTAAAGTTCATCAGCAGTCCAAAAAGTAAAGTTATTTTTAGCTGTAATTATTCCATCTAAAACACACTTAATTATTTTTTCTTGAGAAGGAAAACTACTCATTACTCTACTCCTTCATAATTTTCATCAACTTCTTGAAGTATCCCGCTCTCATACAATATATCTTCAATTAGTCTATTTTTAGAGATATTAATTTCATTTGATAAAACAATTAAAGCATTATCCAATTTTTTATCAATCTTAATTGTAAGTTGTGATATCTCTTTTTTACCATTTTTAGTATGTTTGTCAATTACATTTCTAATTACTTTTCTTTTATGTTTTTGCTTTGCCATTACTTTTAATTCCTAATAAAATTTTAGTAGTACTAAAAGTAGTACTAAAAAAACATTACTCATTATTTCACAGCAAAACTTAACTGAATCTTAAAAATTGTGTTATAAATATGTATTTTTAATCATTTTTAGAGTTTTTTTTAAATTAATAATAAAATGCTATTTCTTTGCTATTTTTGTTCTTTTTTGCTGAACAATTAATCCAAATACAATCAAGGTTAATCCAAACAATGTCGAGATATAAATTTTTTCTCCTAAAATAAAATATATAAAGATTAAAGATAAAAAAGGAGATATAAATATTAAATTAGCAATTTTAGAAGTACTTGTAGTATATTGCATAGCTTTTAACCAAAACATAAAAGTAATTCCCATCTCAAAAACACCTACATAAGAAGCAGCCAAAATAGCTTTTATTTCAGGAACAAAAAATCCATCTGTAAAATATAAATAACAAACTATTAAAGGTAAAGCTACTAAAAAATTAGCAAAAAGCCCAACTTCTGGATGAGCTTTTGATTTTGTATTAAATATCCAATACATAGCCCATAAAACTGTACTAAATAAAGCTAAAGAAACTCCATAAAGATTTGAAAAATTTAAAGAAAAAGGCTCTCCTCTTGTAGAGATTATTAAAACTCCAAAATAACATATAATTCCTGCAATAATATCTTGAAATGTTAATTTTTGTTTTAAAAAAGGAACAGCTAAATATGCTAACATTAATGCCCAAGTATAATTAATGGCTTGTGCTTCTTGTGCAGGAAGTAGTGAATAAGCTTTAAAAAGTACAAGATAATACAAAAAAGGATTAAGTATTCCCATTGCAAGAGTCAATTTAAAATTGTTTTTTATATGAGTTTTAACTAAATATAATCTTTTTTCATACAAGAGAATTATAAATAATATAACCGTAGATGCAATTGAAGCTAAAAAAACTAACATTTCTGGAGTTAAAAACTCTAAAGAGAGCTTAAATGCCGTTGCAACAGTTGACCAAAAGAAGATAGCAGTTAATGCAAATTTATATGCTTTTGAATTTGATTTTATGATATATCCTTTAATTTTAACAAAAAATAACAAAAAATAACGAAGTTTGTTGATTATTTGCTTTTCATTAAGATTAGTTTAACTCTATTTATCTAATAATTTTATAAAGATAAAAGTATTAGGACAAAATATGAATAAATACAAACAATTACAAAAAGAATCTAGTGCTTTAAATATACTTTTTATTGAAGATGATGAAGATTTAAGACTTCAAAGTGAAAAAATTTTTAAGACTCTTTTTAACCAAGTTGATTTAGCAACAAATGGAGAAGAAGGTTTAGAAAAGTATTTAAAGTTCTATGAAGAGAAAAATTTCTATTACGATATAGTAATTACTGACATAAAAATGCCAAAGAAAAACGGTATTGAATTAACAAAAGATATTTTAAAAATAAATAAAGACCAAGATGTTATTGTTATTTCTGCATATGAAGATTCCAAATACCTTATTGAATTAATAAATTTAGGTGTTAATAACTTTGTACAAAAACCTTTATTAATTGATCAATTAGTAGAGCCTTTATTATCAATTTCTAAAAAAATAAATAACTCAAAAGAGGCTTCTGAAAAAGTATTTTTAATAGAGAATTTTGTATGGGATAAAGAGAAAAAAGCCTTAATAAAAAAAGGTAAAGAAGTAAAGCTATCTTCAAGTGAAACTATACTACTAAATTTACTTATTAATAATCCATATATTACATTTTCAAATGAAGATATTTATAATACAATTTATAGTGATAAATTTGATAAAGAACTTAGTATTGATTCTATAAAATCACTTATTAAAAGAATAAGAAAAAAGATTCCTACAGATATGATTAAAAATATTTATGGAGAAGGATACAGAGTTAATAAAGATGTATTTGTAGATATATAATACCTCTATAAAGCTATACATACTATTCTTGTATAGCTTTTAACTAATATAAAACATTAACAAAATTTAAAAAGCTATTTCAATACGTTATAATGTAGTCACTACTTTTTTTACTCTTTTAGCATATATTAAAAAAGAGTTGATATAATTTCGTCCCCAAAAAAAATATAAAGGTTTGCAAAGTGAGAATTACCCTCACTCACAAAGAGTTACATGAATTACAAAAACTCTGTTTGGAAAATGGAAAACAAGAGTTATTTAATAAACTTTCACATGAAGAGCATAAATCTATAAAAAGTAGAACTGTAAAAAAAACAAAAGCTACTCAAAAAGCGACAAAAGTTAGACAAGATACTGCTAGAAAAAAAATTGAAAGTACAGTTAATATGATGAGATTATTTAACCAAAAAATAACAGTTTACAGTGTTGCAAAAGAGGCTCAAGTTAGTTATAACACTGCAAATAAATATAAAGAGTATATTCAAAGAAATGCTCACTAATAAAGGTAACAACTACCTTTATTAATCATAAGATTTTAAATTTACTTTTCAATCAAACTTTTAATTTATTAAATTTTTACTTTTCTTTTAAATAATCATAATTTTTGCCTTTAAAAGATTGCATATTTGCTTAGTTTTTGATAAGATTTTGCATTAATTTTGGAGAATAAATATGAGAAATTTTATTAGTTATAAACAATCTTTAGAAATTTTAGAAAAAATAGACATTAAAACGCCTCCGGTTCAAAAAATGTTTTTAACTCAAGCTTTAGGTTATGTTATTGCAGAAGATATTGTTGCAAATCATAATAGTCCAGAGTTCCCAACTTCAGGAATGGATGGCTATGCATTAAAAGCTGAAGATTTAAATAAAAAAACATTAAAAGTAATAGATAAAAACCCAGCAGGAAGTGTTGTAGAATCTATAGTTACTCAAGGTGTATGTATAAAAACTTTTACAGGTTCACTTATGCCCAAAGGAAGTGATACATTAATTCCAATAGAAAATGTTGAAGTAAATGGTGATGAAATTAAAATTATAAAAGAAGTTACAGCAGGTTTTGCAGTAAGAGATGTTGCAGAAAATTATAAAAAAGGAGAAGTTCTTATAAAAAAAGGAACTGTTATTGGCTTTGCAGAAGTTGGTGTATTAGCATCGCTTAATATAGCCCAAGTTCCTGTTTTTGTTAATCCTACAGTTGCAATAGCAAGTACAGGTAGTGAAATCTTAGATTTAGGTCAAATGCAAACAAATGATTCTCAAATTAGAAGTTCAAATCATCTTACAATTGAAGCTTTATGTAAAAAAGCAGGAGCAAATACTATTCAAATGGGAATTGTAAAAGATGATATAAACTCTATTACACAACTACTGAAAACTGGTCTTGATAAAGCAGATATAGTAATTACTACAGGTGGTGTTAGTGTTGGTGATTATGATTTTGTTCAAGATGTAATTAAAGATAAACTTAATGCACAAGTACTATTTCATGGAGTTACTATTAAACCTGGAATGCATCTTTTAGCGGCTATAAAAGATGGTAAATTAATTATTGCTCTTCCTGGCTTTGCTTACTCTTCAACTGTTTGCGCAATTTTATACGTTCTTCCTTTTATTTATAAACTAAAACAGACAAAACAAAGCTTGCCAATTGTAAAAGCGAAAATAAATCAAGATTTTCCAAGAAGAATGCCAAAAACTGTTTTTACTGCTTGTAATGTTGAGTATAAAGATGGTATTTATCAAATCAATTTTGATGGTAAGAAAAAAGGAACAAGTGCAATCTTGACAAATATGCTTGAAAACCCTGCACTATTAATACAAGAAGATGATAGCAAAGATATTAAAGCTGGAGATATGGTAGATATACTACTATTAAATCAATTAAAATGATACAACTTTATAGAGTATACAAAGTATATTTTTTATTAATACTTTGTGTACTTTTTTGGTCAGGTAATTTTATCTTAGGAAGATTTATCAAAGATGATATTGAACCTTTAGAACTTGCTTTTTTTAGGTGGGTTCTTGCTTTGATTTTAATGATTCCTTTTTCTATAAAATATATGAATATAAAAAAATGCATAAAAATATTAAAGCAACAGTTTTTAATACTCTCTATTTTAGCAATTTTAGGAATTAGTTTATTTAATACGATTGTATATATTGCTTTAAAGACAACACAAGCTACAAATGCACTTTTAATTAATTCTATCACTCCTTTACTTGTACTTTTTTTAGGAGTTTTAATTTTAAAAAATAGAGTAAATAAGACTCAATTATTAGGTTTTTTATTCTCTACATTTGGAGTTATATTTTTAGTTTTACAAGCAGATATTACAAAACTTTTAGTACTAGATTTTAAAACAGGGGACTTATGGATTATTCTTAGTGCTTCAATTTGGGCTTTATACTCTGTATTACTTAGATTTAAGCCAAAAGAGTTAAATCATGTTGAACTATTTACAACACTCGTATTTTTAGGAGTAATATATCTCTTACCTGTTTATTTATATCAAGGATATAACTTACAAAGAGAGATTTATATAATTACACAAAACTGGCCAATTATAATATATGTATCTTTATTTGCTTCTGTATTATCATTCTATTTTTGGAATAGTGCCATTGCACAAATTGGACCAGAAAAATCTAGTCAATTTGCCCATCTAATGCCTTTATTTGGAGCTATTTTAGCTTATATGTTCTTAGGTGAGAAAATAGAACTTTATCATTTAATTGGTGCTTGTTTTATAGCAATAGGTATTTATTTATCACTATTTTTATCTTTTAAATAAAATTCTTTAAGATGATGGCATATGTTCATCTTGTCTTGGGTCTAGTTCTGGTAGTTCAGCTCCTGAAGCTACAGGAATATTAACAAATGTGCTTAAATCATCATCTGCTACTCTTTTCTTAGAAAGAGAATAAAAACTCAAGAATAGTCCTAAAAAAGCAAAACTAGCAAATAAAAACTCTGGGAAAAAACTTAATCCAAAACCTACTAATATAGGAGATATAAAAGAACCAATACCATAAGCAAAAAGTAAAGCTCTACTTATCTCAACTATATCTTTATTTTCATCTACTACATCATTTGCCCTTGCAACTGCTAAAGGATAAATTGAGAAAATCGAAAACCCTAATAAAAATCCCAATAAATATAAAGATGTACTACTTGGTGTAAATAGTACAAACAAAGAAGAAATAACAAAAGAAAAAAAAGCTGAAAATGCAATAAGTTTTCTTCTTCCATATTTGTCAGATAAAAGTCCAATGGGCCATTGTGAAGCTAGTCCACCAAGTAAAGATACTAACATAAAATATGAAACAACTTCAATTGACTGATTCTGCATCAAGATATATACAGGCACCATTGTAAAAAAGCCACCAACAAAAAAACCACCAATAAAACTAGAAACAGTAGCAAGAGGCACAATTGAAAATATTTTAGGAACACTATACTTTTCAAATGCAGTTAATTTAGGCTCTTTTATCTTTGTTAATGCAATAGTAACCACAGAAAATAGAACTAATACTGAACCAATAGTAAAAATTGCTTGTTTAAAATGCTCGTCAATATTTAAAAATAGTTGTCCCAAGGCAGTTGAAAGATAAAAAATAATAGTATAAATTGCTAAAATTTTTCCCCTATCCTCTTCACTACTTTTTTCATTTAGCCAACTTTCAATAATAATTAAAAGTGCATAAAATGCAAAACCAGAAATTAATCTTAAAACTGCCCATAATACTTCATTAAAAAAAACTGAATGTAATAAAAATGAAACTACCATAATTGAAGCAAAAGCAGCAAAACTTCTTATATGACCAACTGTTGAAATTATTTTTTGACTAAAAATAGATGAACTAACTGCTCCTAAAAAAAATGCAGCATTAATAATACCAATAACAGTATTACTTACATGCAACTCTTTTAAATATACACCAACAAAAGTTAATATCATTCCATATCCAATAGCCAAAAAGCCTATTGAAAAAAATAAAGATGAAATAGGAAAGATTATTGTACGTAGTTTCAAAAGCAATCCTTGCAATATAATATTCACAAGCATAGCACTACATAAATAAATTTATCTTTAATTACTACTGTTTTAAATTGATTTGTTTATTAGGCTTTACTCCTAAATCTATAAACTCTTGGCTTCTAGTTAAAAGATTTCCTTTCCCTTTTGATAACTTATTTAAAGCATTTTCATAAGAGTTTGATGTCCTTTTTATATGAGTTCCTATATCTTCAATATCTTTTACAAACAGTGCAAACTTATCATATAAATTAGCTGCTTTTTTTGATATTAGTTCTGCATTTTGATTTTGATACTCCATCTTCCAAATATTTTCAATAGTTCTTAAAGATACATACAATGTAGAAGGAGAAACTAACATAATATTATTTTCAAAAGCTAGTTTAAATAGATTATTATCTTTTGAAACTGCTAATAAAAAAGCAGGTTCAATAGGAATAAACATCAATACAAAATCTAAAGTTCTAACCTCTTTAATATCCTCATATCTTTTAACGCTTAAACCTTTTATATGGGCTTTTAAAGAAGAGATTAACTCTTTAATTGCTTTTTGTCTATTTTGTTCATCTTCAGCTTGTGTATAATTAATATATGAGTTTAAAGATACTTTTGAATCTATAACAATATCTTTTTTTAAAGGAAGATGAACAATAACATCAGGTCTTAATCTTTTCCCTTCATTTGAAAAAGAGCTTTGTGTTGTGTACTCTATACCCTCTCTTAAGCCGCTTTGCTCTAAAACTTTTTCTAAAATAAGTTCACCCCAATCCCCTTGGATTTTATTATCACCTTTTAAAGCCTTTGTTAAATTAACTGCATCATTGGAAATTTGATTATTTAGCTCTTTTAAATTTTTAATTTCATTTAATAAATAACTTCTTTGTTTTGTTTCTTCAGAATAAATATCATTTACTCTTTTCCCAAAGTTATTTAATTGCTCTTTTAAAGGTGTTAGAACTTGATTTATATTCTCATTTGATTTTTTACTATTTTGTTCAAAAACTCTATTTGCAAGATTTTCAAACTCCTCTTTCATCTTAACTTTTGAAGACTCTAATAGTTCTATTTTTTCTTTAAAACTATCTTGTTTTAATTCAAATTCTCTTTGTTTATTTTGAAGCTTTTGTTCATAAAGCTCTTTTTGAGAAATTAATTTATCATTAATTGATTGAAGTTTAATATTAGCTTCATTTGTCAAATTTTGAAGCTTTGCATCATATTTTACTTTAAATAAAAAGTAAAATATGATGCCAGAGAGTGAAAAACCTATAAAAAAGGCTATTATTATATAGTAAATATAAATTTCATTACTCATAATCTATTCTAAAATCATCTTTCATAGCTTGAGCTGAATTATTTACTTTATATACATCATAACCCAACTCTTTAAATCTCTCTACAAGGGGTGGATGAGAATAATAAAAAAAGATATATAAAGGATGAGATAAAGGAAAAGATTTATTCTCATTTGCAAGTTTCAATAAAGCATTTACTAAATCGCTTTTTGATTGTAAGTTTGAACCAAACTCATCTGCTGCATACTCATTATGTCTAGAGATTAAAGATACTAAAGGCATTAGAAAAAATGATAAAATTGGAGAAAAAAGCAAAAATACTGCTATTATTGCATATGGTTCATTATTTAATGAAAGCTTTAAAAATAACTCTTCACTTAAATTACCAAAAATTGCGAAAAATAAAAACATCACTACACCCATAATTCCAATATTTTTTAAAATATCTCCATTTTTAAAATGTCCTAATTCATGTCCTAATACAGCTAATAGTTCATTGTGTGTTAATTTTTCAATTAATGTATCAAATAAAACCACTCTTTTTGTACTTCCAAGCCCACCAAAATAAGCATTTAATCTATTATCTCTTTTACTTGCATCAACAGAAAAAACACCACTACTTTTGAACCCTACTTCATCTAAAAGTTTTTCAATTTTTGATTCAAGCTCTTTATCTTTTAAAGGCTCAAACTTATCAAACATTTTATCTCTTACTAAAGGATAAATCATATTAATTAATATAATCACTGCAAATATAAATACAAATCCCCATATCCACCATAAAGGAAGAGTTTCGATAATTAAAGCAACTGCTGCGATTATTAAACTTCCAAAAACTAAAAAAAGAACTGAACTTTTAAATGTATCTTTAATAAATAGTTTTGGTGTCATATTTGAAAAACCATATTTTTTATCTAGTTTAAAAGTTGTATATAATTCAAAAGGCAAAGATAGTATCCAATTTATAATAATAAAAGCATCAATAAAAAGTACTGCTTTTAACCAACCTTGCTCAACTACTATTAAAGAGTCTAATAGTTTTAATCCAACACCTATCCAAAGCATAAAAATCACAAAATCATAAAATGTTGAAAGTATAGAAAGCTTCTGTTTTTCTATACTATAATTTCCAGCTTCAAGATACTTACTATCATCAAGTATTATTGCTGGCATGTTTTTTGCTTTTTTTACAAAACCTACTTGCATAAATGAAGTATATATATTTACTAAAAAATATAAACAATATGCAATTACAAATATTTCTAACACATCTATCCTTTTTTATATTGATAATTATTTTGAATAATACTGTTTTTGTACTTGTAGATTAGTAAAGAGTATAAATTACTTATACTCTTCTAGCAGTTCTTTAAATATATAGTTAAATCTTTCTAATACTTCTTTATCTCTTGAAATATAAAGAATTTCATAATCATTTTTAAAAGACTCTTTTTTCCAGTTTGCACTTCCAAAAACAACCTCTTTTTTATCAAATATTGCCATTTTCATATGAAGTTTTGTATCCAATAAAATTACATCTATTCCATTTTTTATCAGATAATCATATTGAGTTTTTTTCTCTTTTAAAACTTTCTTTTTATCTAAAACTACTGTTACTCTAACACCTCTTTGAGCACTTTTTTTAAGAAGTTTTGCAAATCTTTTATATGTAAAATTATACATTGCTAAATCAATAGAATTTTTACTATTATTTATCAATTCTTCAACTCTTTTAATAGCATTATCTGACTCTTTAGGTAAATAATAAAGCTCATCATGAGCATAAATAGTCGTTAAAAATAGCATTAAACAAAAAACTATTTTTTTCATTAATTTTCATCCTTTATTTCAATATATTTTGGCAGTGTAATTTGCATACATAAACCTTTTGCATCTTTTGAATTATAAATAAACTCTTTGTTTGATGCAAAAATAGTTCCTTTTAAACTCTCAGTTACTATATTATGGCTCATATAAAGCCCCAAACCTGTTCCTTGTGATTGACTTTTTGTTGTAAAATATGGTTCAAATATTTTTGGGAGTATTTTATCTTTTGCTCCTAGTGCATTATCAGTTATTTCAATAATTACTGTATCTTTTTCATCTTTTATAGTAATAAAAATTACTTTTTCATCTTTACAATTTTTATTTAAAGCATCTTTTGAATTATTTAAAATATTTATCAAAACTTGAATCAATTCATTAAAACAACTATAAATTTCAATCTTATCAAAGTTTTTAACAATATTTATTCCATGATTCTTAAAAGTTGCACTTAATAATTCAATACTGTTATCTATTGCATGTGAAACATCAAATTTTGTTACAACCTTATCTCCTTTAATATAGTTTTTAAAATCATCAATAGTGTTTGATAAATAGTTAGTACTTTTTAAAATATTATCTATTGACTTATGAAACATCTCATCATCCATAACTTTTACTTCATATTGAAGTTTTAAACCAGAAGCAGATGTTGAAATAGCAGATAAGGGTTGTCTCCATTGATGAGCAATATTTCCTATCATCTCTCCCATAGATGCCAATTTACTTTGTTCAAAAAGTACTTTTTCCCTCTTTTTTGAATGAGTTAAATCTACAAAAGAAGTTACATTTACTTTCATATCTTCAAAAGTAACTTCTTTATTCATTGCTAATACATTTATTCGTTCTTTATTTTTCTTTATAAATACCGCTTCTCCTGCATTTTCACTATTTAAAAAATCATGTTGATTTTTAGGTAAAAACTCTAATATGTTTTTATTTATTAATTCATTTTTTTTCTTATAGCCTAAAAGTTTTACTGCTTCTTTATTTAAATCTATACAAATACTATCTTTTGAGATAATAATACCTTCTAAAATATTATCAATAAATATTTGAATATTTTTATTAGACTCTTCTAATCTTTTATTTACTTTTTTTAATCTAAAGTTATAAAATAATGAAATTAAAAGTATTACAATTAAAGACAAAGCAATAATAAAAATTATGATAATAGTTTGTTTAAAATGTTCAAAAAATGAAATTGGTTTATTTGCAATATCTATACTTAAAGAGGGTAAATGTTTTTTTATATCAATACCAAAAAATCTTAATGCATTGTAATCAAAAACATATGAATTTGTACCATTTAATATAGGTTTTATATTTAAAGTGGGATTTTCAAGAACTCTTAGGGCTAATTTTGCTGCTAAAACACCTTGTCTATTTCCATCAACTACATAACCACCTATAATTTTTCCACCCCTATTAAAAACTTTTGCAGTAGAGATTATAGGTTTTTTATAAGCGTCGCTAATTTTTTTTAAAGCACTTTCCATTGAGATTGGATTATTGTTTTTATCCACATATCTAGCAGTCATAATAAGCATTGCCATAGAGTCATCATCAAGCTGTTTTAATCGTGAAGTAAGTTTATCAATACTTTTATAACTTAAAAACTCATAATCAATTTTTGTTCTGTCTAACTCTTTTAATACAAGCTTTTTAAGCACTTCAAAAGTTACAGAATCATCTCCTATTAAATAAAGTTTTTTTAAATTAGGATTAATTTTCTTTGCAAGTTCATAATTAACAATAGGTGTCATTCTCTCAAAAACACCTGTAATATCATTTTTAGTGTAGTCCTCTAATATATTTAAATTATTTACTCCACTAAAAACAATCTTACTATCTGTAAATATTTTATCTCTAAACATTTTTAAAAAGTTTAAGGCTGTATCATCAGTAGAGATTACTAAATCAATCTTTTTGTTTATGTATTTATATTTTAAAAGAGTTAAAAATTTATATTTATACATTAATGTAGGATTATTTCTTTTAGTATCCATATACTCTATATAGATATCTATATCTTTTTTTGAGGAGGTTAAAGTGTTAACTATTCCATCAACTTGCTTTTTTGTCCATGAAAATGATGGATGATATGAGTTTAGTATTAAAATATTTTTTGAATATAAAAAAGAGTTACAAACAAAAAAAAGTAATAATAGTTTTTTAATCATTTAAAAATACTTCAAAAAGTTCTTGTGGAATCTTTGCTGGTTTAAACTCTTTTAAATATGCTAATTTAAATCTAGCTGTAAAAAGAAGTTCATTTTCTCTTCTTACTTCTTGATGCATAATTAAAGAAGCACTTTTTTTTGATTCAAGTTTTGCAGATACGTCAAGTAAATCACCAAATTTTGCAGGTTTTATATATTTTGCATCTACTTCTTTTACAACAAAGAATTCCATATCACTTATGTGAGGAGTCAAACCTTTTTTAAAAAAAAGCTCACTTCTTGCTCTTTCACAAAACTTTAAATAGTTTGCATAATATACTACACCACCTACATCAGTATCTTCATAATAGACTCTAATTTTCATCCCATTCCCTTAATAATAAGCAATTATACTTAACTTTTGTTAATTATTTAATTATGATATTTTTAATTAATTGGTATTTTTATTATAAATTTTACACCTAACACTTTTACTTCATCTTTTAAATTTTTTACTTTAATTTCTCCATTAAATTGTTTATTTATTATCTGCTGACACATATATAGTCCAATTCCTGTACCATTAAATTTGTGTTTTGTTGTAAAATATGGTTCAAATATCCTATTTATCAAATCTTCTGGGATTCCCCCTGCATTATCACTAAACTCTATGATTACATTTTCAGCTTTTTTAAATACATTAAATGTAATTTTTCTATCTTTTATCTGTTTTATTTTAAATGCATCAAAACTATTATTAAATAGATTCATAAGTACTTGTATTAACTCATTTTCATATGCATCAATTTTAATATTTTCAATATTTGCATCTATGGTAATCTCATTTGATTTTAATTTTGAACTTATTAATTTTAAAGTCTTTTCATATACAGTTTGAATCTCAAAAAGCTTTGTACTTTTCTTACTACTTAAAAAATCCCTAAAATCATCTATTGTTTGAGAAAGGTGTTTAGCATTTGAAATAATAATATCTATTGACTCTTTTTGATTTTCATCTGTTAAAATCCCCATCTCTTTGTTTAACTGCATTCCACTTGCACTTGTAGTAATAATAGATAATGGTTGTCTCCATTGATGGGCAATATTTTCAAGCATTTCACCCATTGCAACCATTTTTGTTTGATGAGCAAGAAGCAAATCTTTTTTCTTATTTTTCTCCATCTCTTCAAATATTTTTTTTCTATATTTTAAAAAATATTTTTCTAAATAGTATGAAACATAAAGAGATAATCCAAATAAAAAAATAGTAATAATTATAGAAATAAAAACTATTTTCAAAATATATTCACTATTTCTTTTATTTAAACTTTTTTCTTTTTGTTCTATCTTTTCATCAATTTTTTTATTATAAAAACCTGAAGCAATAGCTATTTGCCATTTATCAAAACCTTTTACATATGTAGTCTTCTTTGCTGGTTTATTAGTTTCTGGCATAATAGTAGAGATATAGCTTGTAAAACCATCACCTTTTTTTGCAGTTTTTATTATCTCTTTTGTTATAAAAATACCATTTTCATCTTTTAAATCAATTCTGTTTAATCCTACATAGTCACTTTTTAAGTGAGATAAATATACTCCATCATATGAAACTAAAAAAACAAAACTATTAAGACCATATCTTAAATTTTGTAAACTCTCAATACTTTTTTTTCTAATAGTATCTTCAAAATCTTTTATATACTCACCTGTTCCTATATATATACCAAGTTCATCAATAACTTTAATATATGAAAGTTTTTTATAATACTGTTTTTTATTATTAGGTTTTTTCCATAAAAACTCTAAATATCCCTCTTTTTTATTTTTAGCAATTTGTATTGATTCTTTTACTATTTTAAAGCCATTAGGGTCTTTATACTCTAAATAGTTATTACTCTCTAGTTCTCTATTAGGAGGGTACAATATAGAGTTTCCTTTTAAATCAAAAATATAGTAATAGCCCCTATTATTATTAAACTTTATTCCTCTTAATGAGTCGCTTATAAGTTTAATTATTTGTTTATTACTCTTTTTATGTTTATTCTCATTATAGATATTAATTGCAACTTCATAAGCTTCATATATTCTATTTTTAATATTTTTTTTAATTGTTGGACGAATACTATTTTGTGCTTTTTGCAGCCAATCATAAACTCTTTGAACTTCACTTTTCATTAACACTTTTTGAGTTTTTATATATTCTGCTTTTAAATTTTTAGAGTCATTTTTGAACTCTTCAAAATTATTTACTATTATAAATACTGTAAAAATCAATGAAACAAAAATTGTTACAAGAGGCATTGCATATTTTACAAGTAATAATAGTTTTTTTTCAGCTTTATTTTCAGTCATTAATATCCTAGAATAAATTACATTTTGAAAGTATGTATAAAAAAGTTAAAAAAACTATTGATTTTTTTGTTACTTTTTTGTTATTTATTATAGTTTTTAATAATTAATATAAGTTTAAAATTAAACAAAAAAATTAATTTTTTGTTTAATTAAATAGTTTTAAAATCTATTCCACACTAAAACTTTTCTGTTTAAAGTTAAAAGTAATTCTTTTAATCTTTGAGTCATCTTCTGGAATATAACTTTCTAAAATAAAACTATCTTTCTCTTTTGTAAGAAAAGTTTCTAACTCAAATGCCTTATCCCTAAATAAAGTCACTTGAAACTGTTTTTTAACAATTTGTCTTAAATCTTCTCCTACTTCTAAATAAATATCCTCTTCATTTAAAAAGTAGTTTTTCTTGAAACTTTCGTTATAAATAGTTTTTCTTAAATTTTGATAAGCACTCAATTTTTCATTTTTATCAAATATTTTATTGTAGTAATTATACTTTTTGTTCTTAATACTGTATAAGTGTTCACTTAATTTATTTGTATATACTTCATTTGAGTCCATAATAAGTGAATCAATCTTTTCATATGCACCAAGATAACCTTTTTGGATAATAAAATCAAAACTCTTTTTATAAGAATTTGAGTAAAATTTAAACATTACATCATCATAATATCTAACAAAATATTTTATAAACTCAAAACTAATACAAAGTTTTGTTTCTTGAAGCAAATTTTCATCAACAAATACAATAACCTCTTTATCTATTCCCTTATTTAAGCTTCTTGGCAAGTCTGCAACTTTTAAATTTACAAAAAAATCATCTTTTATATTTTTATTAAGTAAAGAGTAAAACTCTTTAGACTCTTTTACTAATATGTTCTTTTTATCTCTAGATTTTGCAATCTTTTTTACTAATTCTTGTTCATCATCATTTGTTTCAACTAAAAAAGAGAAGTATTCATTGTCATTTAAATCAAGTAAGGTAACAAACTTATTTCCATCTGGTATAGGAAAAAGTGGAAAAGTAGAAAAATGAAGTTTTATTTGTTCAATTTTCAACTTTTTATCAAATACCTTTCTTGAAATTCTAAATACTCTAAATCTTGTCAAAAGACTTATGTATTGCATTATTAACAAAGCAAAAAGAAAAAAGAAAAAAAATAGTTCCATCCAATTCCTTACTTAATTATCCCATAGGATATAAAATCTCTTTTTGTATCTTCTGTATTTGTCTAAATAACTCATCATCAATTTTAAAGTTTAAAGCTTTTAAAGAATCATCTAATTGTTCAACTTTTCTTGCTCCAATAATAGTTGAAGCAACAAAATCAAAATGTTTAGAGTATGAAACTGCTAAAGTTACTGGTGAAATACCATATTCTTTAGCTAAAGTTACATATTTTTTTGTGGCTTCAATTGTTTTTTCATTTACAAATCTCTTTGCCATAGCTTGTACTCTAGAACTCTTATTTTTCATATAAATTCCAAATCTAGCATCATCAGGGAAAAGTCCACTGTTATATTTTCCTGCCAAAACTCCTCCTGCAATTGGGGAATAAGGAAGCAATGAAATATTCTCTTTTTTACATACATTTGCTAACTCATCTAAAAATCTTGGATTTAATAATGAAAAATTATTTTGAATTGATTGGTATCTTGTTAAGTTTTTATGTTTTGAAATTTCATTTGCTTTTGTAAGTCCATAAGCACTATCATTTGAAGTACCAATATATCTAACCTTCCCTTCTTTTACAAGTTCATCAAAAGCTTTTAAAGACTCTTCAATTGGTACAACTGTATCTGGCCAATGCATTTGATAAAGGTCTATATAATCTGTATCTAATTTTTTTAAACTCTTTTCAACTGCTCTTTTTATATGAAAAGAATCAATTGCTGTAAGTCCATGTCTAATAGGAGGAACAAACCATCCAGAAGCAGCTCCTGCTACTTTTGTTGCTAAGATTATAGAGTCTCTTGGTTTTGTTTTTAGCCATTGACCTACTATCTCTTCAGTAATTCCTGCATCCTTTGCATTAGGAGGAACAGGATAAAGCTCTGCTGTATCAAAAAAGTTAATTCCTAAATCATATGCTTTATCCATTATTTTAAATGCTTCTTCTTTAGTAGTAGTACTTCCAAATGTCATAGTTCCTAAACAAATTGGAGTAACTCTTAATCCACTATTTCCTATATATCTAAATTCCATAATAACTATTACCTTTTATGTATAAGTTAGCATGAGTATAACAAAAGGTTTCATAAACTATTATAAGAAAAATTATTTTACTCCATTATGCATATCTCTTTTTTAAACATATGTACAATTGTATTATAAGCAACAATTAAAACAATCATAGTTAGAACAAAACTAAAAAAGTATGCAAAAAACTCGTATATATCTTTACTTGTTAATTCATACATCAAAATTGATGCAAGAGCTATCGTAGCCATAGGAAAGGTAAATGCCCACCAAGAAATAAAAAATTTTATTTTTACAAAATTTTTATACATAAAAAATAGTAAAAATGTAAAAAATAGACCTAAATTAAATAAAACCAATGCAAAGAAATCAAGAGTATGAGTCATTTTATAATAAGCAATTAACCCAACTGAGGGTGGTGCAATTAAGATAAAAAGTGTTGGCATAAATTTAGGAGCAAACTGATTATGAAAAATTATTCTATTTAAAATAATTGAAAGCATTATTACCCAAAAAAAGATACCAATTGAGAAGAAAAACATTAAATACATACTATCTAAATGAGTTGTTCCTACTACTGGTATAATTAGATTACCAACAATAGGGATGAACCAAGCAGGATTTGAATGTTTCATCTCCAAATTATTATTTATCCAAAATTTTAAAGTATTAAATGTGAAAAAAAGATGCAAAAATAATCCAAAATAAAATAGTATATTTGAAATATTTATATTATGTTTATATAATACAGATACAAGTAAGAAAGAGATTGAAATAGCAGCAAAAAAGTTTACTCTTATAGGATGAGAGAACTCCTTTTTAACCTCTTTTGGATAAATAAAAAACTTAGCTAAGTAAGTAATTATAACAAATATAAAAATAGTAGTAGTAAGTAGTTTTAAAGTTATATAAAAAATAGAACTTAAGCCTAAAACTTCATGGGCACGTTCATAAACTAAAGTTAAACCACTAAGCCCCATAATAACTGCAAACATCATCACAGGAAAAAACTGCAACCTATTTGAGGGAATAGATTTTATTGTCTCATCACTCATTAAAAAACCTTTTTATAATAAATTTATTATAATTAGCAAAAAAGGAGTTTATATGGCAAAAAAAGCTTTGGTAAATTTAAGTAAACAAAATCTATCTTTTCAAAATGATAAAAAAGAAGAACTTAAACTCTTAAGCATAAATCCAAATAGCATGAATATTGAAGTAGCTATTTATGAAAAAGATAAATTTATCAAAAATAGCACTATTGCTTTTGCACATATCCCGAAGAAATTAAAAGCAAAACTCAACCCTTTATGCTAACTATAAATATAATTATACCTTATTTTTCTTAAATAATTTTTACTTATATATAACCTAAACTTATAATAATAAATATTTCATTTACTTTCATATGTTAAAATAAAAAATAAAGGTAAGAAATGAATTGGTTAGCACATATATTTTTATCAGAACAAAATATAGATTTTCAATTAGGTAATTTTTTAGCAGACCCGCTTAAAACTAGACTTTGGAATCATGCAAGTAAAGAGTTAAAACAAGGTGTTAGAGTTCATAAAATCATAGACTCTTTTACTGATTCAAATGAAATAGTAATAAAAAGTAAGAAGAGATTAAAAAACAAAGGTTTGTTAAAAGCTATTGTTGTAGATTTAACATATGATTATTTATTGACAAAAAACTGGCAAAGCTTTTGCAATATTCCAATAGATAAATTTTCATATGATTTTTATATGAAAGCAAATAGAAGAGCTATTTATTTTCCCTTAAAAGCAAATAGACTAATAAAAGGCTTAATAAAAAGAGATTTACTAAACAAATATCAAGATTTAGAACATCTAAAATTAGCTTTTCAAAGAGTTGATTTAAGATTATCAAATAGAGTATTAGCAAGGGATACAACTATTAGTTATTATGAACATGTTTGTAAAAATATTGATGATTTAGAAGAAGATTTTTTAGAATTTTTCCCTTTATTATGTAAAGTTGTAAAAAAAGAACTTGATTCAAGAAAAATTGAACATTGGAAAATCTAATTTATAGTTTTTTATTTCTTCTAATCAATAAATATATGAAAAAAGGAGCTCCAATAAATGCTGTAACTACTCCAATAGGTAATGCAGAATCTGTATTTAAATTTCTTGCAATCAAATCACAAAAAACTAAAAAACTCCTCCAAAAAAGAATACAGGAAAAATTAGTTTCTCAGCACTTTTTTTATAAATGATTTTGATTATATGAGGTACAACTAAGCCTATAAAACCAATAGGTCCAACAATACTAATTGATACTCCAACACTTAAAGAAATAGTTATAAGAAGTGTTATATTGGTTTTTTGTACATCTAATCCTTTCAAAAAAGCAGTATCATTTGACACTAATAAAAGTTTTATATTAAATCTATTTTTAAAAACTACGAAATATAAAATCAAAGAAAAGAAAAAAACTACCAAAGCATCAAAAAAGCCAACCGTATCTAAACTTCCAAGTGTAAATCTAACTATTGAGTAGTTTTCTTGTAAATTACTAATATAAAAAATAAGCATTAAAGCTGATGAATAGAAGTAAGATAAAGATATTCCAATCAATAAAATTGTATTTGTTGAAACAGCAATTTGATTTTTATTTATATACTTAGAGATAAAATAAAGAATTAAAATAGTAAAAATAGCTCCTACTACTCCAGAAATAAAAAGCAATAAGGAAGGGAAAAAAACAATAGAAATAGCAGTAAATAAAGTTGTTCCACTTGCAATTCCTAAAGTATATGGAGTAATTAGCTGATTTTTAAAAATAGTTTGAAAAATCAATCCACTAAGTGCTAAAACAGCCCCTACAAAAAAAGCTAAAACCATTCTTGGTAGCCTCAAATCCCAAAATACTTTATAATCAATAGTATCACTTAATAAAATATTTGAAAGTTTTAAATTTATCTCTCCTAAAAAAGGAGTAATAATTAAAATACAAATACTAATTAAATATAAAAGAGTTTTCTTCATAGATTTACCACCAAATGATTATCTATTTTTGAAATTGAACTATCATAAAATTTATTTAGATTTTTATTTGTAAAAAACTCTTCATTTGTTCCAAAAAATTCAATTTTTCCTTCTTTTAAAAAAAGTATTTTAAATTTTAAAGCATATGCTAAATCAAGATTATGAGTAATAATGATTTTTTGATTTAAAAGAGTTGATTTAAAAATATCAAAAACCTCTTTTAATCTATTAATATCTAAATTTGCAGTTAATTCATCAAAAATAGTTATTTTAGCATTATGCATCAAACTTGAAGCTAATAATAATAGTTGTTTTTCTCCTGAACTTAAATCATTACAGTATCTATGCTCTAATCTTTTTAGATTTAACAAGGATATAACTTTTTTTAATCTTTTTACATCAACACTTTTTACACTTGAAAGCTCTAAAAACTCTTTTAATGTAATATATTCATCAAAAATTGATAGTTTTGGAGGAATATAGTTTATATAATTTGCTCTTTGTTGAGAAGATAAATCTTGTAAGTTTTTTTCATATAACTCAACAGAATCATTTTCAATAAGTCCACAAATAACTTTTGCTAAGGTACTTTTACCTGCACCATTTTCTCCAAGTATTACTAAGTTTTCATTACTTTTAATAAAAAAACTTATATTTTTTAAAATAAAATTATTGTAATTATTTACTTTTAACATCAATCAATATCTTTTTATAATCTTGAATAAAATATTTTATCCTATGACTTGGAATACCTGAATACTCTTTAGCAATTGCATAGATATTATTATTAATACTTGCATTTATAGGTAATCTTTTCCAAACATCAATTACCTCATCAAGTCCTTTTTTATCATTTTCAAAAAAAGCAGCTAAAATTATAATAATATCAGGATTTAAAGCTATTATTTTCTCTACATTTAATACAGGTTGCGCTTGGTTTTTAGAAGCATAGGCATTTTTATTGCCTGATGCTTCTAAAATATCATTGAAATACAGGTTATTACCAGCAATAAATATACTTTTTTTCAAATTTTTGCTAGGATGTATAACAATCATAATTTTTTGATTTTTTACAATATTTTTTGTACTATTTAAAGCTGTATCAATAGAAGAGATAAGCTTGTTTGCTCTTTTTTCTTCTTTAAATACCTTCCCTAAACTTTTTATTGTATATTTTATAGAATCTAAAGTATCAGTTTTAAAAACCATTGTTTTAATACCCAAGGCTTTTAAATTATCTATCAACTTTTGATTATAATCTTGTGCTAAAACAAGAGTAGGCTTCATTTTTAATATTTTTTCTAATGATACATTTGCATATCCACCAACTTTAGTCACTGTTTTAGACTCCTGTGGGTAATTGCAATAAGTTGTATTTGCAACCACTTCATCTGCTTTATTTAAGGCATAAACTATCTCATTTATTGAAGGAGATAAGGTTACAATTCTTTGTTTTGCAAAAACTATATTAACAAGACAAAATATAAGAATAAAAAATCTCATCAAAAGTTAACCTTTAAACCAACATAAGCACTTCTTCCAGCTGTTGCATAACCATATATTGTTTGGTAATATTTATCTGTTATATTATCAAGTTTTAAATATAGTTTTGTTTTATCATTGATTGAGTAATTAATCACAGAGTTAAAAAGTGTATATCTACCTGTTTGTTCACCTTTACTATCATCTTTATTATATCTTGTACCAACATATTCTCCATTTATATTAAAATGAAAACTATCTATTCCATAATAATCAAAAGCAAATTTAAAACTATTTTTTGCTCTTTTTGCTAAAAATTCATTATCTGTATTTTTTGCACTAAGCCTTGTATATGAAAATGTAGCTAATAAATCATCTAAGAAATCTTTTTTATATGATAACTCTAATCCTTTAAATTTTGAAGTACCATCTAAATTTTTATAGATTGCATCATTATTAGAGTGGTTTGTTGGTGTTGGGTCATACCAATCTATCAAATCTTCAACTTTTTGATAAAAATATGTAGCTTTTAAACCTTCATACTCTAAGCTTAAATCATAAGACTTACTCTTTTCAGGTGAAATATCATAATTTGTAGCTCCCCATGGATTTATATTTTGTATTAATTGAGGAACACTATAAGAAGTACCAATATTAGTTGATAATATAACTCCTGAGTTAAAACTATATCTTGCACCTATTTTACCTGTTAATTTATTATCAAAATTATCAAAACTATCATATCTTAATGATTGAGTCAATATAAAATTATCAAAATAATTACTATTTGTTGCATATATATATTTTGCTTTATTAGAAGCATCTGCTTTACTAGAGTCAGCTTTTGTATAAGCTATTTCATCTTTTGTTACTCCTGCTCCTAGTACAAAAAAATCTTTTGTGTTATATGAAATATTATCTAATATTTCAAAATTCTTAATTTCATTATTAGTATATTTTACTCCCCAAGTAGTACCTATTTGATCTCTTTGTATTCTAGTCTTATCAAATTTTAATGTAAAATTATGATTTTTATATTTTTGGTCATATCCTAAAGTATAAATTCTTGTTTCCGAATCATTTTTCATAGAAGTATCATCTGGGTCAGATGCATCATACTCTTTAAAAGAATCAATATCTATAACATTAAAGTTTATTTCTGATGTATTAGTGATATTATAACTACCTTTTAAACTTACTGTAGTATTCTTATAAGAATCATCTTCAAAAGAATCAATATTTTTTCTTTTAATAGTTTTAGAAGTAAAACTATCACTATCTATTTTCTGTGCATCAACTTTTAATGAGAACTTATCATTTCTATAAGAAAGCCATGAACCATACTTCTTAGTATCAAAGCTACCACCTTCGACAAAAGCTGAACCATGAAAACCATTTTTTGCACTTCTTGTAATAATATTAATAACTCCAGCTGCAGCATCCGCACCCCAGATACCAGATTGGTCTCCTTTAATTACTTCTATTCTTTCAATATCTGTAACCATTAAATTAGATATATCTGTACCATTTATACTTGATTGGTCTTTAAATCTTACTCCATCAATTAAAATTAAAGTTCTATTATTATTTGTACCTCTTAAATTTAATGAAGTACTTCCTCCTATTCCACCATTTCTGCTAAAAGAGATTCCTGATAAACTATTTAAAGCTTCTGTAATTGAAGTATAATGTCTATCTTCAATCTCTTCTTTTGTAATTACTTCAACATTTGCTGTTACATCTTTTATTGATTGTTCTGTTTTAGAAGCACTTGTAATAGTAATTGGTGTAATATCATATTTTGCACATGCAGTTGTTGTAGCAATTAGTAAGCTTGCTACTAAGCTTATAGATAGTTTTTTATTCTGTTTCATTGTGTTGTTTTTCTCCCTAATTTATATGATTTGTCGAATAAAGTTTTATTGGTTTTAATTGTGTTAATAAAAGCAGTTTATATATTCTTGCAAAAGTAAATTTATTAAGTGTAGAAATTAGACTCATTAAACTTAATAGCTTTGATTCAATTGTTGCTAACAATATAGTAAACAGCGTAAAGTATCTTTTTTGCTTTCTCAAACTTCCCTCCTTTAAAATTTTATTAAAAAATAGTTTATTAAATTAAAACTATATTATCAAACATGTTCAAAAAATGCTTATATGAAACATCTTTATAAACCCCGTTCTTTAAATTTATATATCTTTTAGTTGCATAATATAAGCAAACATACAAAAGATAATCTTTTATATATTCAATTGTTAAACTTTTATCATACTCTTGCAAAAAAAAGTTTGCTTTATTTATATCAAGTCTATTATTATCATAACACCAAGTTAAGACTACTGTTGTTAAATCAATTTGCTTATCACCAATACATGAGTTTGAAAAGTCTATTACTCTTTTTAAACTATTTTTATAAAAAAGTACATTATCAGGGAATAAATCTCCATGAATTAAACAGTTTTTTTCTAATTTTAATGTTTTAATAAACTCAAATCTTTTTAAAAACTCATCACTTTTAACAAAGTTTTCTAAGTAAAACTTTAATTCAAAATCTCCACTTATATTATAATCAAAATCAACATTGTGTAATTGTCTTAAAAAAATAGATATTTGCTTAAGATGCTCAAAAGTAAATTTACTCTTTACTTGTGCTTTTTCAAAACTAAATAGAACTAAAGGTTTTTTATATTTTTTAGAAGTATCTATAACTAGAACACATTTTAAATGCCTGATACTTTTTAAAATAATTATCTCTTCTTCTACTTTTTTAAAACTACTATTTTCATAAAGTTTTAATACATATGATTTTTTATTTATATCTTTTAGTATGTAAACAGTATCTGTTATACCTTCTTTTGTATTTTTAATACTTACAAAATTGTAAGCATCAAAAAAACTATTTATTTCATACAAACTTAACTTAGTTTTTACTCCCATATTTTCACTTTTATATAAATACTTAATTTTAGCTAATTTTTTTTACAAAGAGTTAAAATAATAGTTTTATTTATTTATAAAAAATAAATCATTAACTTTAAATAGTACTACTTGATTTTTCTTTATTGTATATATTAAATAGTATTAAAAGTTTACATAAAAAGAGTTGCTTGACTTTTGTATAGTTTTAATATGGTTTTATATAATACAAGTTTTTAGTTTTAAAAAATTGATTTAAAGTATTGTAAAACTTTAAACCATATAAATAGTTTACAAACTTTTACTTGCTTTTATAAAATAATAAATTAAAAGAGTATAAAAAAAGAAGTAAAAATATATCTAAGAGAGTTTTCTTCTCTTAGATATGACAACTAAGTATTGATTTATTTGGATCAACAATATACTCATATCCTAAATATGCGATATAAATTCCAAATCCAATAACAACAAGAGAGGCTATTTTTATCAATGTATTTCTTAGTGCAGTTTGTTTAAATATAGATACAAAAAAACCTAAAGAAAAAAGTGCAGGTATTGTACTAAGCCCAAAAATCAACATTACAAATGCTCCCCATAAAGGACTTCCTGTACTTGCAGCTGTAATAGCAAAAACATATACAAAACCACATGGTAAAAGGCCATTTAACATCCCTAAAAGATAAAAACTTGTTAAAGAGTCTGAGCCAATTAATGATTTAAATGTTTTTTGGTATAAAGGTGATTTTGAAACTGAATGCTCAAGATTTGTTAGAAACTTTATTTTACCACTTAAAGAAAGACCAATTAGCACCATCAAAAATCCTGTAGTTAATAGTAAAATACCACTTGTAAGATTATCAAAAGTAACTACTCCACCAACATATCCAAAAATAAAGCCAAGTATTACATAAGTTGTTATTCTTCCAAAAGAGTACAAAAGATGAGAAAGTGCTTGAAGTTGCTTACTCCAACCACTTTTTACTTTTGTACTTGAATAAGCAACCACAATTCCACCACACATTCCAACACAATGTCCAAAAGAGCCTAAAAAAGCAATTGTTAT
Source organism: Malaciobacter halophilus (assembly GCF_002837275.1). Taxonomy (GTDB): domain Bacteria; phylum Campylobacterota; class Campylobacteria; order Campylobacterales; family Arcobacteraceae; genus Malaciobacter; species Malaciobacter halophilus. The sequence continues at coordinate 80,458 of NZ_NXIF01000027.1, read as the reverse complement.
AATAGTTATTATACTTACTGTTTCCATTACTATTTACCTAATAATTTTTGTTTTACATAAGGGTCAGTTAAATTTTCACCTCTTAACATATATAAAAGCATCTGATTAAAATCTATAAAACCATCTTTTTTCTTTTCATATGCACCAAAACCATAAGACATAGGTGTTTTTGCTACTCTACTATACCATGCAGTTCTACCATTTATATATCTATTTGTATCATGAGAATATACCCAAATTGTTGCTTCATCTTTAAAATCAATATTTTCAAACCATAAAGCCATACATCCAACATCATCAAAAAACCATGTTTTACCATCAGCAGATACAACTTGAGCAGAGTTTTCTTTTGTTGTAATAGTCATACCACATTGTGTGTCTTGAAAATGATTTAATGTAATATCAACAGGTTTTTTTTCATGATTACCACTATGAATTACTACCATCTTTTTTTGTTCGCTCATCGATAAAAATATTGTAACTACAATTGCAATAAGAACAAAAATAGTTAATATTGGTATTAGTTTTTTCATTATAAAAATACTCCATTTTTTAAATAATAAACTCCAACATATAAAGTACAAATTAGTACAAAAATTGTATTAAATATGATTGAATATTTATATGTATAAGTTAACTCTTTTTTAATCAAAAATTTTAACACAAAGGAACTTATTGCGTAAAATACACCTAAAAACAGCATACTCCACAATAAATACCCTATATAGTAATACTCTTTTTGCAACATACAAAAAGGACATTTATGTGTTGGAAGCTCATAAATATATGTTCCAAAAAACTCAACAACACTTAAATATGAAACATATAAAAAGATTATATTTACTACAAAACTAAGTAAAGCTTGTCTTGAAATATTTGACATAATATTTAATAAATAAAACAGATAAAAAAGTATCAATAACTTTGTTGTATCTAAGCCTAAAGGAAGAGTGTTTTCTCCTTGTACACCAAATATAACCGAACAACAAAGTACAATCTCATCTAAAGATATATTTGTAAAATATAAAATATCTAAAATATACTCTATTAAAACAAAAATAAATATAAATATAAAAAAATATAGCTTTGTTTTTATATATGGATAGTTTTTCTCTTTTAAATCCTCACTATTTATAATAATCCAAATAGAGTTAAAAAACACTATAAAAACTTTTAAAGCAAGAAGCTTTACCCCATAATCATTTGCACTAATCACTCCTGCTGCACACATAGCACCTGGAACAATATTTGATAAGTTATCAATAACATAAGCAAAATATGGAATCAATGCTATTTTTACAATTAATGCAAAAAATATTATTAGCATTACTAAATAAGAGTTTTTTTCTAATCTATACTGTTTTGGTTTTGTACTATTAAAATCCCAATTTTTTAAAATATCAAAGACCCAAAACAAAGCAAATATTTGCAATATTAAAAGTATTGTTTGTGATACAAGATAGATTATCACTTCATTTGATAATAAAACTTCATTAAACATTTAAACTATTTTTCCATCTTGCATATTTATAGTTTTAAATATAACATTGCTTTGTTCAAAAATAGAGTCATGAGTAGCTATAACAACTGTTTTTTTAAGCTTTTTAAAATCCTCTAGTAAAGATAAAAACTTTAAAGAGTTTTGTTTATCTAAATTTGCCGTTGGTTCATCAAAAAGTAAAATATTAGCATCACAAACTAAAGCCCTTGCTATTGCTACTCTTTGTTTTTCTCCCCCACTTAAATTTGATACAAATTCATCTTTTTTATGTTTTATATTAGCTAAAGATAAAGCATGTATAACTTTTGTTTCTATATCCTTTTTAGAAAGGTTTTGAACTATTAAAGGAGTCAGTACATTATGAAATACATCTAAACTATTTATTAAATTGAAATCTTGAAAAACATACCCTATTTTTTCATTTCTAAACTTTGAAGCATGCAAATCAGGTAGTTTTGCAATATGTTCACCATCTACAATAACATCTCCACTTGTAGGTTTTTGTAAACTTGAAATTATTGATAATAAAGTAGATTTTCCACTACCACTTACACCTTTTAAAAGAACAATTTGCTCTTTTGGAATAAATAAACTTACATTTTCAAGTGCAGTAAACTCATTTTTTCTATTTTGATTAAAGATTTTATAAAGATTTTTAACTTCTATCATTTTATACTCTTTATTACATCAACTGTAGCTATTTTCCACACAGGAATTAAAATTACACATAAAAATGGTACCACATAAAATATAAACAAAGTTACAATTGAACCAAATGGTATGTAAGGTGTTAATTCATAACTAAAATCTAAATTTGAAAAACCTAAAAATATTTGCATTAAAAAAGGTGCTTTTGCCACAAATATATAAATAAAAGATAAAATAATTCCAATACTAAAAGAGAAAAATGCAACTAAAAAGTTTTCGAAAACTTTTAGTTTTAATATATCTTTGATACTCCACCCTACTGCTTTAAGTATTGCTATCTCTTTTTTATCACTTGAATTTATCATAGAGTATCTTTGATATAGTATTAGTAAAAATGTAAGAATAGTAACAATATAAAGCACTAAAAAAAGTCCAGTTTTATAATTAAAAAGATTTAAATAGTATGATTTCATATCATCTTTTGAGATAACTCTTAAGTTATCATCTTTTAAGATTATTTCTACTTTTGCATTTGCTCTTTCTAACTCATTTGGAACATTTAAAGCAATATCAGAAGTTTTATACTCATCTACACCTAAAACTATTTTTGCTAACTCTTTTGGTAAAATTATCATGTCATTTGAAAGAAGTGAGGTTGTATCATCAAGAACATCATAAATTTCAACTTCTATTGATTCTCCTAAAGGTGTTGTAAAAAAATAACTCTTTTCATATTTAAACTTATCAAAAAGCTTTTTAACTCCGCTTCCTATTATCATATACTCTTTTTCTAAAAATTTTGACATATCAAGTTTTTTAGATAACTTTTTTAAATTTTTACTATTTTGCTCTTCAAAAAAATCTACTCCAACGATTGTGAAACTTTGTTTTAATGGTTTAAAAAAGTATTTTCCATATACTCTTGAAGTTACATTTTTTACTCCATAAACTTGTTCAATTTTATCAATTAAAGATAAATCAATATCAATAACTTCCCCTGCTTTCATTTTTTGAACTACAAAGTCAGGTTGAGAATCTAGTGTATATTGAATATCTTTTGATAGTGAAGTTGAAATAAACATTACAGAACTTAAAATAAAAACTAAAATTATTGAGATAATAAATATAGAAAAGTGCTTGCTTCTATGAGTAAAAAGCATAAGAAATAAAAAACTATAAAAAGATTTATTTAACATATATAAAATCCATATGATTAGTGCTTTTATGAAATAAAAATGGCTTATTTTGCAGTTGTGAGTTATCTTCAGTATAAGAGTTTGAAAAAGATATTTTGAAATTATTTGTTAATAATACCATGCTATTTAATCTATTATATTTATTCTCTTTATCATAAGAAAAGTTAAAATAGAAAATAAAACAAAATCCTAAAAAAATTGTAAAAAATATTGTAAAAAAAACTTTAAAAATCATTTTATTATCTTATTTAAACTTTATTAAAAATAAGCTTCACTTTATAAAAGTGAAGCTAAACCTGATATATAAAAAATTCGCAAGAAATTAAATATGTAGGAGAAATCTAACTCTTGTTTTGTAAGATTATTATAACTATGGTTTGTTAAGTAAGTGTTAATTTTATTTCTTAAACTAATATTTGAACTCAAAAGCGTATAATATATTAAATTTTTTATAAAGAGAACTAAATGAGATTAATAATGTTTGATATGGATGGAACTTTAGTAAATAGTTCAAAAGCCATTACAAATACAATAAATTATGTTAGAGAAAATACAGGTCTTCATAGATTAGAAGATAATTATATTTTGGAACATATAAATAAACCAGAAATAAATTCAGCAGAGTTCTTTTATGGAACAAAAGAGTTTACTGATGAACAAGTTCATCTATTTGAAAACTACTATAATGAACACTGTTTAACTGATTTGGAATTATATGATGGAATTGCAACGTTACTTGATGATTTGAAAAATGACTTTACACTTGCAGTTGCAACAAATGCAAACTCTCAATATGCAAAAAAGATGCTAGATTATGTGGGAATTGGTTCATTATTTCCTACAATCTTAGGCTATGATAGTGTTACAAATCCCAAGCCTCACCCAGAAATGGTACAAAAAATCCTTGATAAACATAATATTTTAAATACAAATGCGCAACTCATAGGAGATAGTTTAAAAGATACTATGGCGGCAACAAAAGCAAATGTTGATTCAGTTTTAGTTAACTGGGGATTTTCAGACCATAAAGAAGATGCAATTGAAACAGTCGAAGAATTAGAAGTTAAAATCATAGAAAAATTCAAATAATAATTTTTATCCATAATTAAATAATTTTTTAATATTTTAAAAAGTGTTAATATTTTGATACACTTTTTATATATAATTTTGAAACACAAAGTACGTAATAAAATTATTTAAAGGATTTTTCTATAAATGGAAGAAAAAAAATACAATAAATTCTTCTGTGTTTCAATTGAAGTTTTAAATAAAGAAAAAAAATATTCTTATAGTATTTATAAAAAAACTAGCAAAAGATTCTACTCTTTACTTCTAAAAAAATATGCACAAAATCACATAACTAAAGGTTTAGATGCAAAATTTACTTTTGAAAAGTATAAAAGAATAAAAGAACATTACCATTTATATAAAAAATCTTTAAAAATACTTTTTGTAGTTATGGTATTTTAGGGATAATATGGAAACTTTTTTTCTTATTTTATTATTAATTTTTATTATATTAATAAAAAAAACTTTTTTCAAAAAAAGTAAAAAGATTGAATTTTGCGATAGGCTATTGAAATTACAAAATAGCAACAAAGAAAAGAAAAAAATAAGAAAATAATCCTTTAAAAATAATTTTTATATGTATATTTGTAACTTAAATAAAAAATGAGTTGTATTTTAAACTAAACTTAAGTGATAACGGCTATCATAATGCACTTATTTTTGAGGAGAAAAATTTTATGAAGAATCTATCTATTAAAGTAAAACTAATTGTCTCATTTATCACTATAAGCTTACTAATAATTTCATTGGCTGCATATAGTATATATGGATTGTCAAAATCTTCACAAGGCTTTGATAAATATAAAAATATGACAATGAATACTAATCTTGCAAGTAGTATTCAAGAAAATATGCTTATGGTAAGAATGGAGGTAAAAGATTTTATTAATAAAAATGAAAACTTTAATCTAAAGCGTTTTGAACAATATTACAATAAAACTAAAGAGTTTGAAAAACAATTAAAACAAAGTTCCAAAAGTATAGAAGAAAAAAAAGTAGTAGATACCTTATCACAACTATTAGAAATTTATAAAGTAAACTTTTATGAATTAAATGATTATAGGGCTCAAAATAATGGAATTGTTGAAAATAATTTAACAATTAATGGTAAAAAAATAGAACAGTTACTAAATCAAATCATGTTAAACTCTAGTAAACAAGGTAATATAAAAGCCTCATTAAAAACAGCAAAAGCTATTCGAACTTTATTATTAGGAAGATTTTATTCATTAAAATTTGTAACATCTAATAAAAAAGAGCATAATTATGAAGTAATGAAAAGATTTGATACTTTACGAGTACAAATAAATGAAATTAAACCTATGTTATATTCAAATGAGAATATTAAAAAACTAAATAGTGCAATAAAATTGATTGACACATACAAACAAGATGTTGATAAACTTATATTCATTATTGATAATGAAAATGCCTTAGTTAGCGAATTAAGAACTATTGGACCTAAAATTGCAAATATAACTGCTAACATAAAACTATCAATTAAAAAAGAACAAAAACTTATTGGAACACAAGTAGAGAATATAAATACAAGTTTAACATTAACAATTGAAATCTTATCAGCTATTGTTCTTTTGATTATATTGTTGCTTGGGGCATATATTCCTAAAAATATTAATACACAAATACATGAATTTCAAGAGGGTTTATTAAACTTCTTTAGATATTTAAATAGAGAAACAAATGAAGTAAAACCACTAACAAATAATTCAAATAATGAGTTTGGAGTTATGTCAAAAGTAGTAAATGAAAACATTACTATAACTAAAAAATCTATTGAAGAGGATAGAGCTATTATAAACGAAACAGTTGCTGTTTTAAATGAGTTTCAACAAGGAGACTTATGTCAAAGAATTTCAACAAATGTTGCAAATCCAGCACTTAATGAGTTAAAAGATGTATTAAATAGTATGGGACAAAATCTTGAAAATAATATTGATAATATTTTGGATGTTTTAGAAGAGTTCTCAAAATATAACTATTTAAAGAAAATTGATACTAATGGTATAAAAAAACATCTTGAAAAACTTGCAAAAGGTGTGAATAATCTTGGTCTTTCTATAACACAAATGCTATTAGAAAATAAAGCAAATGGATTAACACTTAGCGAAAGTTCAAATATTTTATTACAAAATGTAGATACTTTAAATACAAGTTCAAATGAAGCTGCAACAAGTTTAGAAGAGACTGCTGCTGCAATTGAACAAATAACAGGAAATATAAAATTAACTACAAATAAAATTTCAGAAATTGATATTTTAACAAAAGATGTCTCTTCATCTGCGCAAAAAGGAGAAGATTTAGCTATTAAAACAACTTCTTCTATGGAAGATATAAATGAACAAGTAAGCTCAATAAATGAAGCAATAACTGTAATAGACCAAATTGCTTTTCAAACAAATATCTTAAGTTTAAATGCAGCAGTAGAAGCAGCAACAGCAGGAGAGGCAGGAAAAGGCTTTGCAGTTGTTGCACAAGAGGTAAGAAACTTAGCTAGTAGAAGTGCACAAGCTGCTAAAGAGATAAAAGAATTAGTAGAAAATGCTACACTTAAAGCAAATGAAGGTAAAAATATTGCAAACGAGATGATAAAAGGTTATAACCACTTAAAAGAGGATATCAATAAAACAAGTATTTTAGTTTCTGATGTTTCTAATGCAGCAAAAGAACAAGAAAGTGGTATTGTTCAAATCAATGATGCAATTAATAATTTAGACCAACAAACACAACAAAATGCACTTATAGCAACACAAACTCAAGAAGTTGCATTAAATACATCTACTATTGCTAAAAAAGTAGTTGAAAATGCTGATGAAAAAGAGTTTGAAGGTAAAAGTGAAGTTAAAGCAAAACAGCTTCACATTGATATAAAAAATGAAGTCAAAGTAAAAGAAAAAAAAGAAGATTTAGAGTTTAAATCTTCACTTAAAGATGATGACTCGTGGGAAAGTTTTTAATTAAATCAATCTATACTCTATTGGTAGAGTAAGTATTAAGCTTTTAGGAACTTTTGGAAAGTTCTTAGAAGCTTTTTTTATAGCACTAATTGTTGATTTTTGCAAAAGTCTATGTCCTTTAACTATATTTATTATTTTAACTTCTTTATCTACTGTTATTTTAAATTTTACAGTAACTATACCTTGTATATTAAATCTTTTTGCTCTTTTTGAATAAATTACATTTTTTTGAATTTCTTCTTTGATTAGATGAAGATATTTATCAAGATACTCTTTTTTTATATCTTTTTTAGATTTTATACTAACTTGTTTATCAATCTTTTTACTATATGTTAACTCTTTACTTTTCTTAATAGACTCTTTTTTTACAAAATTTTTAACCTCTTTTTTTTCATTTTTGATTTTTCTTTTAGGCTTTTTTAACTCTTCTGCTTTTTTTATAATCTTCTTTTTTTTAACTACTTTATTTGCAGACTTCTTTTTAACAATTTTCTCTTTTTTAAGTACTTTATTTGCAAACTCTTTTTTATTAGTTTCTAGTTTAATATGCGACAAAGATATTGTTTTACTATTTTTTATATGCTCTTTCTTTTCTATATTTTTAAAAAAAAGAAAATAAAAAGAACTAAATATTAAAATATATAAAAAAACAGTAATAAAAAAAGAGTTAATGTATCTATTCATTTTTTGTCACGATAGATATATTGTTAAAACCATTAGTTTTTAACATATCAAGAACTTTAACAAAAGTATCAAACTTTATATTCTTATCACTTTTTATATAAACTGGTGTAGTTTTTTTAAACTGCAAAATATGCTTAATTATCTCTTTCAAATTTGTAATATTGTTATTACAATAAAGTTGCTTATCATCTTTTATTACTATAATTACTTCTTTATTTAGTTTTAAATTTTGAGCACTAGTTGCTTTAGGAAGATTCACAGGTATCATACCTTTACTAATAAAAGTTGAAGTCATTAAAACTATTGCTAAAAGAACTAACAATACATCAATAAAAGGAATTACATTTATTGAATCAAACTTTTTAATCTTCATAGCTACTTTCTAAAACCTCTGCATACCTTGATAAAATATTATAAAAAATCATTGATATAATTGCAACAACAAGCCCTATTGCTGTTGCTTTAAGTGCTAAAGCTAAAGAGGCCATAATCTTAGTTGCTTCAATGTCCCCTTCACTCATAGTCATAAAAGTAAGCATGATTGCAAGAACTGTTCCTAGTAAACCAATATATGGAGAGTTTGAAGCTATTGTTCCTATAAAAGTTAAATTTTTTGTTAGGGCTACTTCTAGTCTTTTTTTAGATTCATACTTTTTTACATCAAGTTTTTTATAAAAAAGAATTCTTTCTATAAAAAACATAACTGCAATAAAACTCATCCCTACAAGTAAAGATATAACCCCATAATCAACTAAATTTTTTAAAACTTCAATATTCATGATTTATTTAACCTAAATTAAAATTTTTATAGATTTTAATTTTATTGTGTTAAATATATGTTAATTCAAACTACCTTGAAGCTGTCTTTTTAGATTTAATTCAAATCTTGTTCCTTTTTCTAAAGGAATTATATTTATTGCAATTTTATTTTTATCACAAAACTCTTTTACGATACTAAGTCCTAGCCCAAAACCATTTTTTGAACTATCTTCTTGAAAAAATCTATCAAATACATCAAAAAGATGCTTTGTATCAATAGTATGTCCACTATTTTCTATATACAAAATAGTATTTTCTTTCAATCCTATTTTTATATAGCCATCAATATCATTATATTTAATTGCATTAGATAAAAGATTATCTATAACTTTACAAAAACCATTTTTATCAGTTTTTATAATCAAATTTTTACTAATACTATTTTTAATCTGTATATTTCTTTTTATGTCTTCAAATTTATCAATAGAACTATTTACAACCTCATATAAAAAGAACTCATCTTTATCAATATTATCTATCTCTTTTTTTATACTATATTCCATCTGTTCATATAATTTCAACAAGTCATTTGATGCTTTTTTTATTCGTTGTAATCTTTTTAATGCCTTTTCATCTTCTATTTTTCTTTCAAGCATTTGTGTATTTAAAATTATTGTTGATACAGGAATATTTAACTCATGAAGAGTCTGCTTTACAGTTTTTTGTAAATTTGCATCACTTTTGAAAAGAGGTTCTAAAATAGATTTACTTAATGCTAAAAAAAGTGTTAAAGAGAATAAAACTAATGGTAAAACTATCAAAATAAAATTATCTTTATTTAAACCAAAATTACTAATTAAAATATAGTTTAAAAAAAGTGTTAAAATGGTAGTAAAAGTAAAAACAATAGATATTGAGATTAAAAAGTCTTTTATTTTAGAGTTCAATTTTATACCCTATTCCTTTTATATTTATAATTTTATCTTTTCCTATTATCTTTTTTAAATTATTTATGTAAACTCTAATTGAGCCTTCACTATACTCTTCACTAACACTCCACAGTTTTGAAATAATCATCTCTTTTGAAATAATTGAATTTCTATTCTCTAAAAAAAGTTCAAGTAAAGATACTATTTTAATAGGAACATTTAAATCTTGTGAATTCTTATAGACTCTTCTTGTAATAGGATTAAATATAATATCTTCACAAAGTTTAATCTCTTTAATACTTTTTCCACATCTTTTTAGTACAGATTTTACTCTAAGAAGTAACTCATCTAAATCAACTGGCTTTTTTAGATAATCGTCACAACCATTGTTAAATCCCTTTTCTAAAGTTTGTTTATCTTTATAAGAAGTAAGAAAAATAGTTGCAGTCATATCTCCACTTGTTCTTAACTCTTTTAATAAGTCTAAACCATTTATTTTAGGTACATTTATATCAAGTAAATATAAATCATAATTATTTTCATAATTAAGTTCTAAAGCTTCTTCTCCATTATATGCTAAATCAACATCAAAGCCTTCTTCTTCCAAAAAATCCTCTAAAGTTTGTGCAAAAAGTTCATCATCTTCTAATATTAATATTTTATTCATTGTTACTTTCTTTAAAAAAATCTTTAAAATTTTATCTAAACAAGCCTTATTTAATAAAAATTCTTGTTATAATGTACAATTAAACTATATTTTACAGGATGTTTTATGGTTAAAAACTTAACAATTGCGTTGGCATTTCTACTTGCAGCATACTTTATATCTTCTTTAGAAAACGTAAAGATAATCTTAAGTGGTATTGCAATCTTCTTAATTGGTATGTACTTTATGGAAAATGGATTCAAACTCTTTTCTGGAGGAGTATTGGAAAAAGTGCTACAAAGATTTACAAATAATCTTTTTAAGTCAATAACTACTGGTTTTTTAGCTACTTCTATTGTGCAAAGTTCTTCTTTAATTTCAGTAATTGTAATCTCTTTTTTATCTGTTGAGTTATTAACACTAGCACAAGGGATAGGAATTGTATTTGGTTCAAACTTAGGAAGTACAACAACTGCATGGATTGTATCTAGTTTAGGATTAAAAATAAAAATTTCTGCTTATGCTATGCCTATGATTATATTTGGTGTTATTCTTAGGTTTTTTAAAAGTAATGGTTACAAAGGTTTAGGAAATGTACTTTTAGGTTTAGGTTTTATCTTTTTAGGTATTTCTTATATGAAAGATGGTTTTGATACATTAAAAGACTCAATTGATTTAGCACAATTTGCATTGACAGGAATAAAAGGAATTATACTTTATATTCTAATTGGTGCTATTGCTACAATAGTTATTCAATCTAGTAGTGCGACTATGGCAATAATTATTACAGCATTAAGTGCAGGAAATATAATTTATGTAAATGCCTTAGCTTTAGCAATTGGTGCAAATATAGGGACAACAGTTACAGCAATTATTGGTTCTCTTGCCTCAAATGAGAATGGTAAAAGATTAGCTTTTGCACACTTTATATTTAATATAATTACAGCATTTATAGCTGTAATATTTATATATTCATTAAGAGATTTAGTTGATATTCTTGCTCCATTTTTTGGTATTGATGCTCAAAATTATAGTATGAAACTTGCATTGTTTCACACAATATTTAATCTTTTAGGTGTTATTTTAGTTGCTCCTTTTATAAATGTAATTGTAAATTTAGCAAAAAGAACTATTAGAAAAAAAGTTTCAAAGAGTTCAAAACCAAAATATCTATTAAAATCAAATATTGATATTCCAAACAGTTCTTTAATTTCATTAAAAAAAGAGTGCATAAATCTTTATGAAATTTGTCAAAAAGCTATGCTTCATGCTTTAAGTTTACATACAACACAATTAAAAACAAAAGAGGATTTAAAACTTCAATTAGAAAAAGAGCCTAAAAAAATAAATACAAATATCGATGAAATATATCAAACAAATATAAAAAATCTATATGGAGAAATAATAAAATACTCTTCATTTGCACAAGAACATATGACAAGTTCTCAACAAAAACTTGCAGGAAACTTTAAAAGAAGTGCAAAGCTAATTGTAGAAGTTCTAAAAGATACAAGAGATATACAAAAAAATATGGACTTTTATTTAAAAAGTAAAAATGAGTATATAAAAAAAGAGTACAATATATTAAGAGAAGAGTTAGCAACTATTTTTATTGATATTAATGTATTAAATAACGCAACTACACCTGAACTTGATAAAATAACACAAATAGAAGTGATTAAAAATACATTGATACAAAATGATATTTCAAACAGTGAAAAAATAGATGAACTAATTAGAACACAAAAAATCAAAGCTTCTATGGCAACATCTTTTATAAATGACAGCGCAACTGTTTACTCTATTCAAAAAAAACTTCTTGAAATAGCAATGATTCTATTTATAGAAGATGAACTATTAAAAGAGATAGGAGAAGAAAACGATGCCTCTTAGTAAACTAATAAATAAAGTAAAAGAGATGATGGGAAATAACAAAGAAGAGATAAAAACAAAAAAAGTTTTAAAAATACTTGAAGAGTTGTATATAAAAAAAGACAAATTAAAAAAAGCAAAGAAAAAAGCAATAAATAAAAGTGATAAAAAACAGCTTCGAAAAAAACTTGAAGCTGTTAAAAAACTAATTAAAAAAAGTAAAAAACTTATTTAAAATTAGCAAAGTTTTGTCTTAGTGCCTCATAAGCTACAATAGATACAGAGTTTGCAATATTTAAACTTCTTGCGTTATTTGTCATAGGAATAGTAATACACCCTTGTTCATTTTTTTCTAAAAAACTTTGAGGAAGTCCTGCATCTTCTCTACCAAAATAGAAAAAATCACCCTCTTTAAACTCTGCTTGAAAATATACTCTATTTGTCTTTGTAGTTGCAAAAAAATGTCTATCATTCATAGGATATTTTTGCCAAAACTCTTCTATATTTTCATACTCATAAACTTCTAAATCATACCAATAATCAAGTCCAGCTCGTCTTACTTGTTTTTCATTGATTTCACCAAAACCATAAGGTTTAATAAGATGTAACTTACAATTTAATGCAAAAGCAAGTCTTCCTATTGTTCCAACATTTCCAGGAATTCTTGGTTCGTGTAAAACTATATTAAACATTTATAAAATTACCGTTTTATTTTTGTGTACAAAAACTTTATCATCAAGTAGAAGTTGAAAAGCATTATATAAAACAATCTTCTCTACATTTCTTCCTGCATTTCTCATCTCTTGCCAAGAGTAAGTATGATCAACTCTAACAACATCTTGAAAAATAATTGGACCTTCATCTAAATCATCAGTAACATAATGAGCCGTTGCACCAATAATTTTTACACCTCTATCATGTGCTTGTTTATAAGGGTTTGCACCAATAAAAGCAGGTAAAAACGAGTGATGAATATTTAAAACCTTTTTTGGATAAGTTTTAACAAACTTTGGTGTCAATATTCTCATATATTTTGCTAATACAATAAGCTCAGGTTCAAACTCATTGATTTTTTCAATCATTTTATCTTCATGCTCTTCTCTACTTAAACCATCAGCACTAATACAATAAAATGGTATATCAAATTTTTCAACTAAATCTCTTAAATGTTCATGATTTGCAATAACTGCTTTTATATTTGCATTTAATTCGCCATCAAAATATCTAATTAATAAATCACCTAAAACATGACTCTCTTTAGTTGCTAATATAACCACATCTTTATTCTGTTTTTCAGTTAGCTTAATAGTTGAGTTTGAAGGAAGAACCTCTTTTAACTCTTTTAATAAAATATCTTTTTTAATATCTCCAGAAATAACTGTTCTCATAAAAAATTTTAGTGTATCTGGATCAACGTATTCGGAGTTTTGTTCTATATTTAAGTTATTTGCGTAAAGAACTTTTGAGATATTATAAACAAGTCCTTTATCATCTGTAGTATCAATTAAAAGTATGTACTCTTTCATCATTATCCTAGTATTATTCTCATTAAATTTTAAAATGAGAATAATACCATTTTATTGATTAATTATTGATTTATATCATTGCAGCTAAATTTTTTCTGTAAGCCTCTAAATCAAACTCTTTTACTCTTGCTACACCTGTTTGAACAGCAGCATTTGCAACAGCACTAGAAACTTCTACCATAAGTCTTTTATCAAATGGGATAGGAATAATATACTCTCTTCCATAAGTTAAATCACCAAAAGACTCTTTTAATTCATCAGTTAATGGTTGTCTTGCTAAATTAGCAATTGCTTTTGCCGCAGCCATTTTCATTGTCATATTGATTTTTCTAGTTTTAACATCAAGTGCCCCTCTAAAAATAAAAGGAAATCCTAAAACATTATTTACTTGGTTAGGAAAATCACTTCTTCCTGTTCCGACAATAGCTTTTGGTCTAGCTTCTTTAACTTCATCAGGGAATAACTCTGGAGTTGGATTTGCTAATGTAAATACAATTGGTTCTTCATTCATAAGTGCAATATGCTCTTTAGTAAAAGTTCCTGGTCTTGATAATCCAAGTACCATATCTGCTCCTGTAAATGCTTCTTCTAAACTAAGAGCTTCTTCTACTACAAAATCTTTTTTATATTTATTTAAATCTTTTCTTCCTTTATGAATAACTCCTTTTGAGTCACACATAATTAATGTTTTTACTCCAAGCTCTTTATACATAGTAGAACAAGCAATAGCAGAAGCACCAGCTCCTACAACAACTACTTTCATATCTTCTACTGCTTTATTCATCATTTCACTTGCGTTTATTAATGCAGCAGTTGTAATAATTGCAGTTCCATGCTGGTCATCATGCATAACTGGTATATTTAACTCTTCAATTAATCTTTTTTCTATTTCAAAACACTCAGGTGCTTTAATATCTTCTAAGTTAATACCTCCAAATGTAGGAGAAATAGCTTTTACTGCTTCACAAAATTTATCAACATCAGTTGCATCAACTTCAATATCAAAAGAATCAACAGCAGCGAATTTTTTAAATAATACAGCTTTACCTTCCATTACAGGTTTTGATGCCAGTGCCCCAATGTCACCTAAACCTAGTACAGCTGTACCATTTGAAACTACTGCTACAAGATTACTTTTTGCAGTATATTCATATGCTAATTTTGGATCTTTTTTAATCTCTTCACAAGGAAAAGCAACACCTGGTGAATATGCAAGTGATAAATCTCTTTGTGTTTCTAATTCAGTAGTTGTTGCAATTGCAACTTTCCCTGGATTTGGACTTTTATGATAATCTAAAGCCTCTTGTTTTGTAACTTTAACGCTCATCTCTAACCTTTCTCAGTGTAATTTGAAGCGCAATTGTAACAAATCGAAACTTAATTTTATTAATATTTTATGAAAAATCTCTATTTTTTATATACTTAAGCCGATTTTTATATATTTTTTACATAATTAATACATATTATAAACATTTATCTTAAATATAACCTACTCTTTTAATTCTATAACTCCTGCAAATCTTCCAGTATCAGAAATAAGCCTATATGAAAAGTATTTATCATCAGTACATTTTGTACAATGATTTGAAACTTCAATATTTGTTATTCCAAGCTCTTTTAGTTGTTTTTTATTTATTCCTTGTAAGTCAATATTTCTATTGTTTACAAACTCTTCTCCAAAAGAAGTTTTTACAATATTTGCTAATTCTTGACTTACTTCATAACAACACTTTTGAATAGATGGCCCTAAAATTGCTTTTATGTTTTTTGGCTGACAATTGAACTCTTTTATCATTTTTTGTGCAGTTATCTTACTTATATTCAAAAAAGTTGAATTTCTACCTGCATGAATAGCTGCGATAACTTCTGAAACTTCATCATAAAGCAATATTGGTATACAATCTGCAACCATAACCATCAAAGGAAGATTTTTTTCAGATGTAATAAGTGCATCACACTCATCTATTAATTTTAAAGAGTTTTTAGAAACACAAATAACTCTATTTTTATGAACCTGATTCATATATCTTAAATTGTTTATTGTAAATCCATATTTTTTTAAAGCTTCTCTATTTCTATCAACATTACATTTTTTATCGTTTACATGATATGCAAGATTACCATCTTTTTTATTTGTAAATATTTTTAAAACTTCCATCATATCTCACTTTTAAAAGGATTACAATATTGTAACTTTTTTCATTTAATTTTATATTATAATATTTTAGATAAAATCACGACTTCATAAAGGTAAATAATGTCGGAAAATATAACAAATAATACACAAGTATATGCAATTTTTGGTGATCCAGTAGAACATTCTAAGTCACCTCAAATGCATAATAGTGCTTTCGAATTTTTAAATATTGATGCAGTTTATAAAAAACACCACTTAAAAGATGGTAAAAAACTAAAAGAAGAGTTTTTAAACAATTTATATAGTGGTGCAAATATTACAGTACCTCATAAAGAACAAGCTTTTAAACAAGCTGATGAAGTTGTAGGTATTGCAAATGAGATTCAAGCTGTAAATACATATATAAAAAAAGACAAAAAAGTAATAGCATACAATACAGATGCTCCTGGATTCTTAAAAGCTATTGAAAGCTTTAAAGATGTTAATAAAGTTCTTGTTTTAGGTGCTGGTGGAACGGCAAAAGCAATTGCTCTTGCACTACAAGAAAAAAAGATTGATGTTACAGTTGTAAATAGAAGTGATTCAAAACTAGAATTTTTTAAACAAAAAAATATTAAATGTTTTTCATGGAAAGATTTTAGATTAGACTATTTTGACTTAGTTGTAAACTCTACAAGTGCAGGATTAAAAGATGAAAATCTTCCTATGAATAAAGCGCAATTAGAAAATGTATTTTTAAACTCTAAATACGCTTTTGACTGTGTATATGGGAAAGAAACTGCATTTTTAAAACTCGCAAAGAAAGAGGGTTTAAAAACAAAAGATGGAGAAGATATGCTTTTATATCAAGGCTTACTTGCATTTGAGCTTTTCACTAACACAAAAGCCGATAATTCAGTAGTTGAGACAATGAGAAAAGGATTAAGAGGAGAATAAAACTCCTCTTTTTCTAGCTTATTTCTAGCTATATATCTATTTTTTTATATAAATATCTTTTTCTTTTTCAAAATATTCTTCAAAAAAGTATATGTAATCTTCTAATAATAGATTGTATTCAGTATTGCCACTTCTAAATTTTTTAAATTTGAAACTCTCAAATTGTTCTTCATATGTTTCAATAATTATTATTAATAATAAGGAGAGTTGATTAGAAGTTTAATTTTAGTAACTTATTTAAAATGATTTTTGTTATTCAAAAAGTCTTAAGGGTTTGAGAGAATCTATAAATTCTACTTCTTGAACACTTTTGGGAACAAATTATATCTCTAAAAAAAGGTTATAAAACCATACAAGTTAGAGGTAGTTTAGCAAAATATATAAAAACTATTTATTTAGATTTTCTTCATTACTAACAACAATAAAAAATACTAATTTCCTAAATTAAATACTAATATATGTAATATAAATTTAGGTTGAAAACACAAGAATTAAATTAAAAATCTAATTTGTAAAAGCATACTTTATGTGTCTTTAGGAACTCATTTGATAAAATCCAAATAAATATTTCAAAATGAAATATTTTCATATATTTAGCAAAAATTATTGTATTATATAAATAAAAAGGGTAATTTTGACCAAATCAATCATTTCAAATTCATCTGTTTATAATGATATGAAAGTTAACGAAATTTTAGAGAAAATTAATTTAATTGATAAAAATAACTACATACAGTTAATAGATGAAATTTTACTAGATTATCAACTTTTAAAAGAATATGAAAAGTATTCTAAAATATCTATAAGAAAACAACACGGTATTTACTATACAAATTTTAAGTTAGCTTACCAAATAACAAAAGAAGCAATGGATGGTTTTAATAAAGAAATAATAAATTCAAAGCTTTTAGAACCTTGTGTAGGACTAGGTGTTTTTGTAATTGCATACTTAGAATACATAGATAAGCATTGTTCTTTAAATGAGATAGAAATAAAAGATGTCTTATCAAATATTTATATATCAGATATTGATAATTTAGCTATAAAATTAGCTAAAAAATTGATTTCAAAATTTATAGAGGTTAAATTTAAAATTAAATACAAAATAAAGAATAATAATACTTATGTAGGTAATGTTATTTATAATGATAATAAAGTACACACTGTAAAATCATTATTTGGTGAAAATTTTAAATTCGATATTGTTTTAACAAACCCTCCTTATAGAAATCTAAAGGCATCTTCAAAAGAATTTAATAAAGAAGACTATAAAGAGTATCAGAGTTATTGTAAGCAAGTGTCTAAATTAATTAAAAAAGAGTTATATTTACAACAAGGTACAATAAATTTATACAAAGTTTTTCTTGAACTTATATATACTCGGTTTAGTGCAGATGAATCTGTAATTGGAGTTATTATTCCATCCTCTTTATTATCTGATCATACATCTAGTTCATTAAGACAATATATGATTAATAATTCAAAGATTAAAAAAATATATTTACTAAATGAATCTTCTAATGAATTTAATTCTATTACTCAATCAATGTGTTATTTTGGTTTAAAAAAGAATGACATTTCAGATAATGTAGAAATAATTGATGTAGAAACAGATTCTGAATTTAAAATAAATCTAAAAAATTTAAGAAATATAGATAGCTATAGTAATTTAATAAAACTTACAAGTAATGCTACCAGTATTTTAAATAGTATTCATAAATTTCCTAAAATAAAAGATATAGATGATATTCATAATTTAAGAGGTGAACTTGATTTAACATTAAATAAAAAATATATATCTGAAAAAGTCACAAGATATCCATTATTACAAGGTAAACATGTTAAAGAATGGAATATTAAAGGTGACACTAAATATGTAGATAATAGCTTTTTTGAAGGTAAAATTACTCCTAAAAAATCTTTTATTTATTCAGAAAGGATAATATGCCAACAGATTTCTAATATGTCAAGTAATAAAAGATTAAAATTTAGCAAAATTAATAAAAATTATGTACTTGGTAACTCATGTAATTTTATTGCAGTTAAAAATAATATAGACTTAGATTATATTTTAGCTATTTTAAATTCATATCTTATGGACTGGAGGTTCAAATTATTTAGCAGTAATAATCATATTAATAATTATGAATTAAATGAATTACCTATTAATTTGGATAATAAATATATAAATGAAATAATAGAATATTCAAAAGAAATACAAAATGGTAATTTAAATAAAATAATTGAATTAAATAAAATTGTTTTCAAAATATATAATATTGAAAAAAAACATGCACTAGAAATACTTGATTCATATACTGATGAATATGCTAATTTACTAAAAGAAAGTATGGTGTAATATATGTTATATAATCATACAATAAGCAAGGTAAGTGAATTAGATATGAGAATGATTCTTTCAATTCCTGAGGGAGGAAATTGGAGAGATATTCCATTTGATATTCCATCAAAAAGATTAGAAGGTATAAGAAAAACAGGTGGAAGAACAACCTTATATGGTAGAATTGATCGTAACAAACCATCTTATACAATTAATACTTATATAACAAGACCTGGCAATGGTACTTTTATTCACCCTATTCATGATAGATTAATCACACCAAGAGAAGCAGCAAGACTGCAGTCTTTCCCTGATGATTATATTTTTTATGGTGCAAAATCTCATATAGCTACACAAATTGGAAATGCAGTTCCTCCCTTGCTTGCATATGCAGTAGCAAAAGAAATTAAACATTATTTATCTTCATATAATGTTTTAGATTTATTTTCTGGTGCGGGTGGAATGGGATATGGTTTTAAACAAGCAGGATATAATGTTGTTATAGCTAATGATGTTTTTAAGGAAGCTGCAATAACTTATAAAAAAAATAATCCTAATGTAGAATTTATAGAAGGTTCAATAACTGAAGTTAGTATAAAAGATAAGATAATTGAAAGCTCTCAAAAGAAATCAATTGATATAATAATTGGTGGTCCTCCATGTCAAGGATTCTCTTTAGCAGGAAAAAGATTAAGTGATGACCCAAGAAACTTTTTATATAAAGAGTTCGTTTCTCTTGTGGATAATCTAAAACCAAAAGTCTTTGTAATGGAAAATGTTCCTGGGATTTTATCAAGTAATGCTGGGAAAACATTTGAAAGTATAAAAAGTGAATTTTCAGCACTAGGTTATTGTTTATCCGCCCAGAAACTGCTTGCATCTGATTATGGTGTCCCTCAAAAGAGAAAAAGAGTATTTATTGTTGGTACATATAATATGGAATGTAAATTCAATCCTAGTAAAATATTTGATGATGAGATAAATTATCTTTCTGTAGATGACGCAATTTCTGATTTATATGATATTCAGCCATCAAGTTGTAAAGATACTCCTGTTGAATACAATGATAATTTGTTTAAATCAAATTATCAAAAGTATTTAAGAAATCAAATTGATGTTCCTGAACTATTAAACTTGATATCTAAATCTCTAGCAATATAATTTAGTATTAAACAAACTACATTTTCAATATCATTAAAGTCTACACCTTGATTTAAACTAAGGTGTAAGGCATGTATTTCTTTTTGATATTTTTTCATAATGATATTATTATAAATTCTATTTTCTTTTTTATCATAATCACCAAGAGATTCAAAACAAATCTCAATATATCTTTTTTCACTTTTCACTTTTGTTTTTGCTTCAGAAATAGTTTTAATTATGTCTTTATCATCAATTTCTTTTAAGGGGGTGAAATTATTGATTTTATATTTAAACTTAACAAATTCAGGATGTAGTTTTGTCATAAGATAATTACGACCATGAGGAACTTTATTTATGATATTAAATAAAGTTAATATATAGTGCATATTTTCACGCATAATTGAACTTGCATTTTTTGCATCAGTATCAGTTTTAATTTTATTTTTTAATTTGTCCCATAGATAAGTAGAATGCCATGAAATGACTTGAATACCTTTTTTTTCATCATTAATTAACTGTTGAACATCTTTTAATGACATATTTTTATTTTTTTTACTATTACATGAACTACATAATGGATTAAACTCTTTTCTATGACAAAATCCTAGAGAGATTGGACCAATATGATCTGCAGTCATTAATTTCTGAGTATTACATCCAGGGCAAGTTACAAGTGTTTTATATTTATTATATTCTCCCATTATAGCATTGGCTAATGTAAAGTTTCCATCTGACCAGTTTACAAATGCCCTTCTATCTCTTGTATAACTTTTCATATTGTCATCATGTCTTCCTGTATCTTTTTCTTTTCTACAACATGCATTGTATGTATGGAATCCATCAAACCTATCAGGAGGATTTGACATTACTCCAGGACTAAACATTTTCCCTTTTTGTGTTTCATGTGTGTGATTATGATATAAATAGTTTTCTAATAATTTTATTGATGGAAATCTTTCTTTAATTTTTAATCTATAAACAAAAAAATTAATAATATCTTGTTCTGATACTTTTAATGATAGTAAATCTTGGATGATTGAATAAATATCTTTATCATACATAACATAATTCTGATTAAATTCATCATTTATGTATTCCAAAAAACTTTTGGAAGGGTATATATAAAAAATACTTAATACTTTTCCACATTCACTACATGGCTTTCTTCCCTTTAATTCCTTTGGATGAAGTATTCTAGCCACATCTGCTCTATTAGTCACACCTAATTCAATGATCTTTTTATCCCACCATAATGCCCGGTCAATTCTATCTTGCCCACTTGCTTTTACCCAAGTAATTTCTCCTTTTTTATTGAAAGCATGAGGTTGTGTTGCATAGTTGGGGTGTTTAACAATATATTCCATATAGATATTAAATGCAATATTTTTATTTGACATAGGTAAGTCCTTAAATTGTTAATCATATTTAAATATAATATATTTAGTTTTCCAAAGATAATAAATCATTAATCTCAATTTCTAAACCTTTAGATATTTTCACTAAATTGATAAAAGAAGGATTTCTTTTTGCTCTTTCTAACATACTTATATATGTTCTATCAAAACCGCATTTTTCAGCTAATTTTTCTTGAGAAATATTTAATTGGAGTCTTCTTTTTTTTATAGAGATAGCAAGATTATTTAGTAATAATTGTTTTTCTTCTTTTTTCATTTGAAAATAATACATTATTGTAGACAAATAATCAACGGACAATATGTCACATCTTGATAGTGTTATTTTATATAATCTTTAATACAATATAAATCAAATTTAAATTACTGGATAAAATGTTAAACAGCACTAAGAGAAAAGTTTATTAATGAAGAAACATGGATTCTTACTTTTAAAACTCTTTTATTAAAATGAATATTAATAAAATTGAAAAAATAAAAAGTCAGTTTAGAAATGAAATAAAGATTTATGTTCAAGAAAATATATCTATTTTTTATGCTTCTAATATGATAGAAGAAAATCATATGAATCATATGAAAAATATTAAAAATTTTTCTATTTGGTCTAAGAAATATTCTTCCATTTAAAATGGAGAGTATTTAAAAATTGGAGTTTATCAAAAGTTAATAAATTTATACTTAAAATATTTTTGGTATTTAGGATTAATTGATACTCCTCCCCATTGCCCTTTGAATAGGATTGTTATTTCAAAACTAAGGTATTCAACTTTACTTAGTTGGACTAAATTGGATTGTATGAATAAATATTTAGATATTATAAATAAAGTTAGAAAACTTGCAAAAGAAGAAACAACTCTTTATTCCTAAAGAATTAAATGTCCTTAGTTTTCATATTTTAAAAATATCTGCTTTAACTCTACCTATTCCTTATTTACTATTTTAGTTCTAATTTTTTATAGCTGATTTTATTATTTCATCATCTTCAGCCTGTTTAAAATTTAAGTAAGACTATATTGTTTTTTATCCTAAAAACATCACTATTAATCTGTCAACAGTCTATAGAACATAAAAAATGAAGATAAATTATAACAAATATGAATCAAATATATGGAAGTTCAACAATTTGTACTTTGCGACATAAAAGTTTGGACAATCTAGGTTAAAATAAAAGAGATATTAAAAAATCTCTTTTATTTTTCTAATGATTTCTTTAAAATGTTCAATTCTTTCACTTAATGCAGTAGTTTCATTATCACTATAAATATAACAACTATCTATACAATATAATTCAAAGGTATTTTAACCTTTGAATTATTGGTTATTTTGATTCTTGAGGTCTATAAACTTTAATATTTGTGTAGTTTTCAGCATCTCTTAAATACTGTCCATGTAATTGACTTAGTATTCCTTTTTCACAGTAAAAAAGGTACTCTTTGTCTTGTGGAAGTTTTTTAAACTCTTTTTTAAGATTAAAAAATGGTATTTTTAAAACTTCTTGATTTTCTACTTTGATACACTCTTGACCTTGTCTGATATCAATTATTGTATATTTCTTAGTCTCTTCCAGATTTGACACCACTTCCATCTGCCCTATTTCAGATATATCAGCAATAATCTCATCAATATTTGTAATTTGTCTATTTTCAACTGCTTTATCAACCACAGAATAATCAAATTTACTTGATTCTTTTTCCATTCTTTCATATGAACCATGAGTTACTGGTGCTTTAGAGATAACTCCACAATATTCAGGCATTGATTCTGCAAACTTTTTAGTACCAATTTGCGCAGCTATTTCCATTATTTCTGGTTTATTCATAGTACAAAGTGGTCTTAGCACTAATTTATTTGTAAACTGGTCAATTAAAGCTAGATTTCTTAGAGTTTGACTTGATACTTGAGCTACACTTTCTCCTGTTAAAAGTGCATCAATTTTCATCTCATTTGCTACTTTTTCTGCTGCTTTTAACATTACTCTTTTAAGTGTTACTCCCATATAAGGTTCACTTGTTGAATTGAAAATTTCAGTTACAACATCATCAAATGGAACAGAAATAAATGAAACTCTATGAGAAGAACCAAATCTTTTCCATAAATAATATGCTACTTGTTTTACTCCTATTTCATGAGCTATTCCACCAAGATTAAAGAAAATAAAGTGTGTTTTAACTCCTCTTTTCATAGTCATATAACTTGCAACTGTTGAATCAAATCCACCTGACATCAAAGAAAGAATACTTCCTTGTGTTCCTAAAGGAAATCCACCTAAACCTTTATGTTTTAAAGTAATAATATTTAATTGGTTATTAATTAATTCTATATTTATAGTTACTTCTGCATTCCTTAAATCAACACCTTTTGTTTCATTATTTGCAAGCATATATCCACCAACAGTTTGTTCAATATTTGTTGATTTAAAATCGTGTTCACCAGTTCTTTTAGCTCTTACAACAAAAGTTTTACCAATTATTTCTTTTGCCATTAAGTCATTTACTTTTACTTTTATTTCATCTAAAGTATTAATATCATCAATTTGTATAGCTTCTAAAACTTGCTCTATTCCTGGTGTTTCTACTAATATTTGTCTTATTTCAGGTACTACTTGTACAGGACAAACTACTTCTACTTTATCAAAAAATTTTTTCAATGTAATATCTTCAGATACTCTTTTTACTAAAGTTCTTACATTATTATAAATTTGAGCAACCATTTGTCTTTTGGCTTTTTGGCCCTTAATCATAACTTCTGGAAAAAACTTTATAATAAATTTTTGTGTTTTTACTTCATTACTATTCATTAATTGAAAACCTTCATATTTTAATCGCGCAATTATAACATAAGAGTTTTAATCTTAGAAATATATCCTTTATTATAAGAAAAAAATTTCGCTATTTTCCCCTTCATCTATTTTATAGAAACTATTTAGTATTATACACTCACTTTTAAAACTATATGATTGTAAAAGGATTATAAACTTGAAAAAGAAAAGTCACATTAAAAAAATATCCGACTATGCTATGGTTGGAGGTCTTGGAGCACTTTTAGTAACTGGACTTGTTGGTTGTCAAGAAAAAACAAATGAACAACAACAAACACAAAATGGTGCTTTTACTGATGCTTCTCAAAAACAAAACGCATTTGTAGTAATTGAAGAGTTACCAAATAAAGGTGGTTATACAATAGTAGATGAGTTCCCAGCTAATAAAACTACAATTGTGCTTAGAAAACCTGATGGAACTGAAAGAATATTAACACAACAAGAGATTGATAAATTAGTAAAAGAAGAAGCAGCAAAAATAGATGCAGGAACATCTGCTCTTACAAACCCTGAAATGTCAAGTGGAAGTATGGGACTTGGAGGTGTTTTATTATCATCAATTGCTGGAGCGATGATTGGATCATGGATTGGAAATAAACTATTTAATAATCAAAACTATCAAAACCAAAGAAAGACTCAATACAAATCTCCACAAACTTATAGCCGTTCTCAAAGTTCATTTAAAAAAGCTGCTACATCAGCCAACAAATCAAGTGCTACAAAAAGAAGTGGATTTTTTGGAAATAAATCTACTAGTACAAGAAAATCATCAAGTTCATTTTTTGGTGGATAAATAAAGGTCAAACATGAAATTAGAAAAACTACAAGCTCTAACAAATGAGTATTTAGAATCAATTGGTTTTGTATGGCATACAGATGAAGATGAGACTTCATATATTGCAAATGAAGTAGTTCAAATTACACCTGAAGAAGCCGAAGCTTATTATGAAGCGTGTAATGAGTTATATGATATGTTTTGTGAAGCTGGAGATTATGTAGTAGAAAATAATCTGTTTCATGAAATAAATATTCCTTTTAATTTAGTTGATGTTATTAAAGAGTCTTGGGAAAATGATGTTCATTGGCATTTATACTCTAGATTTGATTTAGCTGGAGGTATTGATGAAAAACCAATAAAACTAATAGAGTTTAATGCAGATACTCCAACTTCGCTTTTTGAAACAGCAATAATTCAATGGGCTTTATTAAAAGCAAATCATTTAGATGAAGCTAGCCAATTTAATAATGTTTATGAAGCATTAAAAGACAATTTTAAAAGAATAATTACTCTTGATACTGATATAGATAAATTTGAAGAACATTATCAAAATCTAGGTTGGAAAATACTATTTTCTTCAATTGCAAGCTCTGCTGAAGATGAAAATACTACAAAACTTCTTCAACATATCGCAACTGAAGCTGGTTTTAATACAGATTTTGAATATATTGATAAAGTAGAATTTAGCGATGATGGTATTTTTGCAAAAGAACAAAGTTTTGAATTTTGGTTCAAACTAATACCATGGGAAGATATTGCAATTGATGAAAGTGAATTAGCTTTATTATTAACAGAAATAATTGAAAATAGAAAAGCGATTATTTTTAATCCTGCTTATACTTTGATGTTCCAATCAAAAGGTTTTATGAAAATTTTATGGGATTTATATCCAAATCATCCACTACTTTTAGAGACTTCTTTCGAACCTTTAGAGGGTAAAAAACAAGTTGAAAAAAGATGCTTTGGAAGAGAAGGTGCAAATACTAAAATTATAAATGAAGATGGAACTATTGATGAAGAAACAAAAGGTGACTATGAAGGTCATAAACCAATATATCAAGAGTATGTAGAACTTCCAAAAGATAGTGAAGGAAACAGTTATCAAGCTGGAGTATTTTTTGCTTATGAAGCTTGTGGTTTAGGCTTTAGAAAAGGAAGTAAAATCTTAGATAATATGTCTAAATTTGTAGGTCATATTATCAAGTAAATCAAAGATTTAAATCTTTGGTTTACTCTTTTCATATAACTTATTTTCTTTTTCAATATGAGCTAATAATAGTTTAAAACTTTGCTCTATTATTTTAAAGTTCTTTACAGATAAAACAGGTGAATGGCTAAGCCTATCTTTTGGTTTTAGTCTTCTAATAGAACTATCTCTAATATCTAATTTACCATTGATT
This sequence comes from Malaciobacter halophilus, assembly GCF_002837275.1. Lineage (GTDB taxonomy): Bacteria > Campylobacterota > Campylobacteria > Campylobacterales > Arcobacteraceae > Malaciobacter > Malaciobacter halophilus. The sequence goes on along the minus strand of NZ_NXIF01000027.1, from coordinate 53,689 downwards.
AGTACTATATCATAAGAGGCTTTTGTATTTGCAAAACCAATACTCAAAGGAATATAGTATTCTCTTTCACCCTCAACATAATACCAAATAGGTTCATTTCTAAACATCACATAATTTAAAGGTGCATCAATAGTACACCCTATTGAATTATGAGAATTATGCAAAATCTTTCTAACATTTTCAACTGTTATTATTGATTTTTTTAATCTTTTTTGAACTCTTTTATACATAAGTTTCCACAATAAGGATTTTATAACTTTTGCACCATCATAGTGATTTAAAATCTCTTCTTCTAAATAGTATATATTATTCATTTATTTTCCTATAACTATTTATATATTCATTCATTAGTGAAAAATCTATATGCTTATTATCAAGTTGTAACTCTAAATTCATTAAGTATACATTTGTCAAATTAAACTTTTTTAATTTGACATAATCTTTTTGCGTAGTAATTAAAGAGTAATCTTTATACTCATTTTTAATTTTTTCTATCTCCTCTTTTGTAAAGGTGTGATGGTCTTCAAAAGCAACCATTTTTACATCTTTTGGAAGATAATCTAATAATCTTTTTGGTTTTGATATAGCTGTAACTAAAAGTAGTTTATGGGGTAAAACATTTACTCTTTTTTCGTTTAAACTATATGAAACAAACCTTTTGAAGCTTTTCCCTTCTTGTAAAACAATTTGTGCAAAAGAGTAAAACATTTTTGGTTCTCTATATCCACCACTTGGTAAACAAAATATATTTGTAGGTTCATCTTTAGGCTTAATTAATATATCAAATTTATTTATGTTATATTTTGAAAAACCATCATCCAAAAATACAACTTTACAACCTAACTCTTTAGCTTTTTTAATACCATCAACTCTATTCTCACTTACAATAATAGTAGCATTACAAAGAGCATTTGCTAAAAGCATAGCTTCATCACCACTTACTTCTATATCTTCAAGAATTTTACCCTTTTTTGATACAACATAAAGTCCTTTTGATTTCCTGCCATATCCCCTAAGTATTACACAAGCATCATTTATATTTTTAACTAACTCAATTGTCAAAGGAGTTTTTCCACTTCCCCCAGCAATTAAGTTACCTATGCTAATTACAGGTATGTCAAAATCTTGAGGCTTCGCTACTCCTCTTTTTAATAATATTATAAAAAGATATACTAAAGTAAAAGGCAACAAGAGAAAAGAAATAATTTTTTGAAAAGTGTTTGGATAGAAGAGATAATCTTCTATCCACAAAAAGACTCTTTGTTTCAACTATTTATATCCATTCAGAAGCAATTTCAATGATAGTATCACAAATATAATTAACTTCATCGTCTGTTAAACTTGGATACATAGGAATTGATAAAATTTGCTGATAAGAAGTTAAAGCTGCTGGAAACTCTGTAATTTTTATAGAGTATTTATTTTTATAATAACTTAAAAGATGTAAAGGGATATAATGCAATCCTGTTGCAATTCCTTTCTCTTTTAAAGCTCTTGCAAAAGCATCTCTATTTCTTGAGATTTTAATTATAAAGTGGGTAAAAATATGCTCATCTTTTGCTTTAGGAATAGTAATATGCTTAACATCAGAAAGTCTATCTTTATAAATTTTTGCAATCTCTTTTCTTCTTTTTATAAACTTATTTGTTTTTTGAAGTTGTGCTAAAGAGAAAGCTGCATCTAACTCACTCATATCATATTTGTGTCCAATATCTACAACATCATATATATAATCTAAGTTACCATAATCATCATATGTTGTTGTAATAGCATGAGTTCTTAATAATCTTGCTCTTGAAGCAATCTCTTCATTATTTGTAACAATTACACCTGATCTACTTAAAGCATGTTTCCCATTTGATGGGTTTGTAGAAAAAATTGTCATATCTGCTCTTAAAGAACCAACAGTTTCATCATTGAAAGTTACTCCAAGTGCAGAAGTTGCATCCTCTATTAAAATTATTCCATATTTTTCGCAAATATCATATAATCTATCTAAATCTGGAGTTTGACCTGCAATAAATGAAATAATTGCACCTCTTAATTTTTTAGAATTATTCTCTTCTAAAGCTTTTTCAAATTTATTTAAATCTATATTCATATCTTCATTATTAATATCAATAAAGATTGGTTCAGCATCAAAATGTCTCACAACTTCAGGAATATTAACAAAAGAGTTAACAGACATTAAAATCTTATCTCCTCTTTTAAGCTTTATTGAACTTAAAGCAAGGTGTATTGCTGAAGTTGAGTTACAAGTAGCTATTGCATGCCTTGCACCAACAAACTTTGCCATATTTTCTTCGAATTCTAAAACTTTAGAACCATCTTTACTATTTTCTAAAACTGATTTAATTTGATTTAACTCTTCATCATTAACTGATGAGTTGTAAAATGAGATTTCTTTCATGTGCTAACTCCATTTAATATTTGCAATAACAGGTAATTTACCTTTAAATTCATTTGCTTTAATTCTATATTTTAACATATCAACTAATTTTTTTTCATACCCTAAAGCTATAATTTCTTCTTCATTTTCATTATCATCTACTAATAGTTTTAAAGCATCATCCATTTGTTTATATGTATAACCTAACTCATCTTCATCCGTTTGACCTTCCCATAAGTCTGCACTTGGTTTTTTATTGATAATCTCATCAATAACACCTAAATGCTTAGCAAACTCAAACTCATCACTTTTATAAATCTCTCCAATTGGATTGATTGCACAAGCAATATCTCCAAAAATTGTCCCATATCCTAAAAGAAGTTCACTTTTATTTGATGTTCCAACTACTATTGATGAATCCCTTGAAGAGATGTCATATAAAACTGACATTCTTACTCTAGCAGAATAATTTCCTATTCTAAGTTTATCATTGTCCATCTTATCAATATAAGCATTTACCATTGCAGAAATATCTACAACTTCATAATCTATTGAAAACTTTTCACAAAGTTTTTTTGCATCATCAATACTACTTTGACTAGAAAACTGCGAAGGCATAAGTACACAACTCATATTTTTATCAAAAGCTTTTTTACAAAGTACTGCAACTACTGCTGAGTCTAATCCTCCTGATAATCCGACGGTTACTCTATTAAGGCCTATTTTTTCTACTTGTTTTTTTAAAAAATCTATTAATTGTTCTTCTATATGGTTCCAGTTAATCAATTTTTATCCTTTGATAATTATTATATCTCATCTTTTTTTGTTTTTTCATAAAGTTTATCTAAATATCCTAAACTACTTTGAGAAATATTACTTTTCTTTACTTTTAACTTATTTTTTATAGATTCTAGTTCTTCTACATCAAAATAGTCTAAAAAGTTAGGATTTATCTCTACTTTATCATCTTCATTTACTGCAATTAATCTTTTAATCTCTTCTATTAACTCTTCTTTTTCTTCCATAATTATTTCTCAAATTTCTTTAATATTTGTGTTAAGTATAGTTCTAATTTCTCTTCACCAATATCACAACTTGCATCTTGACAACATTTGCAAGCTGTTCCTGCATCAGTAATTTTTCCTAACTCTTCTAATGTTTTAGCATCTTTTTCTTTGATTGCATATATAATTTCACCTAAAGTTACATGTTTGCAGTTACAAACCTCATAAGAATGAGGAAAACTTTTAGCCATCAACTCTCCTTTTAAAATCATCTAATATATCTTTGCAATAAACTCTTTTTTTAAAACCTCTTTTATTTGTGAAACAGTAACATTTTTACAATTACAAACTTCATAAGTATCATCAAAACTATGCAATTATTCGCCTCTTGATTTCTTAACTCTTTCATAAGCTTCATTGATTTCTTGAAGTTTTTGTGTTGCCTCATCAATAATATTTTGGCTTGCTCCTTGTCCTGCAATTATATCAGGATGATGTTTTTTAACTAAAGTTCTATATTTTCTTTTTATTTCATTACTAGTTTCATCTTTTGTAGCACCTAAAACTTCATATGCTTTATCTAAAGAGATACCTTCTGCCTCTTCTTGTTTTTTATAAAATGTTTCAAAAGCATTAACTAATCTTTCAAAATCTTCTCTTTTTATTTGCAAAAACTTAGCAATATCTTCTGTTATCATAAACTCAGTATTTGAAAAATCTTTATCTATGAAAGCAAGATTTAATAAATACTCCATAATTTTAACTCTTTTATTATAATTATTTTTAGTTAACTTGTATAAATTTTGACAAATTTCAATAGTATTTTCAAAACTTTTTTTCTCTTCCTCATAAATTGTTGTTAATTTCTGTCTTATTTGTTCTTCATTTTCAAAATGTCTTGAAATATCATTTAATGTATGCTTTAAAAGTTGTGCTTCTAGTTCACATACTTGACCATCTGCTTTAGCTACTTTTGCCATTAATGCAACTAATAAACCTGCTTCATGTTGCATTAGGTCACCTTCAAACTTCTCTTTTACATCTAATCTTATATTTGCAAACTTTTCAGTCTTATAATTTCTTGCTATAAAATACAATGCAACTGCAATTATCAATAGAACTATAAATTTCATTATTTTCCCTTAAACTATTTATTTGATTTAATAGTGAGATTTTATCAAAAATTAGGTAAAATTTTTTCTTTTAATACTATTTTGGAGAATTATATGTTTGGAATGGGCTTTTTTGAGATAATGCTTGTTGCAGTAATTGCGATTATTGCATTAGGACCTGAAAAATTACCAAAGGCTATGGTAGAAATAGCTAGATTTTTAAAGAAATTCAAATCAGGTGTAGAAGATGCAAAAACTACATTAGATAATGAATTAAGTATATCTGATATGAGAGAAGAAGCGAACAAATTTAAAGCTCAAATTGAAGATGCAAAATCATCAGTAAATGTAAATAATATGGATTTAGGTCTTGATGATATTATGAATGACACAAACTCACAAGAGAATGAGATAGCTTCTTATAAAGAAGAGACGTCAAAAAAACAAAAAAAGAAAAAGAAAAAATCTCAAGAAAAAAAAGAGATTGATAATAGTCACAATAAAGAAGAAGAAAAAGAGACTTTACAAACAGAAGAGAATCCATCTGATAAGTTTAAAGTAAAGTTTGAAGAAGAAAAAGAAGACAAAAATGTTGAAAAAGTAAAGGAAAATAGTTAATGTTAGAAGATTTAAAACCGCATATTGCTGACCTTAGAAAAAGATTGATTAATGCTACAATTGCTCTTGTAATTGGTTTTTTTATATGTTTTTTCTTTTATGAACCCATTTTAGAATGGATGATGGTTCCAGTAGAGGCTGTACTTCCTGAAAAATCTCAAATGGTTGCAGTTGAAGTTCAAGAAACATTCTTTACAGCACTTAAAGTTGCTTTTTTCTCAGGATTTATTTTAACACTTCCAGTTATATTTTGGCAATTATGGTTATTTTTAGCTCCTGGTCTTTATGACCATGAAAAAAAACTTGTTATTCCTTTTGTGTTCTTTGGAACATTAATGTTTTTAATTGGTGCTTCATTTGCTTATTATATTGTTATTCCATATGGTTTTGAATTCTTAATTAATTTTGGTTCAGCTGTTGTAACAATTTTACCAAGTATTGGTAAATATGTAGGTTTCTTTACAAAATTATTATTTGGTTTTGGTATTGCATTTGAATTACCTGTTGTTACATTTTTCCTAGCAAAAATTGGAATTGTAGATGATAGAATGTTAAAAGACTTTTTCAAATATGCTGTTGTTATAATATTTGTAGTAGCTTCACTTTTAACACCACCTGATGTTTTAACACAATTTTTAATGGCAGGTCCACTTATTATACTTTATGGAGTTTCAATATATATTGCAAAAGTATTTAATCCTGCAAGTAAATTAGATGAAGAAGATGATGACGAAGAGTAAATTAGACCCATTAAAAACTTCAAGTTATGACTACAAGCTTCCTAAAAAACTCATAGCAACTCACCCCGTAAGCCCAGCAGATAGTGCTAGGCTTCTGGTTTATGATAGACAAAAAGACAAGATTATACATACTACATTTAAAAACCTTCTTGATTATATTCCAGAAGATGTTTCTATATTTTTAAATGATACAAAAGTAATTAAAGCTAGAATATTTGGGCATAAACAATCAGGTGGAAAAGTAGAATTATTATTAAATAAACCGCTATTTATGAATAGATATTTAGTAATGATTAGAGGAAAAGTTAAAAAAGGAACAGTTTTAACTTTCAAAAAAGGTTTAAAAGCTGAAGTTTTAGAAATAAATGAAGATGGTAGTAGAGTTGTAAGTTTCTATTTAGAAGATAAAAAGAATTTAGAATTTTTACAATTAGTTGATATTTTAAATCAAATAGGACATCTTCCTTTACCTCCTTATATGAATAGAGAAGATGAAGAGCAAGATAATAAAAATTATCAAACACTATTTGCAAAAAATTATGGTGCAGTTGCAGCTCCAACTGCTTCTTTACACTTTACACCTGAACTTTTAAAAAAATTAGAAGATAAATTTAGTATTGATTATCTTACTTTACATGTTGGAGCAGGAACTTTCAAGCCTGTCGATGCTGAAGATATTTTAAACCATCCAATGCATAGTGAATATTTTGAAATAGGAATTAAAGCAAAAGCTTCTTTAGATAATGCAAAAAAAGTATTAGCAGTTGGTACAACAGTTACAAGAACGGCAGAATATTATGCAAGAACAAATAAAATTCAAGGAGAGTGTGACCTTTTCTTAAATCCTTCTAATAAACCATTAAAAGTAGATCACTTACTTACAAACTTTCATCTACCTAAGTCAACTTTAATCATGTTAATTGCATCCTTTATTGGATTAGAAAAAACTTTAGAAGTTTATGAAGAAGCTATAAAACAAGAGTATAGATTTTACTCATATGGCGATGGAATGCTAATCATATAATATATACAAGAAATTTTAAGGAATAAACTTATGCCAAAATATGTACTTTTTGATACAGAAACGACCGGAAACCAAGAAGAAGATAGAATCATCCAATTTGGAGCTATGATTGTTGACCAAACAGGAAAAGTAGAAGCTTACGATGAACTTTGTCACAGTGATGTAGAAATAAAATTAGAAGCTATGGAAGTTCACAATATTACTCCTAATTTAATACAAAATAAACCAAAAGCAACAGAAACTACTTTTTATAAAAAACTACTTGAGTTAAATAATGAAGAGAATTTCTTAATTGCTCATAATATAAATTTTGATTTATCAATGATTGAAAAAGAAGGTTTTGAAAATCATTTTCAATTAATTGACACACTAAGATGTGCAAAACATCTTTTCCCTCAAATGCCTTATCATAGACTTCAATATTTAAGATATGCATTAGAACTTTATAAAGTTGAAGACATAGAAGCAAAAAAACATAATATCACTATTAAAGCGCATGATGCAATTGGTGATGTATTAGTAATGAAACTATTTTTATCAAAACTTGTAAAAGAGTGTAGAAAACAGTATCCAGATTATAATCCTATGGAAAAATTAGTAGAACTAACAAAAACTCCTGTATTTATTTCAACATTTAAATTTGGTAAATATAAAGACAAAGATGTAGTTGAAGTTGCTAAAGAAGATAGTGGCTATTTAAACTGGATGAGAAGTAATTTAAAGTTGGATGAAGACTTAAAATATACACTTGATAAAGTTCTTAATCAAATTTAATTCTTAAAAATAACTAAAATATACTTTTTAGTTATTTTTTATAGCTTATCATATAAATTTCATATAAATTTCATATAATTTACTTTATAATTACACAATTTAAAAAGAAGGGTATGTATTTGAAAAATCATTTTTCAAGAATAGGTTTTATTTTGGCAGCTGCAGGCTCAGCTGTTGGATTGGGTAATATTTGGAAATTTCCTTATGTTACGGGAGAGTATGGTGGAGGAGCATTTGTATTAGTTTATTTACTAGCTATATTATTTATAGGGCTTACGGTATTTCTTGCCGAAGCAGTAATTGGACAAAATGCACAAGCAGATGTAGCGACCTCTTTTGTTAAAACTTCAAAGTCAAAAAATAAAAACTGGAAATTTGCAGGATTTATTCTTTTTTCTGGGTTAATAATTTTATCTTTTTACTCTGTTGTATTAGGTTGGATTTTAAGTTATGTATTTACTTCATTTGGAACACTACCAAGTGATGCAAAAACAGCAGGTGCTGCTTTTGAAACACTTATTTCAAAAGATATTGCTGCACAAATTGCATATCATACTATTGTTGCAGGTTCTGTAATTTTTATTGTACTAAAAGGTATAAAAGAAGGAATAGAGAGAATAAATCTTATCTTAATGCCACTTTTAGGACTTATTTTATTAGGTTTATTAATTTACTCATTTACATTGGATAGTTTTTCAACTGCTGTAAGTTTTATGTTCTCTCCTGATTGGAGTAAGATTGATGGTAATGCACTTTTAGCTGCACTTGGACAAGCATTCTTTACACTATCACTTGGTGTTGGTACAATTATGACTTATTCAGCTTCATTACCTAAAAATGTGAACTTTGTAAAATCATCAATAATGGTAGCTATTGTAGATACTGCTATTGCTATTACTGCTGGTTTAATAATTTTCTCATTTTTATTTGAAGCAGGAGCACAAAGTTCAGCAGGTCCAGGGCTTGTATTTATCTCATTACCTGTTATTTTTTCTGGATGGGGATTTTTAGGTCAAGTAATTGCTATTTCATTTTTTGTTGCATTAGTTTTTGCTGGTATTACATCTGCTGTTTCAATGATTGAGCCATCTTTAAAATTCTTTATTGATAGATTTAACTTTACAAGAAGAAAAGCAACAGTTATTTGTGGTTCAACTTTTTATTTATTAGGGATTGTAGCTTTACTTTCTATGACATCTGCATATTCAGAGTCTTTAACTTTCTTTGGAAAGAATGCATTTGATTTGATGGATTTTATGACTTCATCTGTTATGATGCCACTTGCAGCCATATTAACTTGTGTATTTTTAGGATATTTTGTTGATAAAGAGTTACTTCAAAGAATTTTTACTGCACATGTATCTAATTTAGTATTTAACATTTGGTATTTTTTAATTAAGTTTATTGTACCAATTGCAATTATTACACTATTTTTAAATAAATTAGGAATACTTTAATATATAAAGGCTTTTGCCTTTATATATATGCATATACATTAAAAACTATTAATAATATATTTACTATATAAAAAGCCTCTTTTTTAAAAACTGCCAATAAAGAAAATACTAAATAAATAATAAAAAACCACAAAGATGTTTGTACAGTATATGAGCTAAATTGAATAGTTAAAAACTGTTTTATTAAAGAGTCTAAAAGGTCTGCAAATCCAATAAAATGCAAAAATAACTCCAATGGATAAAAAACAGTAAAAAATAGAGTTATAAAAGCAGAGAATAACTGTAAAGTAGATGTTTCATAGAAAAAATAGTGAATTATAGGGTTAAGAGCAAAAAATATCCAAAAATTAAATAAAATCAACATATAAAATTTTGGTAAATTTTTAAAATATTGTAAAAATAAAAATATATAAAAGACTCCTAAAACTGAAAACCATAAAGACAAAGAAAAAAGATACTTTGGGAAAAAAGCGATTATAAAAAGTAGTGTAATTAGTAAAGTATTAAAAGATAAAATCTTTATATTCGAACGCAAAAATATAATTGCAAAAATAAACATTATAAATGCCCTTAAAAAAGAAGCAACAAAATCAATCAAAATAAGATAAAACAGTAAAATAATACAACTTATAATCAATATATCAAATCGTCTATTCCTATGATTAAAATATATTTTGTGTATATAAAAGTATACTAAAAAAGAGAAAATATAAATTATAAAAGAGAAAATGCCTAGATGAAATCCAGAAATTGCAATAAGATGTGAAATTGCAAAATTTGTACAAAACTCTCTTAATTGTGTTGATATTGGTAAAGCTAAAAATAAAGCATTAAAAAGTTCTGCAACTATTTTGTCTTCATGCATGCTATTTATTTTTTCACTCAAATAAGAACGTAAATCAAACTCTTTTTTATCTATTTTGCTAACAAATAGTGTTTTTGTAAAAAAACCTTTTAAGTATTCATAAAAACTTATATATTTTGTAATAAATAAAATCTCAACAAAACTATTTTTCTTTAAGTCTATTTGTTTATTTAGTTTTGTAAAAACTATTTCATTGTTAATTGTTTTTAATTTATATATATCATAATTGTGTTTTTTATATATGTTTAATATAGTAGCTTTTGATAGAAATACTTCATCTTCTTTTATATCTTTATATTTAGAATACTCATAAAATATATTAATTAAAAAAATAGATAAAATTAAAAAGATAAAAAATAGTAATTCATTTTTTGTTTCAATTAAATTTACTGACTCTTTACTCATACAAAATATTATATCAGTATTAAGTAAAAAATAATATTATTTATTATCTATATCTTATATTGTTTTTACCTGTTGTTTTTACTTCATATAAATATGCATCTGCAATATGAAGTATCTTATCTATATTATTTGTTTTTTTATTATCACTTATACCAAAACTTGCTGTAAAATTAAACTGCTTATTACTATTTAATATTATTGTAGTTTGTTCAGTCTCTTTTCTTATTTTCTCAACTTTTTGTAAAACTTCTTTGGTACTTAAGTCTGTAAAGGCTATTACAAACTCTTCTCCTCCAAGTCTTGCACATAAATCTTTATGAGAAATGTTATTTTTTATAATCTCTGCAAATTTTTTAAGAACTATATCTCCTACTTCATGGCTATATTTATCATTTATTTGTTTAAAATTATCAATATCAATCATCACTACATGAACTAAATCTTTTCTAAATATTGTATCTTTTAATAAAGTATCCATTTTTAAAAAGAAACTTCTTCTATTATCAATTTTTGTTAAGAAATCTTTATATGCTAATTCATATAACTCTTTATTTGATTTTTCTAATTCTTTAGTTCTTTTTGCAACATTATATTTTAGTTTTTCTGTATGTCTTTGCATCATTGTTTGGTATCTATATGCTAAATAAAAAATAACCAATAAAATAATTGAAATTATTACATTAAATAAAACAACAGTGTTTTTACTTTGTACAATATAATCTCTATAACTAATAGCCTCAATTGTAGCTATATATCTATTTTTATAATCTCTTAACTCTAAATAATTAGTTATATAATTGTTTTGCTTAGTTACTTGATATCTTATATTATTTAATCCATTATAACTAATTGAGCCATCATGTTTATATAACTCTTTTTTTATTAAATCAATTTTTTCAAAACTTGAATTTATATAGTCAAAAAGTGTTTTATCAAAAAGTTTTCCAGCGTACAAGTATCCTACTTTTTCGCCCTTACTATCTGTTTGTAAAACTTTTTGTTTTAATATATAAAAGATATGATTCTCTTCTGAAAAAATTGATTGCATATTATTTTTAACATTTAAAACTCTTACTACTTTTTCAAAAAACTCTTTTTTATGCTCTTTTGTAGAAATACTTAATTTTATATTATCTTTTAAATCAGTATAAATAATAAAATCTAAAGGCAAATCTTTTACTAATTTTATATCTCTAAAATTTACATGAGAAAAAGCACTATTTTTTCCTTTTAAGAAATTATAAGCTGCATCCCATTTACTATATGAGTTTACTGTTGCATTTATAAAATCTAATTGCATATTTAAATTCTTAATTAGATTCTTTACATTTTTTTTATTATGTACAAACTCCATAGTTTCATAGTTTTTTATAAAATAGTTGTAGCTGAAATTATACATTAAAGTTAATATTGTAAGAAAAGCTCCTACATATATTATTTTCAATTTTTGTTTATTTGTCATTTTTTATCAATTGGCCTTTTGTAGAGTCACTATTTTATTATTTTAGATTTAAATTGAGTTTAAAAAGTTAATATAGTTGCAAAAGAGTAGTAATATACTACTCTTTTACTTTTTTTTCCAAATACTCATTTGCGAAATTGAGTGTTGATATTTTCTTGATGTCTCTTTTATGACAAAAGGAACATCAATTAAATCTACTAATTCATACTCTTTATTTAAGTTCTGTTTTAAAGTATCAAGAGTTTTAACTTCTTTATTATGCTTATAATACCCTCCAAGCCAATTACTCTTAGGAGTGTACTCTTCAAGCCATGTATAAGGAGATAAAAGTACTAATAAGCCACCTTTATTTACTCTTTTTGGAATATCATCTAAAAATTTTTGTGGATAATATAATCTATCAATTAAGTTTGAACAAAATATTAAGTCATAACTAGTATATATACTTTTTAAATTACAAGCATCTCCTTGCATAAATTCAACTCTATTTTTTACTTTATCTAAACCCAAATCTTTTAAAGATACACTTTTATCTTCAAAAATCTCACCTTCAACCTTGATTTTGTATATTAAATTATCATATTTTTTAAGCTTAACTCCTACATTAATAAAGTTTGCACTAAAATCAATTCCTAAAACCTCATCAAAAATCTTTGCTAATTCAAAACTACTTCTTCCCACAGAACATCCTAAATCTAATGCTCTTTTTTTCTTTACATCTTTTAAATAAGGTTTCAAAAGTTCAATAGAGTTTTTTGGAAAATTTTTAACATTAAAGTACTCTTGTGCATAATGAAATTCACAATATTGAGATATTAATTCATCTGTTTCATAAACATTATCATTAAGTTTTGTTCTATAATCATTATTAGATTTTACATATCTAAATCCTGCATGTTGAAAAAAATGTTTTCTAAAAGCATATCTTGCACTTCTTAAAGTTTCATTACCTAAAGATATAAAAGAACCACCTTTCATAAGAGCGTGTCTATCATCAAAAGTTGGAGTTGTAAAATCATCATATACAGGATGCGTCTCAAAATCATCAAAAGGATAAGTTGGTGTAATACTCCATTGCCAAACATTTCCTTTAACATCATAAAAGCCATCGAAATTATATTTATCAACTGGTGTTTGATTAAAATATTTTAATCCTATATTTGCTTCTTTATTTTCTGCATTTACATAATCATATAATCTATAATACTCATCTTCACTTGGAAGTCTAACTTCAAAACCTAATTTTTCACTTTTATATTTACAAAATGCTTCTGCTTCATAAACATTTATATCAACAGGATAATTTAGAGGTAAAGGTACAATATTATCTATTTGTCTTAAATAGTATTTGTTATCTTTTTTTATCCAAAATGTTGGCATTTTAGCTTGAGAAAAGTCTAACCACTTTAAACCATCTTTTGAAAAATACTTTAGTTTTGAATATCCACCCTCTTCTACAAACTCTAAAAACTCACCATTTGATACTAAATACTTACTTGCTTTAAACTCCTTGATTTGAGCCTTATGATAAGAAAACTCATTGTCCCAACCATAATAAATAGGATTTTTTCTATCTTTTTGAAGAATAACTTCATTTGCACTTACATCAAGTAGTTCATTTTTTGGGTACTCATTTTTATATTCAGTACAATATGTAAAAAGCTCTTTTTTACCAAAGTGTGAAATATCTAATTCCCTTAAAAGTACAGAAGAGGTTTCTATATGTATATTTTCATGTTCAATTCCCATTAAAATAACCCACATAGGAGTATCCCAGTTTATAGGCATTTTAAACTCAATTGTATCAATAAGATTTAATACAAGTTTTTTTACTTCATCTCTATACGCTTTTACTTCTTCAAACTCAGGCCAAGTATAATTCTCACTATTTAAATCATCCCAGCTCATTTCATCAACACCAATTGCAAATATTGATTCAAAATGTTTATTTACTCTTTTATTTATAAGTTTTCCAACAATAAGTTTATTTATAAAAAACGTAGCAGTATGTCCATAATAAAATATTAAAGGATGTCTTAGTCTATTTGGTTGTTCATATATAGATTTTTTATCTTTTAACAAATCAAATAACTTCTCATCTAACTCATAAGTTTGAAGAAAATAGTTTTTTATTTGCTCTCTTTTTTCTTCAACTGTTCCTTTACTTAAATTAATGGTATCTGCTATGTATTTCATTTTTTGCCTTTTTATTGAATTAAGTCATCTAAAAATTTAAATCCTGTAATCTTATGATTTATTTTAAATAGTTTGTATATATTTAATATCTGTTCATATTCATTATTATCCATCTTTGACCAATGATTTATTAAAAACTCTTCTATATGGCTACACTCATTTTGTAATAGCTTATTTGCTAAATAGTTTTCTATTAAAAGCATACCTAGTCTTTTTATTGACTTTGTTGTAGATAAAGTTTTTATTCCATTATCTGTCATATCAACAACTGTTTGTAATTCATCTAAATTTAGCTGTTTTTTATTTAAAATATTTAATGCTTGATTATGTAATACTACTGGCATCTCATCTCTATCACCTACTGAGCTTTTTAATGTTACTCCAATAGAACCTAGTTTTATTGATTTTTCAATTATATCTTCATTTTGTGTAGTAGTTGTAAGATAAATAAATCTAAAAGCAATTGACATATTTAAAAATGTAGCTCCATATTCAAAAGCTCCAAGAGCTGGTATAGCTAAACACTTTTTATAATATTTAACCGCTTGTTCATAATCACAATCCCACTCCGCATAGTTTGCTTTTATATTATAATAATGCCACAACCATAAAGGTTCATTATCTTCATTGTGCATAAAAAGTAACTCTTTTAATTTTACTATTGCCTCTAAACCTTCTTGTTTTTTTTCAACTTTTCTTTGACTTACTATAATCCATGCTTTTCTTTGAAAAAATCTAACTTGTGTATCCAAAGGTTTTTTTGCATTTTTTATCACTAATGTTTTTGGTAAACTATCATATGCTTTATCAAATTGTCCCATTCTTTCATATAAAGAACATATATTTACAGAGTATTTATTTGGATTAATTTCAAATAAATACTTAGCTAAAAGTAAAGCTTGTTCAAAATGCCCATTTCTTTCAAAAAGAAAAATTAATCTATTTAAAGATTTAATTGATAATTTTCTATACAAAGAGTTATTTGTTAATTCAAAATTATCTAAATTTGAAGAGTCAAACATCTCATTTGCTATTTTAAACCAATACTCATCTATAAGCTCATAATGTTGTTTTTTAAAAACAGCATCAATAAATTTTTCTAAAATAATTAAATATCTTTTCTCATCTAAAACTATATCTTTTACATAATAATATAAAATTAAAAGAGAAATAGGATTATCAAAGACTTGTACACACTCTTCTATATGATTTCTTAGATGATAAGAGAGTCTTCTTTGTTCATCTTCCAATCTTTTAATTTTAGCATTTGAAGTTAAATAAATTTGCATTGATTTTTCTTGTTTCAAAAAATAAAAATCATCAAATGCTCTATTTACAAAGTTTTGAAATCCAGAAATCAATTGTGTTGATTGCTCTTTTGTCTCATCTAAAAAATTTCTACCACAATATTCAAAAATCTCTAAAGAGATAAATTTATTAGAGCTATTTTTAATAATTAAAGAAGAACTTAATTGTAAAAGAGAGAATAGTTTTTGCTCCTTTTGAGATAAAAGCAAATCTACATCACAATCAATAAACTTGTCAGAATATTTTTTTATTTGTATATTTAATACACCTAAATCTTTTAATCTTCTATATATGATTTTACTTTGGTCATTTCTAATATAAAAATTAACATTTGTGAATCTTTTTAATAGTGCTTTAACTATAACTTTCCAAAGCCAATGTTCATTTTCAACCAAATCAAAATTATAAAGATTTATCACTGTTTTTTTATCAAGAGTACTTAATGCTACATTTAATCTTTTTAATCTTCTTGTCTCTTTATTAAACCAAGATTGTAGTAAATTCTTAAATTGAGAGCTCTCTGCATCTAAAATAGAAGGCATCATAACTAAACCAATAAAAAATAAAGCTACAAAAACAATAGCTAAAGTATCGTTTATTTGCCACTCAAAAGGAAATTCAAAGATTATTTTTTTAAAGATATCTTCATATATAGATGCACTAATAAGTGCAAACATTATTACTAAAACTGAAATTATAGAAAATATATATGAAGATACTTTTTTTCTTAATCTATAAAAACCTGAAGAGTTTCCACAAATTGAGTTTATATTTGCTTCAAAATTATCTAGTGTGTCGCTAAAAATATAAGTAATATCAATACTATTTCCATTTTTTAAAAAAGCCTCATCACTTTTTGTTTTTCTATTTGTTTTACATAGTTGTGAAGAGATAATATCACAATTAGTTTGATTCATTAACACCTTCTTTTGCTAATTTATTCTGTAAAGGGTCAGAGAATTTATAAACTCCATGTTTTAGTTCAAAAGGTAGATTTTCAAGTGTTTCTTCTTTATATTTTTCTATAAAGTTTTTACTATAAGAAGAAAAACTTTCAGTTAATAATTCTATGTATTTTGCAGGTATATAACAGTTTTTATCACCTTTTTTTGCAATTTTTTCCTCATTTGTAGTCATAAATGCAATTACATCATCTTCCAATTGACAACCTATAATGTTCTGTTTTTTTATAATAATACTAGAGTAGTTTTTTTCTCTTTGCTTTAATAATTCAAACTCTTCATCACTTACTTTTACTACCACACCATTTGCACTTGAATTATCATCAACAGCAAGATTTAAAAAAACTCCATTTACATCTTTTTTATCTTCAAAATCTATGTGCTCTATGGAATTCCATACTTTTTTTACACCTTTTGCTGTAACAGGTATTAAATCTTCTTGTTTCAAAACTCTTTTAAAAGATTTTTGAGCACTTTTTATATTTATTAATGAACCAAAGCCAAATAAGTACATTAAATTAACTCCTCTTTTGTTATTACTATTCCATCACTATCAATATAAATAAAATCACCATCACTTATAACAATATTATCAATTTGCAAATCACAACCAATTATTGCATCTTGAACTGGAATATATTTTCTAGGACAAGTACCTTTTGCATAAAGTACTACATCAAAATCTTTTACAGTTACACTATCTCTTACATAACCATTTACTACAATACCTTCATACTTATTATCATATGCAAACTTCATAAGATTATCTCCTACTACTGCATAATATTGCATGTCAACATCTACAACTACAACTTTACCCTCTCCTTCTTGCTCTTTTAAAAGTTTTGCAAGGTCTTTGTTGTTTTTATCTAATTTTACAGTAACTACTTTCCCTTTACACTTCTTTATAGCTGCAAAAGATTTAAACTCAGGTCCTAAAATAGTAGTTTTATCTGGGTATTTGTCACATAAATCAGCTGTAAAAAACTCCATAAATATCCTTAAAAATAATTTGATTTATCCATTATAATTTACTTATCTTAAATTTACCAAAAATTAGCTAGCATAGTATTCTTATAATAATAATTACACACAAAACAAAAATAGGTTTATATATGAAAGTAGTAACAGGAGTAGTGGGAAATGATATTCATGTAGTAGCTAATCGACTTATTGAAATATCACTACAAGCAAGAGGTTTTGAAGTATTTAATTTGGGAGTTAATACTTATCTTGAAGAGTTTATAGATGCAGTTATAGAAACAGATGCCAATATATTACTAATTTCATCACTAAATGGTGAAGCAGAAGGTTGGTGTAGAGAGCTAAATATTCTAAAATCTAAATACAAACAGTTAAAAGATGTTGTTTTTATGTTAGGTGGTAATCTAGCAGTGGGAGAAGGAACAACTCAAGAGATTGTACCAAAATTTAAAGATTATGGATTTGATTTAGTTTTTCACCAAGTTGACTTAAATACAGGATTAGATGAATTAGAAAAATATGTTAAGGCAAACAGATGAGTTTACTGCAAGAAGAGAGAGAAATAATAGTTCAAAATGAGTATGCAGACAGCTTCGATTTTGCAGAAATTGAAGAGTTTGTAAAAAATGCTAGCAAAAATCTATTTATTTCACATAATTTTAAAAATAAAAAAAAGATGCTAGTACAACCAAGAGGTGGTTTTCCAACTTATCAAAAACAGTTTGCATTAAATGAGTTTTTTGTTAAAGCAAATGTTGATGTTTTACCATTAACAATTGATTCAAATACAAGACTTAATGACTATGCGATGTCAAAAAAAATGTTAAGATTAAGTGAAGAGAATGAAGTTGATATGCTAAATGGCTATCCCCTTGTAAATCATGGATATAGAACTACTAGAAAAATGATTACTCATTTTGATAAGCCAGTTAGTTTAAGACATGGTACACCAGATGCAAGACTTTTAGTTGAAACAGCTATTGCTTCAGGAATTTTTGAGATAGAAGGTGGTCCAATTACTTATCTTTTGCCCTATTCTAAAAATTTTCCTTTAGATAAAGCTTTTTTATATTGGAAATATGTAGAAAAAGTATGTGCAAACTATTCTAAACTAAATGAACCAATAAATAGAGAATCTTTTGGACCTTTAACAGCAACTTTAGTTCCACCTTGTATTACTATTGTTATTCAACTTTTAGAGATGCTTTTATCTTTAGAAGAAGGAGTAAAATCATTTTCAGTATCTTTTTCTCAAACAGGTTCAGTAAATCAAGATATTGTAACAAGTGCTGTTTTAAAAAAAATGGCTCGATATTATGCAAAACAAATAGATTGTGATGATGCACAAATACATCTTGTATATCATCAGTGGATGGGAGCTTTCCCTTCAAATAAAGACTATTCAGAGTCATTAATAAATACATCAACTGTAATTGCAGCTTTAGTAAATGCAGATAAAATCATCACAAAAACAAGGGATGAAGCTTTTGGTATTCCAACAAAAGAGGCAAATGCAAAAACTGTTGCAAATACACAATATACACTTAAAATATTGCAAGGTTTACCAAATATCGTTGATGAAGTAGAAGAAGAGATTTTAACACAAGAAGTTAAAAGCATAATGGAAGCAGTATTCAACGATAGTGCAGATACTTTATGGAGAAAAGTTTTTAACTCAATTAAAAATGGAACAATAGATGTACCTTTTTCTCCTCATATTATAAATAATAATGAAGTAGTAACAGTAAGAGATAAAAACAAAAATATAAGAATTATAAAAAGAGGTAAACTTCCTATTAGTGATAAATGTTTTGAATTTGAAAAATCAAAATGTGACTTAAATAAAGATGCTACGTCAATAGTAAACGATATTATACACGATATAGGGATTATGCAATGAAAAACAGATTATTAATAGATATAGGAAGTACGTATTTTAAAGTATGTGACAATAAAGAGTTACACCAACATTTTAGAGATTTTAATAAAGATATATTTGATGATTTAAAATATAAATGTAATGATATTTTAGAAAAATATAATAAAGAAGATATTTATATTTGTTCTTCAGCAAATGGAGGCTTAAGTACTTTAATTATTGGTGCTACAAACTCATTTTCTTTAAAGTTTGCTACAAATATTGCTTTTAATTCTGGTATTAATATTATAGATACAATTTTATATCAAGATATAGATAATACTTCTATTCCTAGTGATTTAATTGATGTAGTTATAATTGCAGGGGGGATTGATTGTGTTTATAATCTTTTTAATGCAAAACTATTTAACTATTTAGAGCAATTAAACTACTCAAATATTGTATATGTTGGTAATAAAAACGATAGTGATTACTTAAGTAAAAATATTAAAAACTTAAAAGTTTTACCAAATATTATTACAAATAAGCTTCAAGTAAATGAAGCAGAGTTAAAAGAGTATTTAACAAACCTTTATCAAGCTGATATAATGGGTAAAGAAGATATTAAAAATTTGTATAATATAACATCTAATCAAATATATTCAACACCTTATATAGTAAATAAAACACTTCCTGTAATAAACAATATGTTAAAAGTTGCAGACCCATTTATTTTAGTTGATATTGGAGGAGCAACAACAGATATACATTACAGTACAACATTAGTAAATGACAATATGGTAAAAAACAGTGAATACGATAGATTAGTATTTAAAAAACTAGGAGTTTTTAAATCAAAAGAGTCTTTAATATTTGCAGCAAAAAACAATGAGTTTGTTTATGAACTACTATCATATATGAATGTAACTGAAAATATTTTTCAAGAACAAAGTGACAAAGCAATAAAAACACTTATGAAACTTGCCATTTTTCTTGTTTTATATAAGGTTTCAGAAGCACACCCACAATATGTACATCTTAAACTAAATTTATTAAAATCTATTGTATTAACAGGTGGAATAACAAAAGTTTTAAAAGATGATGAGGTAGAAGATATAGTGGGATTTTTCTATAAAAAAATCTTAAACACACAAATAAAACCAAATATTGTATTAGATAGTAATTATGAAATTTGGACTTTAGGTATAACACAAAATTAAGGATATAAAATGTCTATAAACTGTATAAGAACACTATTAGAAGATGCAAATATTTCTCACAAAGATAAAATTGCACTAGTACATAATGATAAACAAATAACATATGAAGAGTTATTTAAAAGAGTAAACCAAGTAGCATTTTATCTAAAAGAGCTTGATTTACCAAAAGATAGTAGAATTGGTATTTATTCAACAAAATCCATTGATCAAGTAATAGCAATACTTGCAATTCTTTCAACTGATTATATTCTAGTACCATTAACAAGACTTCTTCAACCAGAACAAATTGAATATATTATTGAGGATTGTGATATAAAATGTATTATTACAGATAAAGTAAAAATAGAAAAAATAGAAAAAAGCAATTTCAATGGACAAATCATCTCTTATGAAAGAACTGAACAAAATTTAGCATCATTTGAAGAGATTTATAAATATTATAATAAACCTTATACTTGTGATGTAAATGGACATGATAATGCAGTTATTACATACTCTTTTGGTCTTACAGGTAAACCAAAAGGTATAGTAATTTCTCATAGAAATTTAATAGATTCAGCTAGAGTTGTATCTCAATATTTAAAATTAAAAGAAGAAGATGTAATCTCTGGAACTCTTATTTTTAATCTTGATTATGGGTTAAATCAAATCTTTTGTTCTTTATATAAAAGAGCTACATTAGCACTTCATAGATTTATATTAGCAGGGGATTTTTTTAATCATATTATTAAAGATAAAGTTACAATCTTGCCTTTAATGCCTATAAATATTACACAAATGTTTGATGAAGAAGAGCATAAGCTACCAAGTGCTGAACTTCTTTCAAATATAAGAGTAATTACTTCATCAGGAGGAAATGTAACTGAAAAAATGTTAAAAGATTTAGATAAGTATTTTCCAGATGCGAAATTTTATTCTATGCATGGATTAACTGAAGCTTTTAGATCAACATATCTTGAACCTTCACAAATTTGGATTAGACCAGATTCAATAGGAAAAGCTATTCCAGATGTTGAACTATATATTATAAATGAGCAAGGACAAGAGTGTAAACCAAGAGAAGTAGGAGAGCTTATTCATAGAGGTGGATACATCTACAAAGGCTATTGGAATGCGCCTGTTGAGACAAAAGAGAGATTTAAATCTATTAAGATTTTAAAAGATGTAATAAATTTAGAGGGAGAGCTTTGTGATGAAATTGTCGTAGCAAGTGGTGATTATGTATATAAAGATGAAGAGGGATATTTATATTTTGTTTCAAGACGTGATGATATGATAAAAACTAGAGGCTTTAGAGTAAGCCCTTATGAAATTGAATCAGTAGTTTACAAAAATATTCCTCAAATTGAACAATGTGCAGTATTTTCTATTGAGAATCAAGAGATAGAAGAAGAGATAGTCTTAGTTTATTCAAGTAGAAGTGAACTTCCTGTAAATGAAATAGTATTTGAGTTAAAAAAACATTTAGCTTCATATATGATACCTAGTAAGATTTTTTATAATAAGTCTTTACCTTTAGTTCCAAGTGATAAAAATAAGATAAATAAAGAAATCTTAAAGGAAAATATTATAAATAATATTTAAATGAGTATAAAAGAAGCTTCTAATCTTAAATTTTGTTGAATTTTTGATATAAATCAAAGCTTTAAAAGAATTGTTTATATAAAATATCTAATAAATTAAAAAAGGATTGTAAAAATGAAAAAGATTTTGATTGCAACTTCGCTTTTCGCATGTGCAGTTTTCGCAGCAGACGGAGCAGCATTATATAAAAAATGTGCTTCTTGTCATGGAGTAAACGGTGAGAAAAAAGCTTTAGGTAAAAGTAAAATCATTAAAGACATGTCAAAAGCTGACTTTATTTCAGCAATGAAAGGTTATAAGGACGGATCTTATGGTGGACCTATGAAAGGTTTAATGAAAGGTCAAGTTGCTTCTTTAAGTGATGCTGATATTGAGGCTCTTGCAAATCATATCGCTAAATAAATCTTCTATAAGGTAATAGCAAAAGCTATTATCTTATAACTTCTATTCTATCTCTACCATTTTTTTTAGCTAATAATACACCTTCATCTGCTTTTTTTATTAATTGATTTTTATCAGTACATTCATCAAAAAAAGCTACACCCATACTAACAGTTACATCAATTGGCCTACTTGGATGAAAAACTCTTTTAAACTTTATATCACTTAGAAGATTTTTTAGATTTTTAAGTAAAAACTCTTTTGTACAAAAACAAAGAATTAGAAACTCTTCTCCTCCATACCTATATACTTCACCATTTAAAATAGAAGCATATTTTATAAACATTTCAGATAAATACTCTAAAACTTTATCTCCATAATCATGTCCAAAAGTATCATTTATACTTTTAAATCTATCTGCATCAATAAAAACAGCATTTAATAAATGTGAGTTATTTTGAGTAACAAAAGAGGACAAATCCTCTTCCATCTTTCTTCTATTGTATGCTTTTGTTAAGTGGTCTTTATTTATACTATCTTCAAGTAGGGCTTTTTCTTTTAACAGTTGTTCAATTAAAGTATCTTTATAATCATCTTCAATTTCTACATTTTTTTGTTCAATTATTTTACCTAACTCAAACTCAAATTGATTAGTTTTAGGACTATAATCTACTTTTTTACACTCTATTACAATAGAAGGTTTATCATCACCTAAACCATTTGTTAAAGTTAATTTATCTACTTGCTTAATAGTATATGAGATTTTATCATCTTTTATTATTGGTTCGATTAACTCTTTTTTCCAATATTTTGATGCATCTTTTCTTAATAGTTTACTTTTTTTTAATAGTATATCTTCAAATAAGGTTTTATCAATAGAAATTTTAAACATAAATCAAATATTATCAATAATATACTTAATAATAGTAACTTCTTTTTTAATATCATAAGATAAAGTAATACTATTTTTTATCGTTTTTTAATATTAGTTTTACTAATATTGCAAAAATAAAATATAAGGAGCTCTTATATGACTTTAAGAGAAAAGTTTACGCCAATGTGCTTTTTAGGTTCACTTGGAGCAGGTGGTTTGTCTGTTTCATTTTTTATGTATCTAATGTTTTTAGTTCCACATAAAGAAACTCCAATGCCTATATTTGAACAGATTTTCCCAAAACTTATGGAAGGTTCTTGGTTATCTTTTGTTATAGCCTTTTCTTTAGTATTTATCATAGCTTTTGCATTTTTTCATTTTAAGTTCTTAATTTGGAATACAAAACAGTTTTTAGAGTTTAAAAAAACAGATAAATATAAAAGTTTAATTTCATCAAATGGCGAAGTTTCTCTAATGACTATACCCTTAACTTATGCAATGACTATTAATGTATGTTTTGTTTTAGGTGCTGTTTTTGTACCAAATTTATGGAGTGTAGTTGAATATATGTTCCCATTTGCTTTGATTGGTTTTACAGTTGCTGGATATTTTGCTCTAAAAATATTTATTGACTATTTTAGTAGAATTATTACAAACGGTGATTTTGACTTTACAAAAAACAATAACTTATCACAAATGATTTCTATCTTTGCATTTGCAATGGTATCTGTTGGTTATGCAGCTCCTGGAGCTATGAGTAGTAACCTTACAATAAATGCAATTGGTATTTTTGGTTCACTATTTTTTGCAGCTATTTCAATTTTGTTATTAATATTAAAATTAACAATGGGATTTAAAAATATGTTTGAACAAGGTATTTCAGTTGAAGCATCTCCATCACTTTGGATAATTCTTCCAATTCTTACACTACTTGGTATTGCAATGATTAGAATTAGCTTTGGATTAGACCATCACTTTAATTCGCCACTTGCTAAATCTTCACTTTTTACATTAACAGCTGTAATAGTATCACTTCAAATTATTTTTGGTCTTTTAGGTTATAAAGTAATGAAACAAATTGGTTATTTTGAAAAATATATTGAAAGTGAAGACCGTTCACCTGTATCTTTTGCTCTTATTTGTCCAGGTGTTGCTTTCTTTGTATTTGGAATGTTCTTTATAAATTTTGGATTAACATTTAATGAAGTAGTTTCTAAATACTCTATTGCATATTTTGTATTAATGTTGCCATTTATGTTTATACAATATAGAACTATAATATATTTCTTTAAACTAAAAAGAAAATTCAACTTTTAACAACATAGCTTGTGTTACAATCTTCTAAATTATATTAGGAGATTGTAACAGCATGAATAAACTATTTAAAGTTATTTTTTTTCTACTTATTATTTCATTTTTTACAGCTTGCTCTAATAAAAATATAGAAATACAAGATTTAAAAACTTACTCTCAAAATCCAAAAGAGTATTTAAAAAATAAATCATTTACATTTAAAAATCAAAGCTTTTATAATAAAAAGTTTTATAAAAACTATTTTTTAGTTTGGGATAATCCAAAAATTGAAATAAATAAAAAAGAGGCTTCATGGGCTTTTTTATATAAAAACAAACAAATATATTTACAAAACTATTCAAAAGCATCAAAACAGTGGTTTAACAAACAAATACAAAACTCTAACTTTAAAGAGTTTAAATCAAAGCTTAAAAAAGCTATTACTATAAAAAATAGTAATATAAGAGTATTTCCAACAAAACAAATGATGTTTTATAATCCATATAGTGCAGGACAAGGTTTTCCTTTTGATTATAACCAAAACTCTTCCATTAAGATTAATACTCCAATTTTAATCTCCCATTTCTCAAAAGATAAAGCATGGGCTTTTATAAAAACTTCTTCTTTTTATGGTTGGATAGATATAAGAGATATTGCTTATGTTGATGAAAACTTTATTAAGAAGTTTAAAACAAACAATTATGCAGTTGCAATAAAAGATAAATTTAATATCTATAAAAACTATTTTATAGAAAATATACAATTAGGAACTATTTTTCCATATGAAAAAAATAAATTTTTCGTTGCAGCAAAAGACAAAAATCAAAAAGCTTTTATAAAAACTATTCAAATAAATAAAAACTATATCTCGTTAGAACCTCTACAGTTTAATAGCAAAAACCTTACAAAAATTGCACAAGAACTTATCAAAGAGCAGTATGGCTGGGGTGGCATTTTAGGTTTTAGAGATTGTTCAAGTTTTACTCAGGATTTTTTCTCAAGTTTTGGAGTATATCTTGATAGAAACTCAAAACAACAAATAAATAATGGGAAATATTATAGAATAAAAGAGTTTACAAACAAGAAGAAAAAAGAGTTTATCTTAAAATATGGAAAAGCTTTTAAAAGTTTAATATATTTAAAAGGACATATTATGCTTTATATTGGAAATATAAAAGATGAACCTTTAGTTATGCATAATGTGTGGGGAGTTAAAACTAGAATCTTTTTAAATAAAAAAGGAAGAAATATAATTGGGAAAAATATAATTAGTAGTTTAGAGTTTGGAAAAGAGTTAGCAACTTATGATGATATGAATACTGTTTTAGATAAAATAGAAGGTATCGTTATTTTAGATGAAAGGTAAAAAATGATTGTATTTGTAAATGGAAAATATTTAAATGATAATGAAGCAAATATAAATGTAAATGACAGAGGATACCTTCTTGCTGATGGAGTTTATGAAGGTTTTAGAGTATATAATGGAAAAATTTTTAAATTTCAAGAACATAAACAAAGATTTCAAAGAAGTTTAAATGAATTAAAAATTCAATATACATTAAAAGATGAGTTAGAAACAATATTTGAAAATTTATTTGAAAAAAACTCTTATAAAAATAGTGATGAATTATTTTATTATATACAAATTACAAGAGGTGTAGCTTTAAGAGACCATGCGTTTCCAAAAGAAAAAACTAAGGTTGGAATTTATGCTTTTGTGGCAAAAAAACCTTTAAATGAAAAAGCTTATAATGAAGGTTTAAAAGTTTGTACAACACCTGATAATAGATGGGCAAGATGTGATATAAAATGTATTTCATTAACTGCAAATTGCCTTGCTAAGCAAAATGCTTTAGATAATGGCTTTGATGATGCTTTATTTGTCCATGATGGAGTAATAACAGAGGCTACTGCTTCAAATGTATTTTTTGTAAAAGATAATACTATATATACTCATGGGGCAACAAATAGAATTTTAAGTGGCATTACAAGAAATTTTGTTATTGATTTATGTAATGAAAACGGTTTTAAACTTAGTGAGTTTCCATTAACAGTAGATAAATTAAAAACAGTAGATGAAGCATTTTTGACAGGAACAACACTTGAAGTTACACCAATAGTAAAAATCAATAATATATCTATTAATGAACAAAAAGTAGGAGAAACAACTAAAAAACTTCAAAAATTATTTAAAGAGTATCTTCAAAATAATTTTTACAAAAAGAGCTAAGCTCTTTTTGTATTACTCTTCACACTTTCTTAAATAAATCAATCTGTAAACCATTGGAACATAATACAAATTCAAAATAGTTGCCCATAAAATACCAAAGCCTAAAGCAACAGCCATTGGTTGTAAAATCAAAGCTTGACCTGATGCAAAAAATATTAAAGAACTCAAACCTAAAACAGTTGTAATAGAAGTAAGTAAAATAGGTCTTAATCTTAATATTGCTTGTTCTTTTATTTCTTTTAAATTTTTTGCCTTTTTTATAAAGTCCATCATAATAATACCATCATTTACAATAACACCTGCAAGGCCTACAACTCCTATAAGTCCTGGCATAGTTAGATTAATTCCCATTATTACATGCCCTACTAAAACACCTAGAATAGAAAGAGGAATAGTACTTATAATAATTAGTGGTTTTATCATAGAATCAAACATCCAAACAAGAGCTATAAAAATAAGAATTATTGCAATTAATGCAGCTTCAGCCATCTCTTTTTGAACCTTTGAGTTCTCTTCTTGTTCTCCTTTAATATCTAATTTTACTAATTTTTTTAAACTATTTAAAACAGGTGTTAACTCTTCATATACATCAGAAGAAGTAGTATTTGTAATAGAAGCTGTTACACTAGTAATTCTTCTATTATTCTCTTTAAATATTTGAGAATAAGCAGGTATTTTTACAAAAGTAGCTACATCTTTTAAAAGTACTCTTTTTTTATCTGGCAATACTATTTCAAATCTATCAAGACTTTGTAAAATATCTTTATTTTTACTTTCAAAAACAATCTCAACTATTCCTTTTTTATCAAACATTTTTGAATAAGCAGCTTTTGAATAAAAAGGTCTTAACTGAGAAAGAATAGTCTGCTCATCAACTCCTATTTGTTGTCCATACTTATTTACTTTAAACTTTAATTCATAATTTCCTAAAAGTGCATCATCAGCTATATTTGATACTCCTTTAATAGATGATAACTTATGTTTAATAATATTTACTGCCTTATGAACTTTTTTATTCTCTCCTGAAACTGCTATTTCAATATCATTTTTTACAATTCCAGCTTTTGGAGTAAAAATCTTTAATTCATCAAAATTAGATGTTTGTATATTTTTTTCTATTATTTTTTTAATTCTTTGTTCTAATTCTTGTGCACTTGATTGTCTTATCATATTTGTATCATCATATTTAGGAGACAAATATGGATTTATATATTTATCAAAAAGATTTTGAGGTGCTCTTTCATATAAATTTACAAATATTTGAAAATAAAACTCCTCATTTTGAGGTTGATTCTTTCCATCAAGTTTCATTCCTATTACCGAACTAATAGAGCTTACTTCTGTATTAAAATCTATGCTATTTAAAAGAAGTTTCTCTATTTCAAAAACTCTTTTTTCAGTCTGCTCTATTTTATTACCAACTCCTACTGAACCACTTATATATACTTGCGTAGTATCAAAAGATGGCATAAATTGGAATTTTAAGTTTTTAAATAAGATAAAAGTTATAGAAAAAATTACAACTAACATTATAAGTAAAGTAAAATATTTTCCTTTTAATAAAAACTCTAAAACTTTTGAATACAATTTTTTATTGAAGTCCCAGACTTTATGAGACTTTCTATCTTCTTTACTAACTTTTAAAAGTTGCATCGAATGAAGAGGTAAAAAGAAAAAAGCTTCTATTAAAGAAGACAAAAGCAAAACTGTTATCATAATAGGAAGTATTTGCATAAACTTACCAGTTTCTCCACTCATAATCAATATAGGTAAAAAAGCAAAAATTGTGGTTGCTGTTGCTGTTAAAACAGCAGGATACATCTCTAAAGCACCATCTCTTGCAGCTTTAAACTTATCTTTTCCCATCTCCATATGTCTATAAATATTTTCACCAACTACTATTGCTTCATCAACAAGCATTCCAAGTGCAATTAAAGCACCTAATAAAGAGAGCATATTTAAACTATATCCTAAATAGTCTGCTGCAATAAGAGCTATCATAAAAGAAGTAGGAATACCAATAGCAATTACTATTGCTATTCTTACATTAATAAACAAAAGTAAAGCTATAAAAAGTAATATCAATCCAAATAAAATATTTGAAACAACAGTATTAAGTCTATTTTTAATCCAAATAGAAGTATCAATATAAGTATCAAACTCTATATCAGAATAAAGTTGTTCATAATCTTTAGTAATTTGTTTAATCTTTTTTACTAATTCTATTGAATCACCTTCAAACCCTTTATTAATTCCTATTGCTACATTTCTTTTTGCATTAAAATGAGATATATCATCTACATCTGCAAGTTTAAATTCAACATTTGCAATATCTTTTAAATATAGTTTTTTTCCACCAACTTTTAAAATAGTATTTTTAATATCATTAATATTTTTTTGTCCATTAAAAGTGCTTAAATAATAGTGTTTAGTACTATCTTTTATAATACCTACTGGAAAAATAGAACTTATATTTCCTACTGCATTAATAACTTCTACTTTACTTAAATTTAAAGCTTCTATCTTATTTTCATCAAAGCTTATTAATAGCTCTTTATCTGTTTTACTAAATACGGTAACTTCTGATAAATCTTTTAATTGCATAATTGTTGATTTTACATCATCTGCAAGCTCTAAAAGTTCATTTTTACTTTTAGAACCATCTTTTGAATATAAAGATACAGTAATAAGAGGGAAAGTATGCTCCATACTTTTTACAGTAGGTTCATCCATATCAGCAGGAAGATTTGTTTTTATTTGTGCAATAATATCTTTTACATCATCAACTACTAAATTTGCATCTTCTCCATCTTTTAAATCAACTTTTATAGAGAAAAAACCATTTTTAATAACTGAAGTAATTTTTTTCGCTTCACTAAGCCCTAAAAGTTCATCTTCTATATCTTCAACAGCAATCTTATCTAATAAATCAGAACTAGCTCCAGAATATGAGCCAGTAATAGAAACAGCATCTAAAGAAGAAGGTGGAAATATCTCTTTTGGAATATTGTTATATGAAAAAATTGATAGAACAAGCAAAAAGACCAGTAACATATGATTTAGTACTGGTTTTCTTAATGCAAACTCTATCATATTTCTTATCATTTTTTCTCTTCTAGTGATTTAATTATAAGTGAGTCAACAATTTGATTTTTAAACTTCATATCCTCTAATTGTTGAGCTAAGAATCGATTTTCCTCTTTTAAAGATATATAATGTGCATATAATCTATTTACATCTTTACTAACATAATATATATTATTTCTAAGATAAATCTTTGGTACGTAAAGTACTAAAGCAATAGATAGAATACAAAAAGCTATTAAAATAGAATTCTTAGCATCAAGTCTAATCAAATTTAAAAATCCTTAATTTTGAACTTCTACTTCTTGGGTTTTGTTTTATCTCTGCTTTTGTTGGTGTTATAGGTTTTTTAGTTAAAATTTTACCTAAAGCATGGTTATTACCACAAGTACATCGAAAAGCTTCAGGTGGGCAAATACAAGATTTTGTCCACTTCTTAAAATAGTTTTTTACAATTCTATCTTCTAATGAATGAAAAGAGATAATTGCTATAATACAATTTTGTGGTTTAATCTCTTGTATTGATTCAAATAGTCTTTGCAAAACTCCAAGCTCATCATTAACCTCAATTCTAATAGCTTGAAAAGGTAAAGTTGCAGGATGAATTTTTCCTTT
The DNA here is from genome assembly GCF_002837275.1 of Malaciobacter halophilus. Classification (GTDB taxonomy): domain Bacteria; phylum Campylobacterota; class Campylobacteria; order Campylobacterales; family Arcobacteraceae; genus Malaciobacter; species Malaciobacter halophilus. The sequence goes on along the minus strand of NZ_NXIF01000027.1, from coordinate 23,250 downwards.
ATGCATATTTTTATATAAAAAATCTGCAAGCTCTTTTGATGAACTAAAGGGTCTATTATTTACTATAAGTGATGCAACTTTTTTATATTCTCTTACTTCCCCATACTCTTTAAATATTTTTTCTAATTCATTTTGAGAATAGTTATTTACTACTGTACTTGCATCTAAAGCTTGTGTTTGATCCATTCTCATATCTAAAGTATCACTTTCAAAACCAAATCCTCTTTGAAGTTTATCAAGTTGTAAAGAAGATACTCCAATATCAGCTAAAATACCTTTAATATTGTAATCTTTAAATTTAATTAATACATTTTCAAAGTTACCTTTATTGAAAGTAACTCTATTTTCATAATCTTTTAATCTATTCTTAGAAAATGCCAATGCTTCATCATCTTGATCATTGCATATAAGTTTTATATTTTTATTTGTTTCAAGAATTCCTTGACTATGCCCTGCAAATCCAGTTGTACAATCTATTATATATCCATCTTCAATATCATTAAAAGCTTCCAAGGTCTCTTGATACAAGACGGGAACGTGTGGAATGTCCATTAAAAAGGTCCTTATTAAATTTTATATATAATATCTAAATTTTAATTTAAGGCATTTTAAAATGATTGATAGTAATACAGTTAAATTATTAAGTAACTTATCTTTAACAATGTTTAGAAAAAACTTTTTTGGTATTTATCATGGTGCAATATCCGCAAAAGTTGACCATAATTCATTTATAATAAACACAGCAGATGCAATCTTTGATGAGATGAGTGAAAACTCTTTTTGCCATTTAAGTACTACTAAACAAGACTACCGTTGGAATATTGCAAGTATTGAAGCACATATACATGCAACAATATACAATAATATTCATGAAGCAAAATATATCGCATTTGGAGTGCCTATTTTTACAACAGCATATACACTTGATCATGACAAAATTGTTTTTGATGACTATTTTGGTAAAACTACCTTTGGGGAAGTGCCAATAATAAATCCAGGAGATTATAATACTTGGTATGATAGAAACGCACTTGAAATTACTAAATACTTAAAAGAGTCTAATACTCATGTGATGATTATAAAAGGCGTTGGAATGTATGTATATGATAGAGATATTAATGAATTAGTAAGAAAAGTTGCTATCATGGAAAACAGTTGTAGATTGCTAAGTATTAGGTCTTCTTACCAGTAAAATATTAAATTTTTCTAAAATATTGCTCTTAGAACCCCAATATACGCATACTTTTAGCTTTCTTAAAGGTTAAATACTATAAAGTTTGATAACATTTTAATTTATATAAGGAGTTCTTCTATGAACAAGGCTGAATTTATCGATGCAGTAGCTGCTAAAGCTGGATTATCAAAAAAAGACGCAAAAAATTCTGTTGACGCGGTATTAGATACTATTACAGAGACATTAGTTAAAAGAGATTCTGTAAGTTTCATTGGATTTGGAACATTTACTACTTCTGAGAGAGCTGAAAGAACAGCTAAAGTTCCAGGAACTGATAGAACTGTAACAGTACCTGCTACTACAGTTGCAAAATTTAAAGTTGGTAAAGCTTTAAAAGAAGCAGTAGCTAAGTAATTACTTGCATCAAGCTTTGAAAGCCTATCCATTAATATTGGATGGGCTTTTTTTTTCTAAAACTAAATATATGCCTGTGTGGTGAAACTGGTAAACACGTCGGATTCAAAATCCGATGACTTAGGTCTTGAGGGTTCGAGTCCCTCCACAGGTACCATTAAAAAACAACCCTATTTCTACCTTGTGCTTTTGCTTCATACAATTTTTCATCTGCTTTTTTATAAATCTCATTGATACTATTTATACAGCTTGGTTCTACACAGCATATTCCAAAAGATGCTGTAATATAACTACTAGCATTACTATGTTCATGCTTAATAGCTAAATTTTCAATACCTTTACATAATTTGTTTGTAAATTTAATTGCTTTTTCTTTACTCTTAGTTGAAAAAAGTACTCCAAACTCTTCTCCTCCTAATCTAAAGCAATAATCACTACTTCTTTTAAGATTATTATCTAAATACTTTGCTAGATTTATTAATACTTCATCTCCTTTTTGATGACCATAATTATCATTATACTGCTTAAAATAATCAATATCTAATATTATAAAAGCAAATAGTTCGCCACTTCTTTTGCAACTATTTACAAATTTAAAAAAAGTATCATTAAAAAATCGTCTATTATATATATTTGTCAAGCCATCTTTTATAGATATCTCTTCAATTCTTTTTTTATCTGTAATATCTTCTCGAATTGATGTATAGCCAATAATTTCACCTTTACTATTAAACAAAGGTGAAATAGTTGCAAAAACCCAATAACAATCCCCATTTTTCTTTCTATTTTTAAGTTCTCCTTTCCAGATTTCTCCACTATTTATTGTTTTTTGTATTTTTTTAAAAAGCTCTTCTTTCATACCTTCATGTTTAACCAAACTATATTTTTTACCTATTAGCTCATCTTTTGAATATTGACTTAAATTACAAAAAGCTTCTGACACATATGTAATATTACCCATTTTATCAGTAGTTGTAGTAAGCACATTTTTATCTATAATATTCAAATAAGCATTTAATTTTTTATTTAGTTTTTTAAATGTCATATTTTTATATAAAATTAGACATATAATAATAGTAAAAACTACTATTGTTAAAAAAATTGTTTTATAATCTATACTATCTTGATATTTAACTAATAACCAACTATTTAATATCTGTTCAAGTTCTTCTTTTGAAATACTATTTAAAACTTTCTCAAAAATTAAACTTAATTGCTTAGATTCTTTATTTATACCTAAAGATAAAGGAACTTCTTCATTAAGTTTTCCTGTTATTTTCAATTCCCCAAAAAACTCTTTTTGTATGTGATAAGCTACACTTGGTAATAGACCTAAAAATGCAAAAACTTCTTCATTCTTAACTTTTAACAATCCTTGCTTAATATTATCAACTTCAACAATATTTAAATTTGGATATTTATCTTTTATTACATTTATATATGCATAATTTTTTGATAGTGCAATTTTTTTCTTAATAATCTTAGAAAAATCATTTATAAAAGGTTCATTCAATTTTGTAGCAATAACTAAAGAGGCTTTAATATAATCTTTTGTAAAAAATATATACTCTTCTCTTTGTTTTGAATGATATAATAAAGGAATAAAATCACACTGTTTTTTTCTAATACTATCTAAACTTTCTGTCCATGTATTTGTTTTATGTAAAACTATTTTATTATTTGGCAATTTTTCTTTAAAAATTTTTATAAAATCAGCTGTTATTCCAGTATGTTTATTTTTATTTATCCCCTCAAAAGGCATCCATGAAGGGTCAATACAATATTTTAAAACTCTATTTTCATCTAAATACTTTTTATCTTTTTTTGTTAAAATGATTTTATGCTTATCTTGAAACTCATCAAAAATAAAATTTTCAAAATCTAAATCTTTATTAATAAGACCAAGACTTCTGTACATATTATAAATATATTGAACTCTTCCTTTATCTAAAGTTCCAAGTGGAACTGAATTTTTTACTATCATATCTTTTAAAGCATTAGCCTCATGTCGTAAATGCTCTTTTGATTTATTTTTACTATACTTTTTATATATAAGTTCAATAGTTTCTTCAATATTATCTAATGCGTATTCCCATCCTTTTAAACTAGCTTCTTTAAACTTTTTAGTTCGAAAAGGATAATTTTTAATTTCATTTTCACTTGTAAATAAAATATCTCCATACAAATCAAAACCATAATGCGCAGGATTAATAATATTAAATTCCAGGCCTTTTTTCTTTAAATAATATGGTTCATTACTTAAATAAGCAGGAGAAGCCTCAACCTCTTTATTTATTAGTTTTAAATAATCTCCCTTTCCTCTTTTTCTAATAAATATAGGATTAATATTTAGTTTTTTTAACATAGCAAGAATAGAAAAGCCATCTGTATCATCTTCATAAAATACCATTTTTTTATTATTTAATTTATAAGGAGTATCAATTCCACTTTGTTTAAGTGTCATTAAAACACTAGGTGAATGTTGAAAAATAGGTGCAATAACAACTACAGGTTCTCCTTTAGCTTTATATAACATAAGTATAGAATCTGAAATTCCATAGTTTGCTTCACCACTAATGACTTGTTTTATGTTGTTTTTATCTGATTCTCTTTGTCTTATTATTACATCTAAGCCAACATCTTGATAAAAACCTTTCTCTTTTGCCATATAATATCCAGCAAATTGAAACTGATGAAACCATTTTAGTTGTAGAATAACTTTATCATTAGCATTCAAAATAGATAATAAAAAAAAGTAGATTATAATTGTTTTTGAAATAGTTTTCATATGACACCTTTTTACTACTTGTTCATTCTACAATATTTAATACATAAAAGCAAATATAAGTTGCATAAAAGTTACTCATTTATAAAATTAGCACTAAGGAGTTACAATGTTGAAAAAAATAAAATCACTTTTTAAAAAGAAAACTTTTTCTTGTATTGTTTGGGATGGCAAATCAATGAAATACTTAAATCTTACACAAAAAGAGATTGATGAGATAAATACTAATCCAAAATACAAAAACTGGTCTGTTACTTTACATGATGATTAGATGTATTTTTTAATTTAATTACTATTTTTATCTATTAAAATTCTCTTTTTTATAATTTTTTTGTTTTGTTTTGTTAAAATTATATTATATTTTGTTAAAAAAATGTTTTATTTTAATTAAAAGGTCTATTATGAAAAAAGATGAGTATGATTTAAGTGAATATATAAATGAAGAAGAAATAGAGTTTTTAAAACAAAAACATAAAGTTTTATTACAAAATAAAGATAAAATTAAAACATACCTAAAAGGTAATCCAAGTTTAAAAGAACAAATCAAAAGAATAAAACAAGAATTAAATGTTGACATTTCAGTATTTACATATAGAAACTTTTTATTAAAGTATTTTAGTAAAAGCTATAATGAACACAATATAAATAAAGTATTTTTAAATAATCAATATACAATATTACAATTAATTTTAAATGAGGAGTTTGAAACTTCAAAAAAAATCTATAATTACCTTTTATCAAGAGGTTCATTAAAAAAAGTTAAAAATGATGAAAAGAGTGTCATAACATATACGGAATTCTCAAAAAAATTAAAAGAATTTATTTCTAAAAAAAATCTAAATAATGAAATAATAATTTCAGAAGAAGAGAAAGAGGATGAAGTTGATATTAAAAAAGATATTCAAGATAGTGAAATAGTAGAGATAATTGACAATTCAAAAAGAATTGATATTGAGTTAATTGATGGAAGTTATGAAACTCACAATCTCTCTTTTTTAAGAAACTACTATTTAGTTGAAGAGTTTAGTGGGAAGAAGTTTGATTTTATTGAAAAAAATCTTTATATGATTCCAAATTCCCATGAAGGTAAAAAATTTAATTTCACACCTATAAAAAAATTATTAAAAGAAACAAAACTTCTTCCTGAATACTCATTAGTTCTACATGATAATTCAAATGATGATTCAAAAATATACATTTATAGATATATAAATAATGAATTGGTATTTTTAGATAGTTTTAGTTCTTTATTAATAGTAGATATTTTAGAGTTGATAAACCAAGCATTAAAAAGATTTTTAAATCTTTATGAAATATATTTTGAAAAAGAAAATAATTATATTAGTTATGAGTAGAAAAACACTCATATCTATTTTTTCCTCTTTTTTTTGCACTATATAATGCTTTATCTGCAGTTTTAATTAAATCACTACTATTTTTTACTTTTTGAGTAAGTATTGAAATACCTAAACTAATTGTAATATTAAAATTGGAAAATTTTAACTCTTCAACTTTTTTTCTTAATCTTTTTGCTAATTTTATTGCATCATTTTTATTTGAGTTTGGCATAATAATTGCAAACTCCTCTCCTCCATACCTACATGCAAAATCCATTTGTCTAATATTACTATTTATAGTTTTCCCTAATTTTTCTAAAACTTCATCTCCTATTTGATGACCAAAACTATCATTTATTTTTTTAAAGTCATCAATATCAAGCATTATTAAACATAAATCATTTCTTTTTCTTGATGCTAAACTAAACTCTTTATCTAAAAATATTTGAAAAATATCTTTAGCATAAAGTCCTGTTAGTTTATCCTTTACAGAACTTTGTGAAATAACATCACTTTTTTGCTCTTCTATTATCATAGGTGTTGATAACTCTTTTTTAATATTGTATAAATAGTCCATCGTTGCGACAACTATTCCAACATCTCTATTTAACAACTCTTTTAATTCTTTTTTATGAGTTTGGATTTCATTAAACAACTCTTTTGCTTTAGACTCTTTATATTTTTCATGGGTTAATATCATCAGCATAGTACAATAAAATCTATCTTTATACTTTTTTTTTGCCTCATTAAAACTTTTTTTATTTGATAATATCTTATTTAAATAGCTTAAGCTCATATCAACATTTTCCAACTCTACAATATCTTCTATCTCTTCGCTACTCACTTAATTTTCCTTACAAGCCTTTACAAAATCATTGAATAATTCTCGATGCTCTTTTATATAAAATAGATACTCTGGATGCCATTGAACTGCTACCATAAAAGGATAGTTTTTCTTCTCTATTGCTTGAATAAGTCCTTCATATTCAGCTGTAACTTTAAGAGTCTTACCTACTTTATTAATTGCTTGATTATGTATGCTATTTGCTTTTACTTTATCTTTTTTTAGTATATCAAAAAGTTTTGTCCTTCTTTTAATATAGACATCTTTTATAGGGAAAATTGAGTTTTTATGAATTATATACTCATCAAAATCCAATATTGTAGGATATAAATCACCTTCAAAAAAAATATTTAAAAGTTGTGCCCCTCTACAAATTCCAAAAATAGGAATTTTTCTTTTCACAGAAGTTGCTATCATCTGTAATTCAAAAGCATCTCTTTTTTTATCTAATTTTGTGTTGTGAGCATCTTTTCTTCCTTTATATAACAAAGGATTAATATCACTACCACCACTTAAAATCAGACCATCAATACTATTTTTTAATTCATGTTCATTAGGTCTTAAACTTACAGCTTTTGCATTAGATAAGTAAAGATTAAAGCGTATGAATAATTCTGCAAAAAAATTACCTTTATTAGGTAAACATATTCCTATTATTGGTTTTTTACCCATTTACTTACTTTTTCATCCCATTTTTTTAAACTTACTAATTTATCAAGATGAGCTAAATACTGTTTTGATAAATATTTCAAATCATTATGATTATTTGCTAATTTTTCTACAATTAGCCACCTATTCCACTCTTGAGATATTTTCCAATTTTTTTGTCCAATTAAAGAGTTAGACAATCTATAATGAAAAGCTGGTCTTGGTTTTATTTTTTCTTTTGGTAATATCTTTCTAACTTGTTTTTCATTTATATATGCAAAAATAGGAAGCATATCCAAAGACCTATTTCTTGTAGGATTAAACTTTAAATAATCTTGTATTAATTCTTCCATCGTAGGCTTATAATCTTCTTGTAATATTTTAATAATATACTCTTTTGGGAAATTATCTATATAAGGAGTGATTTTTCTAGCAATATCAACCTTTGCATCTTTATTTAAAAAGTCTTGCAAAATTACATATGCTTGTAAATGATTTAAAATAGAAGTAACTTCTAAAGATGATAATTCAACATTTATATGTAAACCAAAAGCATTATATACTTTTTTTTGCGTTCCATGAGCTCCTGCTTGTGTTAACTTTTTACTTAATTCATCAATTAGTTCTATTTTATCTAAAGGAATTGGTGGAGTACTTATCTCATAGGGTACTAAATCTTTAGAAATTGTTCCTAAAATATTCTCAATTTCGTCAAGCTTAGTTTCATTAATATCTATACCAACTTTATCAAAGAATTCTAAAGCATTAGTTTTTAACTTTTGTTTTGTAAGTAATTCAAAATCTAACTCTAAGACAAAATCTCCATAATTAGACTCTAATTTATAAAAGAAGTTATTTATTTTCTTCTCCTTTAAAGAGTATGTTTGTTTTAACAAGTTTAAAATCTCTTGCATTTGAATATTTGAAAATTCTAACTCAAAACCAACTCTTCTTAATTCTTCTTTATAATTACTCATATATTTAGGCATTTTAAAGTCACTCATTTGTAATCCTGTTTTATTAAAATTGTTTCAAAAGGGCTAATAATCATTATATCAATGAGTTCTTAAATAAAATTTACTTTTAAAAAAAAGTCTAAAATTAAAAAGTTATGCAAAAGTTGCATCTTAATTATGATAAAATTTTATTTACAAATTGTATAGTTTTAGCATTTAAAATTAATTTTTCTATAAGTTTATTATGCTAAATTTACACTCAAGATGTAAATAATTAACAAAATAATTGTAAATATTTTACATCTATAATGTAAAAGGATAAATAATGGAAACCGAAATTAAATTAAGAGAACCGGTAAAAAGTGACGGTAAAAATATCTTTAATTTAATTAAGAGATGTAAACCGCTAGATGTAAATTCTGAATACTTGTATCTATTACAAAGTACATATTTTAAAAGTACTTGTAGTGTGGCTACATTAGATAATGATGCTATAGGATTTATATCTGGTTATTTAGCACCAAATGAAAAAAATGTACTTTTTATTTGGCAAGTTGCAGTTGATGAGAGAGCTAGAGGGAAATCTGTTGCTAAAAGATTACTTCAAGAGATACTTAACAGAGATTTTTGTAATGATGTTGAGTATATACACACAACTATATCACCAGATAACGAGTCATCAAAAAGATTTTTTGAAAAATTTGCAAAAGATTTAGATGCAAATATTGAAACTTCAGTATTATTTGATAATGAAGATTTCAGCGAAGGTCATGAAAAAGAGGTACTATTTAAAATAGGCCCATTTAAAAAAGGAAATAAATAATGAGAATTTTTGAAAATTTAGAGTCTGAAGTTAGAGGTTACATTAGAAGCTTCCCAACAATCTTTGAAAAGTCAAAGGGAGCTATTTTAACAAATGAGCAAGGAGAAGATTATATTGACTTTTTTGCTGGTGCTGGTACATTAAATTATGGACATAATAATGAACATATTAGTAGTGCACTTATTGAATATATTCAAAAAGATGGTGTTGTTCATGGTTTAGATATGGCAACTAGTGCTAAAAAAGAGTTTTTACAAACATTTAACGACACAATATTAACACCAAGAAATTTAGATTACAAAATTCAATTTACAGGCCCTACTGGAACAAATGCTGTTGAAACTGCTTTAAAACTTGCAAGATTAGTAAAAGGAAGAAGTAATGTTGTTTCTTTTACAAATGGTTTTCATGGATTAACTCAGGGTTCATCATCAGTTACAGGAAATGATGATTATAGAGATGAGAGTTATATTAGTAGATCAAATGTATCATTTATGCCTTTTGATGGTTACTTTGGAGATATGAATACTATGGCTATTTTTAGAAAATTTTTAGAAGATAGCAGTAGTGGACTTGATATTCCAGCAGCTGTAATAGTTGAAACTATCCAAGGAGAAGGTGGAATAAATGTAGCTTCAAAAGAGTGGCTACAAGAGTTAGAATCTATTTGTAGAGAGTATGATATTTTATTAATTATTGATGATATTCAAGTTGGTAATGGAAGAACTGGAGAGTTCTTTTCTTTTGAGTTCGCAGGAATTAATCCAGATATTGTAACTGTTTCAAAATCAATTGGTGGTGGTTTACCAATGGCTATTGTACTTTTAAAGCCAGATTTAGACCAATGGAAACCAGGTGAGCATACAGGTACATTTAGAGGAAATAATTTAGCTTTCGTTGCAGCTAAAGTAGCAATTGAACAATATTGGCAGAATGATGATTTAACAAATGCAGTTAAATATAAAGAGAATTTATTAAAAGACACTTTACAAAAAATTGCTGATAAATATAAAGATACATTTGAAATAGAGATCAGAGGTAGAGGTTTAGCTTATGGATTTGAAATTAAAGGTGATAATTCAGTTGCAGGTGAAATCTCAAAATATGCTTTTGAAGAGAAACTAATTGTAGAAACTTGTGGTAGTGAAGATCAAGTAGTAAAATTTTTACCACCATTAATTATTGATGAAGATACTCTAGTAGAAGGTCTAAATCGTCTTGATACAGCAATTGAAAAATTAGTTGCAGACAAAAAAGAAAAATTAACAGGAGAGTTTTAATAATATGATTGTTAGAGATATAAATAAAGATATTATAGGTACACAAAAAGAAGTTCATGCTAAAGAAGGTCAATGGACAAGTAGAAGAATGCTTTTAAAAGGTGATAATATGGGATTTTCATTCCATGAGACAATCATAAGAGCAAATACAAAAACTCACATACATTATCAAAACCATTTAGAAGCTGTTTATTGTGTAGCTGGAAATGGAAAAATTGAAGATTTAAAAACTGGTGAAGTTCATGAGATTTATGATGGTGTTATGTATGCATTAAATGAACATGATGATCACAACTTATATGGTGGTACGGAAGATATGAGACTTATATGTGTATTTAATCCACCAATAAAAGGTACTGAAAACCATGATGAAAATGGAGTTTATCCTTTAGAGGATTAAGATGCACTTTCTTTATATCAAAAACTACTTAGATAATACGAACAAAGAGCAAAAAAAAGATTTTTTCAATTTTTTAATTGAAAAATCTTTTGTGCCTTCAAATCAAAAGATAATTCTTAATGATAAATCATTGATTCTTGAATTTGATAAAAGTCTTGAAGTAAATAGTTTGCAAGAAACAATTAATACTTATTTTGAAAACTTTGAAAAAATAGAAGTTTTTCGTATCTTAAAAATTCTTAAAAATGAAAAAAAACTCATTTTAGTTTTTTCAGATAAAAAGAAAAAAGAGATTAAACTTTAAGTATAGGAGGAGAAATGACGGATTTATATCCATCTAGAACTAAACAAATAATTGACCTTTATCCATCTAGAATAGAAAAAGAAGAAATAATTAATAGAATTGATAAGACAGTTTTTAGTAAAGAAAAAGTTGGCACTCATTCATTAAGTGAAGAGGAGTTACAAAGTTATGAGAAAAATGGATTCATCCTTTTTCCAGACCTTTTTTCAAAAGAAGAAGTAGAAAAATTAAAAGAAGAGTTAATAAGACTTTCTAAAGATAAAACACTTCAAAAAAACGAAGAGTTTATTAAAGAACCAAATAGTAATGAGTTAAGAACAATTTTTAACCAACATCTATTTAGTAAAGTTTTTGATAAAGTATCAAAAGACTCAAGAATTTTAGATAAAGTTAGACAACTTTTAGGAAGTGACGTTTATATACATCATAGTAGAGTAAACATTAAACCTGCATATAAAGGTAAAGCTTTTCCTTGGCATAGTGATTTTGAAACTTGGCACACAGAAGATGGCTTGCCAAACTGTAGATGCTTAACTGCTTGGATTATGCTTACTGATAATACAGAGTTTAACGGACCTCTTTTTTTGATAAAAGGAAGTCATAAAAAGTATATTTCATGTAAGGGATTTACTCCAGATGACAACTATAAAAACTCTTTGAGAAATCAAATGTATGGTGTACCTAGTGCAAATGCAATTGAACAGATTATGAAAACAGGCGAATTAACAGGAGCTTTTGGTAAGGCTGGAACTCTTGTAATACATGACGGTAATGTTTTACATGGTAGCTGTGACAACATGTCGCCATATAGTAGAACAAACTCATTTTTTGTATATAATTCAACCCAAAATAGACCTGTAAAACCTTTTGGAGCGAAAAAAAATAGAGCAGAATTTTTATGCTTAAAAGATTTTACACCTTTAAAATAATTATACTAAGGGAAAGAGATAATGAAAGTATGTAAATTTGGTGGAAGTTCGGTAAAGAACTCCACTCAAATAAAAAAAATAGTAGATATAGTTAAAAGAGATGAAAAAAGACAAGTTATTGTAGTTTCAGCACCAGGTAGAGATGAAGAGTATGATGAAAAAATTACAGATCATCTTTTAAATCTTGCAACTGAAGGTTCTCACTTTTTAGAGCAAAAGATTGAAATTAGTACAAAAAATAGTTTCGATGCAATTATGAAAAAATATGAAAAACTTTGTGATGATTTGAGTATCCAAAAGAAAAAAATACTTGATGCTTTAAAAAAAGATTTAACTAGTTGTGATTTAAAAGATGATAAAAAACAAGCTTTTTTTCTATCAAGAGGTGAGCACTATAATGCAAAAATTATTGCTGATTATATGAAAAAAGTTGGTTTAAATATTAAACTTATGCTTCCTGAAGATTTTGGTTTTATATTAGATAATGAATATACTGATGGAAAAGTTCAACCTCAAACATATGATAATATTAAAAAGCATTTTACACTAAAAGATGATGAAAAAGTTATAGTTCCAGGTTTTTATGGAGTTACACCAAAAGGTGAAATATCAGTTATGAGTAGAGGAGGAAGTGACCTTACTGGTGGTGAATTAGCTTATGCTCTTGATGCTGATATGTATGAAAACTGGACAGATACAAATGGAGTATATGAAGTTGACCCAAGAGTTATTCCTGATGCAAAAGTTATCCCAAGATTAACTTTTAAAGAGTTAAGACTTCTTAGTTCAAAAGGATTTAACGTATTTCACTTTAATGCAATGTTAAATTGTAAAAAAAGTAAAATTCCAATTAGAGTAAGAAATACTAATAATCCTACAAATAAAGGAACTCTAATTTTAAGTGAAAGAGTACCTATGGAAAAACTTGTAGGAGTAGCTAAGCTTGATAATATGGCTTCAATTCATATTCAAAAAGATATGTTAGGTGAAGAGATAGGTTTTACAGCTGAGCTACTAAAAATCTTTGGAGAATTTCATATAAATACTTATCATTATCCGACTGATAAGGATGATTTAGCTATATTAGTAGAGCAAGAAGACCTAAAAGGTAATATTAATAACTTAAGAAGAGAGATAGATAAAAGATTAAAACCAGATAATATATTTGTTACTTACTCTTTATCTGTTATTACTCTTGTTGGGATTGGATTAAAAGAGGATTCATTTACTATTGTAGATGCAATTGCTGCACTTAAAGAGAATAACATCGCATTTGAGATGTTTGATATGAGTCCATCTAAAATCTCATTTCATATAGGAGTAGCTCAAAATATCTCTGATATTGCATTGGAGACATTATATGATAAGTTATTAGCAAAAGAGAATAATTGTATTTGTTAATATAGGAGATTTAAATGGTAAGATTGCTACTACTTTTAGTACCAATTATCTTCTTGTCAACTCTAAGCGCTCAAGAGTTGACAAAGAAGGAACAAACAAAAGTTCAAAAAAGGTTAGATAAATTAGAAAAACCTTTATATACACCTTTTGTTGAAAACTATATACTAAATGATTTAAGAAAACTAAGAGAAGAGAATAAAAAACTAAAAGTAGAGCTTTATCAAAGGTTAGCAGAAAAGGAAGTAGAAATATCTACTAATGCCATAAACTACGCTACTTCTACTATAAATAATATTTTTTATATTATTGCTGCTGCTACTTCTCTTTTGGTAGTTATTGGATTAAACTCAATAAGAGATATAAATCAAAAAATTAGAAATATAGTAGATGAAAAAGTATCTAAAGTAATTGATGATTATGAAAAAAGAATGAGTTTAATTGAAAAAGATTTAGATAAACGTTCTAAGCAAGTACTTCAAAATCAAAAAGAGATTGAAAAAACAAATACTATTCAATCCTTATGGATTAGAGCTGCACAAGAAACAACAGCAAGTGGTAAAATTGAAATTTATGATGATGTATTAAATTTAAGACCAAATGACCCTGAAGCTTTAACATATAAAGCAGAAGCAGCTTTAGAATTAAGTGAAGCAAACTGGGCACTACATCTTGCAAACCAAGCATTAAAAATAGATGATGATTATCCAAATGCTTTTTATCAAAGAGCAAAAGCACATGCTGTTTTAGGATATAATGATTTTGCAATTAATGATTTAGAAAAAGCTCTTAAACTTAATGAACAATATATGGAAGAAATAGAGAATGAAGAAGAGTTTGATGGTCTAAATGATAATAAAAAATTTATTTCATTAATAAAAAAATATACTCAAGAACCAAACGAAACTACTTAAATAACTTAAATTTACTTTAATCCTTTTTGCTATACAATTTGTATATATGCAAAAAGGAGTTTGTTATGGAAATAAATAATAATATTCCACAGTATCAAAGCCCTTATGTAGACCAAAATAGAAGTTTAGAAAGAATAGCTACTGGTCTAGAACTTAATAAAGCCTCTGATAATGCTTCAGCCTTATCTATTGCTGATAATTTAAGAACAGAAGCAAATGGATATACTCAAGCTTTAGAAAATACAAATAGTGCTATTGCATCTGTACAAATAGCTGATTCTGCAATATCTGAACAATCTAAAATTTTAGATAATATAAAAGAGAAACTACTACAAGCTTCAACTGATACAACTTCACAAGAAGGAAGAGAAGCTTTATTACAAGATATTCAAAACTCATTAAAAGGTTTTGATGCAATAGCAAGTAGTACAAACTATAATTCAGAGTCATTATTGCAAGCCTCTTCTACAAATCAAGATGCTACAACATCACAAGCTTATCAAATAGGTACAGAATCTTCAAATACAATTGATAGCACATCAATTCAATCAAATAGTGTAGGTGTAGGACTTAATGACTTACTTACAGAAGATGGAACAACTTTTACTTCACAAGATGCAAGAGAGTATCTATCAAAAGTAGATGATGCTATTGGTACTTTAAATAATTACAGAGCTGATTTAGGAACAACACAAAACCAACTTGCTAGTACAGGAAAAAATATAATCTCTCAAGAGATACAAACAAGAGCAGCACAAGCTGAACTTACAGCTGCAAATATTGCTCAAGAAGTTACAAACTTTGATAAATCAAATGTTTTATCACAAGTTGGAGCTTATACACAATCACAATTTAATATAACACAACAATCAGTTCTTAGACTCCTTACTTAAACACTTGAAGTTTCAAGTGTTTAGTAAGTTATTGTTTTAGTAATTTTAATTCTACTTTTTGCTTTTTTAGTAATTTTAAAATACTCTTGACCATCTAAAATAAAATAGTTTTTATATGCTTTTATAACTTTCTTATTTTTTACTGTTTTATATTTTGTAATACACTTCGTTCTAGTTTTAGTTTCGTAATAATAATCATCTGAACTTGTATTCCTTATTTCATTTGCAACTTTTCCACCAAGTAAACCACCAACAATTTGTGCAGCTATTTTTCCATTGCCTTTTCCTATTTGATTTCCTATAACTACTCCAGCAGTTGCCCCAATAATAGTATCTAAACCTATTGAATTATTATCATATTCAGATTCGATATTTACTTTTTGATTATAACTTTGTTCATAACACTCTTGAATTGGTTTTTTTATAGTTACATTCTTATAAATTGGTACACTTTTAGTTACATTGACAAAATCTGATGATTGTAAAGATTTTGCAAAAACTATATTTGAAAATAAAACTAATAAAACAATTACTCTTTTCATAAACTATCCTTCTAAGATGTAGAGCTTATTAAAGCCCTACTTTATTTAAATGAAGCGATATAATCACCTAATAATTTAATATCAGCATCACTTAATCTTGTAACTTGTCCTTTCATTACACCTTTCATTACTCCACCATAAGTTCCATCTTTATAACCTTTTAAGGCGTCTTGAACTCTTTTAGAATCCCAACCTTTTAAAACCTTGCTTTTCCCTAAAGCTGGTTTCTCACCATTTGCACCATGACAAGTAGCACAAGCTTTGTATAAAACCTCTGCACTATTTGCAAAAAGTGAAGTTGTACCTAAAATTACCATTGAAACTAAGATTTTTTTTGTAGTAGTCATTTTATACTCCTTAATTTTTATATTGTAAGTATAAAATCTAATTGTGGATTGATTGTGAAAAGATATAAACTATTTTAATTTTCCAAAAACTTTATATTTTTCCCAATATATTTCTATAGCCTCTTCAAGTTGCTTATTTGATAAAGTTGTAGGTTTTTTTATGCCAAATCTTAATATAAATGCTTCTGGCATAACTGTTTTATCTTTTGAAGGATTAAGTATATATTTTAACATTGCATCTTGTACATCTTGTTTAGAACTATATTTTAATAAATATCTATAAAAATATTTATCTATTGTTACAGGAAGCTTTTTATGGCAAGTCACGCAATTCTTTTCATATATATTACTTGCATTTAAAAAAATAGATAAAACAAATAAAGATAAAATTAATTTTCCCATGTAACTATTACCTTTGTTCCTTTGTCAAGTTTAGATTGAAAGTCAACTCTTAAATCGTACTCTTTTGCTATCATAGATACAATACTAAGACCTATACCAAAACCACCTACACTTTTATCAAATCTTTTATATCTTATAAAAAGATTATTAAGTTGCTCTTTACTCATACCTTTTCCACTATCTTCAATAATTAAACTATTATCATCTAAACTAACTTTTATAACACCATAAAGTTTATTATATTTTATTGCATTTGATAATAGATTATCAATCAATTTTGATAACTTTTTTTCATCTATAAAAATAGAAATACTATTTTTAATATTTACAACAAAATCTATTTTTTTAACACTTGCTAAAGTATGAAAATACTCTACTCTTTGTTCTACCAATTTAGATAAATTTACTTTTTTATTATCTGATATAATCTTATTATTTAATGTAAGATATGTTAAATCATCATAAATATTTGAAATAGTTTTTGCTGCAATATCTACTCTATTTATTTTTCTTCTTAATTTTTCATCTAAACTATTTTTATCAATCATTTCAATATTTGTAACAACTGTACTAACAGGAGTATTTAGTTCATGGGTAGTATCTTTTATAAATCTATCTAGTAAATATAAAGCATCTTTCATTGGTTTTAAAAAAAGATTTAATAAAAAATAACCTAAAATCAACATAATAAATAAAGAAACAGATACAAAAGAGATTAAAAAACCATAAACGTTTTCAAGCCATGATTTATCTTCTGAAATTTCAATTACTATATATTTTGTTCCAAGATAATAAGATTCAGGTTGTGTAACAAAGTGTATTTTATTGTCAACTAAATATATTACTTTATTTAAATTTACATTTTTTGCTTGTAGTGTAGAGAATATCTGCTTTTTAGAACTATCAAAAATTGCGGAATTAAACTTCTCATCTCTTGGATAATATTTGTACTTATCAAAATTAATATGCAAATCTTTTAATCTAAATGCAAAATCATTTGAATACTCTTGTAGTTTTACTCTTTGTTCTTGAAGCATTAAATCTTTTTGAAAAGAGTAATATAAATATGATATAAAAGTTAAAATAACTATACAAAGTATAGTATAAAGTAAAAAAAAACCTAAAAGAGTCTTTTTTTCACTACGAATTAAATCTATATCCAAGTTTTTTAAGACTAACAATTCTATCTTTCCCTACTATTTTTCTAAGATTTTTAATATATGTTCTAAGTGAAGTATCACTAGCTTCCTCTTCATAATCCCAAACATAATCATAAATTTTTTCATGACTTAAAAGTTCATTTTGATTCAATAAAAAAAGTTTTAAAAGTTTTAACTCTTTATTATTTAAATTTATCTTTTCATTTCTATTTTTTAACTCATAAGAGCTTAAATTAAAACTTAATTGTTCATCAATTTTTATAATCTCTTCTTTATTTAAATACTCTCTTTTTAATATAGTTTTTACTCTTAATAAAAGCTCTTTTAAAGCAAAAGGTTTTCTAATATAATCATCACAGCCACTATTAAATCCCTCTTCCAAAGAGTTCATAGAGTTTAATGAAGTTATAAATATTGCAGGTGTTTTATCTTGATTTTGTCTAATTTGTTTTAATACTTCAAATCCACTTAATAAAGGAACATTAACATCAAGTAATAACAAATCAAACTTTGTTTCATATGCACAACTTAATGCCTCTTCTCCATCAAAAGCTTGTATAACTTCAAAATCTTTATCTTGTAAATACTCAACAATTGTTTCACTAAGTGTTATATCATCTTCTAATAAAAGTAATTTCTGTTTCATACTATTTATTTAACTTCTTTTTATTTTTAATATAAGCTTTTCTTTCTTGAGGACTCATAGTTGGTACTCTACTTTTAAGCTCTTTAATAAACTCATTTTTCTCACTACTTTTTACATAACCCATTATTGCAATTAATTCTTGAGTACTCATCTCTGAATAATCTGTTTTTGCAAAAATAATAGTACATGCTAATAAAAGTGAAATAACTATTTTCATTTTAACTCTCTTTTTTTGTTTTGAAAAGTAATAATAACATAAAAATAGTAGAATAATCGTAAACTATTCTAGTTGATTTAATAGCTTTTATAATAAAATCAATTAAACTAAAATCAAAAGAGAGCAAAATGATAAAAAATCTATTAATTTTAGGTTCAATACTACTGTTTTTAAATGCTTGTTCAAATAACAATCAAAAACAACAATGGACATCTTGGATTTACCCAGATAAAAACCATATTAAAAGAAGTATGAAAAATGGAGTTTATAATAGTTTAGAAGAGTGCAAACAAGCTTCTATAAATAAAATAGAAGAGTTAAATATCTCAAATAAAGCCACTTATAAGTGTGGTTTAAATTGTAGTTTTCATGAAGGAATGAAGACTGAAATATGCCAAAAAATGACTAAGTAAAAATACTTAGTTATTTTAAATTATGAATCTTTAGAAAATTTTTAGAACGTTCATGTCCTTTAGAAGCAGCCTTTTGTATCCAATATTTAGCTTTTTGTCTATCTTTTTGTACACCCAAACCATTATAATAAAAATATCCTAGATAATACATAGCTTTTAAACTTTCATAATTTTTAACTGCAATTTCATACCAATAAAAAGCCTTTTTGTAATCTTGTTTAATTTTTGTATCTTTTCTATATAAATCTGCAAGTTTTATAATTGCAGTTTTATTTCCCTGTTTTGCACTTTTTTCAAACCAAAATCTTGCTTTTTCATAATCTCTTTTTACATAATCTGCACTATAATACATCATAGCTAAATTAATTTGAGCTAACTCATTTCCACTTAAAGCACTCTTTTTAAACCAATAAAAAGCTTTTTGTAAATCTTTTTTTGTTCCTTGACCAAAATAGTAAAGTTTTCCCAAATTATTTTGTGCAAAAATCACACCATTTAAAGCAGCTTTTTTATACCAAGCAAAAGCTTTTTGTAAACTCTGTTTTGTATGATTTTTTTCATATATCATTGCTAAGTTTAATTGTGCAAGAGCATAATTTTGATTTGCACTTTTTTCATACCAAAAAATAGCTTTTTGTTTATCTTTTTTTACTACATCACCCAAATAATACATATGTGCAAGATTGTTTTGTGCTTGTTTATTACCATTATTTGCAGCCATTTCATACCATTGAAAAGCTAGTTGTTTATTTACAGGTACACCTAAACCTTTATAGTTCATTAAAGCAACATTGTACTGAGCAATAGGATTCTTTTCATTTAATGCCACTTGACTAAACTTTTCATATGCACTTAAAAACTTTTTATCTTTTAAATCTTTGATTGCTTCATCAAAAACAGATGCATACAAAAAAATAGACATAAATATAAATAAAAGAATCTGTCTCATTTTAAATCCTATTTTTAGTATCTATCTTATCAAGCTTTTTATCTATTGTATCACTTTGCTTCTGTTTTTTCAAACTTTTAGAGTCATTAAAAATTAGTTTATCAAACTCATTTTTTATTTTTATAGACTCTTCATCTTGTTTTTTAATCTCTTCATCTTTTTCTTCAAAATCTAAAAAAGCCTCATACTCTTTTAAAATATCTTCTTTTATTTTTGCTTTTTTTGCTTCTATTTTCTTTTGTATTATTGCTTGCAATTTTGCTTTTCTTTGTGAAATTAAAACATCTTTTATATAATCATCCTTTGAAGGTTCATTTGAACTAAATATAGAACAAATATAACCTCTACAAGAGAGCCATTTTTTATTTAATCCAAGTAAATTTTCTATTCTACTCCAAAGAATATCATGATACTTTTTTTCATAATAGATTTTTTTGTTTTCATCAAATCTATCTTGTTTATAAATTGATAATTTAACAAAAGTTTTATTCTCTTTTTGTTCCAATTCAAATAACCAGTTTTCAACTTTTATTACTGATGAAAACATAAAATAATTAAGAGTTATTCTTTGAATTAATATATGATTTCTATATGAATTTATTTGAAACTGTTTTTCTTTATTACTTAAAGCAAAACTTTTTTTAATAGCTTCTAAAACTGCATCTTTAGAGATATTGTCAAACTCTTTTTTTGAATATTTAATAGTTTGTAAACTATTTTGTTTTTCTAAAGATAGAGTATTTGTAGTACAACCAGCAAAAAAAACCATAAAAATCAAAACAATAAATATTCTCAAAACTCTTCCTTTACCTACTTGTAGCATAAACACCAAGCCTTTTTAAAAGAGCATAATCATTATCAGATTTTACTCTATCTGTTAAAATTTCCATATCATTTAATTGAGCAAAAATCAAAATATTTTTTACCTTATGACGTTTAATTTTATCATTTGAAAGATTTGTAGTATACTCTTTGTCAATCCTTAAATAATCAACTTTTATATTCTCTAACTCTTCTAAAGGATAATCATTTGTATTATACCTTTTCAATAAAACTTTTGATTCTAACTCATTTACATGTTTTACAAATTTTTTAAATTTATGTTTATGTAAAGATGCTGTATAAGAAGTAATACTAAAAACTATTTTCTTTTTTAAATCTTTATTTGCATTTAAAATCTCTTCAAGCCATCTATTAAACTCTTTATTTGCAATAGTATCCACAGCTAAATTAATAGCAATTTCATGCTTTGCTTTTGAATATTTTAAATACTCAATTACTTTTTGTATAACTAATTTATCAAAAGTAATTATCTCATTTAATTTTTCTGCTATTGAAACAAAAGAACCAATAGGTAATTTTTGCTGATTGTTATCATAAATAATTGGTGAAACTTCTTGCATAACAAGCTTTTCATCATCAAAACTATAACTATTTGAAGCATAATCAACATCAAAATTTGCATCATGAATAATAGTAGAAACAACTTTTTCTAATGTTGCATAATTATGTTCAATTTGTTCTTCTGTAATCAAGTGATAACTATTTGGATTTTTCTTTGCAACTTCATAAGCTTCATTTACAGAACTTAAAATAGAGTTTAAAGTACCATACAAATCAAATGGTGTTCCAGCAATAGTTAAAAGATTATTTGGTAATTTATATTTTTGTGACAACTCTTTTAATGTTGTATTAATTATTGCTTCACACATTTGATTAGCTTTAATATTATCAAATCTTTTTGCTATAATTGCAAACTCTGAACCATAAAATCTATACATAGTAACATCTATTTTACTAAATCTATAAATTATATTTTTTACAATACCTACAAAGTTTTCAATAAAAGTATCTGTTGTATTACTTCCATTTAAAGAAGAAAACTCTTTTAATGTTGGTAATCTTAGAATTATTACATATCCAGATATTGAAGAAACAAACATAGCTTTAATATCTTGTTCAAAAATCTTTTGATTTTCTAAACCTGTTAAAGTATCCGTTGATTTCTTTCTTTCAAGTGTCTCTTTACTAATATTTAATTCATTTACATTAGAAGCCAATTTATTTGAAAGTTCCGAAACTTTTTGAACCATCTGCTTTAACTCTTGGGTTCCATCAAACTCTTTTGCTTTTATTCTATGAAACTTATTTTGTAAAATATCATCAAGTAAACTATTTAGTTTATGAATTGGTTTTGTTACATACCTTTTAAATACATAATAGTTATAAAATCTAAAAAAGACTAATACAGGGAAAAACATAAAAAATGCGTATAAAAATAGATTTTTAGTAAAACTATAAACTTCATATTTTATATTATAAGTATCAAGAATATAATCAATTGTTAAAATTTTTTTATCTTTAAAGAACAACTCTTTTTTTCTATTTTTAAAATCATAATCAAAAATATACTCTAACCAAAAAGGAAAGTTTACTCTTTGTTTTGATAAAGTTTGCTCTTTAATAATATCTTTAAACTCAAAACTTGCAAAAAGATTTTTAATTTCATTATTTTTATAAGCTTGATACCTAATACTAATAAAATCATCTTTATTAAAAAAAGAAGAAGGTACAAAATAAAAATAACTATCACTTAACTTTTTTATACTTCCATATCTAATATCAATAGCCACATCACTAATAGTTGCTTTTATATCACTAAAATTTGGAGTATTGTTTAATAAAGCTTCTTTATTAAAAATAAGTTCATTAAAACTTAACTTGATTGTTTTAAAGCTATTTGTTGAGATTATCTCATTTAAATTTTTATTTAAACTTTTCATATCATGATTTAATATCATTGACTTTATTTGTAAAGAGTGACTTGTAGTTTGTAAATCATATTTGATTTTTGCTTCTTTTATTAATTCATTTTTGAAATCTGTAAAAATTATATAAAAAGTTAAAGAGAAAAGAACAATAAACGTAATAATAACAACTGTTATATTTTTTGCAATTATATAAGAGTCTTTATTTAATATATTCTTTTTTAAAGTTTTCATCTATTCTCTCCTGTTTTTTCAAAAGAGGTTTGATGATATTTTTTATAAAGTTTTTGTTTTTTACCAATTTTTTCTATATAAGGAGAGTTTTTTCTTAACTGCAAAGGTAAATTTTTAAGAGCATTTTGTGCTTGTTCATATGTTTCAAAAACCCCATACATAACTTTAGCTAAATTATCATACCCAAATTCAAAAGCAAAACTACTATCTTCAATTGCATACTTTAAAGTAAACTCTTTTGCTTTTTTAACTGTATGAATTGTAGCTAAATTAATTGTATAATAACTCTTTGGAACTTCTAAAAACATACTTTCAAAATCATTTAATTTTCTATTAGTTGTTTTATTAGTTTGTTGATTTAGACTCTTTTTTGTTTTATCAATGCTATCTTTTTTTTCAATATCTTTAGTATTTTCTTTTACTAATTTTGATTTAGTAATAATCTTATACTCTGGTTTTTGTTTTTCTTTTTC
>NZ_NXIF01000026.1 GCF_002837275.1 Malaciobacter halophilus | reverse complement strand
AAATCCTCTCTCTTGCTTCTCTTTTTAGCCTCAGCGAATTTGGACGGGAATTATAGACAAATTTATCTATCTTGTCAACCCTTTACCCTTAACTACAGCTTAAATTTTTGAATTTTTCTGCTTTTTACCTCTTTTTTTATTTTTTCTCTATATTTTATAGATATATCCACTTTCATGTTCTATTACAATTTCTCTTTTATTATTATATTTATCTATAAGTTTTATAATGCAAGGCTTTGTTAATCTATATTTATAGTGTTCATTTTCATTTGTACTCAACTTTTTATAAACCCATCCATCACTTCCAAAAGATATTTTTCCTAAAGAAGAATCCATTTTGCAACTAACATCTACTTTTTGTATTCCAAATACTTTTGTTAACAAAACATATTTTGATGTATCATAACTATTCACACAGCTATTTGAACTATAAATATATTTATTTGATAATGCATCTTTTAAACTCTCACTTTTATTTGGATGACCTTTTAGATTTTCATCACTATATATTACATAATATATTCCACCAATACTTTTATCACACTCAAAAAATTTCAATGTCCATCTTTTTTTATGCCATTTTTGTTCATCTAACTCTTTTTTATCATCCAATAAAGCTTGATATCGTGTCTGTTTTAAATATAACACTAAACGATTTGTTGCAGTATCAATATTATTATCTTTCAATTTTTCAAAGGAAGTATTAGAATAAAAAGAAGCAGTAATTATTGTTATTAAAGTAAGTATAAATATAAGCTCTAATAAAGAGAATGATTTTTTATTCATCTTCTTTATTTATATATGCAGTTGCAACTTCAACTCCATAATATACAATTGGGATTTTAATATCGTAATTATCAAGTTTTTTTAATGATATAAAATATTTATCACCTTCATATACTTTATAAAATCTAAGTCTTAATAATAACTCTTCATCATTTGATGATATGTGATTTATATTTAGTTCTTTTAATTTTTCACTTAACTCTTTTACTAAATGATATTTATATACAAAATGTTTTTTTGGATTATCTAAAACTAAATATAAAGGTTTATTAAAAATGGTAATAAAAATATTCAAAGATAATGTTATTAGAACTAAAAGTGCAAAATAGAAGTGTTTCTTTCTAAATTGCTTTAATCTAACTCTATATGAATGCATAAATAATTTTAACATTAAAGGAATAGCAATAACAACGTAAGGTGCATAATCTTCAATATAAATTTTTTGTCTAAAAGAAAATACAATAGAAAATATTAAAGCAGTTGCACTTATATACCAAATAAAAGAAGTTTGCTTTTTTATTCCCATTCTATAAAGTGAATAAAAAAAGTATAAAAATAAAAAAGGAGAAAAAATAGAAGCATAAATAGCAAAGGTATCAATAAAAAAACCTTTAGGTTTTCCAGTACTTTCAAACCCATACACTCCCATAGATAATCCAAATAAAATCAAACTTACATAAATCATTAGATTATCTCTTTTACTTAATGAATAAAAAAATATTGCTAAGAAAAATATTGCAAATGAATTATCAACAAATAAAAACGCAATTAAAAAAACATAATTATGTTTTTGTGTTTTTTGATAATAATATATATAAAAAAGTGTACAAAAAGTTACTACAATTGCACTATTAACTAAAAGAGAAGCACTTAAAACTCCTGGTAAAAACATAAAAATTATAGTTGATGCCACCCTATCACTTTGATATTTAAAATATGTTTTTGTATTTAAGTAGATTAAAATAACACTTGAAAAATAAAATGTGATAAAAGGTAACCTTAATGCTATATCATTTTGTCCAAAAATTGAAGTTGATACATTGGTCAAAAGAGATAATAAAGAGTTATTTTCAAAAAAATTCAAAGCCTCTTTATAAGAAATACTTAAAGTATTTGATACAAAAATCAATACAATTGTAGTGACTATTAAGGTTGTATAAACAATTTTATTGTATTGATTAGTTGTATCTATCATAATTTTAGAAAATTATCAATCATCTCATATCCATATTCACTCATTATAGATTCTGGATGAAATTGTACTCCATAAATTTTTTTATCTTTTATTTGTAATGACATAATCTCTTCATCATCTAAACTATATGATGTAGGTATAATATCTTCTGTAATACTATTTTTATCAACTGTTAAAGAGTGATACCTTGTCTGAGTAAACTCATTTGGTATATTTTTAAAAATAGGTGTATCAAAGCACTTTTTTATTTTTGATGTTTTTCCATGCATCATATTTTTTGCTTTTATCACATTTGCACCAAATACTTGTGCAATACTTTGATGTCCTAAACATATTCCAAAAATAGGAGTAGTATCAGCAAATTTTTCAATTACTTCTAAGCATACTCCAGCATCATCAGGAGTAGCAGGACCAGGAGAAATAATAATTTTTTCTGGATTTAGTTTTTTTATCTCTTCAACACTTAGCTCATCATTTCTTATAATTTTTAAATTTGCACCTAATTCTTTACAATATTGAACTATATTATAAGTAAAAGAATCATAATTATCAATCATTAAAATCATATTTTATTTTTCCCTTAAAAACCCCTATATTAAAGGCTTTTCAAATTTTATAAATTTTCTTAGATAGTCAAAAACTACCCAAAATCTACCCTTATGGATAAATTTGGGTATATTATACCTTGATTCGTGTATTTTTTGAATTAAATATACCCTTAGTATTTTCAACATTCAACATTTTAATTTATCTTCATATTAAAGGAAGTAGTGTGTTGAAAGAAGGTAATCAACAAATTTCAACACTTTAAATGTTGAAACTGTTGAAAACATGCAAAGAAACACTCAAAAGCGAAATTTAAAGGCTTTTGAGCATTTGTTGATTGTTGACTTAGAGAGTGTAATATTCACTCTCTTTTTTTATTTTTTCAATCGAAACTAGGTCATCAAGTATCTGTAGTAATCCATCTTTTTGAGTTACTTTTGAAGATTGTGTAATTTCTCGAATCGTACAACGCCTGTTTTTATCACATAATCTTTGAATCGCTTCAAAAACTTTTTGCGGGGTAGATTTTTTACTATTTTGATTTGCAACATCTAATATCTTAAATGTATGCTCCTTCTTTACATAGTCCAAAAAATCAATTGCACATTGCATTGTCTCTTTTGATATTAAAACTACTTCTCTATCAAAACTCATTGTTTTATCTAGTATAGCTTCAATATTTTCATGAGACTCACTGAAACAGTTTTGAGCTATATGAAAGATGATAGCAATTCTGTAAAGCATTGTAATACTTCTTGAGCTAAATCCAGATGTTTCATCCCCTATGGAGTATTTTGTTCGAAACTCTTTGCTGATTTTTGTATTAAACTTTATAGCTTCTTGCTTTGCCTCTTCACTTAAAAGTAAATTATGTTTAGAGGCGTAAACATAGAATTTTTTAGCAAAAACAACAAACTCTTTTAGCTCTTCTTTACTCAAATACTTTTCAAAAGGTATATTTTTATTAATCTCTTGCTGAAATACAATCAAAAATCGATTTAAAAGTCCATCTTCAAGACCTTCTTGAATCATTCTTGACGATAAGCCAGAGTTTCCCAATGTAGATGCAGCATAAAGTCCCAAACCACCTATTTTGATATTTTGAGTTCTACCTTGTGAAACTGTTCTATTGGTTAAACAGTTTGCACTGTCAAATATCTCATCAACCATTTTAAGAAGTTGTCCCACATGCTCATTTCTTTTTGAAATAGCAATCATTTTGCCCAGATTATCTAGGGTAATTAAGGGAGTAGAGCCATTTTTTAGACTCTCCTTTAATCCTGCTTCTGTTGCATTGGGTATAAAGACATCTACACCATTTTTTAAAGCATTGAGCTTTTTAATTAGAAGCTTTTTTTCTTGAATATCTTTACAAACTTCTAACTCTTTTTCAAGCTCTTCTTTTAACTTTTCATTTGTCTCATATTTTTTAGCATAATACTCATCTAGCCAACCTAAAAAAGCATCTTTTAAAAGATTTACTGCACTTGTTTTCCCACCTCCACTTCTAAAAAATGAAGCAACATATACAACTACTCTATCTCCATCTATATCATCAAGATTTCGAAAAAGTTTGATACCATTGCAAAGAGGTGCTAAAACACTCAATGAGGTAATAGCTAAAACATCCGTTGAAACAAACGTTTTTTTATCTGCAATCTGTATTAACTTTACTAAACTTGATGGAACTTTTGATAAAATAGGTGTTGTATTTTTAATAATAGGCTCTGCCTTGAGCCAGTTTTCTAACTGACTCATGAAGCAAAACCTTTTTCTTTGTTCATAGTATTTTCGATATACTCTGCAACACCACGAACTGGAAAACGATACTGTCGCCCTACTTTTTGATAGGGTGGTAAAGTATCACCTCCCAAAGATAGTCTTCTGTTAACAGTAGAAAGACTTACTCCAAGCACTTCGGCTAAATCTTTCTTAGTTAACATGTACCCATAGTCTAGATATAACGTATGGCTTAGATTATTCATTTTTACTCCTTTGACTTTAAAGGAGCTGAAAAACTAGTTACTAATTTCCATACTTTCCATCTCTACATTTTAGGCACTTTGATTAAGCTGATGGGTTAGGACTGAACCTTTGCTTAAATCAAAGGTGGATCATTCATCAGCGATCCATACTGTTTGCATTTCATAATTACATATTAACAGTGCACTGTTTATCTATCCATTTAGCAAATCTAACTAGTATTTTGATTTACTTTTACATTCAATACATCTTAAATATCATGATGACAAAAGGCAACCCATCAAAAATCCTTATGTCATGAGTACACTAGCTTTATCAGCTCGTGTTACTGATGATCACTATGTATCACCAGTATTGAAATTTTAAAGTATATTTTTTTAGATTTTACTTAAATTTATGTCTTGAAAAATCTAAATTTCTTTAATTCTTTTTGAGTGTCAATACCGTTATTGACAGCCTTTTATAAGTTTTTGTTTCAGCTCAATTAAAATCACATAATAGATGATATAAAACTATATCATTTTGATTTTTCTTTCTTATTTCTTTAAAAATTTTGAGCCTAAGTTCTCTAGAATCAACATCTAAAAAAGAGTGTGTATATAAATCAATTGGATCAAAATTTTTGTATTGTTGTTGTGCTAAATAATCTTTATAATCACTACATAGTTTTGGGAAATCATTCACTTTGCAATAAACCAAAACAATTAACACTCTACACCCTTTGGCATTGTATCCATCTAATTTATCCATATGTGTTTTGATAGTCTGTTTTGTGCACCCAAATAATCGAAAAGCCTCTATTAAAAAAAGATCATTTTTTGATTGATTAGATACTATAATATCTCTTTCTCCAGAACCTTTTCTATTTGCATTACTACTTGCTGATTTACCACCTCTTGATTGATCCCTAGCACTCCATTGAATAAAATCCATTCGTTGATTTATTAATGAAGTTACCCAGTCATTAATCATATCTTCAATATATAATTTCGTATTTTTTTCTTTAATATTTTCTCTACGCTCTAATAGTTCTAAAGATATTAAACGCATCATTTCCAAAATAAAATCATCTAAAGTAGAATCTTGAGAGCGTGAAAATATATTTGCATGATCCTCATCTAGCATATTTTTTATTTTTAACCAATAATTTTGAGCATCCCTTAAAGATAACCTTATGTTTTCAAAATTCTCTTTTGGCTCAAATTTTGTTAAATACTGTACTTCAAGATTTTCATTTAACTCTTTACGAATATTTTCAAGCTTTGCTTGCTCTTGTGTATCAAGTTCACCATGAAATTGAATAACTTCATCAAGGTATTCTAGTGCTATATGTGATAAACGTTCTTTTTGTAAAAATTTACATCTAATTGGCACCACGTCTAAGTCTTTTTGTAAATATTCAGGTATTTGCTTCCAATATTTTAAAAACTTTTCACTATTGTTTATAATTTGATATCCCTCAAGCAACAATAAATATTCATACTTATCTAAAATATGATTTAAAAATAATTTTGAATAATTCTCCCACTCTTCAATAGCATTTTTATAAGCTTCTAAATATCTTTTATCATCACGTTGAAACTTTTTTTCAATAATTTTATATCTAGCATTGAGCATATTACTAGCGTATGATGGTTGAATGGAATCATCTAAAAGAGCCTTGAGACAGTTATATGTAGTCTGTGGCTCATCTTCAAAATAAAGTAGTCCAATCAAGAATTTTCTATATCTATCGACTTCTGCTTGCATAGATT
This sequence comes from Malaciobacter halophilus, assembly GCF_002837275.1. Lineage (GTDB taxonomy): Bacteria > Campylobacterota > Campylobacteria > Campylobacterales > Arcobacteraceae > Malaciobacter > Malaciobacter halophilus. Next base: position 94,380 of record NZ_NXIF01000026.1, on the reverse strand, counting down.
GATTAGGATTGCCAAAATTTTTCTTATCATTAAATGGATTCTCAACTTGATTAATTTTCTTAATTCTTTCGTCTCTTTTTAAAACTTTTTGATTAAAAATTTTTACAACAGTCGATTTGTATTTAATTTCTTGAAGTGTTTTTGTATAATAATTTCCTCTTTGATTTTGTTCAAAGATATATAAAAGAGAGTCTGAATAATCTTGTAAGTCAACTTCATTTAAAGAAAGTACGAGACACCCTATTATTTCGGGAATAGAAGTAAAATCTTCTTCAGAAATTTGCCGTTTTGTAAGTTCATTTATAATCTGTTTTTTTCTTTTTTTTGAAGCAGTATGTTTTAGAAGCTTAAATAAGTTCGCAGTACTAGCATTGTTTAAAACATGACTATCAAATTCCTCTTTCCCTTTATCACTGAATTGATTAGAAATTTGAGCAAATGACTCAAACATCATATTATTATCTCTCTCTAAAAAAGCCTGAAAAATATCACTTTTCCAATTTTGCGTATCAGTCAAACATTTAACAGTTTCTAAAATGGCTTTCTCAATTTCAGATTTATCACCTATAGAGGCACTTGTATATAAGCTTAGTAATAATTTTAAATGGACTCTTATTGTTTTAAGTTTTGGATATATTGCATCATCTGCGATAGGAATATTTTTTAATAATTGCTTACCTACATCCAAAAAAGCTTTCTTTTGATTATTTGTTGATAATTCTAAGACTAAAGCCCAATTAAATCTAGATAATTTTTCATCTTCTTGCAATCCATTAGAAGATTCTAAAGCTTCGTTTATAGAACTTGTATAGAGCCTTAATACTTCGTTTATTATCTTTGATGCCAAATCAGTTGTCTTGCAATTATTGTTTACAGCTAAAGACTCTTGATACACTTTTGACAAAAGCCATAATAATAAATTTATTTTTTCATATGGTAGACTAAAGCAGAAATTATTACCAAAATCTTTTTCTATCGCTTTATCAATAAGTTCATTAAGAATCACCTTAAGTAAAAACTCTTTAGGTTGGTTTGTCACTATTCTTGTTTGTATTTTTTCAAGATATTCGAACGTTATTGTTAAGTAAGAAATAGTTCTATTATTTTGGCTATAGACATCCTCAGAAAGTAAAATTAATAGTTCAGATATTATTCTAGCTACCTCTTCTTTATTTGATAAATTTTTAAAAAATGAAAAGAAAATATCTAACGACTGATTCCAAATTATTTTTTTCCATTGGATCATATAATCATTTGTATCTGTTCTAAGATTTGGAGTATTATTATTTGATAAAATATGCATCATACCTATAACTAAAGTATTACGATTACTTAGGTAAAAAGGGATCAAAGAATCATTGAAAAATTTTGTTAAAAGCTGACCTGCTAAAAAAGGTCTATTTAAACAGTTGTCAAACAATTTCTTTGTTCTATAAAAACTTAAATTTTCATCAGGTAAATAACTATCATTTTTTACTATAAAATAAATCAAATTTTCATATATACTGATTCCCATTGGAAAAAGTCTATCTGTAATAGCCTTACTGTTCCACCATAAAAAAGCATCCAATATATTTTTATTTGGATTAAGTTCCTTTAACTCATTTGGTAATGCTGGATTATGCTCATATACAGAATGATGATGTCTCGTTGCTTCCAAATAAAGCTTTTTATATGTATCAGTCCATGGTTCTTGAAGTTCTTTAGAAGATAGAATATATTCAACAATTTCGTCTAAAAAAGCATTTTTTGATTTTTCATTTTCAAAATCTAAATTGATAATGTCTCTGTAATCAAAAGCATTAGACATTAAATCAAGCCATTTTTCAAAGGCCTCTTTTTTCGATTTATTTTGTAGATATAAAAGTTTCCATAGTTCACTACCGATAGGTTTAATATCTTCATATAAGAATTTGAAAGTAAATTTATTGTTATATCTACTTTCTAAATAATCCAAAGAGTCAAAGCTTTTACTAATTTGTAAAAGCTCATCTTTGGTGATTTGTAATTCACTTCTCTCATAATCATTTAACCCATAAATAAGCGAAGATAAATCATTAACAGTTTTTTGAATTGTTAAGTTGTCTTCATTTTTGTAGCTATAAGGCACTCTAGCCTTATCGTTAACAAACCATATTAAAGAAAAATTTTCTAATTCATCTAAAGTTACTGAACTTTGTATATTAATCTCATCATTTGTTGATAAGTTTTTTACTTTTCTCTTGCCACTCAAAAATGAGTTTATTGTTTCTTTATCTAATTGAAAATTCAATTTGCTCTTGATTAAAATTTTCGATACTATTTGAGCATCATTATTTTTAAAATCATAGATGTGATCTTTTTCAAAAGTATTGTTTTTGTACAAGTATAATTTTTTATATAAATCTTGTATCAACTCGTATTGGATGTGTTGTAGCATTATTATTCTTTGTTAATTTCACATAATGGAAACTTAATAATCTCCCCACTTATACTTTTAAAACATTCTCTTACCAACTTTGCATAGTCTTGATTATCTGTATTTTTGATATACTTAACTACTTCAAATAGTTCATGAGTATTTACAAGTGCTATTCCAGTTCTTTTTGCTGAATCAATAGCTTTTTGACTAAAGAACTCTTTTCTCTCATTTGGATGCAATAATCTAAATGGATTACCAAACAGCACACCTTTTGCATGTACTGTAACGTCATCTCGCTCAAAATCTTCATGAATATTTGATTCCAACTGTCTAAACTTAGTTACATTTATTGCCGAGTTGTCTTTTCCCTCAGCTTCACCGATAAATCTTCCTTCATCAGATTCAAATACAATATCAAATTCAGATTTTCCATCATCATAGTTCTCTGCTTTGAAACCTATCGTTTGCAACGCATCTATGATTGCATATTCTAAAGGTTTACCATTTTCATACAACAGTTTTTTTGATAATGAATGTTTAGAAAGTTCAGTTTGCTTTTGCTCAATTTGCGATTTTATTTCTTCTATTTGCTGATTTAATGCATTAATTTCATCTAGATATTTCTGCTCTATATCTAGCTGAAACTCTTTTTCTTCAAGCCATTGTGGAGCTGGAGTACTTTCTATGGATGTTTTCAATGCCTTATCAATCGCTATAATTTGGCCTAAAAGTGATTTTCCAAATTGTATAGCCTCTTTAGACCATCTAGTTATTTCTATAAAATTATCTGGCAATTTTAACGGTGGTAATAATAAAATTGTTCCACCCTTATCATTTTGCAACATTCCACCAACTATTTTATCTCCACTTTTTGTAAGAATCAAGGGTTTTACTTTTTCATGATCAAAATAGAGTTGATACTCAGCGAAGTTTTTTACAAGCTCCCAATAAGGTTTTAGAAAATTGGCATTTTGAGTAAATTTCATATTTTTACCATTTGCCACTTTCTTATTTGTAAAATCTATTGGTAGCATTTTATAATTTTCTACAATATCTACAATATTTGTCGTTCTTGTATTTTTACCAGTTCCTGAATATTGCTTTTGTCCAGTACTGTAAAAAACTTGTTCTATAGTTTTCATAAATACAATAATAGTTTTACCACTCTCAAAAGCCATTTTCAGCTCTTCTCTCCAATGATTTATAGCTTCCATACATTGTGTTGAACTAGATTCTGATAAGCTAGGCTTCCCTTGAAAAGTAGGATTAATATAATCTGCTTGATATACTAGATTAGGCTCAAATAAAATAATATCTGCATCTAAAAGTGATGTGTTAGAATGAAAGCTTTGATACTGAAAAATGTCTTTTGTAGGCAATTGAAATCCGACTGTAAAAATTGTTTTTGCTGCCATATTCAATTTCCTGTACATTTCGATTTTATAAGCTCAAACATTGGTCTAAAAACTTCAAAATATGATGCTTCAATATCCTTGACAGCTATTTTGGCAAATTGTGTTTTATCCCCTTTAAAATGAACAATTTGAGCACCACCAGGTTTTGGTTGAATTTCAAAATAAGAATCTATATTTGGTGCAGTATAAAAAAGATGTTCTATTCCCATTCTAGATTCATGAGCATAATGCGTTTTACTTGGTTTATCAGATATAACTTGTTTTTCAATTGCTTCTATCTCAGGTACAGGAAGCAAAAAAGCAAATAAATTTTTCGTAGGATTTTGAACACATAAGCCTTTATATGGATCATTTACAATAAAATTCCAAGTATCGGTTTTAGATTTTAAAACATTCCATTCATTGTATGCTTCATCAAAATCAAACATAGCAAATGCTGGTCTTTGGTTTAACTCATTGTGAATTCGTTCATCTTGAAATAATTGCTTTAGATAAACGCAATTAAAAGCATAAATTGGGATAAAGGGCATAGGTTCTTCTGCATATAATTTTTGCCAAGCAACTTTTACTATATCAGGATCTGTACTGCCTTCTGTAAATAAAACAGGAAGTTGTTCAATGTTTATATTTCTTAGAATACTTAATATCTGTTCATTTTCACTGTATTGAATCATATTTGAAGAGAGCTGGCTTATTGCATAATCTTTCGTAACATTTCTGTTTTTAACTTGATTACTTTCAAAAACAAACATTCTAATTTTTCTATTATCATAATTTACCAAAGTAATTGCGCTATGGCTACTCATTAAAACATGATTGTTTTTTGAAGTAGTGTTTGTTATCTCATATACTTGTTCCAAAAATTTAAATTGCCATTCTGGATGCAAAAATGCATCTGGTTCATCTAGCAAAGTAACACTCTCTAAATCTTTAAAAATCTCCATAATGGTGTATATATAAATAGATTGAAATTGACCATCACTAAAATCTAAAATATTCCCGCTCAAACCATTGTTTAGTTCTAATGGAATTGACATACTTTCTAACATGCCAAGAGTTTTTAGATTATCAAATTGATTAAATAGTTGCTTCAATGTATAGCCACTAAATTCATTTTGTATTTTTTCGATTTCAAAATATAAAATATATTTATCATCTGAACTCAAATAACCTTCGGTTACAGTCACACCACCTGGTGTACTGGTTTTGCATAAAGATATTTTGGTTAAAAAATCTTTCACTAACCCATCAGCTTTCCAATATTGATCACTTTCATCATTATGCTCTATATTAAATGAATCAGTTTTTGCATATTTTGGACGCTTTAAAACTAATTTTAATATCGGTTCTGTTAAGTCACTCTGTCCAGGCTTTTGCATACCTAAACGGTGTATTCCTAATTGATTAACCAAAAATTCTCTAGCTTTATTACTTTCATTTTGCAGTAATAAAACTGACAATAAAATCTCCTTGTATTCTGGACCAATCCTAATAAAAAATCTACTATCATCAACAGTAGAATTTTTAATTCTCTTACCAAAAGATGATTCATACTGTTCTAATAGATACGATATTTGTTTATTATGCCCTGAGTAATAAACTATGATATTATTTGGAAATGGAGCTTGACCTAAAGTTACTTGAGGTCTTCCACCAACATATCTTTGGTTATTTTCCCATTTGATTTCAATTTCCTGCCCATTCATCTCATATTTAATGATATAGTCAAATAAAATCTCTGCATCTTTATGTAAATGATGGAAAATCTTTATCAAAGCCTCAAAAAAGTTAGATTTTCCAGAGCCGTTTTTACCTACAAATATATCGATAAAACTACTTCCATCAAATGTTATTTCAAAATCTTTTAAATTTTTGTACTCCTTGATAAAAACATATTTTAATCGCATTTTATTTTCCTAAATTCGACATGATGGCATTTAGTAGTTGTGTTTGTTTTGATGAGCTGTTTTCTATCTGTTTTTCAAGCTCATCACATAAAGCCATAAGTTGATTTATTTTTTCTACGATTCTTTGTTGTTCGTTAAATGGTGGCAAAGGAACTATTGAATTGATAATTTTTACTCTTGAAATATTTGGTTGTGCCGCACCAGCTCCTTGAGAGATAAAATACCCTTTGAGTGAATCGATTAAAAATTTTAAAAACTGGTTATTGATTTTACTAAATGTTTGACATGCACAAATCGCTTGATTTGTTGTAGCTTCAACTTCTAATATTCCAACTTCTCCAATATTAGCACCATACATTGCTACCAATACAGAACCAACAGGATTAAGACCAAGAGAACACTCATCTAATGCTTTTTGAGTAATTGTTTCTTCAGTATTTTTAATAAGCCCTTGTTTTACTTCTCCAGATTTTACCCATGGAATATCTCCTCCATAATAAGCACTATTTGTACGGCTTGGTGTTGAACCAGACTTCCAAAGACCAAAATCATTGAGATAAACCCATTGCCACCCATTTGGCAAATCATAAGGAAGTAACTCTGACTTAATAGGCTCAAGTGATTTTACTTTATTGGCTTTTTTCTCTTTTTCAATCTCTTTTAACAGCTCACTTGCAGGTTGGTCATTTGGATTTTGTGATACAAGTTTGCCTTGCATAGCAAGTTGTAAAGTTAATTGTTTTAATTTAGCAATATTTTGTTTAGTAGAGAAAAAATCATTAAAGTTATTTGAAAAAATTTCCATTGCTTTATCTGTATTTTCGAATGCTTGAATTAGCTCTGATTTTAGCTGACTTTGTACCTTCTGAAGCTCTAATTGCATATTTTCATATTCACTCACAAGTTCCACTGGGTCTTGGTGGATTATCTCTTCAAAGTGAGGATTTTTACAGTCAAAGTTATAGTTTCTCTCTTCAAGCTCTTTTACACTTACTTTCCAAGCATTTTTTGTAACTTTTCGCCCCTTACGGCTACTTCCACTCCACCACTCTTTTTCTAGGTCAAACTCTTCTATTGTTAATGGATTTGATCTTGAGTATGATTTGTATCCATCTGGATATGGGTGCTCAAAAAACCACACCTCTTTTGTCGGTCCACCTTTTTCAAAAAACAAGATATTTGTATTGATACTTGTATATGGGCTAAATACACCTTTTGGAAGTCTTACTATCGTGTGAAGATTGAACTCTTCAAGAAGCTCTCTTTTTAGAGTGGTTTTTACCCCCTCACCAAATAAAAATCCATCAGGAAGTACCACTGCTGCTCGTCCACCGTCGTGCTTAAGTAGGTGCATAATAAGAGCCATAAAAAGGTCTGCCGTTTCCCTTGTTTGGTGCTTTTTAAGGAAGTTTGACTCTATACCGTTTTCTTCCATCCCACCAAATGGTGGATTTGTAATGATGATATCTACCCTATCTTTAGGTCCATAATCTTTGTATGGTCTATCGCCTAAAGTATTTGTATGTCTTATGTTTGTAGGTACATCGATACCATGAAGCATCATATTTGTCATAGCAAGCATATGTGGAAGTGGTTTTTTCTCTATCCCATGAATAGAGTTTGACAATATTTTTGTATCGTCTGGAGTTTTTACTTGCTTTTTGAGATGGTCTATGGCACATGTCAAAAATCCACCCGTACCACAAGCTGGATCCATTACTGATTCCCCAAGTTGTGGGTCTATCATATCTACGATAAACTGAGTCACGGCTCTTGGTGTGTAGTATTCTCCTGCATTTCCTGCCGATTGAAGGTCTGCTAAAATCTTTTCATAAATATCATTAAATAGGTGTCTATCTGTAGATGAGTTAAAATCTACATCCTCTTCTATAGTGTTGATAACTTGTCTTAGAAGTGTTCCTGATTTCATATAGTTGTAAGCATCTTCAAATACTGTACCTATAACTCTTCCGTATTCTGATACTCCAGCGGTGTTAGCTAGTTTTTTAAGAGATGGGAATAGGTCGTTGTTTACAAAATCTATAAGCTCATCGCCTGTGATACCCTCTGGATTTTTTGCCCAGTTTGACCATCTGAAACGATTTTGAAGAGGTGATTTGTAGTTTGGTACTGTTAGCTCCCATTCTTGCTCTTTGTCATCAAATATTTTAAGAAAAAGTAGCCAAACAATCTGACTAATTCTTTGAGCGTCTCCATCAACACCCACATCTTTTCTCATAATATCTTGTATGATTTTTATCAAAGTTCCAATAGCCATTTAATATCCTAATAATTTAATTTTATGCACAGTAAAGTGCTTGTTCTAAGTCGTGAATTGCTTGATTGTACTGTTCAAGTCCACCAAAAGCTTTGATGATTTCTATAGGTGTACCAATATTTGTAAAAGGTGAAACAGTCAAAATCTGAGTTTGTTCGATTTGTACGATTCCCTCATCGGCATATTTATCAAGAAGAGCTTCAAGAACTATTCTTGCTTTCTCACCGTACTTTGTGAAGTAATTTTGTTTTTTTACTTGCTCGGCTCGCTCTTTTCGTGTAAGCGGAGGCATATCCCAAGCTACATGACAAAGTAAATCAAACGGGTCACAATCTTTACCCACTTCATCGGCAAGTGCTTCGAAAAATATCCCTTGATTTGATAGCTCTTCGATAATGGCTTGCTTCTTCTCCGATTTTGTCCATTTTGTCAAAAAATCATCCAAAGATGCGAACTCTTTTGAGAGTGTTTTTTTGGTGTAATCTTTTAAAGATTCTGTGATAAGTTTTCCATTTGCATCAAAGTATTGAACTCTCTCAGCTGCTACTTTTACTTCAACATTTGAAACAACATATTTTCGTACCTTTGAGCCTTCTTCATTATTATTACTATCATCAAATGTAAAATCATTGTTTTGTGGATTTTGTTCATCTTGATTACTTGTGTTTTCTGAATTCTCTTCTGTCTCATCATCAGGTGGTACTGGTGAGTCATCAGGATTTTTAGGGGTATAAATTTGTACTGGTTCACCATCAAAATCTGGGTCTGCAAATAGTTCTGTCGCTTTTTTGAAGTCTATGACAGTGAAATAGTATTTGTTAAAATCCTCATTTATTCTAGTTCCACGACCTATGATTTGTTTGAACTCCGTCATAGATTGAATTCTTTGATCAAGTACTATGAGCTTGCATGTTTGAGCATCAACTCCTGTAGTCATAAGCTTTGAAGTAACTGCTATAACAGGGTACTTGCTCTCTGGAAAGATAAAATTATCAAGCTCTGCTTTTCCTTCTTCATTATCTCCAGTAATTCTCATGACATATTTATGGTTTTGAGCTACAAGGTCGCTGTTTTCATTTACAAGAGCTTGTCTCATTCGCTCTGCATGATCTATATTTTCACAAAAGATGATTGTTTTATCAAAACGATTCGTCTGTCTTAAAAAATCACTCACTTTTTTGGCTACAAGTTCGGTTCGTTTTTCTAATACTAAAGTTTTATCAAAATCTTTTTGGTTGTAGATTTTATCTTCTATCTCATTTCCGTATTTATCCACCATACCTTTGTCTGGTCTCCAACCTGCAATATCTTTATCTATATCAATTCTAACTACTTTGTAAGGAGCTAAAAATCCATCTTCGATACCTTGCTTGAGTGAATACGTATAAATTGGATCGCCAAAATAGTCGATATTTGAAACTTCTTTTGTCTCTTTTGGTGTAGCTGTAAGACCTATCTGAGTAGCTGATGAAAAGTAACTCAATATCTCATGCCAAGCTGAGTCTTCTGCTGCACTTCCTCTATGACACTCATCTACTACAATTAAATCAAAAAAGTCAGGGCTAAATTGTTTATAGATATTTTTTTCTTCATCGTTGCCTGTAACTGCTTGATAAAGAGAAAGATAAATTTCATAAGATTTATTTGCTTGTCTTTTTTGGATTTTTGTCATCGCTGAGCCAAATGGTTTGAAGTCATTGGTCATAGTTTGATCAACCAAAATATTTCTATCTGCTAAAAATAAAATCCTCTTTTTAGCTCTTGATTTCCATAATCTCCAAATAATCTGAAAAGCTGTAAAAGTTTTCCCCGTACCTGTTGCCATTACCAAAAGGATTCTATTTTGACCTTTTGCGATAGCCTCTATCGTTTTATTGATAGCTAAAAGTTGATAATATCTTGGTGTTTTTTTACTTCCATCACTATAGTAATCTTGAGTGATTAAAGTGTTTTGTTCTTCATCTAAGCCTTGATTTTTTGTCCACATATTCCATAGTGTTTCGGGAGAGGGAAATTCATCTAAACTTATCTCTTTTTCTAAAATACCATCTTGTGCTATTTTGTTGTGAAAAATAAATCCATCACCGTTTGAACTAAATACAAAAGGAACTTGAAGAAGTTCCGCATAGCCAAGACCCTGTTGCATACCATCACTCATAGAGTGTGTATTATCTTTTGCTTCGATAACGGCTATTGGAATATTCGGTTTGTAAAAAAGTACATAATCAGCTCTTTTGTGTTGAGCTCTTGCATGTAACTTTCCTCGAACAATTATTCTACCTTTTGTAAGAGGGAATTCTTCTAATATTTGAGTATAGATATCCCATCCTGCACTTTCTAATGCTGGAGTGATAAATTTGGTACAAATATCTCGTTCTGTTAAATTTTTCTTTGACATACCACAAACCTAAATTATTATTGTTTTTTATATTATCATATCTTGCATAAAAGCGTTATTTTTTAATCTATAAAGATGATTGATAATCTTTAATAATAGTTTTAAAATAATTCTTTACGCGATATTGGCTAATACGATTAAATATTACTTCCCACAACTCTTGCATATTGACCCGAAATCCTACTTTTTTACCATCAATGATATTATTTTCAATTATGTTGTTATAAGTTGATGATATTTCTTCAAATAATTCAAACCTATTAACATTTTCAGAATATACTTTATTTTGATTTTTTGTTATTAAAAATTCATAAATGTGCTCAAAAGAGCATGGATCTTCTTCAATCTTATTTTTATGAATGTAATCTACAAAATCATTAAATACCTTTAAAATTTCATTAAAAGAAAAAACATTTTCAAGTAATTCTTGATTTTTATTATTGTATCGCCCCATGCTTGCTGATTCAAATTTATGTCTTAAAGAACTTTGTAATTCTATGTCTTTTACATTATCTATTAATTTTGCCAAATAATCTTTTCTTCTAAATAACTCAAATAGCTTTTGATTATTAAGTTTATGACTTTTTTTAAATTCATTATCATACAAATATTCTAAATTTAAATCTTTTTCAATCGATTGAATATATTTGATTTCTTCGTTAAAATCGTTTTTATGGTTGGTTGTAATAAACTCCCTTGTCTGAAGTTCATTAGCTTCTATACTTCTTTTTAAGTCTTCACTAATGGTTTGATTTGCTTCTGATTGCTGTTTTATACTTTCCCAAGTTTGTTTGATACTAACTCTTTGAAAATATAAACTTACAATTATTGTCAACAATATAAAGCCATTAATATGTCCAGAAAAGAAATCACCAACTTGCCCATATTTATCAAGACCTGAAGCATTCATAAAGTCTTGATAATGATTAAATCCTATAAATATAAAGCTTGATATAACGACTAAACCCATTATTGTAGGAATGATAATTAGGATAATTAATAAAAATGATGTTGATTTATTTTTCATTTCATAAGCCCTCTTATTTTATATATGATTTGTTTTCGTACATCAAAATTATAATAACTCTCTTTACTTATCCGTTTACTTATGTCATATTGATTACTCAAGATAAACTTGAAAACATTGATGATACCTAAATCCTGTTCTTGAAAAACATCCCTTAATAAGTTTGACAATAATGTTGCATCTTTTTCTATTTCAATTTGGTCATTATGAATTTGAAGTTTAATGACATCTTGTTCATCAAAATAAAATCTTAGACGCATATTATTTTGATTTATTTGCTCTAGTGCAGTATCTAAATAATAAAATCTTTCAAAAAATGTAATTATAAACTCAATATCAAAATTCTCGAAGGATAAAATACTGTCCGTTGTATTCTTATTTTCATGATAAAAAAATAGACTTAAAAATTTTTTCTCTAAATTAATATTTGAAGACTCTTTAACCTCTAATTTAAACTTATATCCATTTATTTTTATGTTATCAAAAAATTTTTGATACATATTAAAATTTTTTTGATCTAAAGAAACTTTTTTTAATCTTTGTAAAGCAAGTGCTTTCCCACTAAATAAATACGAATCTAAATTAATGTAATGTAAAAGTCCATACAGTGGATTTTTAGATATATGATCAGCTTTTATAATTTTTAAATTCTTATTTTCATTATTAGTGTAATCATATATAGTCAAACACATCTTATTTCTGTCATTATTTAAATGAATATACGGTGAGTATTTGACATCTATAATTTTGTTCAAAGGTTTTATCATTTCACGGAAGTATTTAGGTTCCTTTATATATGGTAGTAAAATTTCAATTTGTTCATTTTCTTCAAAACTACTTTCTTCAAGCTCTTGCTTTTTTAAGATTTCACTTAATGAAAATGTTGTGTAAAATGAATACTTCTCAGTTCTATGAAAAAAAATATCCTCTAAATTTAGAACTTCATTTTTCATATCAATTTTAAAAAAATCTAATAACAATTTAGTATGATTATTAGTATTCCAATTATCTTTATAAGAAATTTTTTTTATATTATCTTCTTCCAATAATTTTCTAACTTCGCTAAAATCTTTAATATTCTCATTTACGTATTTATCAAAATTTTTCATAATAATCACCTACTCAAAATCCCTGTCTTTTAAGTTCTTTCGCAAACTCACTCATACCTTGTTCAATTTTTTGCATCGCTTTATGATTACTAACAGGTACCAACTGAACCATACCATTTATAAAGTTAGTTTTAAAGATTTGTTCTGTTTCTTTGTGAATAACCATATCATCATAGTCTTTATAAAAATCATACTCTTTTACAAACTCTTCTTGCATCACTGTTTTTACTTGTTCCATAATTAGTCCTCCTTGTTTAGTTTATTTTTTACATATTCACTTAGACTTTTGATAGTTCCATAGCCTAAATGTTTTTTTGAAATATTTGTAAGGGTTACTCCAAGATTATGAAGCTCTTTGATTTTATCTTTGTCTTTATCGTAAATACTACTTTGAATAGTACCTTTTGGTTTTCCTAGTTTTATTCCCTTTGCTTTTCTAGCTTGTAGTGCTTCTTTTGTTCTTTTGCTTATAAGATCACGCTCTAGTTGTGCAAAAGCTGAGAATATATTTATTTGAAAGTCTGTAAATGGATTTTGTTCGTTTGGTTTTATAAAAAGCTGCTCTTTTAATATATGAATATTTACCCCATGGGCTATGAGTTGATTTATAATAGTGACAACATTTACAACACTTCTTCCTATACGACTAAGTTCAGATACTATTAGATGATCACCAGCTTGTAAGTTTTTAAAAAGCTCATCTATTTTTCTATCTTCATCTTTTTTGCGACTACTTATTTTCACTTCTATAAACTCAACTTTACCAAGAGAAGTTTTATTTGCATAGTTTAAAATTGAGTGCTGTTGATTTTGTAAATCTTGTTGGTCTGTGCTTACTCTTATATACCCTATAGTTTTTGCCATTTTTACCTCATTTACTTGTTAAGGTAATTATAGCATAAATAGTTTTATATTTTTACTAAATAAATATACTTTTATTAGTAAAATTAAAGTGTTATTTAATGAACATTAAAAAGTAAATAAAAGCTAGATTTTTAATATTATTTATTAAAATGAAGATTCACAAGTTCACTCAACTCTTCATCAGTTAATGATTCTTTATCATTTTTTGAATATATTGAGATTAGTATAATCTTTTCTTCTACTTGCTTATATATAATAATTCTAAACCCACCACTTTTCCCTGTGGGAATTGAAGAGTTTTTAACCCTTTTCTTATAAAGGTCACAACCTAAATATACCCCTAAGTCTTGGTTATCTAAAATCTCATTTACAGCTTGTTTTAAATCTGTCTTTAGAAGTTTATATTTTTTTGATAGTTTTTTAGCCTCTTTTAAAAAGTTATCACTATATTCAATCATCCAGTTGATCCCATAATGTATCTATTGAATGAGTTCTATTATCCTTTACATCGTTAAGACCTTTTTTAATAGAAGTTAATATTTGTTTAGCTTCAACTTCTTTTAATGCCTCTTTCATAGATTCATACTCATCTTTTGATATAACTACTGCTTCAACTCTGTTGTTTTTTAATATAGCCAGTTTATCTACACTATGATCTTTAATTTGTGTTAAGTATGTTCCAAACTTCTTAGCAAATTCCGAAGATGGGATTAATTCATTCGTTCCATATGTTACCATAATATTTTCCTATAAGTTTTCCGTAATATTTTGTAGATTATAGCATATATACTTATATTTACAAATTAAATGACTGTTATATTTCTGTTTGATTACAAAAACGAAGCACTTTAATACTCCTAACGATTTTAGTGCAAATATGCTAAAAATATCTCTTAAATCTGTTGAGATTAATTTTTTTAAAATAATTTGTGCTGTATTTTTTGTTTTTGATAGATCTTGAGAAATAAAAACGAAGCACTTTAATACTTCCAAAAAAGTAATTCAAAATTATCACACCATTTAATGGTATGAAAAATAGATGTTTTCGTATCACATGAAGTAATTTATTTTATTGTCGAATTTGTGCTAAATAGTACTGATATTTGCAACAAGTTAATTAATAGGTTTTCAGACTATTGGTACATAAGGGAAAAAACTTACCAATATAATATCCATTCCGTAATTTATTCTCTTATTAAAAGAATTATAGATACCTTAAATTATTTAATATAGTGTCTTGGTCATTTATTCTTCTTTTTTGAACTTTTTTCTTTTAATAGTTTTATTAAATTATTTTTTGCTTCTTTTATTTTATCAGAGAATAAAATATTTGGATTTCTTGAACTTTTGATTCTCTTTTCATTATTCTCTTCTGTAAAAAAATCTTTAAACTTTTTATTTTTATGATACTCTTCTAAAATATCTAAATAAATATGTGAAACTTGATTAAATTCACCTATATGCAAAATTAAATCAGGTTGCAAATCTTCATATGCTTTTCTCAAAGGTCTATCATCAGTATATAGGATAGGAAATAAATTTGATGAATTCATTATTGATGGAAGAGTACATATTAACAAGTCTCTTGCTGTATTATTTAAGTCATTTATAAAGTCTGTTTCGTTGTTAAAATTTCTTACTTTTCCAAAAAAACTATAATTATCATCTTTAAAAAACAGAGACATTAGTTTAAGTACTCTAAATCCAATAGGTAAGTCATTATTTGTAAGAGACTCAAGAACATGCCTTTTTCTTTTAACTTCTTGTTTTGTTGTAAATAAAGCTCTCGCTTCTAAAATGTAAATTAATGATAATTTATTAATATTGTAATATCTAAATAAACTTTTTGCCATGATGTTAAGCTCTTTTATAAAATTGTTAATATATTTTTCTTCATCTTTTATTTTAAAATGTAAATTTTTATGAACTACACGTACATTTTGAACCAGACCAGCAATATTTTTATCTTTTTTATTTAAACGATAATTATCTCCATTTTTTTCATATCCTTCAAGAAGTTGTTCTATTAAGTAAGGTGAAGGGTCGTAATTTAATTGCTTGCTCTCAATATGTTGAAAACTATCGCAAAAGGTTCCTATTTTGTTGGTAAAATACGTTTCTGCCTTGCTTACTATATTACTATCAAGCATTACAGTATAATCAAAAAGTTTAGGTACTGTACTTATATTTTGAAGTGTCTCTTTATTTATTGTATGAATACCTTTTTGTCCTATAACTGGGACAAAAACTCCTTCTATAATACTTTCTGGGAAAATTGTTTTAAATACATAAGGAGAAGAACTTTTATTCTCATTCACGACAATACTAAGGTCATACTTCTCAAAAACATGAGCATATTTACGTAGTTTCTTTATAAGATAATCAGTGGTAACGCTTGAAATATTTGAAAGATCATCAGATAAGTCTTCAATAGTTAGTTCTTCTCTAGTATATTGAGGGAAAACAATTGCAGAAGAACCATTGTTTTCATCAATGTTTATGTCAAAACCTATTTCTTTAAATTCTTTTTTTCTGAAATTAAAACTGTTAATAAAGTTTTTTAAAATGTTTAGCATTCTTATCCTTTTTAATATAATTTTATTTTGGAATTCTATTATACTTTTTTGTTGTATAAAAAAAGTGTTACAGATTGCAATATTTATTTTGACTTATAATAAAAAAGAGTTAAATTGATCTGACAACAGAAAGTTCTGAGCAGTCTCTTTCTAAAGTTTTAAAGTATGAAACAAAATTAGAAAGTTTCATATATTGGTTTTATAACCCTTATGTAGAGGTATAATTTGTTCCCAAAAGTGTTCAAGAAATAAAGTTTATAGATTTTCTCAAACTTGGACTTTTTGAACAACAAATGTCAATTTTAAATATATATGTAGTTACAAAGATAGATATTTATTAAAAAATTCCTTTGCTTTACTTATAACAAAACCTAATGCCTCCATTTTCTAAAAGATACAATAAAATTTATTTATAGTCTACTTTGGACTATGCTTAGAGTATCCATTTTCATATCGATACTTTGCAAGGCTTAAAAGTGCACCAACTACGACTAAAGTAATTGCAATTGTTTCTAATATCATATTTAACTCCCTAAAAAAACTCTCTTATTGATTCTCTAAAAGTTTTATTATATGTTGCAAGAACTGCTGCAACAATCATCATCAAAATAAAAAATGCCGCATCTTGTTCACCTTTGGCTAAAGTGAAAATAAATAGTGCAATTAAAAGAAGTAAAAATGGCATTTTTCTTTCCTTTACAAATTAATTTAACACTATTTATTTTATCAAATTTTAGTTAATATTTTTTTATATCTAATAACTTTCCATCTTTCATAACTAAATATTTATAGCTACTACTTTGAGGATTTTTAAAGCATTTAAAGGTAAATTCATTGATATTTGCAGTTGCACTGTTTTGAAGATCACAACTTGATTTTAATACTTTGATCATTGATGCTAATTGCTCTTTAGCTTCATCTGTAAGCTCTTCTACACCAGTTTTACCAAGGTAAGTAACATCTCCATCATTACACTGTTTAAAGTTATGTATTGTAGAGTTTTGCATTAATGTTTTTGTAACACTTGCATACTCACATCCATCTGACTCAATACCGTTGTATGATGTTTCATATTCTAGTTGGCCAACTGATTTATATGTATCGTTCTTTGATGCAAGGGTAAAAGTAGCTAAAGCTTTTTCAACATTAAGGGATGAGGCTAACTTTTCATTAAAGCTATTGATTACACTATCTTTTGATACCTCTTGAGGTTTACTTAGGGTTTTTAAGGGAATAGTATCTACTTTAGCTTTTTCAAACGATACTCTTTTTGTTTTTAGATATTCTTTTGCTACTCCTTGCTTATAATCAATCTTTGAGCCATTGTGAACCAAGGTAAACTCTTTAGTTGGATTATTTTGGTTCTCACACCAGAAGTAATCCCTATTCATAAAGATATTTACACTTCTATTCTCTCTTAGTTTATTTAGTCTTACAAAGTAGTAATCATCTATACTCATCTTTTTATAAGAGCTTGGTGCATTTGCTACATAAAGCTTTCCACCATTTATAGAACAATACTTTTGAGCAAAACCTATTCTTTCATATTTGTAATCAAACTGGCCACTCTCATCTACTCTATAAGCATCTTTTGCAGTTGGATATTTATGAGTATAGCTTTTAAACTCATCATTTACTAGCCATAGCTTAGAACCTCTTTTTTGAGGCTTATCGTGGATTATATGGTAGTATCTTGAATAGGTTTGCATATATCCACCACCTATCATATTGTTTTGTTGCAATTCAATATTATCTCTCATATATTCAATCTCAAAACCATCTTTAAGTGATGCACACTTATAAAAGCCATCATAATGCCCAAAACCTTGAGATCTCATCTCATTTTTATATCCAAGATAATTAACACTAAATGCAGTTGGTAGTGAGTTTATGGTTTTTATAGCTTGATCACCATAGATACCGTTTCCACCAATTGCTTGACAATACTCTTTAGCATCATCAAGAACTTCCATAACATCACCTGCATCCCTTGTAGCAGGTACCTCATTTTTAGTTCTATACTCTATGATAGTTTGGTGAGGTTTTTCAGCGATGATATTGTATTCATATACATCACTTGTATTTCCTCTTTTTTTAACAATATAATCTTTAAAACTTTTAATATCTTTTGTCATCGGTACAGATGGTTGAGTTCCTGCACATCCAGAGAAAAGAACCGTTGCTGCAATTGATCCAATTAGTAAAAGATTTTGTTTTTTCATATTCATCCTCTTTTAATTATTTGTAAAAACCTAGCAATTGTTTTTCAGTAAAACTCATATCGTCTGTTGGCATACCACCTTTTCTATCATCTCTAAACCAAGCAAGAGCAAAAGGCAACCAAACAACAAGACTTACAATTTCATTTGAAGCTAATCTTGAAGCAAGAGCAACTGCATCACTCCAATTAAAAATAAGTGCATAAGCTAAAAAAGCAATAGTTACAATTGAAAGGAATAGAATATATCCTACAATCATTCTTACAAGTACAGTTAATAAGTAATCTTTTATTACCCCTAACATATTTGACTCCTAAAAACTGATTTTGATTGTGAAAGAGAATTTGATAGCTTGTAGAAAATAAAAATAGCAGCTTACAAGTTCAAATACTCTACCACTTTTATAATAGTTATTATAAAAAAGCTTTACTTAAATTATATTTCACTATAGGGAATTTTATTAATTTTTACTATTCATTATAATCCTTTAAAAAAGTTATAGGATTTTTTACATAGAAAATATAAGAGAAATCTCACATGAAGAGATACAACAACTACATAAAACAATTGCTAACAATGTTAAAACTATAAGAAAACAAAAAAATATCTCACAACTTAACCTTGCATATTCTATTGGACATAAAACTGTTAGTACAATAGCTAAAATTGAAGCAGGATTAGAAAATAAACATTACAATATCGAACAGCTTTATAAAATAGCAAATGTACTACAAGTTGATATAAGAGATTTTTTTATACTTTCAAAATAATTCTGTCTTACACTATTCACTGTCGTTCATATATAATGTGATTTAGTCCCCTGAAAGGGACATTTTATTGGTAATAATATATTAGTTGTTTTTGTCCCCTAGAAAAAAATGCTTACTAAAACACTTCTTTAAAATCCCTATTTTAAGGACTTTTATAAAGATGCTCAAAAAAAATCGTTACTTGATTTTACAAGTTTTATGTAAAATTTGTCCCTTGAGAAAAAATCATTACTCAGATAAATACAATTTTCCCTTATTTATGGGCTTTATCCAATTTAGCCAAAAATTTTCTTTACTCAAACAGCTCTTTTTTCATTGTTTTTCAATTATTATAATTTAAAAACGAGTATATCTATTTTAAAAAACCTTTTGTGATAAATCTACTACTAATTTTTTTCAATAAAAGTATTTAAAATCTGCTATTATTTTAATCAATATTTTAATTCTTTTATAAATAAATTTATCCTCTTTTAAAAGCTTTAAAAAGTATAAAAAGTGCTCCAATTACAGTTGAGTGTAATTAATGCACTTTTTATGTAAATTTAAAGGTAATCTTCCTTCTCTTTTGTCAATATTTTTACTATTTTTTCAAACAGTTCTAGATCTTCATTTGTCGTATTAAACTTATCAATAATCTGTCCATAAGCAAATGCATCCATTATATTTAATTCTGGATATTTTCTTTGTAGCTCATACACTCTATCATTCTTCCTGCAACGACTCAATCGCTTTTTAAACTTGTCATTATATAGCTCAAAATATTTGCTACTTGAATACTTTAATCTTTTTTCTCCCTCTGGAGTCTTAGGGTTTATGATGTTTTTCATAAATTTTATTAGCATACCTCTTGAAACTGCATAGCCTCTGTAAAGATGTTCGAAATAAGCTTTTTTCAACCAACTCTCAACTCTTTTTTCATTACTGCTTTTACTATTTTCAGCTTTGATCCCATCAATTTTATCCATTTCCTTAACAATCTTTTTTAGTTCCTCTTCTTCTTGCGTAATATCCCAAATAATACCAGTAACAGATGCTATTGGATCATCATTTGTAATATAAGGGCGTTTAAAATCATAATCTGAAAGCTTATCGTAGAGATATTGAAAAGCTTTTTTTGAATACTTGTGTATGTCTAATAGTGATTTTCCTTTACTCATTGTAATAGCTCCTTTCTATAATATTGCATCAATGTACTTTTGTGATGCCGCTTGTTGTACTTTTACATATCTGTCTGTCATTTTTATATCCGAATGGTTCATTAACTCTTTAATCACAAATGCATTTGCCCCACTTGAGGATAATAAAGAACCAAAAGAGTGTCTTAAAGTATAAAGGCTAACTTTATTTATACGATCGTTAGGCTCTAATCCCTCATTAAATAATTCATTCATAATAGGTTGTATTTTATTTCGAATGGAAGTATGCGTAATATGGGCATTTTTATCAATTTTAGGACTTTCTCTAAAAAATAAATACTCATTAGGCTTTAAATCTTTAATCCAGTCATAAAGAGTTAACTTTAACTTTTCATGAATCCCTACAGAGTATTTAGTATTCTTTTTCAACTCCATAAATGAGATTTTATGATATCCCATATCAATATCTTTTCTTTTTAGATTTAATATAGCCTTTGGTCTAGCACCTGTTGCAATTGCAATAAGAGCAAAAAGATATGCTTTAGGGTTGTGCATTAAAGAACCAAGTAGCAAATCAATTTCTTCTTTAGATAATATTCTTTGTCTTGCATTATTTAGTTTCAATAATTTTACTTTACTACAAGGATTACTTATATCTATAACATCTTTTTCTATTGCATAATTGATAATTGCACGTAACTGTGCTAAATAATAGTTTACTGATGCGTTTCGATAACCTTCTTTAACCAATTTTTTCTTAAAAGACTCAACTTCTTTAGAAGTTAGATGATTAATATTTTTCTCACCAAAAACTGGATCTATTTTATTTATATATTTTAAATATGCATCTCGATGATTTTTAATATCTGATTTTTCATCAAAATACTTATCAGCAAGTTGTCTTACCGTAATAACTTCTTTTTGTTTTCTTTTTTTAATATAAAGAGGTTCATCAGAATAAGAGACTTCAGCTAAAACTTTTCTTCTTTGAGCTACTGCATCCCTTTCAGAAAATCCATTAGATTTTTTACCAACACATTTCCATATTTTCTTACCATCTAAATCTTTGTAACTATAGTAGTAAGAAATATCACCGTTACTTAATGTCTTTTGATAAACACCTGTATGCTTTTTTGATTTAATCATTTTCATAATCTACCTCCAAAAACTACCCTAAAACTACCCTAATTTTAAAAGTAGTGAATTTTTGTGGATAGAAGTCGACTTACTATCTATGAAAATTTTAATGGATTTAAAGCACTATTTCAAGGGGTTTTTGAGGTTATGAAATGTTGTGAGACGAAAAGATATTTAATGATAATTTCATTGTTACTAAGCGAAACAATGATTATCAATCATTAGAATCATCAAATAGTTCCTTATGATATTTAGCCATTTTAGCTTTAACTTCTGTTAAATGATTAGGTGAAACATTTTCATCAACACTCCACTTAACCTCATCAATATGTCCTCCATAATCTGAACCCAATTTTTCAATTGTAATAGAGAACTCTTCTAAATCATTACAGTTTTCAACTCTTCCATCAACTGTATCTTTTAATTGAATGAACCAGCCACCTATTCCATTCTCTTTTATTGTTGCTTCAAATATCACTTTCATTTACTGCCTTTTCATAAAAGCATATTATATCAAAGAAAGAATAAAACTGAATAAAGAGGAGTTAATTAATAATAGTTATTACTATTCAGTTGAACAAAAGCTTTTAAAAATTATAATTCCAATAACTATTATCAAAAAAGGACAATAATGTTAAAAAAATTAGCTTTAAGTGCAGTTGTACTTGCTTCATCTTTACTAGCAAGTTCAGAAGTAAATGTATATTCGCATAGACACTATGATACTGACAAAAAACTATTTAAAATGTTCGAAGAAAAAACAGGAATTAAAGTAAATGTTGTTAAGGCAAAGGCTAGTGCTTTAATCAAAAGAATTGAAACGGAAGGTGAAAAGTCACCTGCTGATGTACTAATCACAGTTGATGCAGGAAGATTATATCAAGCAAAATCAAAGAATCTTTTACAGCCAATAGAGTCTGAATATTTACAAAAAACTATTCCTTCTCAATTAAGAGATAAAGATAATCAATGGTTTGCATTGACAAAAAGAGCAAGAGTAACAGTATATAAAATTGGTTCAGGAATGGATAAAAAATTATCTACATACGAAGATTTAGCAGACCCAAAATTTAAAGGTCAGATCATGGTTAGGTCATCAAACAATATTTATAACCAATCTTTAATGGCTGCAATGATTGCTCATCATGGAGAAGAGTATGCAATAAAATGGGCAAAAGGTGTAGTTGCAAATATGGCAAGTTCTCCAAAAGGAAATGACAGATATCAAGTTAAAGCTATTGCAAATGGAATTGGTTCTATTGGGATAGTAAACACTTATTATATAGGTAAAATGGTAAATAATAAGGATTTATCACAAAAAGAGTCTGTAAGAAAAGTAAAAGTATTCTTTCCAAAATTTGAAAATGGTGGAACTCATATTAACGTAAGTGGTGCTGGAGTTGCAAAATATGCACCAAATAAAGAAAATGCAATAAAATTTATTGAATTCTTAGCTTCAAAAGATGCTCAAGAACTATTTGCAAAAGCAAATTATGAATATCCAATTTTAAAAGGTGTAGAATCATCTGATTTAGTAAAATCATGGGGAACTTTTGAAGATGACCATATATCTATTAATACTTTAGGACAAAACAATAAAGCAGCTGTTAAAGCTTTTGATATAGCTGGTTGGAAGTAGTATTAATTGAAGAATTCGATTTCAAAAATCAAGATAAGTAGCTTTTTTCTAACGCTACTTATCTCATCTCCTGCAATAATTATTTTTCTTTATCTTTTCATAGGTCATAGTGATAACTGGCAACACTTAAAAGATACACTATTATTTACATATATTTTTAATTCTTTGTACATAATGATTGGGGTTGCTATTTTAACAACACTTTTAGGTTTTACTACTGCATATTTAACTTCACTTTATAGTTTTGCATTTTCAAGATTTTTTCATTATGGATTAATTTTACCCTTTGCAATTCCTACTTATATTGTTGCTTTTATATATGGAGGAATGTTTGATATAACAGGAACAGTTACTACATTTATTTTAGATATGCTTGATAAAGATTTAAGTGAAGTAGTATTCTTTGATATTATGTCAATAGAAGGTGCTATTTTAGTAATGTCTTTAGTTCTATACCCATATGTTTATTTAATTTGTAAAACATATTTAAGTTTTGAGTCTGCTTCAATTATAGAAGCTTCGAAAACTTTTAATTTATCATCATGGCAAATATTAAGAAAAGTAATTTTACCAATTTCAAGACCCGCAATTGTAGCAGGTGTAACACTTGCAGTAATGGAAGCAGTAGCTGACTTTGGAGTTATGGATTATTTTGGTGTAAATACTTTTGTAACAGGTATTTTTAAAACTTGGTTTGGGATGGGAAGTGTAGAAGATGCAGCAAAACTTGCAAGTATTTTAATGAGTTTTGTTTTTTTACTAATTATCCTAGAAAGAGTGCAAAGACGAAATAAAATATTTAAAAGTTCAGGTAAAGATTTTAAACCAATAGAAAAAGAAAAACTTACAGGATTTAAATCATTTTTAGCATTTTTTGCCTGTTTTATTCCATTTTTCTTTGGATTTTTATTACCTTTTATTCAACTTTGTTTTTGGTTTAGTATATCTTATAAAGAGATTATTGATGAAGATTTTATGACAACACTTTATCAAACACTAACACTTGCAATAAGTAGTGCAACACTAATAACTGCATTAGCACTTTTATTTGTTTATAATGTAAGAAAAAATAAAGATAAAACCTCTTCTATTTTAACTCAAGTTGTAAAACTTGGATATTCAATACCAGGAGCAGTTGTAGCAGTAGGAATTTTATCATTCTTCTCACTTCTTGATAGATATATTTTTGATATTTTTTCATCAACATTTATTATAAGTGGAACAATTATAGCAATTATTTTTGGGTATTGTGTTAGATTTTTAGCAATTAGTATAAATAATTTTGAAGCAGGATTTAGTAGAATTCCTCAAACATATGATGATGCTGCTGAAATTTTAGATGTAGATGAAAAAAGAACATTTATAAAAGTTTTTATTCCTCTTTTAAAAAACTCTGCATTTGCATCTTTTATTATAGTTTTTATAGAAGTAATAAAAGAGTTACCTTTAACTATGATTTTAAGACCATTTAATTATGATACATTACCAATTTTAGCACTTGAATTAACACAACAATCACAAATAGTAGAATCATCTGTTCCTTCAATGTTTATTATATTAATTGGAATGATTTCAGTAATTTTATTAGCAAAAAATATGAATAAGGCACACTAATGGTAAGTATAGAAAATTTTGGTATTTCATTTAATGAAACAAGAATCTTAGAAAACATCTCATTTGATGTTAAACCAGGAGAGATTGTAACACTACTTGGTTCAAGTGGTTGTGGTAAAACAACAATATTAAGGTCAATTGCAGGACTACAAAAAAAGCATGAAGGTTATATATGTATAGGAAATGAGTGTGTTTCTTCAAAAGAAATTTATAAAAAAGATAGAGAGGTTGGTTACATTTTCCAAGATTATGCACTTTTCCCTCATTTAAACGTAGAAGAAAACATAGCTTTTGCACTATATAAATTACCTAAAAAACAAAAAGAGATAAGAGTTAATGAACTCTTAGAACAGTTTAATATTCAAGAGCATAAAAATAAACAAATTCATCAATTATCAGGAGGACAACAACAAAGAGTAGCTATTGCAAGGGCAATGGCAAATAATCCTAAAATTCTACTTTTAGATGAACCTTTTTCAAATCTTGACGCTATGCTTAGATATAAAACAAAAATCTGGTTAAAGGATTTAATTAAACAGATGAATTTAAGTGCAATACTAGTTACTCATGATAAAAAAGAGGCTTTATCTATTTCTGATAAAATTGGTATTGTAAATGATAAAAAACTTGTACAGTTTGATAATGCAAAACATATGTTTGAAAATCCAAATAGTTTATATGTTGCAAACTTTTTGTGTGAAATCAATCAATTACCAAATACATATATAAAAGATTTAGGTTTAAATATAGAAGAAAATAAAGTTGCAATTATTAAAATTGAGGATTGTAAAGTATCTAAAAATAGTTCTGAATGTAAAGTTAAGATATTAGATATTTCATTTTGTGGTGAGTATTATGAACTTGTACTTGATTTTATAGATTATAAAAGCAAAACAATTTTAGTAAAAGTTTCAAGTATTGATAATTTAAATATCAGTGATGAAGTTTTTATGCATATTGATAAAAATAATATAAAAATTATAGATAAATAAGAGTAAAAACTCTTATTTATTATAATTGATATTTTTTCTGAAACTCATCATCTATATCAATAATTCCTCTTTGTTTTAATGAATCTAAAACCTCTTTTGAACAATCAACATCATCAGGCCATCTTCTTTTAAAATTATCTAATTCATTTTTATTTGTTGCATCTAAACAAATTGTACTATTTTGAATATATAAATCTCTGTTTGAGTCTATATTATTAACAACTCTCCATAGTAACATATATGCATTGTTTACATCATTTTGATTTTTCGCATCTACTACTATTAATATCTTAATATTTTCAAATAGTGGTTTTAAGTCATCAAACAAATATTTTTGATTTCTTTTTTTATCTACACTAATAATTGTTATTGGATTTTTAGTATCTGTATAATATTGTTTTAAATCTTTTACCTCATCTGTTATTTCTTGCATTTTTAAAAGTAGTTCATTGTCACTTAAAAGTGTAATTCCAAGTTCACTAATCTCTTCATTTGTACAATCAAGTCCTAATTTTCCACCTACTGCAAACTTTGGACTTGAGTGATCAAGTGCATCAACAACTCCTCTTGAAATTAACATCTCATCTACATCAATTCTATTTAAAATATATCTAGTAATTGCCTCATGATCTTCAAGTTCAGGAGCATCATCATTTACAAAAATTGCATGTTTTACAAAACTCATTTGCCCTACTCCCCAAAATGCGTGCATCATTTGAGAAGCATGTCCAGGATATAAAGTTTTAATCTTTGCAATAATTAAGTTATGAAACACCCCATTTTCTGGCATATAATAATCAATCAAATCTGGTGCTGTTGTTTTAAGCAATGGCAAGAAAATTCTCTCTGTGGCAAATCCCATATATTTATCTTCTAGTGGTGGTTTACCAACAACTGTTGCTAAATATGTTGGCTCTTTTTTATGAGTAATTGCTGTTACTTCCATAAAAGGATACTCTTCTTCTAAAGTATAATATCCAGTATGATCACCAAATGGTCCTTCAATTCTTAGTTTACTCGTATCAACAAATCCTTCAATTACAAAATCATTGTCTCTTGGTACATAAATATCATTTGTAATAGATTTCACAAGTTGGGCATTTTTATTTTTAACAAATCCATACAACATCAATTCAAAAATACCAATTGGTAATGGTGCTTGACCACACCAAATATACATAGGATCTCCTCCTATTCCAATTGATACTGGCATTTTTTTACCCGCTTTTTTATATTCATGGAAAAAGTGATTAGAGTCTTTGTGAATTTGCCAATGTAATCCTAATGTATTATCTTCATAAACTTGAAGTCTATACATCCCTAAATTTTTCATTTCTCCATTTAATGAAGTTGTATAAACTTGTCCCATTGTAATAAATGGTCCTCCATCTTGCTCCCAAGTTGTTAAAATTGGTAACTCTGAAAGTTTAGCATCACTTCCAAGTTTTATGACTTCTTGGCACTCACCTTTTCCTTTATTTTTTTTAGGAATTGTATTTTTAAGAGCAAAAAGCTTTCCAAATGTAGAAAGTTTTTCACTTAATGTTGTTGGAGGCTTCATTTTTAATAAAGATTCAATCTCTTTTCCAATTTTATCTCCATCACCTATAAAAAGCTCAACTGCTTTTTTTGAACCAAAGACATTCATTAAAACAGGAATATCAAATTTCTTTCCATTTTTTTTATCAACAGGATTAGTAAAAAGTATAGCCTTTGAATCCTCTTTTTTAACTTCCACATATGCAACATGAGGAATTTCTAAGTTAATATCTAACTCTTCATCAATAATTTTTAATAAATTATGCTTTTTTAACAATTCTATTGCTTTTTTCATATGAAACCTTATTAGTAATTAATCTTATTTTTATATCATTATATCTATAAAAAATAGTTTATGGTAGAGTAAAAATGAATAATTATAATTTTGATGAGTATATTAATAGAAAAAATAGTGATTGTGTTAAGTATGATGGACTAAAAAAATACTTTAATGTAGATGATGCAAGACCAATGTGGGTTGCAGATATGGATTTTAAAACTCCACAATTTATACTAGAAGATTTAAAAAAAGTCTTTGATAAAAAAATATTAGGTTACCCAATAGTTAGTCATAGAGTATATAATAGTATCATTTCATGGTATAAAAATAGACATCAAATCTCTAATTTTGATAAAAATGATATTCTTTTAACAACAGGTGTTGTTACTGCTTTAAGTGCTTGTATAGAAGCTTTTTGTAATATTGAAGATGAAGTAATAATTCAAACACCTGTATATTTTCCTTTTTTCTCAGTAGTTAAAGATAACAATAGAAAATTGATAATAAATCCATTAAAAAATAAAAAAGACTACTATACAATGGATTTTGAAGATTTGAAAAGTAAAATAACTTCTAAAACTAAACTTCTAATATTATGCTCACCACATAATCCAGTAGGAAGAGTATGGAGTAAAGAAGAGCTATTAGAACTAGCTAAGATATGCTATGAACATAATATAACTATAATAAGTGATGAAATACACTCTGATTTGGTCTTTAAAAAATTCACCTCTTTTTTACATCTTGAAGATAAATATTTAGAAAATGTAGTTATTTTAAACTCTCCAAGTAAAACTTTCAATCTTGCAGGATTGAATAGCTCTTATATTATTTGTAAAAATGACACTTTGAAAACTCGTCTTAATAAAGTAATACAAAAAAGACATATAGCATCAGTAAATATTTTTGGATTAGAATCAATTATCTCGTCATATACAAAAGGTGAAGAGTGGTTAAAGATGTTACTATTTTACTTGCAAGATAATATTATAACAGTTGAAGAGTCTTTAAAACAAAATGGTAATAATATTACTTTTTGTAAACCCGAAGCCACTTATTTATTATGGTTAAATTTTTCAAAAATCAATGATTCACATAAAAATATTTTTTCTAGACTTCTTCATAATGCGGGGCTTGCACTGAATGATGGTTCAACTTTTGGTAAAGAAGCAAAGCACTACTTTAGGCTAAATATAGCACTTAGTAAAGATGAATTAATTAAATCACTTTCTTATTTAAATAATGAATTTAATTAGTAAGTTTAAGTTAGAAAAAATGTTATTTTTAAAGTATTACATTTTTTCTCACTATTTTAATGAATGTGTAAAATAATCATATAATCCCTTTATACTTACCTTAAAATATTGTACAATCCAAACATAACAAAACAATATGGGAAGAAGTACAATGTCAACAGAACTACTTTTAGCGACAAGTGTCTTTATTATTATGGGGTTAGTCTTAGCCGCTGTTTTTATCCTCACAAGATATTTAGGACCAAGTAATAAAGATAACGAACAAAAAAACACAGTGTATGAAAGTGGGGTAACAAACCCAGTAGGTACTACAAATCTAAGATTCTCAATCAAATTCTATCTAGTAGCAATTCTTTTTGTAATTTTCGATGTAGAAATCATTTTTATGTTTCCTTGGGCAGTAAATATTAGAGAATTGGGATTTTTAGGACTTGCAGAGATGTTTATGTTTATGGCATTACTATTTGCAGGATTAATTTATATTTATAAGAAAAAGGCGTTATCATGGGATTAGGAGCAGAGTCAGCTTTTGGTGATTCAATAATCACAACAAGATTAGATCACGCAGTTAATTGGGGTAGGTCATACTCTTTGTGGCCAATGGTATTTGGTACAGCATGTTGTGGTATTGAATTTATGTCAGTTGTTGGTGCAAAATATGATTTATCAAGATTTGGTGCAGAGGTTGTAAGGTTCTCTCCAAGACAAGCGGACTTGATGATTGTAGCAGGTACTATTACATATAAACAAGCACCAATTTTGAAAAAAATCTATGACCAAATGTGTGAGCCTAAATGGGTAATTTCAATGGGTGCATGTGCCTGTTCTGGTGGTTTTTATGACAACTATACAACTGTTCAAGGAATTGATGAAATCATTCCAGTTGATGAGTATGTTTCAGGTTGTCCTCCAAGACCAGAAGCTGTATTAGATGCAGTAATGAGAGTTCAAGAAAAAGCGCAAAAAGAATCAGTGCTTGAAGATAGAGCAAAAAGAGAGTACAAAGGAATTTTAGATGCATAAAAATGAGCTTTTAATTAATGCAAATGAAATTAGAAATACAATAAGCAAATTAAAAGAAGATGGGTACACTCTTTTATTAGATATTACTGCAATTGACTATTTAGAATATCCAGATGCAACAACTAATAGATTTGCTGTTGTATATATTTTAAGAGACCATACTTTTAAAAAGTTTATTACAGTAAAAGCTTTTGTTGATGATATAACATTAACTGTTGATTCAATTTCAGATATGTATTATAGTGCAAATTGGGCAGAAAGAGAGACATTTGACCAATATGGAATTTTATTTAAAGGTAATAAGAATTTAAAAAGAGTTTTAAATCATCACCAATTTAAAGGTCACCCTTTAAGAAAAGATTATCCTGTTACAAAAAGACAATTATGTACACAAACAGAAGATTTAATGGACGAGATGACTCCTTTACTTGAGTCTTATGGATATAGCAAACAAGACCATGAAGATTTAATGTTTTTAAATGTAGGACCTTCTCACCCTGCAAGTCACGGTACAATTAGAAACTTCTTAGCATTAGAAGGTGAAACAATAAAAGCCTGTGTGACAGAAGTTGGTTATTTACATAGAGGCTTTGAAAAAGCGTGTGAAACACATACTTACTCACAGGTAATTCCTTATACTGATAGACTTAACTATTGTAGTGCAATTTTAAATAATATTGGATACTCAAAAGCAATTGAAGATATGCTAGGAATTGATATAACTCCTCGTGCAAAAATGATTAGAATTATAATTGGCGAATTAAGTAGAATTATTGACCATTTAGTATGTAATGCAGCAAATATGGTTGACCTTGGTGGACTTACAAACTTTTGGTACTTATTTGCTCCAAGAGATAAAAGTTATGATTTATTATCAAGATTAACAGGAGCAAGATTAACAAACTCTTATACAAGAATTGGTGGTTTAGAGTTTGATTTATATGATGGCTTTGAAGCAGATTTAGATGAAGTATTAAAAGAAGTAGAAAAAGGTATAAATGATGCTTTATCTTTAGTTGAACACAATAGAATATTTCATGATAGAACACAAGATGTAGGTGTAATAAATGATGAGTTTGCAATAAGTGCAGGTGTTACTGGACCAAACTTAAGGGCTTCTGGAGTTGCATTTGATTTAAGAAAAGATGCTCCATATTATGGATATGAAAATTTTGATTTTGATGTAGCAATAGGAAGTCATGGAGATGTTTACGATAGAATAATGGTTAAATTTGAAGAGATAAGACAATCA
The DNA here is from genome assembly GCF_002837275.1 of Malaciobacter halophilus. Classification (GTDB taxonomy): domain Bacteria; phylum Campylobacterota; class Campylobacteria; order Campylobacterales; family Arcobacteraceae; genus Malaciobacter; species Malaciobacter halophilus. The sequence continues at coordinate 63,548 of NZ_NXIF01000026.1, read as the reverse complement.
ATGAGAATCATTAAGCAAGCTATGAAAGAGCTTCCAGACGGACCTTTAAATGTTGACCATCAAGGTGTATTTTTACCTGACAAAAAAGATGTTTATGGAAATATTGAAGGATTGATGAATCAATTTAAACTTACATTTGAAGGTATTAAAGTTCCTAAAGGTGAATACTATGGATATACTGAAGGTGCAAATGGAGAATTAGGTTTTCATGTAACAAGTGATGGTTCTGGAACACCTTATAAAGTAAAATGTCGTCCACCTAGTTTTTACTCTCTTGGAGCATATTCAAGGATTGTTGAAGGTGGAATGTTAGCAGATGCAATTATTACAATGGCAAGTATGAACTTTATTGCAGGGGAGTTTGATAGATAATGAGTAAATTTAAATATACACCTGAAAATGAAGCAAAGTTTCAAGAGCAAATAAAAAGATACCCAAACAGTGACTCTATGATGCTTCCAGCTTTATGGTTAGTTCAAGAACAAGAAGGTTGGGTAAGTCCAGATGCAATGATTTATGTTGCTGATAAGCTAAATAAGACACCTATTGAAGTTTATGAGTTTGCAACATTTTATACAATGTTTAATTTAAAACCTATTGGAACATATCATATCGAATTATGTAAAACTCTATCATGTATGGTAATGGGTGCTCCTGAACTTAAAAAATTTATAAAAGAGACAATTGGTATTGGTCCAGGAGAAACAAGTGAAGATGGTCTTTTCCATTTTAGTGAAGTTGAATGTTTAGGTGCATGTGGAGGTGCTCCAATGTTTGCACTAAATGGTCAATATCATGAAAATCAAAGTGTTGAATCTTTAAAAAATGTAATTCAGGAGTGCAAAAATGCTAGTAAAAGTAGTAAGTGAAAATTTTGATATTCCTAATTCACATAAATTAGAAGTAGCAAAAGCAAATGGAAGATACTCTTCAATAGAAAAACTATTTACTATGGCACCAGATGATGTAATAGAAGAAGTTACAAAATCAGGTCTTAGAGGTAAAGGTGGTGGGGGTGCACCATGTGGACCAAAGTGGAAACTTATGCCAAAAGATGATCCAAGACCATCATACCTAATAGTAAATGGAGATGAATCAGAACCAGGAACTTTCAAAGATAGACAAATTTTCCAATATGACCCACACCTTTTAATAGAAGGAATAATTTGTTCATCTTATGCAATGAACGCACATGATGCTTATATTTATGTAAGAGGTGAATATAAATGGTTTATTGATAGATTAAATGAAGCTATCAAAGAGGCATATGATGCTGGGATTATTGGTGAAAAAGTTATGGGTCATGATTATAGAATGGATATAACAGTTCATAGAGGTGGTGGAGCATATATTTGTGGAGAAAAATCAGCACTTATTGAGTCACTTGAAGGTAAACGTGGACATCCAAGACTAAAGCCACACCAAAAAGAGTGTGAGTGGTTTTTTGATAATCCTGCAACAGTAAACAATGTAGAAACAATTGCTACTGTTCCTTTTATTGTTGAAAAAGGGTATGAAGCTTATACAGCATATGGAACGGAGAAATCACCAGGAACTATGCTTTTTGCTATGAGTGGTCCTGTTAAAAATCCAGGTGTTTATGAGTTAGCATTTGGTAATAAAATGATTGATGTAATTAATAAAATTGGTGGAGGAATGAAAGAAGGTAAAAAGCTTAAAGCTGTGATTCCTGGAGGTTCATCTTGTCCAATTTTAACTGCAAAAGAGGTTGAAGAAGCAGTATTAGATTATGAATCAATGTGGGACATAGGTTCAACACTTGGTACAGGAGGTATGATAATAATTGATGAAGACATGAGTATGATTGATGTAGCAAAAAATTTAATTGAGTTTTATCATCATGAATCTTGTGGTCAATGTACACCTTGTAGAGAGGGTTGTGGTTGGATTGATAAAATACTTGCAAAAGTATTAGCTGGTGAAGGTACAAAAGAAGATTTAGATACTATTTTAGATGTTTGTGAAACAATGAATGGTAAAACAATATGTGTTTTTGCACCTGCTGTTAAAGATATTATAAAAAGTATAATTATCAAATTTAGAGATGAATTTGTAAAAGAATTTAAATAAATCAAGGAGAAAAATTATGGCAAAAAATACAATGACATTAACTGACAACAGAAACGGTAAATCTTATGAATATAATATAATTGATGGTACAAGAGGACCAAGTGTTGTAGATATTAGAAGCTTTTATAAAGACTCAGGAATGTTTACTTATGACCCAGGTTATACTTCAACGGCTTCTTGTGAGTCAAAAATTACTTTTATTGATGGTGAAAACTCTGAGTTAAGATATAGAGGATATGAGATTTCTGAGCTTGCTGGTAAAAAGTCATACCTTGATGTTTGTCATCTACTAATGATGGGAAAACTTCCTACAAAAGAGGAGTCTAAAGATTTTGATTTAGAGATTAGACATAGATCATTTTTAAATGAAGGAATAATTAGACTATTTGATGCTTTACCAGATGGTGCCCATCCTATGGCTACAATGGGAGCAGCTACTATGGCTCTTTCTGCTTTTTATAAAGACCACTTACATTTAGAAGATGAAGAAGAGTTTAAAACTATGAGAAGAAGAATCTTAGCTAAAATGCCTACAATTGCAGCTATGGCTTATAGAAATTCAATTGGTACACCACTAATTTACCCTGATGTAAATAGATATTTTACTGAAAACTTCTTATATATGCTAAGAGCATATCCAGGTGGAAAGATGAAATACCTAGGTGGAGGATTAAATGAAGAGATTAAACAAGTTGAAGTTGATGCTCTTGATGCAATATTAACTCTACATGCTGACCATGAACAAAATGCTTCAACTACTACTGTTAGAAACGTAGGTTCAACTGAAGCTCACCCTTATGTTGCAATTGCTTCTGGTATTTCTGCTTTATGGGGAAGTGCACACGGTGGAGCAAATGAAAAAGTAATGGACCAATTAAGATTAATTGGTGATGTAAAAAATGTTCCATCTTATATTGCAAAAGCAAAAGATAAAAATGACCCATTTAGATTAATGGGATTTGGACATAGAGTTTATAAAAATAGAGACCCAAGAGCAGAAACTCTTAAAAAATTACAAGACCAATTAAGAGAAGAGTTGAATTTAGATTCAAAACTATTAGATATTGCTGCTGCTGTTGAAGATGCTGCATTAAGTGATAGTTATTTTAGAGATAGAGGTTTATATCCAAATATTGATTTCTATTCTGGTGTAATTTTAACTGCTCTTAAAATCCCAGTTGAAATGTTTACTCCAATCTTTGTTATTGGAAGAATTCCAGGATGGATTTCTCAATGGTCTGAATTAAAACAAGACCCAAGCCATAAAATTGCTAGACCAAGACAATTATATACTGGTAACTAAAAAGAAGTTACTAAAGGAGATAACAAAATATGAGTGAAATGGTAAAAATATCAGTAAACGGGGAAGAATTAGAAGCTACAAAAGGTAGCCTTCTAATTGATACTTTATTAGATGAGAATATTCATATTCCTCATTTTTGCTATCACCAAGCACTAGGGAAAGATGGAAATTGTAGAATGTGCATGGTAGAAATTGAGGGACAAAAAAGACCTCAAATTGCATGTGACACACCTATTAAAGATGGTATGATTGTAAGAACAAAAGGTGAAAATATAGAAAAAGTTCGAAGAGATATTTTAGAACTTCAACTTATTAATCACCCAATTGACTGTCCTACTTGTGACCAAGCAGGAGAGTGTAAACTACAAGACTACTATATGGAATCAGGTTTCTATGACTCAAGAGTGAATGTTGATAGTAAAAATCATGCAAGAAAAAGAGTTGACCTTGGGGCAAATGTTATGCTTGACCAAGAGAGATGCGTTCTTTGTACTAGATGTGTTAGATTTTGTTCAGATATAACAGGAACAAATGAGTTAGGTGTAATAAATAGAGCTGACCACTCTGTTATTGGAACATTCCCAGGAAAACCACTTTCTAATCCGTATGCAATGAATGTGGTTGATTTATGTCCTGTGGGAGCATTAACATCAAAAGATTTTAGATTCCAACAAAGAGTATGGTTCCTTGAGAGCTTTGATGCTATCTGTAATGGGTGTTCAAAAGGTTGTAACATTCATGTTGATCATAGAAAAGAGAAATATAAAGATGACCAAATCTTTAGATTCAGACCAAGAGTTAATAAAAATGTTAATGGACATTTTATTTGTGATGAAGGAAGACTCTCTTATCACAATGAAAATAAAAATAGATTCACAAATACAATTGTAGATTCAAAAGAGTCAACAATTGAAAATAGTATTGCTTCAATGTTTAAACTAATTGCAACAAATAAAGATGTGCTTTTTGTATTAAGCCCAAATCTTTCATGTGAAGAGATGCAAAATGTAAAAGCTCTTGCAAATATGATTGGTGCAAATGTAACTGGTTATTCACCAAACTATTTTGATGACTCTTTTAAAGATGATTATTTAAAAACAAATGATAGAAGTACAAATAGAGCTGCATTTAAAGAGTATGAAATTAGTGAAGATGAAGAAGAGTTTAAAAATAATTTAGCAAAAGCTTCACTGGTTGTTGTTTTAGATAATAGCTTTTTTGAAGACAACTTAGATTTATTGGAAAATAAAAAAGTTGTTAGTTGTTTTTCACATAACTGCTTAACAATTAAAAACTCTAATGTTGCAATAGCAATATCTTCTTTCTTTGAAAAAAGTGGTACTTATATTAATTGTGATGGTATAAAACAAAAAGTTATATCAAAAATGAGTAAAGAGAATCCTGCTTTATCAATTACTTCATTAATTGAAGAGATGAAAAGTATGGTGGAAAAAGGAAATATATGACAACGGTTTCTTTAGTAGTTATAATCATTAATATTCATATTGCATTGATTTTAGCAACAGGAATGACTCCTATTTTAGTATGGTGGGAAAGAAGAGTTGCTGGTTTTATTCAAGATAGAGCTGGGCCAAATAGATGTAATATTGGTCCAATTAGACTTGGAGGACTTATACAAAGTATTGCAGATATGTTAAAGCTTGTATTTAAAGAAGATTTTATGCCTACACATATTAGATATAAACTTTTCTTTACTTTAGCTCCTGTAATACTATTTTTTTGTATATTCTTAACATTTGGTGTAATTCCTTTTGCTGATGATTTAGTTATAGATGGTCAATCACATATGATGCAAGCATTACCTATGGAACTTGGAATAATGTGGTTTTTAGCATTTGCAGGTTTATCTACATATGGAATCATCTTAGGTGGTTATTCATCAGGAAGTAAATATGGTATTTTAAGTTCTATTAGAGCAACTGCACAAGTTATCTCTTATGAAGCGGCCATGGCTTTATCTGTTATCTCTATGCTTTTAACTTATGGTTCAATTCATTTAGGTGATATTGTTGTAGCGCAAGGAGAGTTAGTATTTGGATTTATACCAGCATGGGGAATTTTTCTACAACCTTTAGCAGCATTGATTTTTATTGTTACTGCTTTTGCAGAAGCTAATAGAGCTCCATTTGATTTAGCTGAAGGTGAATCAGAGATTGTTGCAGGGTATCACACAGAATATTCAGCAATGAGATTTGGACTTTTTCAAGTTGGAGAATTAGCTGCACTATGTGCTGCAAGTGCCATAATTGTAACACTGTTTTTTGGTGGATATCAAATACCTTGGTTAGATACACAAGCATTAAAAAATAATATTGATTATGTGATGATTGCAATAATAATTCTTGTACCTTTAAAAATATATATTTTAACAACTTGGATGAAAAAAAATAATAACTGGAAAGATTCAAGTAATGTAAGAGCAAAAGAAACAGCTATTTTAAATAAAATATTTTGGGCACTTGCCATAGGTACAGTAGCTTTATTTGGATGGTTTTTAGCAACAGGACTAACTCAAAATGGTATAGCTATTACTGTTGCAGTACTTCAAGTTTTAACTTTTCTTATTAAGTTTTTACTTGTTGCTTTAGTTTTTATCTGGATTAGATGGACTCTATTAAGATTTAGATATGACCAACTTCAAATGTTAGGTTGGAAAGTGTTATTACCTTTATCACTATTAAATATTGTAATAACAGCAACATATATTGTAGTTACAGGAAGTTAAGATGGGAATAAAAATAGTACCTAGACACGGAAAGTCGCTAAAAGATAAACTCTATTTACCTGCAATTGCAGGTGGAATGAAAACAACTTTTACGCACTTTGTTAAGAATTTAAAAGATACATCAAATCTTAAAACAATGTCATACCCAGAAGTACAACCTGAAGACTTAAGTGAAAGATACAGAGGTGTACACAGACTTACAAAATGGGATGATGGAAGTGAAAAGTGTGTTGCATGTTATATGTGTGCAACTGCTTGTCCAGCAAACTGTATTTTTATTGATGCAGAAGAGAGATTTGATGGAGTTGCTGAAAAAAGACCAAAACAGTTCAAAATTGACCTTTTAGAGTGTGTTTATTGTGGGTATTGTGTTGAAGCTTGCCCTTGCGATGCAATTAGAATGGATACAGGAATCTTTTCATTTACTGGCTCATCAAGAGAAGAGTTTGTAGTTGATAAAGAGTACTTAATGTCAAATGAACGTTCAAAGGATTTAAATGATGGCTGATATAGTTTTTGTAGCACTAAGTGCATTTGCAATTGCAGGTGCAGTTGCAATGTTAATAAACAAAAGTCCAATATATAGTGCATTGGGTCTATTAATAACTATGCTATCAATTGGTGGATTATTTGCTTTATTAAGTGCAAGCTTCTTATTTATGGTTCAAATAATTGTTTATGCAGGGGCAATTATGACTCTTATTCTTTTTATTTTAATGTTTCTTAATATTAAAGAAGAAGATTTACCAAAAGAACCAAAAAAATACTCACTAATTGGTTTAGGTGTTCTTTTAGTTTTACCTTTAAATATTTTAGTTTTAAAAGCAGTAGCAAATCTACCTGAAAAAGATTTAAATATTGTAGAAGGTAATTTTGGAGACATAAAACCTGTTGGTATGGCACTTTATAATAACTGGTTAGTTTCATTTGAACTTATTTCTATACTACTTTTAGTTGCTTTAGTAGGTTCAATTGTTCTTGCAAAAAGAAGAAAACCTAAAGAAAATAAAGGAGAACAATAATGATAAGTTTATCATCATATGCATTTGTTTCAATGATACTATTTTCAATAGGTGTTATTGGTGTTATTGCAAGAAAAAATATTTTTGTTATTTATATGTCAATAGAGCTAATGTTAAATGGTATTACACTATTTTTAGTTACATTTGCTAGATACCATTTCAATTTAGATGCACAAGTTATGACTGTACTTGTGATTGCAATAGCTGCTGCTGAAGCTGCTATTTTCTTATCAGTAATTATTTTACTATTTAGATCAAAAAAATCTTTAGATACTGATATCTTTACTACACTTACACAAGGAGAAAAATCATGAGTACTCCTTTATTAGTATGGATAATATTAGCCCCTTTATTAGGTGCAATATTAAATGCAGGATTCTATTTTTATCATATAAAAAAGCAAAAAGTTTCTGATAAAATATTTTCAATTATTGGGACAGGAACACCTTTAATTGCTTTTTTAATAACATTAAATCTTTTTTTACAAATGGAAGAAAATAGTATAATTTTTACTCAAAATCTATTTACTTGGCTTTCAATTGGTAATTTAACTATACAAATGAGTTTGTTAGGAGATAACTTAGCAATTTTCATGTCTATGTTTATTACTTTTGTTGGATGGCTAATTCATATCTATGCTATTGGATATATGAAAGGTGATGATGGATTTGGTAAGTTTTTTGCATATTTTAATCTATTTTTAGCTTCGATGTTAATTTTAGTTCTAGCAGATAACCCTATTATTCTTTTTATTGGATGGGAAGGTGTTGGGCTATGTTCATACCTTCTAATTGCATTTTATTATCAAGACAAAGAAAATGTAATTGCAGGGAATAAAGCTTTTATTGCAAATAGAGTGGGAGATTTTGGTTTTCTTTTAGGTGTTGTTACACTATTCTTTGCAATAGGTGCAGATTCTTTAAGCTTTTCTGCAATTGAAGCAAATATCTCTAATGCCTCAACAGAATTACTAATATTATCAGGCTTTTTATTATTTGTTGGTGCTATGGGTAAATCAGCACAAATTCCATTATATGTATGGCTTCCTGATGCTATGGCAGGGCCAACACCAATCTCAGCACTTATTCACGCAGCAACAATGGTAACTGCTGGTGTTTATATGGTTGCAAGATTTCACTTTTTATATAGTGGTATTGAGAACATTGGTCTATTTATTGCTTACATTGGTGCATTTTCAGCTTTATTTGCTGCAGTAATTGCAACAAAACAACAAGATATTAAGAAAATACTTGCTTACTCTACTATGTCTCAATTAGGATATATGTTTATAGCTGTTGGACTTGGATTTTATAGTTCAGGACTATTTCATGTATTTACACACGCATTTTTTAAAGCTATGCTATTCATGGGTGCTGGAGGAATAATTATAGCCCTTCATCATGAACAAAATATTTTTAAAATTGCACAACATAGAGCCCAATTACCTATTATTCACTTTACTTTTTTAGTAGGTGTAATAGCAATTTCTGGTATTCCTCCATTTTCAGGTTTCTTTTCAAAAGATGCTATTTTAGCAGCAGCTTTTCAAGAGGGTGAATATTTAATTTGGGGAATTGGAATGTTTACAGCATTTCTAACTGCATTTTATATGTTTAGATTATATTTTATTGTTTTTGTAGCGCCAACAAAAAATGTTACAAAGCATATATATACATCAAAAACTATAACTTTCCCTTTATTAATTTTATCTATTGGAGCAATAGCAGCAGGATTTTTAAATCTACCAGCAATATTTGGTGGAGAAGCAAGGGTTGATACTTGGCTTTCTCAATTAAACTCAAATGCTATACATATGTCTCACTCAACAGAATATATACTAATGGCAGCCTCAATTATTATTGCAGCTGCTGGTATTGTAGTTGCTTATAAAAAGTATGCTAAATTTGATATTTATAAACCAGAGAGTGAAGAAGGAATCATTGCAAACAAATTCTATATAGATGAACTTTACGATAAATTATTTGTTCAATCAAGTAAAAAATTAAGTACATTTATTGATAAAGTAGTTGATGAAAAAATCATTGATGGATTTATTATGACTGTATGTAATGAGTTTGTTTCATTTGGGAAAAAAGTTGCAACTATTCAAAATGCAAATGTAAGATTCTACGCAGGATTTATGTTAGTTGGAATGAGTTGTATCTTTGTATATTTATATATTTCGTTAGGATTGTAGTATGAGTGCAGATGTTTTATCTTTTATAATATTTTTACCAGCTGTTGTAGCTTTTGGATTAATGGTTACAACAAAGAATGTTGAAGCTGTTAGAAATATAGCTTTTTTAACAACTACAGTTGTTTTAGCTTTAGTTTTAAAGCTATATTTAGAGTTTGAACCAAGTGCAGGTATGCAGTTTGTAACAAATGCCTCATGGATTAGTAGTTATGGTATTAATTACTATATTGGTGTTGATGGTTTTTCATTAACAATTCTAATGATGATTGCCATTTTAATTCCTACTTCATATTTACTTTTATGGGAAGGAAGAACAAAGGGTTATTGGATTAATTTGCTTTTAGTACAAACTGGTGTTACAGGTTCACTTTTAGCACTTGATGTTGTACTATTTTACTTCTTTTGGGAAGTTATGCTTTTACCAGTATTCTTATTAATTGGTATATATGGATTTGCAGACAAAGTATTTACAACAATAAAAGTTACTGTTTATACAATGGCAGGTTCACTATTAATGTTTGTAGCTATTCTTTATCTTGGTGTTGCATTTAATTCTGAATATGGCTATTGGTCGTTTCAATACAATGACTTAATGAAAATAACTACACTAAGCTATGAAGAGAGTATTTGGTTATTTTTAGCATTTCTTGCAGCATTTGCTATAAAAATTCCAATTTTTCCTTTACATACATGGATTATGGAAACATATAAAAATGCTCCAACAGGTGCAGTATTTTTATTATCATCTATTATGGCTAAATTAGGTGTTTATGCAATTGTAAGATTTATGATTCCAATTTTTCCTGATATATATGTAGAGTTTTCTATGTGGTTTGTGATATTTGGATTATTTGGTCTTATTTACTTTGGTATTGCAGCACTTATGCAAGATGATATTAAAAGAATGTTTGCATACTCTTCAGCATCACACTTAAGTTTTATATCTGCTGGTATTTTTTCATTAAATGAGTATGGAATAAATGGTGCTTTATACCTAATAATTGCTCATGCAATTGCAACAGGTGCCCTATTTTTATTAGTTGGAATAATCCATGATGAAACAGGAACAAAATCTATTAAAAAATTAGGTGGTATAGCAAAAACTGCACCAATATTTACAGTTATTTTTGCAATTATGCTATTTGCAAATGTAGGTTTACCAGGAACAAATGGATTTGTATCTGAACTATTAATTATTTTTGGTATATATGAGTTTAATCATACCTTAGGCTATATTTCAGCTCTTACAGTAATTATTGGTGCATCTTATATGTTATGGATGTTTCAAAGAGCTATATTACAAAAAAGAGATGGTGAATGCTTAAAAATGAGAGATTTAAAAATCAAAGAGATTGTTGGTTTAACTCCATGGGTTATTTTAGTATTTTTAATGGGTATTTACCCAGATATATTCATAGATAAATTTGAGCCAACTGTAACTCACTATATCAATGACATCTTAAAAATTGGAGCGATGAAATGAATCAACTAATCTTAATAATGCCAATTTTAACAGTTTTAACAGCTAGTATTGTATTGATGCTTTTAAGTATGTATGATAAGTTTTCTACTAAGAACTTTATTACATTTGCATCAATTTTTCTAATCATCGCATTAGGTTTTTCAATTTACTCATTTTCAGGTAGTTATTCTATAAAAGTTTATAGTGATATTTTCAATAATGTAGTTATATTTGATTCTTTCTCTAACTTTTTTAGTATTTTACTTATATTAGGTACTTTACTAACAATACTAATAGGAGAACATTACTTTTTACATAGAAAATATTTTAAAGGTGAATTTTTTACTATTTTAATGTTTGCTTTATTTGGAATGATTTTATTAGCAAATGCAAATGAATTAGTAACAGCTTTTATTGCACTTGAAATTGCTTCATTTTCTGTTTATGTAATGGTTGGATATAATAGTGATGATAGTAAAAGAGTTGAAGCTATTTTTAAATATTTAGTTTTAGGTTCATTTATTGGAGCATTTTACTTATTAGGTACTGTATTAATTTATGGTGCAACACAAACAACAAACTTAAGTGAAATTTCAACATTTATCTCTACACACTCTGGTGCTGAATTAAATTTAGTTTATATAGGTATTACATTAATTTTATTTACTTTTCTTTTTAAAATTGCAGCATTCCCATTCCAATCTTGGGTACTAGATGTTTATAGAGGTGCGCCAATGATTATTACTGCGTACATGGCATCAGTATTTAAAATTGCAATATTCTCATTTTTCTTAAGAATATTTTTACAAGATATAGCTTCTATTATTGATTTTTGGGATACTATTATGTATGTATTAGTTATCTTAACTTTAATTTTTGGAACATGGTTAGCAGTAACTCAAAAAATTGTAAAAAGAATGCTAGCAGCATCTTCTATTGTACATACAGGATACTTACTATTAGCATTTTTAGCATTAGGACAAAATGTTGAAGCAGCATATGCAACAATGTTTTATTTGATTGCATATTTAGTTACAGCAATTGGTTCATTTGGACTAATTTCTCATATTATTTCAGAAACAAGTGTAAGAGTTACTTATGATGATTTTAAAGGTTTATCAAAAGAAAGACCTTTCTTAGCAGCTATGATGACTATTTTCCTTTTAAGTTTAGCAGGTATTCCTTCAACTATTGGATTTATTGGTAAATTTTATGTATTTACTGAAGCAATAAACGCAGGTTTTGCAGCACTTGCAGTATTAGCAATTTTTGCTACAATAGTATCAGTTTATTACTATTTTAGATTAATTGCAATGATGTATTTTTATCCAGCAAATGCATCTTGTAAAAGTGAAGGTTTTAATGATAAAAGAGTATCAACATATGTTATTGCATTCTTAGCAATACTTACAATTTTAGGTGGTATTGGTAGTGCAATTGTATTTTTTATTCCAATGCCAGGAATTGATACAATAATAGAAATCTCACAAATGACAGTTAAGTCACTACTACTTAACTAAAATGTGTTATTATGTAACAAAAACACGTATGACATTTTAATTTTACTAAGAAATTAACTTTCTTTCAAAAGCCCTAGAAATAGGGCTTTTTTTATGCTTAAATCTTTTAAGTGTACAACAATTGTACATACCCCAATTTTTATTTTATAATTAATTTTGAAGATGACTTTTGCTATTATAGCGCTACGTTTAAAACATTAGTAATATCACTAGAAAGGATGTAAAATGAGTGACCTAATAGAAGGTTATATTGGTACTACGACGGAAAGAAAAAAGAGTAGACTTCCAGCAAAACTTGACTATGTTCAAAGTGCTACTGGTCTATTTTTAGCTCTTTTTATGTGGGCTCACATGCTATTAGTATCTTCGATATTAATTAGTAAAGACTTTATGTATAGTGTGACAAAAGCATTAGAGGGAAGTTTTATAATTGAGGGAGGACACCCACTATTCGTATCTGCAGCTGTTGCTGTAATTTTTGTTATATTTATTGTTCATGCTGCGTTAGGTATGAGAAAGTTACCTGGTAACTTTAAACAATATCAAGTAATGAGAGCACACGCTAAGAATATGGGGCATGATGATACTAAGTTATGGTTTATACAAGCATTCACTGGTTTTGCAATGTTCTTCTTAGGTTCTGTACACTTATATATTATGTTAAGTAATCCAGGAGAAATTGGACCATATGCATCTTCTGATAGAGTTGTTAGTGATTGGATGTGGCCTTTATATATCCTTTTATTATTAGCTGTTGAATTCCATGGAACAATTGGTCTTTATAGACTATGTGTTAAATGGGGATGGTTTGATGGAAATAACCCAAGAGAAACTAGAAAATCTCTTAAAAAAGTTAAATGGGCGTTAACTGTATTTTTCCTTGTATTAGGTTTTGCTTCATTAGCAGCTTATATGAAAATTGGTCTTGAGCATAAAGCTAATTATGGTGAAAGATACGTACCAACTGCAAAAATTATGAAAATTGATAATACTGGGAGGCTAGCATAATATGAAGATTAATTACTGTGATGCATTAGTTATTGGTGGAGGACTAGCAGGACTTAGAGCTTCTGTTGCTGCACAAAAAAAAGGACTTAGTACTATCGTTTTATCATTAGTTCCAGTAAAAAGATCACACAGTGCTGCAGCACAAGGTGGTATGCAGGCTTCTTTAGGTAACTCAAAAATGTCTGATGGAGATAATGAAGATTTACACTTTGCAGATACTGTAAAAGGAAGTGATTGGGGATGTGACCAAGAAGTTGCAAGAATGTTTGTACATACTGCACCAAAAGCTATTAGAGAATTAGCTGGATGGGGTGTACCTTGGACTAGAGTTAGAGCAGGTTCAAGAGAAGCAGTTATCAATGCTAAAAAAACAACTATTACAGAAGATGAAGATAGACATGGACTTATTACATCAAGAGACTTTGGTGGAACAAAAAAATGGAGAACATGTTATACAGCAGATGCAACTGGACATACTATGTTATTTGGTGTTGCAAATGAGGCTTTAAAACATGAAGTTGATATTAGAGATAGAAAAGAAGCAATCTCATTAATTCATGAAGATGGTAGATGTTATGGAGCAGTAGTAAGAGATTTAATTACTGGTGAATTAGAAGCTTATGTTGCAAAAGGTACATGTATTGCAACTGGTGGATATGGAAGAGTATTTAAACAAACTACAAATGCTGTAATTTGTGAAGGTATTGGTGCAGCAATTGCACTTGAAACTGGTATTGCAACACTTTCAAATATGGAAGCAGTACAATTCCACCCAACTCCAATTGTACCATCAGGTATTTTATTAACTGAAGGTTGTAGAGGTGATGGTGGTATTTTAAGAGATGTGGATGGACACAGATTTATGCCTGATTATGAGCCTGAGAAGAAAGAGCTTGCTTCAAGAGATGTTGTTTCAAGAAGAATGATTGAGCATATTAGAAATGGTAAAGGTGTTCCATCTCCTTATGGTTATCATGTATGGCTAGATATCTCTATTCTTGGTAGAGAGCATATTGAGAAAAACTTAAGAGATGTACAAGAAATTTGTCAAATCTTTAATGGTATTGACCCAGCAGATGAAGGTAAAAAAGGATGGGCTCCAGTTTTACCAATGCAACACTACTCTATGGGTGGTATTAGAACAAAACCAACTGGTGAATCTACAAGATTAAGAGGTCTATTTGCTTGTGGTGAAGCTGCTTGTTGGGATATGCATGGATTTAATAGACTTGGAGGAAATTCTGTATCTGAAACTGTTGTTGCAGGTATGATTATTGGTAACTATTTTGCTGATTTTTGTAAAGAAAATGATGTTACTATTCCTACTTCTACAATTCAAAAGTTTGTTGATAAAGAAGAAGCATATATTGATGAAATTCTATCTTATAATGGAAATGAAGATATTTTCAAAATAAAAAATAGAATGAAAGATATTATGGATGAAAAAGTTGGTATCTTTAGATCTGGTGAACCATTAGCAGAAGCTGTTGAAGAATTAAAAGAGTTATTAGCTAAAACTAAACAAATTACTGTTAAATCTAAAGAAAAAGCTGGAAATCCTGAACTTGAAGAAGCATATAGAGTTCCAAAAATGCTAAAAGTTGCATTATGTGTAGCTAAAGGGGCTAGAGATAGAACTGAATCAAGAGGGGCACACTATAGAGAAGATTATCTAAAAAGAGATGATGCAAATTGGTTAAATAGAACATTATGCACTTGGCCAAATAGCGATGATTTAGAACCAACACTTGAGTATGCACCACTTGATATTATGAAAATGGAAATGCCACCAGCATTTAGAGGTTATGGTGCTAAGGGTATGATTATTGAAAATGAGCTATCTGCTAAAAGACAAGATGAAGTTGACTCAATAAGAGAAAAACTTGAAGCTGAGGGTAAAGATAGACATGAGATTCAAGATGCATTAATGCCATTTGAATTACCAATGAATTATAAAGAGAAAAATGAAAGAGTAGGAGATAAGTAATGAGTGTAGAAAAAGGTAGAGAAATAACTATATCAGTTCTTAAATTCAACCCTAGAAGTAAGGTTTCAAAACCTCACTTTGTAGATTATAAACTTGAAGAGACTCCTGGTATGACTCTTTTTATTGCTTTAAACTATATTAGAGAAAACATTGACCCAGACTTATCTTTTGACTTTGTTTGTAGAGCTGGTATTTGTGGTTCTTGTGGTATGGTAGTAAATGGTAAACCAAGTTTAGCTTGTAGAACATTAACTTCAAATTATCCTGAAGGAAAATTAAAATTAATGCCTATGCCAGCATTTGAACTTATAAAAGATTTATCAGTTAATACTGGTAAATGGATGGATTCTATGTCTAAAAGAGTTGAATCATGGATTCATACAAATGAAAAACCTGATATTTCTAAAATAGAAGAAAGAGTTGACCCAGATGTAGCTGATGAAACTTTTGAGTTAGATAGATGTATTGAGTGTGGTATTTGTGTTGCTTCTTGTGGTACTATGCTTATGAGACCTGATTTTGTTGGTCCTGTTGGATTAAACAGAGTTGCAAGATTTGAAGTGGATCCTCATGATAATAGAACAACAGAGGACTATTATGAATTAATTGGTGATGATGATGGAATTTTTGGTTGTATGTCATTAATGGCTTGTGAAGACCATTGTCCAAAACACTTACCATTACAAAATAAAATCGCTTACTTAAGAAGAAAACTAGTATCACTTAAGTAAAACTACTTTATGTGAAGAGACCTGACCTCCCTCTTCACATAAAAAATCTAATATAAAAAGTTAATTACCAAAACTTGGTAATTAGCTTTTTATATTTAACGCTAGTATAGGAGGCAGGATGAACCTAGCAAATGACTATTTTTTACTATATCATGGGATTCAAATAAAAAAAGAGATTTACCATGAAATAACAAAATCAAATGAAGCTGAATTCTTTGAAATCGCAGCACTTATATTAAGTGCAACAAGAAAAAATTATGAAAAATATTTACCTTTAAAATCTTTTAAAGATATTTGCAAATATGTAACAAAAGATTTACCAACAAATTTAAATGAATTATATCAATTACAATTTAATATTGTAGAAATTATCTCTAAACAGAATAATCATGATGATATAAAATTACTTCATAATGCCTTTGAATACCTAAAAAGTCAAGAGATTATTACTATTGCTGATAATGAAAAACTAATCTCTCTTTTTGACCCTACTGAAATAACAGTTACAAAAAAAGAGTCTGATATTTTTGTAGATAATAACCTAAGTTTTAAAGAGCATAAAGATGAAATTTTTAATACTATAAATGAATTAAAAGAGATTTTTACTAAACAAAACTTAAAAGAAGAGTTAGACGAAACTATCAACTATGTAAATACTCAAAAATTCTCTATTGGAATTACTGGTGTTATGAATGCAGGAAAATCTACAATGTTAAATGCACTTATGGGAAAAGAGATACTAGGAAGTGCAGTTGTTCCAGAAACAGCAAATTTAACAATTGTAAAATACAATAAAACACCAAGTGCAAATGTATTTTATTGGAATAAACAAGAATGGAATAGAATAGAAAACAGTGCTAAAGAGATAGAATCAATAAAAGAGTTTGTAGAAGAAACAAAAACTTTATTTAAAGATGAACTAGATAATTATATAAAAGATGAATCAAGAAGTGATAGTGTTGATATAAATAGTTTGGCAAACTTTACTTCAGCAGAAGCAAGTGGAAAAAAATGTAATTTAGTAAAATATGTAGAACTAAAATCAGATTTAGAGTTTTTAAAAGATGGTATTGAAATAGTAGATACTCCAGGTCTTGATGACCCAGTTATTCAAAGAGAAGAGATAACTAAAGAGTACTTATCAAACTGTGATATGATGCTACACTTAATGAACGTAAGTCAAAGTGCTACTTTAAAAGATGTGGAATTTATTGTAGATGCATTACTTTATCAAAATATTTCAAAATTATTAATAGTAATTACAAGAGCAGACACAGTAACAAAAGAGGAGTTAGAAGAAGTAATAAACTACACTAAAACTTCTATAAAAAGACAACTTCATAAATTAAATAAAGATAGTCAATTAGACTATATTTTAAAAACAATAAAGTTTATACCAATATCAGGGAAAATGGCTTTACTTCATAGAACAGGAAGAGAAAATGAAGCAATAAAATCTGGTTTTAAAATTGAAGATACAGGAATATTAGAAATAGAAGAGTATCTTTTTGAATCACTTTTTGGTAAAAATAGTTCAAAAACTGACTTAATTGTAAAAAGTGCAAAATCACAACTTATTAAAACTATTGATAAACAATATTCAGCACTAAATTATGAATTACAACTCTTATCAAAGTCAAAAGATGAATTAGAAGCTGAATTAAAAGAGTTTAATAAGAAAAAAACAACAAACGAAAAAATATTTCAAGCAATGCAAGAAGATATTATATATTATAAAAGCGATGCAAAAAACTATATTGAATCTTTAGAAGCTTTTTTAAGTGCAGAATTAATTGATTTACAAAACATAATAAGACAAAGAGTTATAAGTGATGTAAGATATACTTTTGAAAAACAAAAACAAAAGCCACCAAAAGATAGAACAAAAAGTATAGTAGAAACTGCAATAAAAGATGGAATTATTGATGTTGTAAGAGATTATAGATATAAATTCATAAAAAAATCTCAAAGTATTGGTGAAATTTGTGAACAAAAATATCATGATTTTGGTTTTACTTTAAAACATGATAATGATAACTTTGATGCAAGAGGCTTCTTCCAACAAGATTTTAAAAGTGGTTTTTTGACTGCTTCAAATGATGTTTTAATATCTAAAATCGTTAATGCAGTTTCAAAAATAAAAGTATCAAAACTTGAAAGTTTAGATGCACAAATAAAAAGCTTCTTAGAAGAGGAGTTTAAACTAATTGAAGAGTCAATAAAAATAAAAGCAAAAGAGGTTTCTGAGCAGTTAATAGATAGTTTTTTTGAAACACTAAATGCCCCACTTAAAAGCTTTGAAGCAAAACTATTAAGTGATGAACAGATTTTGAAAGAACAACTTAAGTCATTTGAAGAAAATGATAAAAATAAAGATAAAATCTCAATTGAAATACATAAAAAACTAAAAAGATTAGAGACAATTAAAAAGGCTTGTAAAAAATGAGGTTATTACAACAATTTATAGAAGAGTACAAACAAGCATATATAAAAAAAGAAGTTGCATATGAAAATAGTATAGTAGGAGAAATAAGAAGAGTAAAAGATCTTTTATTAGATGATGATTTTTTGCCTTCTGTTCAACTAAAATCCATACTAGATAAATTTACAAGAAGAGCAAGATATCCTATGGAAGTTGCTATAACAGGTCAATTTAGTGCTGGAAAATCAACTTTTTTAAATGCATTATTATCAAGAAATATTCTTCCAACTGGAATAACACCTGTAACATCAAAAGTAAATTTTATTAATTATGGTGAAGAGTATAAACTAAAAATTACATATAAATCTGGAGCAGAAGAGTATTATAGTATTGATGCTATTGCTGAATTTACAGACCAAAGAAAAGAAGAATTAGAAGAAGTAAAATATCTAACTTTATATGCTCCTATGGATATTTTACGAGATATATCTTTTGTTGATACTCCTGGTTTAAATTCTCAAAGTCAAAGTGATACAGAGACTACAAGAAGAGTTTTAAGAGATGTTGGTGGAATTATTTGGCTTACTCTTATTGATAATGCAGGTAAATTAAGTGAAGCAGAAGTACTTGAAGAGTATATGCAACACTTTAAAGATAAATCACTATGCGTTCTAAACCAAAAAGATAAGTTTACACAAGAACAGATTCAAACAACTACAAATTATATAAAAGATAGATTTGGAAAATATTTTGCAGAAGTTATTCCTATTTCTGCTAAACAAGCACTTGATTCAAGAAAACATCAAAAAAATATACTTTTAGAGAGTGCTTATGAGCAAATTACAAATGAATTTAAATCAAAACTAAGTGAAAACTTAGAAGTTGATTCTTTACAATTCTTTTCAAAAAACTTTGAAAGTTTTAAAAATGAAGTTAAAAAAATTCAATCAAAAGATGTTTCAATAGATTTAAAACAACTAGAAGAGTCTAATATAAATGCTGTTTTAGAGTTTATTGAAAATACAATTCGACCTAAAGCTAAAGAAGCAAAAGAGTTTGCAATAAAAAAAGATTTAAGAAATGTATGTGATATTTTGATAAAAGAGTATGAAACAATAATTGGAACATATGACTCTTTAATAGAGATATTAAAATCTAAAGAAGAAGCAATCTTAGAAGCTTTTGATAATATTCATAAAAAATACTCTAAAGATTTATTTAATATATATAATTCACTTGAAACAATTATGGAAAAAATGGCTAGCGAGACATTTAAAAATGTAAAAAAAATCACAGATTATAGATACCAAGAAAAAAAAGGTAAATTTTTAACTTCAGATAAAATAGAAAAAGTAGAATTTACTACATATTGGATAGATAGTGATAATGTGTATAAAAATCTTTTTTATGATGATCAAACAATTGATAAAATGTTTAAACGTTCAATTAAAATGTTAAAAAATAATGAATTGCAAACAGATGAAGCCTTTAGAGATGTATATAGAATATTAAAATCAGAAGTTCATAAATGGCAAGAAGCTTATGAAAAAATAAAAAAACATAGAGAAATTTCATCTGATTTAGAGTTCTCAAATACTAGACACTTTGCTGCAAAAGTTTATGAAAATGTATTAATTGACTTTCATAGAGCAATTTTAGAAAACATTTCTGCACTTAGAAAAAAGTTTGCATATTTTAATGGAGCTTTATCATACTCTTATATACAAACAACTCAAGCAACGATAGCTCACTTTGAACAACAAATAAAAGAGTCTGAAGAACTACATAAAAAAGAACCTACTAAATTCAATGTTGTTCATCCAAGAGAAGATGAAATTCTTACAAAATTAAAAGTTAATTTCGGGTTTGAAAAAATCGAAGATTTTCTAACATCAAAAAGAAACTATTTATTTAAAATTATAAAATACTCTAAACAACAATATTTAGAGATAAATGAAGATAGAATTAGATTTGTTGAATCAAAGAAAGACATATATAATAATAAGATTAAAAAGCTATATGAGATAAAAGAGAGTATTTAACTCTCTTTTATTTTAAAGTTTGCCCTAAATGCAGCATACTTGCAATTGAGTATGCAGTTGCACTTAAATTTTTATCAGCTTGTGATAATAAATCTTCTATATCAAGAGGAGCTGGCGTAATATCAAAAATTGATGTAGCTCCTAATGTATATAGTTTTTCATATCCTTCATCTAGGCTCCCAGCAATTATAATTGCTGGCTTTTTATAACTTTTAGAAAGTTTTAAAACTCCCGTGATTGTTTTACCATATGCTGTTTGAGAATCAACTCTTCCTTCTCCTGTGATAACTAAATCTGCATTTTTAATTCTATCTTCTAAAAAGATCAACTCACTTACAGTATCAATCCCACTTTTAAATTTTGCATTTAAAAAAGTATTTAAAGCAAATCCTACTCCTCCAGCAGCACCAGCACCTTGCTTGTCTTTTGTTTTTTTTGCAAGTTTTTTTTCACAGATTTTTGCAAACTTAAAAATACTCTCTTCTAAAAAATCAATATGTTTTGAAGTTGCACCTTTTTGTTTTGCAAAAATATGAGTAGCTCCTTGTTTACCACATAAAGGATTTGTTACATCACTAGCTATTACAATCTTAATATCTCTAAAACTTCTTAATGCACTTATATCAAAACTCTCAATTTTAAAAATATCTTTAGCAGTAAGGATTTTTTTAGAAGACAACTCCTCATTATGCTCATCATAAAACTTTACACCTAAAGCTTGAAGCATTCCAATTCCAACATCATTTGTGGCACTACCACCAATTGCTAAAATTAATTTCTTTGCTCCATTCTTTACAGCATCAGCGATTAATTGTCCAAAGCCAAAGCTTGTAGAGTTAATTATATCTCTTTTATCTCTTGGAACAAGTTCTAATCCACTTGCTTGTGCCATTTCTATTAATGCAGTTGATTCATTTATAAAAGCATATTTTGCTTCTATTTTTTCATCAATAGGATTTAACACTTCATGTTTTTTTATTTCACAATCTGAAATTTGTGAACAAACAGCTTCAAGAGTACCTTCTCCACCATCTGCTAAAAAAACTTTTTCATATTTTGCATCATAGAAGACTCTTTTAAAGCCTTTTTGAATACTATTTGCAACTTCTATTGAACTTAATGAGTCTTTAAATGAATCACTAGCAATCAATATATTCATAACTTCTCCTAAAATATTATCCTAATAAATTGCAAGATTTTCTTGCATCATTTTATGAAGTTTACTATACTCTTCATTATTGATTGCTTTTTTATAAGATAATAATGATAGCTTAATTGGTTTATCATCCTTTTTTAAAGGAATTTGATAGTGTTCATACTCGTTTTCAAAAAACTCTAATCTTTTATAAAAGTTCAATCTTTTTTGTGTCATTTCATCACAAACAGGCTCAATTTCTAATACAATATTCTCTTTATTTTCTAAAAACTTGTTTAGAATTTTAGAACCATAAGATTGTCCTCTAAGTTTAGGATTCACAGCAAAATGTTCTATAAAAATAAACTTATGTAATTGCCAATAAAAAAGTAAAGCAATAAACTCATTTTTATCATCTATATAACATAAAGCATTATAATTATGATTTTGAAAAGCTTTTTCTTGTGATTTTAATTCTCTTTTTTCATTTGATGGAAAAGAGTCTTGGTAAAGACTCCATGAAGTGTCAAAATATTTTGAATTTATTGAATTTAATAATATTTCTTGCATAGATATTCCTACATAATTTTTATGTATTAATCTACTCTAAATATTCTTAGAATATGTATATGTAGGAATAGTTTTTAGTTATTGTTTAGAAATCTCCACTTTTTTGGTTTATGTGTTAAGATTACTTCTCTTACTTTTTGATAATAAGTAACATTTTTGAAGCCTAACTCTTTTAATGCTCTTTTATATCTATACTTAACATTTTCCCAATTAATTGAGTCTTCATCTTTACATACTTGATTCTCAATCCATTTTACCTCAGTTTCTAAGTCCAATATTTTACTATTTACAGATTTTGGATAATCATTTTCAAAAGATACTTCAAAGAAAATTTTATTATTATTTTTATTTACCCAAACAATATCATCTTTTGTTAATAGATTTTCTACTTTATAAAATAGGTCCTCATCCTTTTGTAGTATATCTATAACATCATCCATATTATCTGTAATATTTGTGATTCTACTTGAAACTATAACTTCAGAAATTTCTTTCGCTAAATTCTCCACTCTTACCCTTTTTTTGTAGTAATTATATATATTATAGCAAAATTTAAGGATTTTTGTGATTGATTTTTGATTTTTTTTTACTTTTTTTTACAAAGTACCTAAAAATAGGCACCAAATATTGAAATTTTTTCATTTTCTAATCTTAAATTCATATTAAATAAGTTAAAATCAAAGAAAAACCAATTATTAAGTACTTACATGAGAAAACATATTTTAGAACAATCAGTTATATTTTTTAGTGTTACAAAATGGGTTTTATTATCATCTTTTATAGGTGTTACAATTGGGTTTATAATCACATTCTTTTTAAACACAATTCATCAAGCAGAAGTAAGTAGAAGTTTCCTACCTTTTGATTATTATTATTTATTACCTTTTGCTTTGATGTTAAGTGTTTATCTTGTTAAAAAATTCGCACCCAATGCAAAAGGACATGGAACAGAAAAAGTTATTGAAGCTGTTCATAAAAAAGATGGGAAAATTGAAGTTGCAGTTATACCTATAAAGTTGCTTGCAACAATAATAACTCTTTTTGCAGGTGGGTCTGCGGGAAAAGAAGGACCAGGTGCACAAATAGGTGCAGGAAGTGCTTCTTTCCTATCAGACCTTTTTAAATTTTCAAAAAAAGATAGAAAAAAATTAGTAATTTGTGGAATTAGTGCAGGTTTTGCTTCTGTTTTTGGTACTCCAATTTCAGGTGCAATATTTGGTGTAGAAGTATTAATTGTAGGTATTATTATGTATGATGTGCTTCTTCCTTCATTTATCTCTGGATTTGCTGCATATACAACAGCAAAAATGCTTGGAGTTAATTATACTTACTTTAATTTGCATTTTTCTCAAACTATTCCTTTAGATTTAACATTAGTATTTCAAGTTATTATAGCAGGTCTATTTTTTGGTATAGTATCAGACTTTTTAATTACTGCTTTTAAAAAATCTGATTATTATATAAAAAGAATAGATATAAATATTTATACTAAAGCCTTTTTAGGAGGATTAATACTAGTTATTTTATCTTTTTTTGTGGGAGATAGATACTTTGGATTAGGATTAAATACTATTTCAGATGTACTTTATTCTGACCCAAGTATTGCAGAAGATATACCTTGGTATGCATTTATAATGAAAACTATTTTCACCTCCATAACTCTATCTGCTGGTGGTAGTGGTGGAGTTATTACTCCTATTTTTTATATTGGTGCTACTAGTGGACACTTTTTAGGAGAAATATTTGGAGACAATCTTGCACTATTTGCAGCACTTGGATTTACAAGTGTTTTAGCAGGTGCGGCAAATGCTCCAATAGCAGCTACTATTATGGCAGTTGAACTCTTTGGTATAGAGATTGCCCATTATGCAGCTATTAGTGCAGTAATTAGTTTTTTAATTACTGGGCATAGAAGTGTATTCTTTTCACAAATACTAAAAATGAAAAAATCAGATATGCTTAGTATTGAATTTGGAAAAGATTTTGAAAACAACGATATTGACCTCTCATCCAAAAGTAAAGAAAAAATTGTAAAAATGAGAAGAAGATTGAAAAATATTATAAGACATACAAAAGAGGATTAACTCTTTTGTATTGTATGTAAATCAACTTTTGTTAGATACTCTTTAAAGCTACTACTATTTAAATTATTTTTTTTATATTCATTAATTAAATTTTCAAGAAAACGTGGAACTTCATTTGCTGCAACTTTTAGTTTTTGTGATTGACTAAATTTACTATTTTGTGTACCTTCTAAGTGTCCTGCTAAATGAATATCATAAGCTTCAACTCTTTGTCCATCTATTCTAGTTTTACAACCAATAAGTCCAATATCTGAAACTTGTGGATGAGAACAAGCATTTCCACAACCTGATACTGAAATCATTACGCTTTCATCAAAATCACTATGTTTTTCTTCTAAATATTTAATCAAAGATTTTGTATAGTTTTTAGTTTCTGTAATTCCAAATTTACAGTATTGTTTTCCTGTACAGCTTTGTGTTCTTGCTCTAAAAGTATTAGGTTCATAAGGATAACCCAAAGCATCAAACTCATCTGCTAACTGCTTGGCAACTTCATCTTTTACTCCATATACAATAAAGTTTTGTGTAGTTGTAAGTCTTATACCTTTTGCATCATATTTTTCTAAAATATTAGCAAAATTTACAAAATCTTCTCCAGATACTCTTCCTGCAATTGTTGCAAACCCAATAAAGCTTTCACCTTTGATTTTTGATTTATTAATTCCAAAATGATTTCTTTTCTGTATTGGAGTGATTTGAGGCTCTTGTAATCCAACTTGAAGTTTATATCCAATTTTATTTTCTATTTCATTTACAAATTTCTCAACACCCCATTCATTAATCAAGTGTCTTACTCTTGCTTTATTTCTATTATGTCTATTTCCATTATCTCTAAAAATTTCTGCAACAGCTACTGCTACATCTTTTATTTGTTCTTTTTTTACATATCTATTTGCTCTATAAGCTATCTGTTTTGATTTTGCTAATCCACCACCAATAGTTAAATCAAAAAGAACCTCTTCATTATCTTTAAAAGCTGTAAATGCAATATCTTGTATCTCATGACCACAGCAATGACAAGAACATCCACTAATTGATATTTTATATTTTCTAGGAAAATTACAAAATTCATCTTCATTTGTGTCAAAATATGTATCTATTTCTTTTACTATATCTCTTACATCTAATATCTCAGTAGCATCTAAACCACTTACTGGACATGTTACAATTGGTCTTGGACCATCTCCTGATGCCATTCTTGATGTTAAGCCAACAGATTCAAGCATCTCAAAAATTTTAGGTAAATCTTTTATTTGAATATAATGAAACTGTACATTCTCTCTTGTTGTAAAATCTATTAAACCTTGAGCAAACTGTGTTCCAATTTTACCCATAACTTTAAGTTGTTCAAGATTCATAGAAGCATCTACTAGTTTTATTCTTTTCATGAAGTATTTTTTATCTTCTAAGTCATCATGATTTATATGTGGATACATTCCATACCACTTCAATAAACCAATATAATCTTCACTTAATGGCACACCTTCATTTGCTTCTTTATATATATCATCAATTACTCTTAATGGGTTTCTTGATGCTTTTAGTTGTTCAAGTTTTGATAACTCTTTTTCCATTTGCAATCCTAAATTTTCTTAAGTTTTCAATATTTTATACTAACACTTTTTAATTATATATAAAATAAATTTATTTTTATTATAAGTAAAAGATATTATAGTTTATTTTTACTTATTTTAAAGAAATTACTACCTTCAAAAGATTATTTAAGCAATACTTTAATATTTCTTAATATTTAAGATTAGTTTTTTATAAATATTCACTATTTTTACACTAGAAGCTACTTATCTATTTTTATCATGATAAAATTAGTTATGATTTTTGTATAAAAAAGTAACAATTGAAAATTAGAAAAAAATTTTTATCAAATTTTATGGCTAGAAATACCTATTTTAGGTCTTTGTAAAGCTTTAAAAACTTTTTTTTTGATATAATAAATAATTATTGTATATTTTTTATATAGTAATTACTCAAAAAATGGTCAAAAACTATCCATTTGCATTCAAATAGTATTACGTATTTAAAGTATATTATAACTTTAATTTCAGTTTAAAACTTTTTGTGGGAAACTAACACAAATTAAATTTTAAATCAATAATTTGGAGATAAGATGAAAGCATCTGATTTATTTATCAAGGCTTTAGAAAACGAAGGTGTTGAATATATTTTTGGTATTCCAGGTGAAGAGAATTTAGACCTACTTGAGTCATTAAGAAAATCACCTATCAAATTAATATTGACAAGACATGAGCAAGGTGCAGGATTTATGGCTGCAACTTATGGAAGATTAACAGGAAAAGTTGGAGTATGTTTATCAACTTTAGGCCCTGGAGCTACTAACTTTGCTACAAGTGCTGCATATGCGCAACTTGGTGGAATGCCTATGATGATGATTACTGGGCAAAAACCAATCAAAAAGTCAAAACAAGGTAGATTTCAAATCATTGATATTGTAGATATGATGAGACCTATGACAAAATATGCAAAACAGGTTGTAAATGGAAATAATATCTCTTCTATGGTAAGAGATGCATTCAAAATTGCAACTGCAGAAAGACCAGGGGCTGTACATATTGAATTACCAGAGGATATAGCTGAAGAAGAAGCAGATGATGGAGTATATCCAGTAAGAGAAGTTAGATACCCAAGAGCTGATAAAACTGCAGTATTAGAAGCTGTAAAAATGATAGAAGCAGCAAAAAGTCCATTAATTCTAATCGGTGCAGGTGCAAATAGAAATAGAATAGGAAATGCACTAACTGAATTAGTTAATGAAACAGGTATTCCATTTTTTACTACACAAATGGGTAAAGGTGTAGTTGATGATAATCACAAATTATGTTTAGGAACAGCAGCACTATCTGATGAAGACTTTATTCATGGTGCAATTGTAAAAGCTGACTTAATTATCAACGTAGGTCATGATGTAATTGAAAAACCACCATTTTTTATGAAAGAAGGCCCAGATGCAACTAAAGTAATTCACTTTAACTTTTTCCCATCTGAAGTTGACCCAACTTATTTCCCACACTTAGATGTAATTGGTGATATTGCAGGAAGTATTGAAGACTTAACTAGAGCTTTATCTCCACAACCACATTGGGATTTTGATTTTTATAAACTAATAATCAAAACAATAAACAAAAGATTAACTAAATATTTTGGTGATATGAGATTTCCAATCTTACCTCAAAGAGCCGTTAAAACAATTAGAGATATTTTAGCTCCAGAAGATATTCTAACATTAGATAATGGTGTATATAAAATTTGGTTTGCAAGAAACTATAAATGTGCTAGACCAAACACTTTATTATTAGATAATGCGCTAGCAACAATGGGTGCAGGTCTTCCATCTGCAATGGCAGCAAAAATGGTAAATCCAGATAGAAAAGTTATTTCTGTATGTGGAGATGGTGGATTTATGATGAATTCACAAGAAATTGAAACTGCTGTAAGATTAGGATTAGATTTAACTGTTATAATATTAAATGACAACGCTTATGGTATGATTAAGTGGAAGCAAACAGGAATGGGATTTGATACTTATGGTTTAGATTACAATAACCCAGATTTTGTAAAATATGCAGAAGCTTACGGAGCAGTTGGTCATAGGCCAGAATCTTGCGAAGAGTTCACAGAAACTTTAGATAAATGCGTTAATTCTAAAGGTGTTCATATAATTGATTTAGCTGTTGATTACTCTTTAAACCACGCAATTTTAAATGACCTTGTAAAAAATGCTGAAACATTACTAGAAGAAGAAGGAGTAGATAATGAGTAAAACAATAGAAGTTACATCACCATTTGATGGTAAAGTAGTTGGAGAAGTTCCATTTAGTACAACACAAGACGTACAAGCAGCTATAGATTTAGCACAAAAAACTTTTTTAGACCACAAAAATGCTTTACCAAAATTTAAAAGAATTGAGATTTTAGAAAACGTAATGAAAATCATGTCTTCACAAGTAGAAGAGTTAACACAACTTTGCGCTAGTGAAGGTGGTAAGCCTTATATGGACTCTAAAGTTGAAGTAAATAGAGCAATAAATGGTGTACAACTTGCTATTGAACACTTAGGTGCTTTTGAAGGTAAAGAAATAGCAATGGGTCATACTGCATCTAGTGCAAATAGAATGGCTTATACTTTTAAAGAACCAATTGGTGTAGTTGCAGCAATTTCTGCATTTAATCACCCATTTAACTTAGCAGTACACCAAGTAATTCCTGCAATTGCTGTTGGTTGTCCTGTAATTATTAAACCAGCAACTCAAACTCCAATGAGTGCAATTAGATTAGTAGAGATTTTAGAAGAAGCTGGACTTCCTAAAGGTTGGGCACAAGCTGTAGTTTGTGGAAGAGATGCTGGTGAACTTTTAGCAACATCTGAAAAAGTTGATTTCCTAACATTTATTGGTTCAGGTGCAGTTGGTTGGTACTTAAACTCAAAAGTATCAAATGGAACAAGAGTTGCACTAGAACATGGTGGTGTTGCACCTGTAATTGTTGAACCAGATGCAGATATTGATGCAATGATTCCAGACTTAGGAAAAGGTGGTTTTTACCACGCAGGTCAAGTTTGTGTATCAGTACAAAGAGTTTATGTACATGAATCAATAGTAGATGAAGTATCTACAAAATTAGCTGATTATGCTTCAAAATTAGTTGTAGGTGACCAGTTAGACCCTAAAACTGAAGTTGGTCCACTAATTAATAATAGTGAAGTAGATAGAGTTGAACAATGGGTTAATGAAGCTGTTGAAAAAGGTGGAAAAATCCTAACAGGTGGGAAAAGAATTTCTGCTTCTTGCTTTGAACCAACAGTTATTTTAAATCCAGCAGATGACGCTTTAGTATCAACAAAAGAAGTATTTGGACCAGTTGTTATGGTTTATTCTTACTCTAATATTGATGAAGTAATCAATAGAGCAAATGCACTTGAAGTATCTTTCCAAGCTGCTGTGTTTACTAAAAATATTGATACTGCTTTAAATGCTGTAAAAAGATTAAATGGTACAGCTGTAATGGTAAATGACCATACTGCATTTAGAGTTGACTGGATGCCATTTGGTGGAGCAAAAGCTTCAGGACTTGGTCTTGGAGGAATTCACCACTCAATGGAAGAGATGTCAAATGAAAAAATGATGGTTATTAAATCACCAGTATTATAATTTTAAAGAATAGAAGATTTTACTTCTATTCTTTTCTCAAATTCTACACTATCCTTTACTTTTATATATAAATTAGACTTCTATGGTTATTAATCTTTTTTTTGTTATTATTAGCTTCATGAAAGAGAAAAATCTAAAGTTACATCAAGAATACATTCACTATAAAAACCTTAAAACTTATATTCCAATTGATTTTTGTAAAATTCAAAAAGATGATATTTGGGTTGATGCAGTACTTTATAAAGCAGATGACAATAGCCTATATGTACGAGAAAAAGAGGAGTTTATAGCAAAATTTTCTATCAAAAATTAGTAACTTTAACAAAGCATTAAATGCTTTTAAATTATGGAGTAAAATTATAATGAATTTACATGAATATCAAGCAAAAAATCTTTTTAAAAAGTATGGTATCCCAACAACCACAGGAAAACTTCTTACTCACTCTTCACAATTAGATGATATTTTAAACACTTTAGGTGAAGAAAATTTAGTAATTAAAGCACAAGTTCATGCAGGGGGAAGAGGAAAATCTGGAGGAGTTGTACTAACAAAAGATAAAAAAGAAGCAAAAGAGGCGGTAAATAGACTATTAGGTACTAGGCTAGTTACTTATCAAACAACTTCCCAAGGACAACCTGTTAACTCAATTTATATTGAAAAGCCTTGTGATATAGATAAACAACTATATTTAGCTTTTATTATTGATAGAAGTAGCCAAAGAGTAACTATAATGACTTCAATTGAAGGTGGAGTTGAGATTGAAGAGGTTGCTAAAAATGACCCAAAAAAAATAATGAAAAACAAAATAAATCCAGTTGTTGGAATTATGCCTTACCAATGTAGACAGATTGCATTTGATTTAGGATTAGATGATAATCAAGTTCAACAAATGATTCCACTACTTCAAAATATGTACAAAATGTTTTTAGATAATGATTTATCTTTAATTGAAGTAAACCCCTTAGTAATAACAAAGCAAGGGGATTTAATCTGTTTAGATGGAAAGGTACAAGTTGATAATTCAGCTTTATATAGACAGAAAAAATTAAATGAAATCAGAGATGAAACACAAGAAGATAGTAGAGAACTTCAAGCTGAAAAAATGCAATTAAATTATGTTTCATTAGATGGAAATATTGGTTGTATGGTTAATGGAGCTGGACTTGCTATGGCAACTATGGATTTAATCCAAACATATGGAGGGGAGCCTGCAAACTTCTTAGATGTTGGTGGAAGTACAAATGAACAAAGAGTAATTGAAGCTTTTAAAATAATTCTATCAGATAGAAAAGTTAATGGAATTCTTATTAATATTTTTGGTGGAATTGTAAGATGTGATGTAATTGCAAGTGGTATTATAGCAGCAGTACAAAAGATGAAAATAGATATTCCAATAGTTGTAAGACTAGAAGGTACAAATGTAGAAGAAGGTTTAAAGCTTATTAGACAATCAGGGCTAAATATTATTGAAGAGCAAGATTTAGATAAAGCTACTTTAAAAATTATTGAATTAACAAAAGGGAAGTAATGGCTATTTTACTTGATGAAAATACTAAAATAATGTGTCAAGGTATGACAGGTTCACAAGGTAGCTTTCATACTCAAAAAGCACTTGAATATGGCACAAATATGGTTTGTGGAGTTGTACCTAAAAAAAGAGGTTTAACTCATCTTGGTCTTCCTATGTACAATAGTGTTAGATGTGGAATTGATTTAACTGGTGCAAATGCAAGTGTTATTTATGTACCTGCACCATTTTGTAAAGACTCTATTATTGAAGCAGCTGAAAATGGTATTGAACTTATTGTTTGTATTACAGAAGGGATTCCTGTTCAGGATATGCTAGATGCAAAAGCTGCTGTTGATGCAAATGGAGCAAGACTTATAGGACCTAATTGTCCAGGAGTTATAACTCCTGGTATTGGTAAGATGGGTATTATGCCTGCAAATATTCATAAAGTTGGTAGTGTTGGGATTGTATCAAGGTCTGGTACTTTAACTTATGAAGCTGTTAATCAATCAACTATTGCAGGACTTGGACAAAGCACTTGTGTAGGAATTGGTGGTGACCCAATTCCAGGAAGTGATTTTATTGATATGCTTAAACTTTTTGAAGAAGATGAACAAACTAAATCAATTGTTATGATTGGGGAAATTGGTGGAACAAAAGAAGAACAAGCAGCAGAATATATAAAAAATCATATTACTAAACCTGTTGTATCATATATTGCTGGAGTTACTGCACCTAAAGGAAAAAGAATGGGACATGCAGGTGCAATAATTGATGGAGGAAGTGGAAAAGCAGAGGATAAATACAAAGCTTTAGAAGCAGCAGGTGTTTCAACTGTTAAAACAATTACTCATATCAAAGATGCCTTATTAGAGGTAAATAGATAAAATAGAAGTTACACTTCTATTTTTATTTGCATACAATGCAAACAAATGGAAACTATAATGAAACTATCAGAAGAACAGATTAATAAATTTAATAAAGATGGATTTTTACTTATTAGGAATTTTGCACCAACTTATTTATGTGATGAGATTTTAGAAGAAGCAAAAAAACATCTTGATAAAAAAAGTTCACCAATTGAGAGTGAGCAAGAGTATTTAAAAATAAATGAACAAACTACAACAGTTAGAAGATTAAGACAAGTATATAATAGAGCTGAAATCTTTAGAAGATGGATGAAATATGAAAAGATAAGACCAATTTTAAAACAACTTTTAAATGATACTCCTGTATTAACATTAGCTCATCATAACTCTATTATGACAAAAATGCCAAAAGATAGTTCAAGGACAACTTGGCATCAAGATAGAAGATATTGGAATTTTGAAAATGATGATTTAATTAGTGTTTGGTTAAGTTTAGATGATGAATATTTACAAAATGGTCTTTTAGAGTTTATACCAGGCTCACATAAGCTAAATCTTAAAAAAGAGCAATTTGATGAATCTATTAGCTTTAGAGATGATTTAAAAATAAATAAGCAATTAATAAACAAAGCTGTACATTACGATTTACATAAAGGTGATATTGTACTATTTCATTGTAAAACGCTACATCATGCACATAAAAACAATACACAAAAACCAAAAATATCTTTTGTTTATACAGTGAAAGCTCAAAAAAATAAGGCTATAAAAAATACAAGAAGCGATTTTAAAGAAGTGATTTTAGATTAAAGAGAGACATCTCTTTAATCAATCTGGTTCTGGTAAACCATGAGGAGTGGGTTGTTTATTATAATCTAATGCAACCATAACAACTTCATCGACTTTAACAATTACTTTATCAGTTGTTTTATTTCTTAGTTCACATTTAACAGTTATTGAAGTTCTTCCTATTTTTACAAGCTCTGTACCAATAATAAGAATATCTCCAATATTTGCTGGATTTTTAAACTTTACTTCACTCATCTTTACTAATGCTAATCTAGTCGTACCCAATTTATTTGCTGCAAAGATAATTACCTCTTCATCAATCCAAGCTAAAGCTTGTCCACCAAACAAAATCCCAGCAGCATTTAAATGAGGATACATAACTAATCTTTGTGTTCCATATTCCATCATATTGTCTAACCTTTCTTTTTGTTGTGTATTTATATCAAGTAGTTATTAAATAACTCATAAAATAACTAAGATAAAACTATTTTTTTGGAAAAAACAGTTCATAATCTTTTGGAATATTTTTAAAACTCTCTAACTCTTGATTTATAAACCCACTTTTATTTAAAACAGCATTTATAATTACTTTATTATACTCAAAAACATTCTCATCTAATAAGAATTCATAAACATTAACCCATTTTGCATCTTCAATTTCAGCAATATCTTTTATATCAATCTCATAAGTTAAAGGTTTTGCATTACATAAAATATACAAATTTGATTGT
This sequence comes from Malaciobacter halophilus, assembly GCF_002837275.1. Classification (GTDB taxonomy): domain Bacteria; phylum Campylobacterota; class Campylobacteria; order Campylobacterales; family Arcobacteraceae; genus Malaciobacter; species Malaciobacter halophilus. The sequence continues at coordinate 30,145 of NZ_NXIF01000026.1, read as the reverse complement.
CCAAATTGGTGTGGATAAAAATGACCTAAACTAATAATAGATTCAAACTCTACTTCTATACCCGTTTCTTCATAAGTCTCTCTTACAACTGCATTAGATATTAACTCACCATTATCAATATGTCCACCTGGGAGTTTATACCCTATTCTTGAAATTCTCTCTTTTATTACCAATATTTCATCATTATCATTTATAACAACTATTCCAACTCCTAAAGTGTGATTTGACGCTGTTGGAATAATCGCATCTTGAACCAATCTTTTTACCACAAATACATAATCATGTTCACAAGTATGAAATTCAAAGCCATGCTTAACTGCAACTGGTATTAAATTACTTTTTGAAATATCAATTGTTATCCAAATTAATCTTCTTTTCTTTTTCAAACAGTGACTAATCAAATTTAATAAATTTTTTTCAAACTCTATACACTCATTAGGAACACTATTTTTTTCAATTGTAATTCCATTGTATGGGTCTAAAACTATATCAAAGCAACCTACTGTTTCTATATAATCATCCACTAAAAAGCCTTTTAAAATGAGATTAATTCAATTAATGAGTATGCAATTATTAACATAACTATACCTATTATTGTATCAAGTATTTTCCATGTAATACTCTTTTTAAATAAAGGAATTAAAAATTTTGAGAAAAATCCTAAAGAGAAAAACCATACAAAAGAACCACTAACTGTACCAAATAAAAAAGCTAATTTTTCGTCAAAATTTATTATATTTGCACCAATTCCTCCAATTAAAAGAACAGTATCCAAATATGTATGTGGGTTTAAAAAAGTAAAAACTAAAAGTAGTGACAAAACCTCTTTGAAACTCTTTTTATCTTTAGATTTTTCTATTAGTAAAGTATCACTTTTTAGTGCTTTTTTAAAAGATAAAAAAGCATATGAAGATAAAAAAACAATCCCAATAATTGCAATAATATTTATTAGTGATTGATTTCCTTTTATAAAAAAACCTAAACCAAAAACTCCAAGAGAGATTAAAATTAAATCAAAAAATGTACATAAAATTACTGCAGGAAAAACATACTGTCTTAATAAACCAAGCTTTAAAATATAAGCATTTTGAGCTCCTATTGCAACTATTAAAGATAGTGTTACAAAGAAGCCTTTTGTATAAAGCTCTATCAATTTAAGTAACTCTTTGCTAAAGTTACAACTCCACTAATTATAAACTGTATAGACAAAGCTCCAACAATTAATCCCATTAGTTTTGTAATAACATTCTGTCCTGTTTCACCTAAGTATCTTTTTATGTGAATAGAGTTTTTAAAAATAAAATAAAAAATTACTGCATTTAAGCAATATGCAATGCTAATTGAAGCTAAATCAGCAATATTATTAGCTTCATGTTTAAAAATAATTATAGTTGAGAATAGTCCTGTTCCAAACACAATAGGAATTGCAATAGGTATTATTGCTAACTCTTCATTTGGTTTTCCATCACTATTTGAAATAAGTCCACTTGAACCATTTATCATAGATATTGCCATAAGTAAAAGAACTAAACCACCCATAACTTTTAAAGAGTTTACATCTATACCAAAAACTTTTAATACAAACTCTCCACTTATAATAACTACAAAAAAAGCAATAATAATAGTTAAAGTAGTTTTATATGCTACTTTATTTATCTCATTTTTTGTAATATTTGGACTTAAAATAGATAAAGCAATCGCACTAATTCCTATTGGATCCATAATAGCAAAAAATGTAATTGCTTCTTGTAAAAAATTTGATAAGTAGTAATCCACTTATGCCATCCCACCTTTGGCATTATATTTTTTTTCTAATAGATGACCTAAGTAACTTAAAGAGAAAGTTATACTTAAATAAACCAATGCAATTACTATCCATGTTTCAAAAGGAGAGAAAGTATTTGCAACTATTTCACGACCTACTTTTGTTAAATCAGTAATTGCAATTACTGATACTAAAGATGAATCTTTAACTAAAGCAATCATCTCACCAACTAAAGTTGGTAAAGCTCTTTTTAAAGCTTGAGGGAAAATAATATATCTCATAGCTTGAAAATGTGAAATACCTAAAGAGTTTGCAGCTTCTAACTGACCTTTGTCAATTGACTGAATTGCACCTCTTAAAACTTCTGCCATATAAGCACCAAAGAAAATACCAAGAGATAAAACCCCTGCAACAAATCTATCTAGTTCAAAAATATTTGCAACGATAAAATAGAATAAAAAGATTTGTACAAGTAAAGGCGTTCCTCTAACTAAAGTAATATATACAGTAGCAATATCTTTTAAAAACACATATGATGATAACTTCATCAATGCAGTTACAATACCAATAATAAAAGTTAAAATTGCAGCAAAAAATGAAATCTTAAGTGTTGTCCAAAGTCCAATTAGTACTGGACCAGCTTTTGTTATTGTTTTAGAAGCTACATAATCAAATTCATAAATATCAGCACCTATATTATACTCAAGTTCATAACTACTATCTATATCTAAATATGTTTTGCCATCATCATTTTTTAAAAAATACTTTCCTTCTTCTTCCATTAATACTCCACCAGTTGGTGCAGTTACATTAATATTTTGTTCATATACAAAGTATTTTGGAATAGAAGTCCACTTCCACTCATAATTCATACCAGATGCAGCAGAATATAAAAAATATCCAACTGCAATATAAAACGCAAAGGCAATAAAATGCCCTAACGTTTTATTTTGTGCCAATGATTGTTTTTTACTCATTATTTACTGAACTCTTTTTAGCCAGTTTGTATCAACTAACCATTTTTCATATAATTTTTGGTGGAAATCTAATAGTTTATCTTCTTTAATTTGTCTCATAAAATTGTTTAACCAATTAAGAAAATCTGGGTCACCTTTTCTAATAGCAAATCCTAAAGGCTCATAAGTTAAAGGTTTATCTAAGTGTACTAATCTTCCTTTACCTTTATTTGACATAAATAAAACATTGTAAGGTTGGTCATAAATAAATGCATCTGCTTTACCATTTAATACTTCAGATACTGCATCTGCTTCTGTTTCAAATGTAATTATTTTTGCATCTTTAAAGAATTTTCTAGCAACAATTTCACCTGTTACACCTGTTCTTGTTGAGATTACAAAACCTTTTTTATCTAAATCTTTATATGATTTAATTTTTCCTTTATGCTCTTTTTTCATAAGGATAGTTTGTCCAATAATTACATATGGTGTTGCAAAATTTACTTTTAAATTTCTTTTTTGAGTAATAGTCATACCAGAGATAATAATATCAAATTTTTCTGATAATAAACCTCCAATAATTCCATCAAATGATGTAGGAATAATTTTTAATTTTACACCCATATCTCTAGCCATTTTTCTAGCCATATCTACATCATACCCAATAATTCTTCCTTTTTTATCTTTCATTTCAAAAGGCATATATCCAGGGTCTAGCCCTACTCTTAACTCTCCTCTTTGCACAATTTTATTTAAAGTAGAGTTTTTCCATACATTAATGTCACTTGCAAATAAAGATGCAGTAAATAGCAACATCAAAACTACTAAAAGTTTTTTCATTCATTTTCTCCTTGTTTTATTTAGTGAATTAAAATCTCATTTAAAAATTTTTTAGCTCTTTGACTTTTTGGATTTTTAAAAAATTCTGATGGGTTGTTTTCTTCAACAATAACACCATGGTCCATAAAAACAATCCTATCTCCAACCTCTTTTGCAAATCCCATTTCATGTGTAACACAAACTAAAGTAAAATTCTCTTTTGCTAAATCTTTCATAACTGAAAGAACATCACCAATAGTTTCAGGGTCAAGTGCCGAAGTTGGTTCATCAAATAATATAACTTTAGGTTTCATTGCTAAACTTCTTGCAATTGCAACCCTTTGTTTTTGTCCACCACTTAAATCTGCTGGATAAGCATTTGCTTTATCTTCTAGCTTAACTTTCTTAAGAAGTTCCATAGCTATTTCATGAGCGTCTTTTTTTGAAATACTTTTAACTAAAGTTGGAGCTATTGTAATATTTTCTAATATTGTTAAATGAGGGAATAGATTAAAGTGTTGAAATACCATTCCAACTTCACTTCTAATCTCTTTTAAATTCTTTTTATTATTATGTATGTGTAAATCATCTACAATAATCTCACCTTCATCAATCTCTTCAAGACCATTAATACATCTAATAAGTGTAGATTTACCTGACCCACTTGGTCCACATATAACTACAATTTCACCTTGTTTTACTGAAAAATCTATATTTTTTAATACATGAAAATCATCAAAATATTTATTGATTTTATTCATTTTTATAATTTCGTTATTATCCATTAGCTCTCTTTTTTGATAAATAGAAGCTATTATTTTACTGTAGAGTCATTTAAAGGCAAATTAATGGATAATTTATGTGAAACTAAAAGGATTACACCAATTAATAAAAAATGCTTTTTTAATGCAACTATTAAGCTGTATAATTATTGATTAACTTTTAAAAAAGGAAAATTCATGAAGAAGTTTTTATATATAACAGACCAAGATGAATATACTGACCACAGTTTTATTGGTGCCTTTTTTGAAAAATATTTAGGAAAGTATTTTGATACAAATATCCTTTATTTTTCGCAATTTAAATCAGACTTTGAAAAAAAAGATGAACAAAGATTTATTTTACCTTTTAAATTAAAAAAGAATTTACTAGATGAGTTATCAAAAAATGGTATAGATATAGACTCTTATGATTATATTGTTGTAAGAAATGATTTTGATATATTAAAGCATATATTAAAAAGAAAAATCAAACATAATTACAAAGCTGGTTTTAGATTGTCTTTTCCTAAAAGAGCAGCAAAACTACAAGAAGATGAGATAAATAATAAAAAAAGCATTTTTGATGTAATAGGAAATAGTATAAAAACTATAACAGAGACGAATTTAGTAAATGAGTGTGATATTTTTATTCCCACATCAAAATTTATAAAAGAGGATTTTTTCCCAAATGTAAACACAAAAACTTTTATAATTCCTCCATCAATTGACCCAGAAGTTTTACATGAAAACGTACAACATGTTGAAGACTTCAAAAGATTTTTTTATGCAGGAACACTAGATAAATTAAGAAGCTTTGAAACAATTTTAGAAGCTTTTAGTGAGATTAATAGTAACCAGTTTAGACTATGTATCTCTACAAAAGACCCAGAATATGCAAAAAAGATGCTTTCAAAATTTCCTAATCTTACAAATTGTGTTGAAATATATAATGCAAAAACAAAAGATGAGTTATTATCTTTGATTGCAAAAGCAGATATAGGTTTATCAATTTTACCTAGTATTGCCATATTTAATAGCTCAACACCTGTAAAAATTCTTGATTATTACTCAAGTGCTATTCCTTGTATTATGACAAATAATAAAAATAATCAAGAGCTATTTGAAGATGATAAACAAGCTTGGTTTTGTAATTTTGACAAAGAGTCAATAAAACATAAACTTGAACAAATAATCACTTTATCAAAAGAAGAGGTTGCAAAGGTCGGGATTGAAGGGCAAAAAAGATTATTAGATATTAGAAATTATGACAAAATTGCTAAAAACTTTGCTTTAGAATTAGACTTATTATAAGAAGGAATTAATCCTTCTTATCCCATGAAATCAATGCCCATTGCACATAATCTTGCTCTTGTTTTTTTGTTAAATCCAAAGAGTCATAATACTCTTCCAAGCGTTTTATCTCTTTATCGTTTAAAGAGCCTAAACTCCAAGAAATAGAATCAATAAACTTCTGTTTTGACTTATAAATAGTATTTCTTCCCTCACTATCAATAAAATTAACTTCTGCTTTTATTCCTAATGAATACAATATATTTACCACATAAATATAATCAGGTTTTTTTATTATATCTTTGTTTAATACATCTAAGATTTCATCACTTACAAAAGAGCCACCTTTTTTATATGAAATAACAACTTTTTTATTTGCTTTATCATTTAATTTTATTAAAGCTTTTTTCATATCTTTTACTTCCATTGAGCGTGAAGCAATAACTAAATCTGCATTTGGGACATCACTCCAATCATCATACCATGATTTATTGATTGTTTTAATATTTGTTATATCACTTTTTTTTGCATTTTCATTTAGTAGTTCTAGCATCTTTGTTGAATAATCTAAACTATAAACATTTTTTAATTTTGGCGCTAATTTTAAAGATAAATTTCCAACTCCACACCCCACATCTAATAGTGACTCAATTCCTTGTAAGTCTAATCTTTGAATAAACTGTTCATTATAAATTGATTTGTGTACCCTTTGATTCATAGAACTAGCTTTTTCATCCCAAGCTTGTTTTTCTTTTGGTTTGAAAGTTGTAAGCTCTTTTTGTTTTTTATAAAGTTCATTAAAATCTATATCTTCATATTTCACGCTAAATCCTTATTATGCTTTTTTTGACCAATATCCTGCAATAATTGAACCTGAGATATTATGCCAAATACTAAATATAGCTCCTGGTAAAGCACTTAATGGTGTAAAATACTTTGTAGCAAGAGCAACTGCTAAACCTGAGTTTTGCATACCAACTTCAATTGCAACTGTTTTGCATACTTTATGCTCATACCCTAAAAGTTTTGCTATATAGTATCCTCCAAAAAGTCCAATAAAATTATGTAATATTACTCCAATAAACATAGAAATTGCAATAGTACTAATTCTTTCTTGATTTAAACCAATAACAATTGCAATAATAAATATAATAGAAACTATCGATAAAAGTGCAAATAATTCTTCTCTTTTTGCAATATATTTATGAAAAAAGTGATTTATTATAACTCCTAAAAGAACAGGTAAAAGAACTATCTTCATAGTACTTAAAAGCATACTTAAAACTGGTACTGGTACAGTTTGTCCTACATATAAAAGTGCTAAATAAGGAGTTACAACAATTGATAATAGTGTTGAAACTACTGTCATTGTTATAGATAAAGCAACATCAGCTTTTGCTAAAAAAGCAATTACATTTGAAGCTGTTCCACCTGAAACTGCACCAACTAAAACCATACCCACTAATAACTCTGTAGAAAAATTTAAAAATTTAGAGATAATAAAAGCAGCCAATGGCATAAGTAAAAATTGCAATAATGTAGTTATTGCAATTATCTTTGGTCTTTTTAAAACTCTTTTAAAATCTTCTATTTTTAAAGTAATACCCATACAAAACATAATAAAAACTAAAAGTGGAATAATCCAACTTTTAAAACCTACCACAACCTCAGGTTGGAAATACGCAAAAAATGATGCTAAAATTGCCCATAGAGGAAATAACATTGAAATTTTTTTAACCATAATCTATCCAAAATTTTTTCATATTTTACAAAAAAAGATTTAAACTTTCTTGTATAATATTGCTTTTATGATTGATTAATGTACTCTTTTACACTAATTACTTGTGAAAAAACAGTTTTTAATGCTGCCATATAAGAGTTGTGAACTGTTTTTGCAGGAATTTTCTCACCTAAAAACTCCAAATCTTTTGTAGCACAAGCATCACTTAAAACTGTGCATTTATAAGCTAAATCAAAAGCTGCTCTTGTTGTAGAATCAATACACATATGACTCATCATACCACAAATAACTAACTCTTTTATATCTTTTTTTTCAAGTTCTTCTTTTAATTTTGTTTTTAAAAAACTATTTGGAAAGTTTTTCTTTATTACTACTTCACTTGATAAAGGAGCTACATTTTCATGTATATTTACTCCTTTTGTATCACAAACAAAAAAAGTTGCATCTTTTTTTGTATTTATATGTTGAATATGAAAAACTGGTAATTTATTTTTTCTAAAGTGTGTTAAAACTTCTTTTGCTTTTAAACTAGCTTCATTAGAGTTCACTAATGGATTTTTTCCTTTTTCAAAATAGTCATTTTGAATATCTATAATTAATAATGCTTTATTCATAAATTTTCCTTTCATTTGACCAACTAGTCAAGTAAAAGTATAGCAAAGTCTTGACTGTTTAGTCAAGGCTTTTTAAAATTTATTTTTTAAGTGTGTTTAAAAATAGTTCTAGTTGAGAAATACAAGTTGTAAAACAACTTGCATCTTGAGATTTTTTTGCTGTGCCTATACACCCTTCAATTGAAGCTACTATATACATAGAGAGTGCTTTTGTGTCATTGTGAGAAATTTCATTTTTTGCTATTGCTTTATCTAATACTTTTTCAAAAATATTTTCAAATTTTTTATAAACAATCTCTAAAGCTACTTTAAAATCTTTGTCAATAGGAGATAATTCTTGCATAAGATTATTTAGTTTACATCCAGATGTAAAATCAAAATTATCTCTTTTTTTTATCATCTGCATCATTTCATCACAGATATTCTCTTCATACTCTAATAATACACTATATTTATCTTCAATATAAGCATTTACTTTTTCATTTATAACAGCAAGAGCTAACTCTTTTTTAGACTTAAAAAAGTGATACATACTTCCTTTGTTCATATTTGCTTTTTTTAAAATCTTATCAACAGAAGTTGCAGAGTAGCCATGATGATATATCTCATCAAAGGCTACTGTTAGAAGTTTTTCTCTTGTATTATTCATACTAAATTCTTAATCTTTTTTTGTATAGACTTTAAAACTCCAAGCTGGGCTTTTGATTTTATCTTCTTCTAAAATAGCTTCATAATCTTTTTGCTCAATTAAATCCCAAGAAGAAAAATCAATCTGTTTAAGATAAGCATCTGCTTTACCTTCAAAATCAACCTCACTTAAATACATTTTATCAACATAAGGAAATAGTGTTTCATAGATATTTGCTCCACCTATTATAAAAAGCTCTTCTTCGCCATTTGCTCTTGCAAAATCAAAAGCATCTTGAACTTCACTAAAAGTATGTACACCCTCATGGCTAAAGCCAGTTTTACTTAATACTAATGAAGTTCTATTTGGAAGAGGTTTTCCAATACTTTCAAAAGTTTTTCTTCCCATTAAAAGATGATGTCCAGAAGTAATATTTTTAAAGTTTTTAAAATCCTCTGAGATATGCCAAAGCATTTTATTGTCTAAACCAATCTCCCAATTTTTACCATATGCAACTATCATTGAAATTTTCATTATACTGCCATCTCCCCTTTAATTGCTTCATGACACTTGTAATTTACAAGTTCAAAATCACTCATTTTAAAATCATTTATATTTTTTATATCTTTATTTATTTTCATTTCTGGTTTTTCATATGGTGTTCTTGTAAGTTGTAGTTTTACTTGCTCCATATGATTTGAATAGATATGTGCATCTCCAAAAGTATGTACAAAATCCCCTACTTCAAGTTCACATACCTGAGCTATCATCATAGTTAAAAGTGCATAAGAAGCGATATTAAATGGAACTCCTAAAAATACATCTGCACTTCTTTGATATAACTGACAAGATAGTTTGTTATTGGCTACATAAAACTGAAAAAAAGTATGACAAGGTGGTAATGCCATATTTTCAATTTCTGCTGCATTCCATGCATTTAAAATAATTCTTCTACTATCTGGATTTGTTTTAATTTGATTAATTACATCTGCAAGTTGGTCAACTTTCTTGCCATTTGCACCTTCCCAACTTCTCCATTGACTTCCATAAACTGGCCCTAATTCTTTTATAGTTTCAGTATTTGTGTAACCTAAATCTTTACCTTGTTTATTGGCATTTGCAGTCCATACTGTTTTTTTATCTATTAAATTTTCTCTTTTATCACCAAAATGAATTTCTGCAAGTCTTCTTTCATCTGTACTTCCTTCAATAAACCATAAAAGTTCACTAATAATTGCTTTTAAATGTGTCTTTTTTGTAGTTACTAAAGGAAAACCTTCACTTAAATCAAATCTCATTTGGTATCCAAAAACAGAAGTTGTACCAGTTCCAGTTCTATCTTCTTTTTTTATTCCATTATCTAAGATATGTTGTAATAAATCTAAATATTGTTTCAATTATCTTCCTTATTTAAGTATTCGTACAAATACAAGTATTTTCTTAATTCTTTTAAACTTTCATACTCTAATCCAGTTTGAATCCATCGTTGAATTTCACTTGGGATAGTTAAAGGTTCTAAAAGTTTTGTTTTTTTCTCTTTTGATATTTTACCATGTTCAAATAAAAGTGAGATATGAGAAAGTATAGAAGTTATTGATAAATCTCTAATTTGAGATATTTCTTCTAAAGTTTTTTCATCTTGTATTAATTCAAAAGTTTCTAAGTAGGTTTTTGTAAGTTTTTTTAAAGGGATTTTATCTTCTAACTTTTCACCAAACTCTTCTTTTATACTTTTACATAGACTTAAAAAACTCTTACCATATTTTTCAAATTTTACAAGACCAACTCCGTTTATATCAAGCATATTTTCTTTTGTAAGAGGTAGTTTTGAAGCTAACTCCTTTAAAGTTTTATCCCCAAATATAACATAAGCTGGTACTTCATACTCTTGTGCTAACTCTCTTCTTAAGTTTTTAAACTTTTCATATAACTTTTCATCAAAACTAAGCTGTGTATTCTCTTCTTCAAATTTTTGAGCAATACCTAACTTATCACTATCTATTAGAAGTTTTTCTTTGCCTTTAAGGATTTGCATTCCTAAACCACTTATTTTTAAGACTCTAAATTCGCCTAAATTAACTGCTTTTATATCTATTAGTTTATCAGCAATTGCTATCCATTCATTTTTACTTTTATCACTTCCTAAACCATAAACATTTAGTTTGTCATGTCCAAACTCAAGAAGCTTTTGATTTTTTGAGCCTCTTAAAATATCAATAATATGATTTGTTCCAAAACGCTGTTCGCTTCTATAAACTGCACTTAAAAACTTTTGTGCATCAACACTTACATCAACTTGTTCAATCTCACCTTTTGTACAGTTATCACACAAAGTTTTGCAAGCATCAATCTCATCTTCAAAATAAGAAGCAATAATCTTATGACGACAATTATTTGATACACAATATCTATACATAGCTTCAAGTTTATCAAGTCCATTTTGTTTATAGCCTGTATCAATTGCATCTTCTATTTGTATTTTTCTTTTTACCTCATCAGCTTTTGAATAAAGTAAATAAACATAAGACATATCACCATCACGACCTGCACGACCTATTTCTTGATAATAGTTCTCTAAGGTTTTAGGTAAACTTGTATGTATTACAAATCTAATATTTGACTTATCAATACCCATACCAAAAGCAATAGTAGCTACTACAATATCAATCTTTTCATATACAAAATCATCATAAACCTCATCTTTAATACTTGGGTTTAATCCTGCATGATATGCCTTTGAAGAGTAGCCATTTTCACACAAAAACTGCGCTGTTGATTCTGCTTCTTTTCTTGTAAAAGTATAAATAATACCACATAAGCCTTTGTGAGTTTTAAGAAAATTTAGTATTTGCTTTCTACCATTTGTAATTCGTGGTTCTACTTTTATATCAAGATTGTTTCTATGTGTTTTAGCACGAAAATGTTTAGCATCATTGAGTTTTAAACTTGAAGCAATATCAGCTTCTACTTTTTTAGTTGCAGTTGCAGTAAATGCAGCAATACAAGTATCTGGGAAAAATCTTTTTAACTTATCAAGATTTCTATACTCTGCTCTAAACTCATGTCCCCAAGCACTTACACAATGGGCTTCATCTATAACAAAATAGTTAATATTGATTCGCTGTAATACTGCTATAAACTCATTTGAAGTAAATCTTTCAGGTGCTACATAGATAAATTTTAGTTTACCTTCTAAAAGTTTTTGCATTGTAAAACTATTTTCATCATTTGTTTGAGAAGAACTTATCATCTCTGCTTTTATATTTAAATCATTTAGTGCTTTTACTTGGTCTTGCATAAGTGCAATAAGTGGAGAGATTACTACTGTTACACCATCCATAAGCAAAGTTGGTAATTGGTAGCAAAGTGACTTACCGCCACCAGTTGGCAAGATAGTTAAAACATCTTTTTTTTGGATAATACTATCTACAACTTCTTCTTGGAAACTTCTAAAGTGTTCATGGCCAAATATATCTTTTAGTATTTTGTGTTTGTTATTCATTTTGTGATACTAGCATAGCTTGGGTTATGGGTGCATGAAAGATTATTTTAGTAGATTAATTATTTTCTCATTTAAAAGTTTCACTAGGTTATTCATATTATCAATTTTGATGTCAGTAAGAAAAGACACAAGAAAATAACTCATAAACACCTAAAGGTATTCGCACCTCTTACTTTGTGTGGACAAAGTAAACAAAACCACCAACGGCTTCGAAGCCCTTCGGGTTCCTTCACTTATTGTTTTATCTTTTTTGTCTTGCAAAACTCATAAATAAGTATGCTTTTTAGCATACTTATTTACTCAAACAATTGCAAGCCTTTTCCAAAAAGAGAAAACAAACGCTCAGCTTCTGTAGATGTTGGAATAAAAAAGAATGAAGCAATTTTCTTTTGTAAATTTACATATGATAGCTCAAACTCTCTTCTTCCCAGACTTTGATGAAGCTGGAAGTTATATATTTATTTTGGTAAAGCCCGAAACTGTTTGAGCGTAAAAAAGAGTGCTAAATGCACTCTTTAGCGAGTTTTGCAGGGCAAAAATAAATATTTAACTGTAAGGTAGCTTTGCCTTCATCAACTTGTCTGGTTGCTTTTTATCTTACTTTTTACAACTAAAAAGTAAGAAAGCTAAAAGGTATGATATTAATCTTGCATATTGCCATATTTTTATACTTACTAAATAAATTTTAATATAATAATACAAATTTATATTATGGAGTTAAAATGAATGAAAAACCAAAATTTGGCTTTGTTGTTGAGTATGTAAAAGATATAAATATAGCAAAAAAATTTTATGTTGAAACTATGAATCTTGATATTCAAAGAGAACATCCAAATTATATACAATTTGATACTTTTGCTATTGCTACAGATGAACCAATGGGTGCAGAAACAAAACAAGAAATATATTGGCTTGTAAATGATATAGATAATGTGTTTGATTTTCTTTCACAAAAAGCTGAAATTTGTCTAGCAATACAAGAAGTTCCTTTTGGAAAAGTATTTGGAGTAAGAGATCCAGATGGTTTTCCATGCTATATTCTTGAATTAGCAACTAAGCGACCTAGTAAAAAAATATCATAAATTGTTTAGAGAACATTTGTTCTTTAAACAATATCTAAACCTTAACTCTTCACTTATTATTAAAATAACTTTTATACTATCCATATTTACAGTTTAAATAATTTTAAATAATTTAATTGATTTTAATTATAATTTTATAATTAAATAAGTAAAATTCATCTCACAATTAACACAAAGGAAAAAAATGAAAAAATTTAGAATTATTATTGTAGGGTTACTAGGGGTACTTTTATTCTCTGGTTGTGCTAATAAAGTTTATGACTATTCAATGTCTACAGATAACATTCTAAACTTAAAATCAATTGCAAAAGATGGAAAAACAATTAATCTTGGTGAGTTTACAGATAAAAATAATGAATCTACTTTAATGTGCAGACTTTCTACTCCAGTTGGAACAGCTAAAGGAGTAACATTTATTTCTTATATAAAAGAGGCATTTAAAAAAGAATTAGTTGTTGCAGATATATTAGATAACAATTCAACAACAGTAATTGGAATGAGATTAAATGATATTTATGGAAGTACAGTATTTGGTAATGCTTACTGGGAATTTGATGTAACAGTTACTTCATCAAATAAAGAAGAAATGACAGTTAAATCAAGATATGATTATGAATCAAGCTATTTAGCTTCATCTGCTTGCTCTGAAATGCAACGAAGTTTCGTACCAGCAGTACAAAAACTTATTGGTGATATTATTAAAAATCAAAAATTTAAAAATTTAATACAATAAAAATAGCGAAGTATATACTTCGTTATTTTATCACATTTCACTCATCGCTACTTTTATTCCTAAAGCAATTAATATCACTCCTATTACTTTATCAAATATCTTTCCAAAAGAGTTAAAAAAACCTCTTACTTTTTTCCCTGTTAAAACAAATGATAAAAAACCAAACCATAAAAAAGTAGATATTACAAAAAAGATTGCATAAAAACCTTGGATATATAAAGGAGTATTTATATCCACAATAACAGTAAATAAAGATAAGAAAAATAGTGTTGCTTTTGGATTTAGTGCATTTGTAAAAAACCCTATACTAAATGCTTTAAATTTTGTTATCTCTTTTTGTGTTTTGCTTTTTTCAAACTTATTTAGTTTAAAAGAGTTTGATTTTAAAGCTTTTATTCCTAAGTATATTAAGTATATAGCTGCTAAATATTTTATAATTGTATAAATAACTATAGACTTTGAAATAATCAAACCTATTCCCAATACTGTATAAGTTACATGTACCAGAATTCCTATGCTTATTCCAAAACTAGTCCATAAAGATTTTTCTCTTCCATGAGTAATACTTTGTTTTAATATAACAGCAAAATCAGGTCCAGGGGACATAAGTGCTATTATATGTGCAACTGCTATTAATAAAAACTGGTCTAAATATTGCATTAATTTCTTCTTTGTCCTTGTTTTGGAGAACTAACTTGTTTTTGTAAATCCAAAGATAAGTTATTAAAAAAAAGTTCCCCATAATCAGTTGTTCTGTTTATTGTTTCATATGCTTGTGCTAAAGAGTTGTTATACTTTAAGGCATCTTGCAATATCTTAATAATTTTGACTGATTCTAAAAAGTTTACATGACTTGGTGCTTCTATTGGAGAAGAGTAGTATCTATGCATTCTTTCTACTAAATTTCTATTTCTAATCTCTATAAAAACAGACTCTATTGGAGATTTAAAAAATAGAATTTTTTGCTTTACATTTATAGAGATATATGTAGTTTCCATTCCATATATTTTTCTTGAAAATGAGTCAAAAAGAAAAAGTTTTTTATTGTAGTTATTATTAAAAAGTTCATAAATCAACTCTAAAATCTTAATTTTTTCTTCTTTTGTAAAAAAGTTACCAATCTCAGCATAACAAAAACTAAGTACTGATTTTATTGAATACCACTCCGTAGTATCATAATCATATCTAAGCATTTGGTCAATTCTTTTTTGTTTAAGCTCTTCAATATTTTTATCTGTTCTTGCTCTATAAACTCTTTGAACAGCCGTATCTCTGTACATAGGCCCAGGAAATTGTGCTTGTATCACAAATCTTCTATTTCTTTCTATATCCATTATATACTCAAGACGACCTTGATAATCTTCATCTATTATTCGTACTTCTTTTTGTGGAATTTGTGTAATTGATTTTAAAAACTCTTCTCCTACACAGCCATCTTCCCAAATATAATCTGGATATCTAAATAGACTACAAATTCTTTTTTTTACATCATCATTTGGTTCTACATCAGTTAGACCATCAACCCATGAAGTTACAGTTCTTCTATCTTTTTGGATTAATGAGGAAAATTTTGATATACTTAAATGAGACCTTTTATAAATTTCTATAATCTTTTCTATTCCTGTTTTAAATGACATATTAGAATCCTTAAACAAATTTTATCTCTCATTGTACTATTTCTAAACATAAAAACAAATTTTGTACATATTTACCTTTATCGCAATAAAATTGAGTTTTATTATACAGTTATTATACAATCCATTACACTTCTAATGATGTATAATAGTTTGACTGAAATTTAAAATGAAGGAACTTTTATATGAGCGCAGGAAAAAGATTTAAAGAAGCCCTTAAGGAAGAAACTCCTTTACAAATTGTAGGAACTATTAATGCATACCAAGCATTACAAGCTACAAAAGTTGGATTTAAAGCTATCTATTTATCAGGTGGTGGAATTGCAAATGCTTCTTATGGTTTACCAGATTTAGGTATGACTATGATTGAAGATGTATGTATTGATATAAGAAGAGTAACATCTATTTGTGATACTCCTTTAATAGTTGATGCAGATACAGGTTGGGGACATGCTTTTAATGTTGCTAGAACTGTTAAAGAATTCATTAGAGCTGGTGCTGCTGGACTTCATATAGAAGACCAAGTTGCTGCTAAAAGATGTGGACATAGACCAAATAAAGAGTTAGTATCAACAGAAGAGATGTGTGACAGAATTAGAGCTGCTGTGGATGCAAAAAAAGATTTAGACCCTGATTTTTATATCATCGCTAGAACTGATGCACATGCAAGTGAAGGACAAGAGTCTGCTATAAGTAGAGCAAAAGCTTATGTTGAAGCTGGTGCAGATGCAATTTTTGCAGAAGCAATTCATACTTTAAAAGAGTATAAAGAGTTTACTGATGCTATTGATGTTCCTGTATTAGCAAATATTACAGAGTTTGGTGCAACTCCAATGTTTACAACTGAAGAGTTAGGTTCAGTTGGTATTGATATGGTACTTTATCCATTATCAGCATTTAGAGCTATGAATAAAGCTGCTTTAAATGTATATCAAGAATTAAGAGAAAAAGGTACACAAGAAGGTGTTCTTGATACTATGCAAACAAGAATGGAGCTTTACGATATGTTAGGGTACCATGAATATGAGCAAAAAATGGATGAGCTTTTCGCAAAAAGCAAATCTTGTTAATAAAAGTATAATAATTACACTATAAAGAAGGAGAAAAAATGAGTGGATTAGCAGGTGTTACAGCTGGACAATCAGCAATTTGTACGTGTGGTTTAGGAAACGGTCTTAACTATAGAGGTTATGATATTGCAGATTTAGCATTAAAAACTGATTTTGAAGAAGTAGCATATTTATTACTAAATGGTGAACTACCAAATAAACATGAACTTAAAATGTTTCAAAGAAAAATCATTGCTGGTAGAGAATTACCAATCTCTGTTAAAAATGTATTAAAATCAATTCCAGCTTCATCTCACCCAATGGATGTGATGAAAACTGCAACTTCTGCACTTGGATGTATTGAGCCAGAAGCAGAAGATTTCTCTGACCAAATGGACAAAATTACAAGATTATTAGGTGCATTCCCATCTTTCTTAGTATATTGGCATCACTGGCATAAAAATGGTAAAGAGATTGATTTAATTTCTGATGAAACTACTATTGCAGGATATATTTTAGAAAGATTAAAAGAGAAAAAACCTTTAGATGTTGAAGTAAAAGCTATGAATGCTATGTTAACTCTATATGCAGAGCATGAATTTAATGCATCTACTTTTGCAAATAGAATTACAGCATCAACACTATCTGATATCTACTCTTGTATGACTACTGGTATTGGTACATTAAAAGGTCCTTTACATGGTGGAGCAAATGAAGTTGCTATTAAGTTTGTATTACAATTTAGTGATGTAAATGAAGCTTTAAAAGAAGTAGATGAACTATTTGCTAGAAAAGAAAAAATCATGGGATTTGGACACAGAGTTTATAGAGAATTAGACCCAAGATCTCCAATAGGTCACCAATTAGCAGATGAGCTAAAAGAGTTAGAAACAAGTGACCCAAAACTTTATGATATAGCAGCAGCTGTTAGAGATAAAGTTAAAGCAGAAAAAGGTTTACCAGATAATATTGATTTCTTTGGTGGCTTAATCTATCACTACATGGAGATTGAAAGATTATACTATACTCCATTATTTATTATGTCAAGAGCAGCAGGTTGGGCAGCACACGCATTTGAACAAAGAGCAAATAATAGAATTATTAGACCTAGTTCTGAATATACAGGGCCTGAACCAAGAGAATTCGTTTCAATAGAAGATAGAGCATAATCTATCTTCTTCCCCCTTGGGAAAATAGAAGTTTTTAGTTAGCTTCAAAACTTTTGAGGTTAACTAAAAGATAAGTGCCACAATTAATAAGTGGATAGACCTACACAAATATTAATCACAGATGGCAAACAAACTATTAGATTAACAAAATAGGATAGATGATAATGACAAATGAGAAGTACCTTAAAAAATTAGATGGACTTGATGTTCAATATTATGATGTAAAAGCAGCTGTTGAAGATATTCAAGAAGGCTCTTTTGAAAAATTAAACTATACATCAAGAGTATTAGCAGAAAACTTAATTAGAAAATGCCCAAGTGAAGACTTAAAAGACTCACTTATTCAATTAATTGAAAAAAGAACAGATAAGGACTTCCCTTGGTATCCAAGTAGAGTTATCTGTCATGATATTTTAGGATTAACTGCCTTTGTTGACTTAGCAGGTCTTAGAGAAGCAGTAGCAAGAGATGGAGGAAATCCAGATAAAGTTAATCCAGTTGTACCTACTCAATTGATTGTTGACCACTCACTAGCAGTTGAGTGTGGAGGATATGACCCTGACGCATTTCAAAAAAATAGAGATATTGAAGATAGAAGAAATGCAGATAGATTCCATTTTATAAACTGGACAAAAGAAGCATTTAATAATGTTGATGTTATTCCTCCTGGAAATGGTATCATGCACCAAATCAATCTTGAGAAAATGTCTCCTGTTGTTCATTTAAATGATGGAATAGCAAGTCCTGATACTTTAGTTGGAACTGACTCGCATACTCCACATGTAGATGCACTTGGAGTAATTGCAGTTGGTGTAGGTGGACTAGAAGCTGAAAATGTAATGCTTGGAAACCCTTCTTATATGAGAGTTCCAGAGATTATTGGTGTTGAAATTGTTGGGGAAAGAGCTGCTGGAATAACTGCAACAGATATTGCACTTTCTATGACTTCATTTCTAAGAGAAAATAATGTAATTTCTGCTTATTTAGAGTTCTTTGGAGAAGGTATAAAATATCTTAACTTAGGGGATAGAGCAACTATTGCAAATATGACACCTGAATATGGTGCAAGTGCTGGAATGTTTGCTATTGATGAACAAACAATCTCTTACTTAAAAGTAACAGGTCGTGAGCAAAAACAAGTTGAATTAGTGGAAGCTTATGCAAAAGCAAATGGTTTATGGGCTAATCAACTAGACAAAGCAACATATGCAAGAACATTAAAATTTGATTTAGGTTCAGTTACTAGAAGTTTAGCAGGACCTTCAAAACCACATAAATTAGTTCCAACTTCAACTTTAAAAGATGAAGGTATTGTAAAAGAGTGGACTCAAGAAGGTGACTTAATCCCTGATGGTGGTATTTTAATTGCAGCAATTACTTCATGTACAAATACATCAAATCCAAGAAATGTTATTGCAGCTGGATTATTAGCTAAAAAAGCAAATGAACTAGGACTTAGTAGAAAACCATGGGTTAAGTCTTCATTAGCACCAGGTTCAAAAGTAATTGAAGTTTACTTAAAAGAGGCTGGATTACTACAAGAGATGGAAAAACTAGGATTTGGAGTTGTTGGTTTCGCATGTACAACTTGTAATGGAATGAGTGGGGCACTTGACCCAAAAATCCAACAAGAAGTAATTGATAGAGATATATACTCAACAGCTGTTTTATCAGGTAATAGAAACTTTGATGGAAGAATTCATCCTTATGTAAAAGAAGCATTTTTAGCAAGTCCTGCACTTGTAATTGCTTATGCCTTAGCAGGAACAATTAGATTTGATATTGAAAATGACGTTTTAGGAAAAGATAAAAATGGAAACGATATTAAATTAGCTGATTTATGGCCAAGTGATGAAGAGATAGATGCAGTAGAGAAATCTTGTGTAAAACCAGAAATGTATAATGAAATTTATGAACCAATGTTTAAAAGAGATGCTTTTTCAGATATTAAAGTTGAACCATTTTATAACTGGAATCCAAACTCTACATATATTCAAAAACCACCATATTGGGAAGATGAATTTATGGGAATGCCAGCACTTAAAGACTTAAGACCTTTAGGAGTATTCCCTGATAATATTACAACAGACCACCTTTCTCCTTCTAATGCAATCTTACCAGATTCTGCTTCAGGAGAGTATTGCTTAAAAATGGGATTACCAGTTGAAGATTTAAACTCTTATGCTACACACAGAGGAGATCATAATACTGCCTCAAGAGCAACTTTAGCAAATCCAAAACTATTTAATGAAATGGTTAAAGACGAAAATGGAAATGTAAAACAAGGAAGTTTGACTAAAATTATGCCTGAAGGTACTGAGTCAAGAATGTGGGAAGCAATTGAAACATACAGACAAAGAGGTCAAGGTCTTATTATTATTGCTGGAACAAACTATGGACAAGGAAGTTCAAGAGACTGGGCTGCAAAAGGTGTAAGACTTGCAGGTGTTGAAGTTCTTATTGCTGAATCAATTGAGAGAATTCACAGAACAAACTTAGTTGGTATGGGTGTATTACCTCTTCAATTTAAAGATGGTGATACAAGACACACATACAATATTGATGGTAGTGAAACTTTTGAAGTAGTAGGCAAAATCACACCAAGATGTGATTTAACTGTTGTTATGACAAGAGAAAATGGAGAGAAAGTAGATATTCCAGTAACTTGTAGATTAGATACTTCAGCAGAAGTTGAAGTTTATAAAGCTGGTGGTATTTTACAAAAATTTGCAAAAGAAGTTGTTGCAGAAAAATAATATTAAAGGGCACTTGCCCTTTAATTATACATTTTACTAACAGAGATAAAATCTATTTATTTCTTTTAGTAAAATCTACTTTTACACTTAAATTAAGAGTTATTATAAAGCAAAAGGAAATATTATGAGTTATCAACCACAATTTAAAGTTAAAGCTACATATATGAGAGGTGGTACTTCAAAAGGAACTTTTTTTAATATTGCAGACCTTCCAAAAGAAGCACAAGAAGATGGAGTAAAAAGAGATAAGTTACTTCAAAGAGTTGTGGGAAGTCCTGATATTTATAAAAAACAAATGGACGGTATGGGTGGAGCTTCTTCATCTACATCTAAAGCTATTTTAGTTGGAAAATCAAATGTTCCAAATCATGATGTTGATTATTATTTTTGTCAAGTTGCCATTGACAAAGACTTTGTAGATATGAGTGGAAACTGTGGAAACTTATCAAGTGCAGTTGGACCTTTTGCTATAAAAGAAGGTTTAGTTGATAATGTACCCCAAAATGGTGTTTGCTGTGTAAGAATTTGGCAAGCAAATATCAAAAAAACTATTCTATGTTATGTAACAATGGAAAATGGAATGGTTAAAGAAATGGGTGATTATGAGATTGATGGTGTTGCTTTCCCTGCCCAAGAGATTAAATTAGAGTTTGTTGAGCCAGTAGATCCAAGTGAAGAGCTATTTCCTACTGGAAATTTAGTAGATGACTTAGAAGTTGAAGGAATAGGAACACTAAAAGCTACTATGATTACAGCTGGTATTCCAACTGTATTTGTAAATGCTGATGAAATTGGATACAAAGGAACTGAACTTCAAGGTGATATTAACTCAGATACTAAAGCCTTAGAAAAATTTGAGAAAATTAGAATTGCAGGTGCTTTAAAAATGGGTGTTATGAAAGATGCAAGTGATGCATTAACTCAACAACATACACCAAAAATTGCATTTGTATCTCCTGCACAAGACTTTATTACTTCTTCAGGAAAAGAGCTTAAAGCAAATGAGATGGATTTACACGTAAGAGCTTTATCTATGCAACAGTTGCACCATGCAATGATGGGTACAGCTTCAGTTGCAATTGGTGTTGCTGCTTGTATTCCTGGAACATTAGTTAATCTAGCAAGTGGTGGTGGAGAAAAAGATTCTGTTACTTTTGGTCATCCAAGTGGTACTATTAAAGTTGGAGCAACTTTATCGCAAAAAGATGGAAAATATATTGTAGAAAAAGCTAGCATGAGTAGAAGTGCAAGAATTATCATGGAGGGTAATGTTCATGTACCAGCAGGTACTATGGACTAATACTTTTATAAAAAAGGTCTTGAAAATCAAGACCTTTTTATTTTACTAAAGAGGAAATCTCTTTAAATACTGGATTTTTTGCATTTACTGTTAATTCAAAAAGTAATGACTCATAAGTTGTAGGAATTACTCCAGCTTGAATTAATCTATCTAAAGCTACTTTTGTATCATGCTCTTTTCTTGAACTTACACAATCAGTAACTAACACAGGTTGTAATCCAGCTTCAAGTAAATCAATACAAGTTTGTAAAACACAAACATGAGTTTCAATACCAGCTACAATTACAAACTTTTTATTATGTGCTTTAATTGCTTCTAATGTTGTTTCAGTTTTACAACAAGAAAATGTTGTTTTCTCAAAGTGAGGATCTTCTTCAACAAACTCTCTTAAACTAGGTATAGTTTCTCCTATTCCTTTTTTGTATTGTTCATTAACAATAAAAGGAACTTTTAATACTTTTAAACCCTTTATTAATGTAACAAGACGCTTTTCTAACTGCTCATTCTCTCTTATATGAGGGAAAAGTTTTTCTTGAACATCAACTAAACAAAATAAACTCTGCTCAACATCTATTCTCATTGTCTCTCCTAATTTATTTAAGATTGACATTAATTATACACAAATTATTGAAAAGCAACCTTTTCTGCTTTAGCTAATAACTCTTTTGCACCTTTTTGTATGAATTTTTGTGCCATTTCTTTACCAACTGTTTCAAATTTACTTACATCAACTGTCATACTATCTTGTATATATTCACTTGCATCTGGCATTCCAACTATTGCATCAACTTTTACACTTTTTTTATCTTCACTCAAAGTTGCTTTTATTCCAATAGGAACTTGACATCCACCTTCTAATACTCTAACAAAATCTCTTTCAATTGTAGATTCAATATGAGCATCATCATCATGTAACACAGATAATAATTCAATTAATTCTTTATTATCTAAAGTTTCGATTCCAAGTGTTGCTTGTCCCATTGATGGAGTCATATCTTCTGTTGAAACAGGTACAAAATAATTAACTTCATCTTCAATTTGAAGTTTTTGTACACCAGTTGCTGCTAAAATAATAGCATCATACTCCCCTGCTTTTAGTTTTGCAATTCTAGTATTAATATTTCCTCTTAAATCTTTTAATACAACATCTGGTCTTAGCATTTTTATTTCCATTCTTCTTCTAAGACTAGTTGTTCCAACTACCGCATTTTGTGGTAAGTTTTCAATACTATCATAGTTTTGACTTAAAAATGCATCCCTTGGGTCAAATCTTTTTGTAACAGCTGCAAGTTTAAACCCTTCTTCAAACTCTACTGGAACATCTTTTAAACTGTGAACTGCAATATCTGCTTGTTTATTTAAAAGTGCTATTTCTAACTCTTTAGTAAATAGTCCTTTTCCACCAATTTTTGCTAAAGGTACATCTAAAATCTTATCAGCTTTAGTTGAAAATGTTTCTAACTCAATTTCCATATCAGGATAATGCTTATTTAATTGCTCTTTTATATATTCACTTTGCCATAAAGCTAATTTACTTTTTCTTGTTGCTATTACTAGTTTTTTCATTCTATTTTCCTACTTGTTTATATCTATTTTTTGTTTTGTCTTGTTCACCATTTACAAAGATTGTTGGAGTTCCTTGAACTAAAACATCTTCGCCCATAGTAATATCAGTTGCTATTTCTTTTAAAATATCTTTATTTTGAATTTCATCAAGTGTAATATTTGTTTTAATAACTTTATTAAATGCGTTTAAAATCTTTTTTTCATCTGTTTCATCTGCTTCAAAGTATTGTTCAAAGTCTGCTTCATAAACTTTTAAAGTCACATCTTTTACTCCTTTTTTAGAAGCAACTAACATAGCTTTTGATAAAGCATTTGCAGCTTGATGTATTTGAAGTAAAGGGAAATGATAATAGTATAAAGCAACATTTTTCTTATTCTTCTTAACATATCTAATAATATCAGGAACATAATCTAAACAAAAAGGGCATAAAGGGTCAGAAAAAATTACAATTTTATCTTTTGCATTATGATTTCCTGCAATTAACCTTTTTTCATCATAATATTTATTTGTTAAAGTTGGAGTCATTAACTCTTTTAATGAATTTCCTGTATTAATATCAAACAAATCTGGTGCTACTACTTCTCCATTTGAAAAAATAATATCCTTTGCTTTAATCTGTTTATCTGCAATTTTTGCTTCAACATCTATAATAAATCCATACCATTGTTTAACAGGTAAACTCTTTTTTAAATTAATTGATAAGTTTTTAATCTCTACACGTTTGTTATTGGAGAATCGATTTTTTTCAAACTGTAAAACTTTATCATCAATACTGTTTGCATAAATACTACTTACAAATAGAGTACTTACAAGCAGTGTTTTTGATAGAAAAGACATAAAATCTCCTTTTATAAATTTCAAATTATTATATTCAAAGATGACTTAAATGCCATAAATAAAGCACTCTTTTAAGTTTTTGTCTTAACTGTTATTTTTTTTATATCAAAAAGCTCTTTTGCTTTATTTAACATCTTTGAATTTAATATATCATTGATTTGTAATTCTTGTGAAGAAGGTGCTGGATTTGCGCTATTGTGCATTGTTGCTACACATCCAGAACCACCTGCTAAATCCTCTTCTATTGCCTGTGGTTCTTCAATATTTTCTTCTTCAACATCTTGTGTATTTTCTAATTGATTTGTTTGTTCATCTATATTAGATTTTTTTTTTTGATTTTGAGAAGAGGAGTCATCTTTAATAAAATCTAATTCTGTTTCGTGTCCAAATACATCATAAATAAAAGTTTTCAATATTCCAAAATGCTTAAATAAAAACTTTCTCTCTTCTCCTTGTGCATAAGAAATAATTTCCAATTTACTATTTTCAAAACTTTTATATACGAAATTATCTTCAAAACACTCTCCAAGTCTTACATCCCTATCATAAACTCTATTTATAACTTGTTCATATAGTTTTTCATTTGGGTCTTGCTCTTGTTGCAATCTTGAATTAATAGCCTCATCTAATGCATCTATACTACTGTCTTCTTCTATTTGAGTACTCTTTTGAGCTAAATTTTCATTTATAGCAGTTGTTGTTTGTTCAACTTTATCAAAAAATTCATCTTGGTTATCTATTTTATTTTCTTCTTGTAAACTATTTTTATTTTCATTACTATTTATTTCACTATTTTGTGTATTATTTGAAATAAGCTCATCAATATCTTCATCAAATGGTGTTTCAAAAGCAACTGCATCAATACTATCTAAAGAAATTGTATTTGAGCTACTCATAGCTAAATCAGCAATCGTAGGTTCTTGTATTTGTGTTTCTTCATCTTGTTCATAAGAGTAAGATTCTTGTTTTACTGGTTCTTGTTTTAATTCTTCAATATGCTCTTTTTCTACTTTTAAAACCTCTTCTTGCTCTTGTACTTGAACAGTATCATTTTGCTTTGGTTCTTCATAAATATGATTTGTATCATTTTGTGCATGTTCAACTACTTTTTGTTTTGAAATAGCTTCTTTTACAGCTGGTTGAACTTCTAACTGCTCTACTTGATTTATAATATCTTGAATACTTTTTAAATTTGTAGCCTCTTGCATTTTTAAAAGCGTTAAAATCAATACAAAACTAGCATCAGAATTTAAAGCAAGTAAATGCTTAGCATCAGCTAAGATTCTAAAAAATCTATCAAATAATAAAAGGTCAAATTTAGCATCTTTTTCTAGCATTCTTTGCTTTAAATAAATTGTCATTTCATCACAAACTTGTGATACTTCATAGTTTTCTAACTCTCTTACTAAGCTTGTAACATCTTTTTTATTTAAAACAATATCAAATATTTCATCCATAACTTTAGGCTCTATTAAACCTAACATTTCAACAACTGAAATAGTATTTATTTTGCCTTTAGAAAAAATAATTGCTTGGTCAAGTAGTGTTAAAGTATCTCTTAAACTACCTTGTCCACTTCTTGAAAGAATTTCTAAAGCATCTGTTTCATAATCAATATTCTCTTCATTTAAAATATGCGATAGATGATGAATTACATCAGCATTTGAGATTTTATTGAATCTAAAATGTTGAGTTCTACTTAGTATTGTTGCAGGAAGTTTTAAAGGATCAGTTGTAGCTAAAATAAATTTTACAAAAGAAGGAGGCTCTTCTAATGTTTTTAATAAAGCATTAAAAGCTTGCGTTGTAAGCATATGAACCTCATCAATAATAAATACTTTAAATCTTGCACTACTTGGCTTATACTTAGTATGCTCAATCAAATCTTTAATATCATCAATTCCTCTATTTGAAGCAGCATCCATTTCTATAATATCTAAGTGTCTATTTGCATTTGCACTTTGACAATTTTCACAAGTTTCACAAGGTTTTGAAGTAGGTCCATTTGAGCATAATAAAGCTTTTGCCATAATTCTTGCTGTACTTGTTTTTCCACTTCCTCTTAAACCACTAAAAAGATATGCATGGGATAATCTATTTGAATCTAAAGCAAGTGATAGTGTTTGTGAAATAGTACTTTGTCCAACTAAATCTTCAAATCTTTTTGGTCTATACTTTAAAGCTAAAACTTTTTTCTCTATATTAACATCACTCATATTTCACATTTCCTTACTTCTATTTCTTCTATATCATTATAATCTTGAAAAATTCTTTTTATCATATTTTTATTAATTATACCTGTGTAAAAAATTGATATTTTCAAGGGATGTTTTTTACAATGTCCCTTTTGTTCACACAAATAATTTAATCTATTTGCTATTGCTTCACCTGTTTGAATTAAATTAATTTCATCACCCATAATAGATTTAATAACATCACTAATAATTGGATAATGAGTACATCCTAAAACAATAGTATCAACACCACTTTTTTTCATAGGCTCAAGCCAATTTTTTAGCATTTGCTTAGTTTTTAAAGAGTCAATTTCACCCTTTTCTATCTGTTCTACTAAACCACAACAAGCTTGCTCATATAATTTAATATCTATATTTTTAGCAAACTTATCTACTAAAAGCTGATACTTCTCCCCTTTTAAAGTTGCTGTTGTAGCTAAAACACCAATATTTAAACTTTTTGTTAATAAAATTGCTGGTTTAATTCCAGGCTCTGTTCCAATTACTATTAAGTTTGGATATTGCTGTCTTAACTCTTTTATTGCAGCTGAAGTTGCAGTGTTACAAGCTACAATCAATGCTTGTATATTATGAACTTTTATTAAAAAATCAGCGATTTTAATACACCTATTTCTTATGTCTTCATGGCTTTTATCTCCATATGGAGCAAAAATAGTATCTGCAATATATAAAATATCTGCACCTTTAAAGCTTTGCTTTATAGCCTTAACTACTGTAAGACCACCTAGTCCAGAATCAAATACTCCAATCTTCAACTTTTACCTTATATCAATTTTGGCTGATTATAACAAAAATTTGATAACTACTTTGTTAAAATAAAAACTATAAAATTTAAATTTTTAAAATCATTTATAAGGATATTTTTGTTTTTGCATTTTCATCCATACAAACCTTTTATTTTTAAAAATACAAAAACTTTAATTATTGGAACATTACCTCCTTTTAGATTCTCAAAAAAAAGTTTTAAATCTAAAGATGTTGATTTTTGTTATGGCTCACAAGATAATCTTTTATGGCAAGTATTAGATAAAATTTATAATCTAAATCTTCTTTATGATAATTCAAAAGATGCAATAAAACAAAGAAAAGAGTTTCTTAAATCTTATAAAATTGGTATTTGTGATATTGTTGCATCATGTAAAAGAGAGAATATTGACGCAAGTGATTTAGGAATGCAAGATATTATATTAAGAGATTTAATTTCTTATTTAAAAGAATATAAGAATATAAAAAAGATTATTTTTACAGGGAAAAATAGTAAAAATGGACCAGAATTCTTTTTTAGAAAACTTATAAAAAAGAATAACTTAAAACTACAAAAAATTGAAAATAATCAAATTAGAAAACATCTACTTAGTTTTGAAAATAGAGTTATTACTATTTATAGTTTAACTTCGCCTTCAAATGCTGCAAACCGTTCAATAGCTACTAATTTACTTTACAAAAAAAGAAAAATGAGTAATTATAACTATTCAACATTTGATTTTAGAGTAGATGAATATAAAATAGCATTTAGTTAATTACTCTATAATATAAAATAGCCTAAAATTAATTATTAGATAAATGAATGAGCATTCATTTATAATAAGGGAAGGAAGATGTTTATTGCAGAAATTTTACTATTTATAGTTTTTACTATTCTAGCATTTGTTGGATTTAGTTGGACTGTTGGGCTTTTTGTAAAAGAGAAATAGTCTTAAATAGAAGCTATCTTTTAATCTCAAAAATGATTTGAAAGGTAGCTCCTTTTTCATAAAAGTATTCAAGTTTACTGGATAATTGTCCTTTTGCAATATTTGAAATTATTTGAAAACCTAAAGTTTTAGTATTATTAACATCTATATTTTTATCAAGACCTTTTCCATTATCTTTTACTTTCAAAATATATCTTTTATCACTTTTTTTTAAACTTACAAATATCTCTCCTTTATCTTTAAAAGCATATTTAAAACTATTTGTTATTAATTCAGTTATTATAAGACCTAAAGGTAATGCATAATCAATATTCATATGTATTTGCTCTATATCTGTATTAATAGATATTTTTTCTTCAACAAAATAACTTGCAGTTAAATCTTGGCAAATTTCTTCAATAAAATTTCTTAAAGGAATAAGATTTAAATCTTTAGATTCATATAATTTTCTATGAAGTAGCTCCATTACAAAAATTTTCTCTTGTATATTTGTTAAAGTATCTTTTGTCTTTTTATCTTTGATTTTTGATTTTTCTAATTTAATTAAATCTATTGTAATTGCTAAATTATTTTTTACTCTATGATGTATCTCTTTTAGTAAAGTCTCTTTCTCTTTTAAAGAATCACTTAAAAGTTTTGTTTTAATTTCAACTTTTTTATCTAAAAGTGAAATATTTTCCTCTAAAGAGTTCAGCATATTATCAAAAGCTTTTGCAAGTACTGCAATATCATCTTTGCCTTTTATATTACTTCTTATATTTTTTTCTCCTTTATTAACTTTAAATGCAACATTTTTTAAAATATTTATACTTTTAAAAAGTCTATTAAATATAATAAGCGCAACAACTATTGCGATAAAAAAAGAGATAATTGCAGCAGGAATTATACTCATATAAGCTAAACCTACATGTTTTAAAAAATCTTTTTCGTAAATTGTTACAAGATATAAAAAATATTCATCTTTATTTAAATTAATACTTTTTACCCATGTTAAACTCTTTTTTCCATTTAGTAAATGATTTATTGGTTCTTTATCAATAGCTTGTATAATCTCTTTGGGTGTCAAATCTCCTGTTTTGGGAAATGTAAAATTTGATATTTTGCTCAAACAATATTTTTCATTTAAATATCTGTCTTCTTTACTATATAAAGGTTTATCATCTTTTATATTTGGATTAAGCCACATTAAGTATGCTTTACCTTTATGAAAACTATCAAGCAATGAAAAGCTCTTTTGTATCTCTTTTTTTAATTTTAATTCAAACTCTTCACCTTTTGTAGAAAAGTTATCTATATCACAAGAGATAACTAAAAACTTATTATGCTTTTTAATCTTTTTTGTATAGTATAATTTTCTTATTCCAGTTGAACATATATATTTATCTTTTATATCTCTTCTTAAAAAAGTCGAATCTTTTAATTCATCTTTAAACTCTTTGAAACTCTCATCTTTTAATTGAAAAAGAGTATGTTTATTACTGTTTAAAATAGAAGTATTACAAGTAATTTTTTTTGAACTAAACTGATATGATTTATCTTTTATTTTAGATATTGAATTATCTAAATTTAATCTATTTGTGATTCTAATTGCTTCATGTTCAATTATAGACTTCAACTCTTCTTTTCTAATTTCTCCATTATTCTTTTTTGAACGCATAACAAGTTTTATTTGTTGATTAGTTAAATATATCATATTCTCTATTTGCTTTATTGTATGCTCTTTTTCCTCTTTATTCATTTGAGGAATAACTTGCAAAAAAAATAAAGACAACAAAAAAATACCTAAAATAAAAAAGCTTAAGAAAATTTTTGAGTTTAAAGAGTTTATTTTAATCATCTAATAGTTTTAATTTATAACCTAAATCAAATACATTCTCTATGAAATTAATTTCAAATTTTTGTTTAAGTCTATATATTAATGCTCTTAATCTACCTATATCATTAATTTCATCCCTATAAATATAATTCTGTATTTTTTCAAAAGGCACTGGTT
>NZ_NXIF01000002.1 GCF_002837275.1 Malaciobacter halophilus | reverse complement strand
AGTTATTTGTATTAAATGAAATCCAAATTCAGTCTTTATAGGTCCATGTATTTTATTTAATTCTTTAGTAAAGACTATATCATCAAACTCTTTTACCATATCTCCTTTTTTAAACATCCCAAGTTCACCACCTTTTTTTCCTGAAGGGCATTTAGAAAATTTTTTAGCAGCTTTTTCGAAACTAATTTCGTTATTATTTAATTCTTTTTTTATCTTTTTTGCTAGTTTTTCAGTATTTAATAATATGTGTCTAGCTGTGGCTTGTTTTGCCATTTAAACTCCTTTTTTAACAAAATATTAGCTAAAAGATTTTTTAAGTATAATTATATAAATGAGAAAACTACCAATATATGATGTCCTTGATGACTTAAAAACAAAACTACAAATAGATAAAACAGTGATTTTACAAGCAACAACTGGTGCAGGTAAAAGTACAGTTGTTCCAACAGAACTTTTAAATGAAAGTTTTTTAAAAAATAAAAAAATTATAGTTTTAGAGCCAAGACGAATAGCTGCTAGAGTTATTGCTACTAAATTAGCACAAAACTTAAATGAAAAAGTAGGACAAACAGTAGGTTATCAAGTTAAACTTGATAGTTGTTTTTCAAAGCAGACAAAAATATTAGTAGTAACAGAGGCTATTTTAATAAGAAAAATACAACAAAATCAAAGTATTGATGAGATCGGTTTAATAATTTTTGATGAGTTTCATGAAAGAAATATTAATACAGATTTAGCCTTAGCTTTTTGTTTGCAAATCCAAGAGTTTTTAAGAGAAGATTTAAAACTATTAATAATGTCTGCTACTTTAAATACTGAAAAATTATCAAAATTTTTAAAAGCAAATGTAGTAACTTCAATAGCAAAAAATTTTAAAGTTAAAAATATATATTTGCATTCAAATATAAAACAACCAAATTATGGAGATACTTCTTTAATTATACAAACTATAAGTAAAGCTTTAAAAGAGACAAACAAAGATATTTTAGTTTTTCTACCAGGTGTAAAAGAGATAAGTGAAGTAAAAAAAGAGTTAAAAATAAGTAAAGATATTTTGATTTTACCCTTATATTCAAATCTTGATAAAAAGCAACAAAATATTGCAATATACAAACAAGATAAAAGAAAAATAATTCTTTCTACAAACGTTGCACAAACATCTTTAACTATTGAAGGTGTAGGTGTTGTTATTGATAGTGGTTTAGAAAAAATATCAAGATATGATAGTTCAAATGGTATGAACCATTTAGAGTTAAATTTTATATCTTATGAATCAGCAACTCAAAGAGCAGGAAGAGCAGGAAGATTAGAAGATGGAGTTTGTTATAAGTTGTGGCATGAATCTAAACTTCTTCAAAAAAGTACAACTGCTGAAATATTAAGAGCAGATTTAACACAAGTACTTTTAGAGCTTTGTTTGTGGCAAATTGATAGTTTTGATGATTTGATGTGGTTGAATAAACCAGATGAAAAAGCGATTTTAAATGCAAAAGAACTTTTGATAAATTTAAGTATGATTGATGAAGATTTTACTATTACAGATTTTGGTAAAAAAGCTATATCTTTAGGAATTCATCCAAGACTTTCTTATATGATTTTAAAGGCAAATGAGATTGGTTTTGCTTATGAAGCATCAATTTTAGCCTCTATATTAAATCAAAATAGTTTAAAAGATGATATTCTTTCTACTTTTATTAATATTTATGAAAAAAATAGCAATCAAATTATTTTAAAAGAGGCAAAACACTATTTTCTTAAATTAAAAAAATTTCAAAAAATAAAAAAAGAGAAATTTAATTATGATTTACTGGGAGTTTTAGCCTTGTATGCTTATCCTGATAGATTAGCTAAAATAAGAAAAGAGAATGATATAAGATATAAACTTAGTAATAGTAAAGGAGCTATTTTATATAAAAATAGTTACTTATTTAATGAAAAATATATTGTTGCTGTAAATATAAATGCAAAAGAGAAAGACTCTTTTATAAATCAAGCTTTTAAAATTGAATTTAAATATTTAAAAACATATTTTAGTTCTTATTTAAAAAAGGAACAAAAAATAAGTTTTGATAAAGATAGTAAAAAATTGCAAGCAAGAGAAGTAACAAGTTTTTTAAAACTGCAATTAGAATCAAAACCTTGTAAACTTGATGATAGTAATTTAACACAAATGCTAATTGAGGTAATAAAAGATGAAGGCTTACAGCTATTGCATTGGGATAAAAAAGCTCTTTTTTTAAAACAAAGAATTAATTTTATAAATTTTCATGATAACTCTTTTGAATTTCCATCTTTTTATGATAATGATTTATTAAATAGTATTGATGACTGGCTAGGATTATATTTAACAGATATTAAAACAGTTGAAGAGTTAAAAAAATTAGATTTATATGATATTTTACTTAGTCGTTTGTCTTGGCAAGAGCAGCAAAATTTAGATATATTGGCTCCACCTTTTTTTAAAGCTGCAAGCGGTTCAAAAATCAAAATTGATTATTCTAATATAAAAGTACCAAAATTAAGTATTAAAATACAAGAGATATTTGGTACATTTGATTCTATTAAAGTTTTAAATAACAAAATAGCTTTACAAATTGAACTATTAACACCAGCTTTAAGACCAATACAAATTACATATGATTTAAAAAGTTTTTGGGATAACTCTTATGACGAAGTAAGAAAAGAGCTTCGAGGTAAATATAAAAAACATTACTGGCCTTTAAATCCTTATGAAGCAAAAGCTACAAACAAAACAAAAAAGATGATGAAAAATTAAGTTTTAAATTGTTATTGTTTAACTATTATTATATAATACAATTAAAAAATATTGTAAAAATAAAGGACTTAGATGAAAAAATTAGTTTCTTTCATAATGATTTTTATTGCAAGTAGTCTATTTGCATCTTTTAAAGCAGAAAAAATAATTGATACAAAAAATATAATTTGGGGAATGGATTTTTTTGATGATTCAAAAATGATATTAAGTTATAAAAATGGATTATTTGCAATATTTGATATAAATTCAAAAAAAATAAAAGTTATAAAAAAGATTGATGTTTTTACTAAAGGACAAGGTGGTTTACTAGATATAAAAGTATCTTTAAATTATAAAAATGATAATACTGTTTTCTTTACATATGTTAAAAATAAGGATAATAAAGGAGTAACTACCCTTGCAAAAGCAAAACTAATAAATGAAAAATTAATAGATATAAAGGATATTTTAGTTACAAAAAGTGCAACTGATACAACAAGACATTTTGGAAGTAGAATTGCTTTTGATGAAAAATACATCTATTTTAGTGTAGGAGATAGAGGTAAAAGAGATAATGCACAATCTTTAAGTAATCATGCAGGAACTATTATTAGATTAAATTTAGATGGTACAATTCCAACAAATAATCCTTTTATTGATAATAAAAATGCTTTAAAAGAGATTTATAGCTATGGACATAGAAATCCTCAAGGACTATTCTTTGATAAAAATAGAGATTTACTTTTTTCAAGTGAGCATGGACCAAGAGGTGGAGATGAGATAAATATTATCAAAAAAGCTAGTAATTATGGATGGCCAAAAGTCTCTTTAGGTAAAGAGTATTGGGCATCTATTAGTGTAGGTAAAACTCAAGAAAAAGGATTGATTAATCCTATTAAACATTATACTCCTTCTATTGCACCAAGCTCTTTAATAGTATATAGTGGAAAGAAATATAAACAGCTAAAAAATGCATTACTTTTAGGTGCTTTAAAATTGACACATATAAATGTAGTAAAATTAGATGAAAAATTTAATGTAATAAGTGAAGAAAGGCTTTTTGAAGATTTGCAAGAAAGAGTAAGAACTCTTGTAGAAGATAATAAAGGAAATATCTTCTTTGCAACAGATAGTGGTAAAATTTATAAAATAATAGAAGTTAAAGAGTAACTTTTAACTTCTATTTACTTAATTGAACACTTCTTTGTAATACTACACAAAGGACAGAAGTTTATTATACCTACAAATAAAGGTATAACTCCTAGGAAAAACCAAGGGTTTTGAATAATTACACCAATAGCAATTAAAACTATTCCTACAACTATTCTAATTGGTCTACAAACTTTTCTAATTTTTTCATAGATATTCATATATAATCCTTGATTATGAAATTCATATAATTATATCTTATGAATTATTAAAAGAAATTTATAAGAAAAACTTATCTATAAAATTTATGTTTTACTTATACTGTCTTGTAAACTATTTTCAATAGGTCTAAATTTTAAAAAGTCATCTAAGTAGTTTTCATAATCATATTTATATGTTGTTATTTTTATTTTTATTACTACATCTTCTTTTGTATTGTAATTAATGTCAATAGTATAAAATGGTTTTAAAAATGGTGTTGTGTTATATTTTGATTTTAAAGATAAGATTGTACCTCTTAAAGTTTTAAAATCCACATCAACTGTATTTATATACTCTTTTAACTTCTCTTTTGTTTCTTCTACATAACTATCAAAATCAAAACTATTACTTACAATATATTTAAACTCTATATAATCTAAATCTGTAATTGCTTTATGAATTATCTCTGTTTCATTTAATGTTTTATTCTCTAAAGATAATAACTGTCCTGTTTTTTCATTTTTATAAATTGTTTTAAAAAGATTAACTTTTGTAATTTCACAAATTTCATTTGGTTTATCTTTAAAATAAAACTGCATTCCTTCATATATAGTTGTTAAAACAGATGATTTATAAGCTAAACCTAAAAAGATATTATTTAATTGCTCTTTTATTGAAAAAAGTAAAATAAGTATTAGTGCTGATAATACAGGTATAATTACTGCTAAATTATTTTGAGAGATTATAAAAAAAGAGCTAAACAAAAATAAAATTAGATATATTTTAAGTAAATTCTGTCTTTTTAAATTTAGTGTTGCTTCCAAATTGATTTTTTTTAACTCTATTTTTGTTTTATTTATTTTATTTTTATGGTATTTGTTTAAAAAAACAATATGAACTATATATATTATAGTTAATGTAATAGTTAAAAGTATTAATTTACTATAATCAAAATCATTTAGTAGATTTAATAAGTTTTCTAAATCAGTAAATAAATTTTTTAAAAGATTCATTTTTTATTCCACTCTTTGTATTTAATATATTGTACTTTAAAATCTATTTTAAGATATTTAGTCAAGTAGTTTTTTCTTTTTTATAATATCTATTTCTTCACAAGATATTGATGATTGGTAAACAAGTACTTCAACTCCATCTTTTATAACTTCTTTAAAGGTATCGTAATATTTAGAATCTATTTCTTTAGCAATTCTAAACTCTTTTTCATCTGTTCTTTGAATAACATAAAGCATTACTGCTCTGTGACCTTCTTTAACCATATCTCTTAATTCATTTAAATGTTTTGTTCCTCTACTTGTAATTGCATCTGGAAATGCTAATGTATCTTCTAATCTTAAACTTACACTTTTTATTTCTACATAACATTTTTCATTACTACTACTGTTTTCTAATAGTATATCAATTCTACTATTTTGTCCATATTTTTGTTCAGGTTTTAAACTTTCATAGCCTTGAAGTTCTTTTATTGTTCCATTATTTATAGCTTCAATAGCAATTTTATTTGCAACTGTTGTATTTATACAAATTAAATTTTCATCTATTTTTGTAAGTTCTAATGTGTATTTTAATTTTCTTTTAGGATTATCATGAAAACTAACCCAAACTGGACAGTTTTCTTCAATACAAGAAGTCATAGCACCACTATTTGGAACATGTGCAGTTATTATGCTATCATCTTCTAGTTGGATATCTGCTAAAAATCTTTTATATCTTTTAATTAGTTTACCTTTATATAATTTATCAAATTTCATAAATCACCTTTTGTTTTTTATATTTTATTTAAGTTTTCTTAAGTTGTATCTAAAGTCACTTGATAATGTAATAAGATAAACTCTTGTTTGAAATATTTATAGTTTTAGTGTTATACTTTTAAATGGAAAATATATATAAACTATTTGTTGATGGAAGTGTAAATCCTCAAAAAAAGATTGGATATGGTGCATATTTATTATGTAATGATTTGAAGTTTTGTAATAACTCCAAAGTTCAATCAAAATTTTTTGAAAATACTTCTTCTACAAAATTAGAACTTCAAACTTTAATTTGGGCAGTTAAAGATATAGATATAAAACAGAAATTTATAGTCTATACAGATTGTCAAAATATTTTATCTTTACTAAATAGAAAAACAAAATTACAAAGTAATTCTTATCTTACAAAAACTGGAAAAGAGATAAAAAATAAAGAGCTTTATAAAGAGTTTTTTTTATTATATGAAAAATATAATTTTGAAATAATAAAAGTAAAAGGTCATAAAAAAGCTTCTATTAAAGATGAAATTGATTACTGTTTTTTCCTTGTGGATAAAGAATCAAGGGCAAATTTAAGAAAGAAAATGAAATTATAAATTTGCTTAAATATTATATTTTGGCTATAATGAACAAATTGAAAAATTTGGTTTTATAAATATAATTCTACCAAGAACTAACCGTTAACTAGTAAAATCTACTTCTAATACCACAATCTTAATATTTCAATTATAATATAATTAAGGTATTTTATGATTCAAAATAACTATAAAATAAAGTATGAAACCGTTGAGGTTGGTACTTTAGATATTCATTTAAAAACATTAAAAAATAAGCAACAATTTTTTGATAAAAATAATGTTGCCCAAAAACTTGGAATTTCTTCTGCACAATGGCCAATATTTGGAGTTTTATGGGATGCGGGTAAGGTTTTAGCAAATTTAATGCTAACATATGAAATAAAAGGAAAACGTATTTTAGAACTTGGTTGTGGACTTGGATTAGCAAGTTTAGTATTAAATAAAAGAGAAGCAAATATAACTGCTACAGATTATCATCCTGAAGTAGAGAATTTTTTAAAATATAATTGCTCTTTAAATAGTAAAAAGTTAATTCCTTATTTTCAAGCAAGTTGGGATGCTACAAAAGCAACTGTTGAAAAGTTTGATTTAATTATAGGAAGTGATGTTTTATATGAAAGAACACATGTTAATTTATTATCTTCTTTTATCAATTTATATGCAAATAAAAATTGTGAAGTAGTTATAATAGATCCTTTAAGAGGAAATCATAACGCTTTTTGTAAAAAGATGGGAACATTTGGTTTTTCTGCAAGAAAAGAAAAACCAATTGCAAACTATTTAGCCAAAGCATTTAAAGGAAATATTTTATATTTGAATAGATAATTTATTACTAAAAGTTACTAAATAGGACAAAAATTGTCTTAAAATAAAAATTAGTTTCTTTGTATAATAATTCTTTCAATCAAATAGGAGTATTCTTTCTTTATTGAAACAAAATAAACTTAATAAAAGGATACAAAAATGAAACATGAATTAATGACTTTACCTTATGCAAAAGATGCTTTAGAGCCACTAATGTCAAAAGAGACTTTAGAGTTCCACTATGGGAAACACCATCAAACATATGTAAATAAATTAAATGAACTTATTGCTGGTACTAAACATGAAGACTCTTCATTAGTTGATATAATCAAAGACTCAGAAGGTGGAGTTTTTAATAATGCTGCTCAAGTATTTAATCATGATTTCTTCTGGAATGGATTAACTCCAAATGAAACATCTATTTCAAGTGAGTTAGAAGATGCACTAGTTGCAAATTTTGGTTCAGTAGAAGAGTTTAAAACTGAATTTACAAATAAAGCTGTAACTCATTTTGGTTCTGGTTGGGCTTGGTTAGTTAAAGATGAGGCTGGAAAATTAAGTATTATCTCTACATCAAATGCACAAACACCAATTACAGAAGGTTTAACTCCATTATTAACATGTGATGTTTGGGAACATGCATACTACATCGACTGTAGAAATGCTAGACCTGCATATTTAGAGAATTTTTGGAAGTTAGTAAACTGGGATTTTGTTGCACAAAATTTAGCTAAATAAATATTTTAAAGAGTCACTATTTTTGTGACTCTTTATACTCTTGTATAACTTTTACAGCTTCTACTGCAGCTGGAAGTAAAGCTTCACTTAAAGCAGGGTGAATATATAACATCTCTTTTAAATTTCTAATATCATTTTGAAGATGCATTATAGCTAATACTTGATGTATAAGT
Source organism: Malaciobacter halophilus (assembly GCF_002837275.1). Lineage (GTDB taxonomy): Bacteria > Campylobacterota > Campylobacteria > Campylobacterales > Arcobacteraceae > Malaciobacter > Malaciobacter halophilus. The sequence goes on along the minus strand of NZ_NXIF01000002.1, from coordinate 79,380 downwards.
GTTGCACTTTCATACCCAATTAGATGGCATCCCAAAATTTCATAAGTTTCAGGATTTAATATAAATTTTGTTTTAGGATATTTGATTTTTAATGCTTGAGCTTTTGCACTTGCAAGCCAACTTGTAGTTGATGTTACATAGTTTATATTTAATTCTTTTGCTCTTTTTTCTGTTAAGCCTACACTTGCAATTTCTGGATAACTAAAAACAGCATGTGGCATATATTTAAATTCTAAAGCTTTTTTTTCGTCTTCAAATAAAAATTTGCTTAGATGATTCATCTCATATGCAGCTGCATGTTGAAGCATGTGCTCTCCACTTGCATCACCAACTACATAAATACCTTCAACATTAGTTTGAAAATATTTATCTCTTTTTATAAATCCGCGTTTATCAGTTTTTATATCTGTATTTTCAAGTTTTAATGTGTCAGCATTTGATACTCTTCCTATTGCATAAAGTAAGGCATCACTTGTATGTATTTTTTCATCATCTAATATCATTTCAAATGAATCATTTTTTAATTTTGCTTTTTTAATTGTAGTATTAAATTTAACTTCTACATTTTTGCAATATTGTTCTTTGAAAATTTCACTTATATCTTCATCTTCATTTTCTAAAAGAGTATCTCCTCTTACTAATTGGGTTGTTTTTACTCCAATTGCATCAAAAAAGTTTGCTAATTCGCAAGCTATAAAACCTGCTCCAACAATTGTTATTGAGTCTGGTATTTTTTTTGTTAAAGGAAAAATATCATCACTTGTCCATGCATTTTCAAAAGGAACTTTTGCTGGTCTTGTTCCTGTTGCAATTATAATTATAGGTGCTGTGATTTTTGTATTATTTACTTCTATTATTTTATTTTCTAAAAAACTTCCTTCTGCTTTAAAAACAGTTACATTTTCATTGAATTTATTTTCATAATTTTTTTCTACTTTTGAAATATATTCATTTGTTTGTTCAAAAATTTTCTCTTGGTCTATATCATCTATAATAGCTCTAATAAAATATTTCTTTGAGTCTTTTATCTCTCTTATCTTTTGGGCATAACCTATTAGAAGTTTAGAAGGAACACAGCCTCTATTAGGACATGTACCTCCTAATTTTGACTTTTCAATAATTGCAACTTTTTTCCCTAATTTTCCAGCTTTTGCAGCAATATTACTTGCTCTTCCAGCTCCTATAATTATTAAATCAAATTTCTGCATATTTTATCCTTTCGTTTTTGACAATTATTCCACAAAAACTTTATAGAATAATTCTAACAAATAAAAAGGATCTCAAAGTGAAAAAAATAGTTATTTTGATTTTTTTAATCATTAATTTACTTTTTGGGACACAAACAAAAAGTTTTAGTATGAATGAGTTACAAGAATTTTATGAAAGAAAAATTTTTAAAATAGAAAATGCTATTTTGGAAGTTAATACATTAGGTGGTTTTGCTGATGGAAAATATAAGTTAAAAAATTCAGTTGTAAAAAAAATTGATGATAATTTATATAAAGTTATTTTAGAACTAGAAAGAAGAAAAAATAAATTCATTAGGTTAAAACAAAAAAGAGTAATTTTTATTTTATATGATAATCATAGAGTTTGGATAAAGTTTAAAGACAAAATACATAAGTATGATTTATCAAAAAAAGTTTATATGACACAAGATAAAATATTTTATAAGCAAAAAAGGAGTACACTAAATGCAAAGATAGATAAGTTAAACTTATTTTTATCTTTTATTTAAGTTATAAAGGAGTAGATATTGTCAAATTTAAAAGGTGACTTTTTTGGTGGTCTTACAGCTGCAATTATTGCCTTGCCTTTAGCTTTAGCCTTTGGTGTTGCTAGTGGTGCAGGTGCAGTTGCTGGACTTTATGGAGCAATAATATTAGGATTTTTTGCATCTTTATTTGGTGGTACTTCTTCTCAAATATCTGGGCCTACTGGTCCTATGACAGTTGTTATTGCAAGTGCTATTACTATGTTTCATAATGATATTAATGCAGTAATGAGTGTTGTACTTCTTGCAGGTGTTTTCCAGATTTTGTTTGGAGTTCTAAAGATAGGAAAATTTGTAAGATATATCCCTTATCCTGTGATTTCTGGATTTATGAGTGGAATAGGTATTATAATTATTATTTTACAAATCAATCCTTTTTTAGGTGTTGATTCTGAAAGTTCAGTTTTAAAAACTATTTTTAGCTTGTCAACAACTTTTTCAAATATAAGTTTTGAAGCATTGATTTTATCATTTTTTACACTATTAATTATGCTTATTACTCCCAAAAAAGTTGCAAGTTTAATTCCTCCTGCACTTTTAGCATTAACTATTATGACACTTATTAGTGTAATATTTAATTTTGATGTTAAAACTATTGGAGAGATACCTACTAGTTTACCTGAATTTACTATGCCAATTTTTGAGTTTTCAAAATTTAAAGATATTATTCTTTTAGCAATTACTTTAGCACTTTTAGGAGCTATTGATACTTTATTAACATCTTTGGTTGCAGATTCAATTACTAAAACAAAACACAATTCAAATAAAGAGCTAATTGGACAAGGAATAGGAAATACTCTTGTAGCTTTTGTTGGTGGAATACCAGGAGCTGGTGCAACTATGAGAACAGTTGTTAATGTAAAAAGTGGTGGAAGAACAAAGTTATCAGGGATAATTCATGCTTTAGTTCTTGTCTTAATTGTACTATTTTTAGCTCCTATTGCTTCACAAATTCCTTTGGCTGTATTAGCAGGTATTTTGATGAAAGTAGGACTTGATATTTTAGATTATAAATTTTTAAAAGTTGCAAAGTATGCACCTAGAAATGATATGATAATCATGGTAATAGTATTTTTCTTAACAGTTTTTGTAGATTTAATTGTAGCTGTTGGAGTTGGTATTACATTAGCCTCTATTTTAATAGTATATAGAATTTCAAAAGAGGCTAAATTAAATATATCTTTAGAAAAAGAGGTTTTTTCTGAAGAAAAAGGTAATGAAAAAGTAAGAGTTTTAGATATAAATGGTGCTTTTTTCTTTGGTTCTGCTTCATTTTTTGAAGAAGAAATAAATAAACTATTGGATACAAGAAAATTAATAATTAATTGTACAAATGTTCCTTTTATGGATATTTCAGCAATCTTTACATTAGAAGAGCTAATTTTAAAACTTAAAGATTTAAATATACAAATTTGTTTTGTCTTAAAACAAAGACATATTGATAAGATACAAACAGTAGATAAAAGAGGAGTTTTTAAAGATATACCTATTTATAAAACAGTTCAAGAGGCACTAGAGTAGGAGTTTACTCCTTATCTAGTCCATCTACTATAATAGCACCAATTGAAGCTGGCATAGAGATTACGATTATTCGTTTTATAGCAAGTAAAGTATCTGTAATTAATGGTAGTTTATTAAGTGCAAACAGTGTTAAGCTTACAACTAAAATAGTTATAAAGTAAGCTATAAAGATTCTAAATACAAATACAAAAATTCTTGATTTAATATTTGTTTGAAAAATACTTCCATATGTATAAATACTTAGGAAAAATACTGTTAGTAATACAAGTAAAATTAAGTTTAATGTTGGAAGAGTTTGCGCTATATCCCATGCTTCTTGTGAAAAAGAGATTGGTACACATAATGCAAATGCACCAATTATTAATTGTGAAATATCTTCAATATTAAATCTTAATTTTTTCATATTTTGCTACTTTTTTACATCATCAAAATCTTCTCTTACCGTATCAATTTCTTCTTGAAATGATTTTGCATCACCATAATCAAAAAACTTATTATATCTTGAGTGTGTATCTTTTGTTTTATTTGCATGTTTAATAGGACACCAGTATTGTTCTGTTCTTCCAGCAACTTCTCTTACGTATCCCATTAGACCATTAAAATATTCACAATATAAACAGTTTATTTGTTGTATTTTATTTAGATAAAAAAGATTGTATCTATCTATTATTATATACTCTTTTCTATTTACTTTGGGAATTCTATATATTGGGAAGCATACTGCTTGGTATAAAGAAACAAAAATATCAAGTAAAAATGCAGGAATTAAAACCGACCAAATAACAGGAATTGTTAAAATGATACTAATTCTTTCTCTCCATAGATATTTAAATGAGTTTATAACTTTACTTTTATACTCTTTTATATACTCTTTATCAAATTGAAATTTTTTATTGAATTTATTATCAAAATAAAACTTTTGTTTATTTTTTTCATACTCATTTTTTAAGTCCTCTTCTAAGTTCTTAATCTTTTCGTATATTTCATTTATTTTACTGTTATTTGACATTTCATACCTTTATATAAGTTGTAAATAATATTAGCTGTTAATAACTTAACTATAAGTTATTAACATACTTTTTATACAGTTTTGATACAATTAAAAAATGAAAAAAGAGTTAATAACACAAGTTGGATTTAGAAGTTTTTTATATGAATTTAATAAACTTCTAAAAATAGAAAAACCTTATTGGGTAAAACAAAAAGAAATAGCTGCTCAATTTGGAGATAGAAGTGAAAATGCAGAGTATATAAGTGCAAAAGAACAACTTAGAAATATAGATAAAAGATTAAGATTTTTAGATAAAATAATTAAAACCACAGAAGTTATAAATATAGATAAAATACCTCATAATAAAGTAAATTTTGGTTCACAAGTTACACTTTTAAATTTAGATACTCAAGAAGAAAAAAAATATGTTATTGTAGGAACTTATGAAACAAATCCAAGTGAAAATTTTATATCAAATAAGTCACCTTTAGGCAAAACCCTTTTAAATAGAAGTTTAAATGAAGAGTTTGAATTTAAAATAAATGAAAACTACTTTTTTTATGAGGTTATTAATATTAAAAAGTATGAGTTTAAAGAAAATTAATGAATATAAATAGTTTAGAAAATATAGTATGTAAGAATTTAGATAATAAAACACATGAGTTTAAAAGAGTGTTTCATGGAAGAGGAAAATATTATGAAGGTTTTGAATATTTAACAGTTGATAGTATAAATAAAACTCTTTTTATTACTCTATATGAGAAATTAGATATAAAATTGCAAGAGCGATTACTAAATTTATTTAAAAAAATTTATGAGAAATATAGTTTTGAAGCTTTAGTTTTACAAAAAAGATATTTAAATAATGGTTTAAATGAGATAGTTTTAGGCTCTTTAAAACATGATGAGTATGCAATAGAGAATAATCTTAAGTACTTCATAAATTTTGATAATAAAAATATTGGTTTCTTTGCAGATATGAAAAAAGGAAGAGAGTTTATTTATGAAAACTCTAAAGATAAAAAGGTATTAAATCTTTTTTCCTATACTTGCTCTTTTAGTGTTTGTGCAATTGCGGGAAAAGCAAAAGAAGTTGTAAATGTCGATATGTCTAAAAGTGCTTTAACAACAGGAAGAATAAATCATCAAATAAATCAATTAGATACAAAAAAAGTAAAGTTTTTGCCTCATAATATATTAAAATCATGGGGTAAATTAAAAAGATTAGCTCCTTTTGATATTATTATAATAGACCCACCTTCTTTTCAAAAAGGTAGTTTTGCTGCAACAAAAGATTATGAAAAGATTATAAAAAAATTAAACTCATTAGCAAGTGAAAACTGTATAGTTTTAAGTGCATTAAATGCCCCAGAATTAGATACAAATTTTATAAAAAATCTATTTGATAAATATGCAAGTGAGTTTAAATATATTAAAAGATTAGATAATTTAGATGAATTTATTTGTAGTGATGAACAAAGAAGTTTGAAAAATATGATTTTTCAAAAAGTTTAAAACTCTAATTTTATAGCCTCATAGCTTTATGAGGCTATATTTGCATTTGAGTTTAAAAGATACTCTTTAATAAGTGTTGTACTTGTATAAATACAAAATAGTGTACCTATTACAATAAAAGATAAACCTGCTTTTAACATCTTAAATCCTTTCTTAAATTTTTTTTCTATTAAAATTTTATAATTTAAAAATTACAAATTGGTTGCAATTTAATAAATGCCTAAAATAGGAGTTCTTTTAAGAAAAATTACAAAAAGTTTCATAAAGTTTTAAAATTAAAATAAAATTTTGTTATACTTTTGCTTTTAAAATTTTGGTAATTAGATAACAATCTAAATTACAATGATAGGATTTATATGGCTCAAAATGGTTTTTTGTATAGGTTTTTTAATGGAAATCTGGTCTTACAGATTTTAATTGGTATAGTTTTAGGTGTAGTTGTTGGTTTTTTATCAAAAGATTTAGCAAATGCTGTTTCTATTTTAGGAGTATTATTTGTTGGAGCATTAAAAGCAATAGCACCAATTTTAGTTTTTATTTTAGTATCAACTGCAATAGCAACAAAAGAGATGGGAGTGGAAACTAAAATAAAACCAATTATAGTTTTATATTTAATAGGAACTTTTTTAGCTGCACTTGTTGCAGTAATAGCAAGTTTTTTATTTCCTATTGAATTAGTTCTTCCAGATGCTCAACAAACTTCATTAACTCCTCCTGATAGTGTAATAACTGTATTAAAAGGTGTTTTATTTAATATGGTTGATAATCCTATAAATGCTCTTCAAACAGGTAACTTTATAGGAATTTTAGTTTGGGCAGTTGCTTTAGGGTTTGCCATGCATTATAGTAGTGAAGATACAAAAAATGTATTTTTTGATATTTCTTCAGGAGTTACTAAAATAGTTAAATTTATTATTAGATTGGCTCCTTTTGGTATTTTTGGTCTTGTTGCAAATACTTTTGCAAAAACAGGTTTTGCTGCACTTTTTAGTTATGGAAAAAATTTAGCTTTATTAGTTGGAACGATGCTTTTTATAGCATTTGTTGTGAATCCTATCATTGTTTTTATAAAAACAAAACAAAATCCTTTTCCTTTAATTTTCACATGTATAAAAGATAGTGCAATAACTGCATTTTTTACTAGAAGTAGTGCTGCTAATATTCCTGTAAATATGAATCTTTGTAAAAAATTAAATCTTGATGAGAATACTTATTCTGTTTCTATTCCTTTAGGTGCAAGTACAAATATGGGTGGTGCTGCTGTGACTATTACTATTTTAACTCTTGCAACTGTACATACCTTAGGAATTAATGTAGATTTAGGAACAGCTGTTTTACTTAGTATTATTTCTGCATTAGCAGCTTGTGGAGCTTCAGGTGTAGCTGGAGGTTCACTTTTATTAATTCCTCTTGCTTGTTCTTTATTTGGTATTTCAAATGATATTGCCCTTCAAGTTGTAGCCATTGGATTTGTTATTGGTGTAGTTCAAGACTCTCTTGAAACAGCTTTAAACTCATCAACTGATGTAGTTTTTACTGCAAGTTGTGCTTCAAAGGCTTAATTAAGTCACTTCATAATATGCTATAACCAAAGAAATTATTTAAGGTTATAGTATATGAGTATTTTATCTTCAGTTATTTTATTCTCCTTATTATCTGGAATTACAGTATTTTTAGGTGGTTTATTTGCTCTTTTTTTTGAAAAAAGTTTTAAAAAAGGTTTTTTAAAAGAGGAGATTATCCATTTTTTTATAGCTTTTGGTACAGGTATTATGCTTAGTGCAATATCTTTTGTCTTAGTACCTCATGGTTTGGAAAAAATTGATGTTTTAGTAGCTATATTATTGATACTTTTAGGAGGAGTGATATTTTATATTCTTGATAGTTATATTCAAAAAAAAGCGGGGAATATATCCCAAATAATGGCAATGTTACTTGATTTTATTCCAGAATCAATTGCTTTAGGTGCATTATTTGCTTATGATTATAAAGTAGGTATGGTTTTAGCACTATTTATTGGTTTACAAAATTTTCCAGAGTCTTTTAACTCTTTTATAGAGTTAAGGTTCTCAGGCTTTAAAATAAAAAGCTCTTTAATCATTCTTTTTTTACTTAGTTTTATTGGAGTGATTTTTTCTTTATTTGGATACTATTTTTTATCTAAAAGTCCTTTTATAACTTCTGCATTAATGTTATTTGCAAGTGGTGGAATCTTATATTTAATTTTTCAAGATATTGCTCCTAGTTTAAGATATAAAAATAATAGACTTATTGCGATTGGAGTAAATATTGGTTTTATTGTGGGAATATATGGAAATAGTTTTACTTGATTTTGGATATAATTATTAATAAAAGTTATAATATATAGTGTTATTTATGCTTGTTTATGATAAACTGCACTTCTAATTTTTACTTAAAATCATGGGGAATATTTATGAAGAAAAATCGTTGGCTTATGGCTCTTGCTGCCGTTGGTGTACATATATGTATTGGTTCAGTTTATGCATGGAGTGTTTATGTAAATCCTATTCAAGAGAAAATGAAATGGGACTTAACAGATGTAACAATTGCTTTTAGTATTGCTATTTTCTTTCTTGGTTTATCTGCTGCATTAATGGGGAAATTTGTTGAAAAAAATGGTCCAAGAGTATCTGCTACAATTGCTGCATTTGCTTTTGGTATAGGAACAGCTGGTTCTGGACTTGCTATTTTAATGGAATCAAAACTTTTACTTTATTTCTTTTATGGAGTACTTGGTGGATGTGGATTGGGAATAGGGTATATTTCGCCTGTTTCGACTTTAGTAAAATGGTTTCCTGATAAAAGAGGAATGGCAACAGGACTTGCAATTATGGGATTTGGTTTTGCATCAGCTATTTCAGGCCCAGCAATAAAATTATTAATAGGTTCTGTGGGAATTGCAAATACTTTTTTTATATTAGGAGCAATCTATTTTATAATAATGCTTATTTCAGCTATGTATCTTCAAGCACCTAAAGAAGGCTATCTTCCAAAAAAATTTAAGAAAAAAATAAAAGAGGGCAAAAAGAAAATCAAAAAAGATTTATCTAGTATGGGATTAAATGAAGCTATAAAAACACCTAGATTTTATGGTCTTTGGTTTATGTTATTTATAAATGTAACATGTGGAATTGCAATAATTGGAGTCGCCTCTCCACTTTTAGAAGAAGTAATGGGTGTAACAGCACTTGCAGCAGCCGCTGCAGTTGGTTTAATGGGTGTTTTTAATGGACTTGGAAGAATCTTTTGGGCTAGTATTTCTGATTTTTTGACAAGGCCTATTGTTTATATAATATTTTTTGCAACACAAGCAGTTGCATTTTATGCATTACCAAACATAAGTGAGCTTATACTATTTCAAATTGTATTATATTTTATAATGTCTTGTTATGGTGGAGGTTTTGCTTCAATCCCTGCATATATTGGTGATATTTTTGGAACGAAAGAGTTAGGTGCAATTCATGGTTATATTTTAACTGCTTGGGCTGCTGCTGGTTTAGTAGGTCCTTTAATTATCTCAAATGTAAAAGATATAACAGGAAGTTATTCTCAAACATTATATGTTTTTGCAGGATTTTTCTGTATAGCATTAATTATATCTGTTTTAATGCTTTTAAATATAAAAAGTTTGAAAAAACAGTTAGAAGAGTAAACAAAAGGAGAAATCCTTTTGTTTATATATTTCTTACATCAATAAAACTACCACTTTCATACTTTTTACTATTTTCTAATAAATTACTTAATCTACAAGCAGCTTCATAAGGTTTTTGTATATGACCAGTTTTAAGTTTTTTAGCAGAAGTAAAAATCTCTTCATCAATATCAAATCTAATATAGTCAGTCATTGGTGTTTCTATAACGCCTGGTGCAACTGCTAAAAGTTTTGTATTTTCCATCTCTTTTGAATATAGATTAATAAGCATATTTAATCCAGCTTTTGAAAGGCTATATGAAGCCCAACCTTTAGAGCCATTTATAGCTGCTCCAGATGAGATTGCAATTACATTTTTTACTCTACAGTTTTTTAAAATATCAAGCAACTCTTTATTTGCAAAAACATTTAATTCAAAAACCTCTTTCATCTCATCTAAACTTAGCTCTTCTAAGGTTTTAATTTCTCCTAACATTCCTGCATTTAAATATATTAATTCAAACTCATTTATATTTGTTAAATAAGATTGTAAAGAATCTTTTATCTTAGATGTTTTATTTAAGTCAACTTTTTTAAAAATAAAGTTTTTATTTTCAATATTTGGATTTGTTCTACTTATACCATAAACTTTGTATCCTTTGTTTAGATATAAAGTAGTAAGAGCATATCCAAGTCCAGAACTACAACCTGTTATTAAAATATTTTTACTCATAATACTCCTTTTTATCTCATAATAATCTATTGTTTATTAAATGAAACTTCTATTTTTTAGTTAAAAAAAGTAGTATAAAAATTTCAAAATGTTTTATTTAATATATTTATTAGTACTATTTTTATATTATACACGGTTAAAAATATTATAAGGTTTACTTTTGGTTGAAATTAAAAATTTAAATAAATACTATGGAAAAATGAAAGTATTAAATGATATTAACCTTACTATTGAAAAAGGTGATATCTTTGCTATTGTTGGGCATAGTGGTGCAGGTAAATCTACTCTTTTAAGATGTATAAATGGACTTGAAGATTACCATGATGGCTCACTTGTAGTAAATAATAAAGAAGTTAAAACATTAAAAAAAACAAAATTAAATGAATTTAGAAAAAAGATTGGAATGATATTTCAGCACTTCTCTTTACTACAAAGAAAAACAGTTTATGAAAATGTAGCTTTACCAATGCAAATTTGGGGATATACAGAAGATGAAATAAAAAAGAAAGTTGATGACTTATTACATCTTGTTGGACTTTCAAATAAAGCTAATTCATATCCAAAAGAGTTAAGTGGAGGACAAAAGCAAAGAGTAGCAATTGCAAGAGCATTAACACTTGACCCTGATATTTTATTAAGTGATGAGGCAACTTCAGCACTTGACCCAAATACTACAACTTCAATTTTGAATCTTTTAAAAAAGATTAATGCAGAATTAAATATTACTATTATTTTAGTTACTCATGAAATGGAAGTAGTTAAACAAATTGCACAAAAAGCTTTACTTTTAGAGCATGGAAATATTATAGGTTTAGATGTAACAGAAGATCTATTTTTGCAACCAGATGAAAAAATGAAAAGGTTTTTAGGAGAAGATGAAGTAGTACCACAAGAGGGAGTAAATATAAAAATCTATTTTCCAAAAGATAATGCACATCAATCACTAATTACTTCTATGGCAAGAGAATTAAATATGGATTTTAATATTGTTTGGGGTAAATTAGAAGAAATTAATACACATATTATAGGTAATATGGTTATAAATATTCAAGAAAAACAAAAAGATGAGGTTTGTAAGTATTTAGAAAATAAACAAATTACTTGGGAGATATTAAAATGACAGATATTTTATTGCCAGCGATTTGGGAAACTATTTATATGAGTGTAGTTTCAACTGCTATTGCTGTTGTTATAGGTTTTTTTACAGCTATTGTTTTAATATTAACTCAAAAAGATGGTTTAATGGAAAATGTACAACTTTATAGGGTTTTAGATGTAGTTATTAATACTTTAAGATCATTTCCATTTATTATTTTAATGATTGTTTTATTCCCTGTAACTAAAATATTAGTTGGGAAAAGTATAGGAACAACTGCAGCAATAGTTCCACTTACAATAGGAGCTGCTCCTTTTATTGCAAGGTTAATTGAGAGTGCTTTAAAAGAGGTTGACCAAGGTGTAATTGAAGCTGCAAAATCATTTGGAGCTGGGAATTTTCAGATAATTTTTAAAATAATGTTAGTTGAAGCATTGCCTGGTATTATTTCAGCCATTACATTAACATTAATTACCGTAGTTGGATTCTCTGCAATGGCTGGTGCTGTTGGTGGAGGGGGACTTGGTGATGTAGCTATTAAGTTTGGTTACTATAGATTTCAAACTGATATTATGATGTATACTGTATTGATTTTGATTGTAATCGTACAGATATTTCAAAGTCTAGGTGATTATTTATATAAAATTACAAAAAAATAAGGAAGGAAACAAATGAATAATTTTTTTAAAGTTGCATTAGTTGCATTAGTTGCGCTATTTTTAGGTGCTTGTTCAGATAGTAATGAGAAGCAAGAACAAAAAGTTCAAGAGAAGAAAGTTATAAAAGTTGGAGCTACTCCAATTCCACATGCTGAAATCTTACAAGAAGTAAAAAAAATCTTAGCAAAAGATGGTTATACATTAGAAATTGTTGAGTTTACTGATTATGTTACTCCAAATATTGCAGTAGAAGAGGGTGAATTAGACGCTAACTTTTTCCAACATTTACCATATATGAATGAGTTTAACAAAAATAAAAATACTCATTTAGTTAAAACTGTAAATGTACATTTAGAGCCAATGGGTGTTTATTCAAATAAAATTAAATCATTAAAAGAGATTAAAGAAGGGGATACTATTGCTGTACCAAATGACCCAACAAATGAAAGTAGAGCTTTAGATATTTTACAAAGAGAAGGTTTATTAACATTTAAAGATGTAGAATTAAAAACAGCAAAAGATATTTTAGATAATCCTAAAAATCTTAAAATTGAAGAGTTAGATGCTCCTCAATTACCAAGAGTTTTAGATGAAGTTACAGCAGCAGTTATTAATACAAACTATGCACTACTGTCAAATCTTAATCCATTAAAAGATGCTTTAGCAATTGAATCAAAAGATTCTCCATATGCAAATATTATTACTGTAAAAGCAGGAAATGAAGAAAAACCATATATTAAAGCTTTGGATAAAGCAATTAATTCAGAAGAGATAAAAAACTATATTAGAACAAAATATGAAGGTTCTATAATAGAAGCATTTTAAAAAAAGTGTTAAAAAAGAGGATTTTTATCCTCTTTTAACTACTGTTTACTACTATTTTCTTTACAATAAATTTCCCTTTAGGTATAATCATTCAAATTAATATGAGGGAAGAGAGTATCTTTTTGATACTAAATTAGAATTTTGCAAGAATTTAAAATCACAGAAGAGATAAAAAACTTAGACTTAACAAACATCAAATCGAATCTATTTCATTATAGATATGATAATAAGAATTTAAAAGATTTGTTTTCAAAAGATGGTGTTTTAAAAGAAGACTCAGAACAAAGTCCTACTTACCATAGCTTTAAAGGTGAAGTATTTGAAAATATTATTTACGAACATCTATTAAGATATGCACAATCAAATGATGAAATAAAACGATTTATTTTAAAAGGTCCACATCAAAATAAAAATAATATTTTTAAAAAAAATGGACTTCTTATAGATAAAGGTGCTCAAATAGTCTATAAATCTGTTTATAAAGATATAAGTGAATTTGATGCACTTTTTTTTACTAAGGATTGTATTTATTTTGTAGAGATGAGTAAATCTAAAAAAACTTCTGGATTAAATAAAAGACTTTTTAAAAAATCTGCTTTATTAAAACTGCTTTTCCCAAGTTTTGAAATAAAAGCACTAATAGTATTAACTCAAGGTTCAGTTGGTCTTAGTAGATTTCCTGATTATTGTACTATTTGGATAACAAAAGAGTTTAATGACAATGAAATTTTAAAACAACTTATTTTAAAAAAGCAAAGCAAAGAGAAGTTAATTCGATATACTGATAAAAAATTCATAGAAGCTATAAATGTAAGATATAAAAAATTCTCTTATTTTCAGACTTTAGAGTGGATTTTAGAAAAAAGTAGAGCTCATAAGACTCATGCTGTTGATTTAAGTTTTTTTAAATCAAAAAAATTAGCTTTATATTTTGATATTTTTACGAAGCTTTATATTGGATTTATGACTTTAAAAGATTTTAAACAAATAGTTCCTTATGAAGGAGAAGTTAAAGATAATAAAGTAATTGTCACAATAGAAAAGATAAATCAAAAAAAATTTGAAGTAGTTTATTATATTAGATTAACAAACTACAAACTTAAAAGAGTAGCTTACAGTAAAAATAAAATTACTATTGAAGATAAAGACCCTGAAGGTTTTACAAATAAAGAGACAAGATTTATCTCTAAAATATTAAAACCTGAGCATAGACTTCTAATTAAGAATATAAATAATTTAAATAAAAAACTCGAACAAAAATATATAACAAGTTTGTAACCTTTAAGTAATAAAAATAAGAATTTATTCTTTTTTTATATAAAGCTATTATAATACGCAAAAAATTTGGAGATTTTATGTTATTACTTGAGGCTTTTGGTGCAATTTTTTCAATTTTAGGGGCATATTTAATGTCACTTAGCACTAAACACAATCAAAGACCTTTATATTTAGCTTTTATTAGTTTTCTTGCATCAAACTTATCACTATTTGCATTCTTTTTATTTGCTGGTAAAGTTCCTATGATTATACAATTAACTTTTTTTTATGCTGGTGCATTTTTAGGAGTTGTAAAAAAATCAAATAATCCTACAAGAGATTTAAAAATATTAGTTTTAATCTCTTTGGTATATTTCTTTATTCTTGGCATAAGTTTATATTTTAAATCAATATCATCAATTGACTTTGAAGTTTTACCTTTAGATACATTAGCTTCATCTATGGCTATAATTGGTAACTTCTTATTATCAAGTAGAAGTCATATTAGAAGGTCTTACGCTTTTATATTATTTTTCTTAGCTGATGTTTTATTTGTTTATATTGGATATACTAATGCCTTTTATTTTTTTATGGCGCAATCGATGTTTTTCATTTATACTTCACTAAATGGTTATAAAAATACTATGAAAGAAGAGATTAATGCATATTTAAGTAGATTTAAGAGTAATTCTTAGCTCTTAAATCTCCTTTTAAACTACAATTTACTTGATATTTTACTAACTCTTCAAAGGGTAGCAAAAAGCTATCAAGTTTTTCTTGAGCGATATTTTCAATTTTATGTTTATTTAGTAAACTAAGTACCTCTTTTGTGGATTCAATAGTTGAAAGGCAGTACTTTTGAGGTTGAGTTTTAAAACTATATTTAGACTCTTTTGTACTTTTAAAACTAATTTTAGGAAGTCTTTGTAAGTTTTTGCTCTTTTTTAACATAGCTTTAGAGCATGACCAAGTAGAATCTATTATAAAAATAAGTTGTTTTTTATTACTTTTTATTGATGTTGTATTTAAGCATATACTATTTTGAGATGGATATAAAATAAAACATTCATAATTATTAATATAGCTATTTATTTTGTTATTATATGTAAAATCAATCCCTATATGAATTTCAGAATTTATTAGTTGTAAATTTGTTAATTTCCCAGTAGTGTTTTTTGTTTTTCTATACTCTTTAGGGTGCATTAGTATTACAAATTTTATATTTGTTTGAAAACTATTTATATATTTGCACATGCAAGAACTTTTAGGTCTATTACATTTATAGCAAAACTCTCTTTGTGATAACTCTTTCAATTATACTCCTTATATGCAATTATAGTAAAAAAAAGTAGTAAATAAAATTATAAAATATATAATATTAATAACGATTATCAATATAGTTTAAGTTTTGATTTGATACAATTTTTACAACTTAACAAAAAAGGCAAACCATGAGTACAAATATTTTCATTGATGATAACTTAGTTAATAGAAGTTTTTCACTAAAAAAATTACTATTTAGCGGATTAGATATTAACTATCAAGATAAGCAAGGTTGGTGCGTACTTTTTGAAGCAATAATATATAATGAAAATATTGAATCAATTATCTCTTTAAATGACGATATAAATATAAGAGATAAAAAAGGAAGAAATGCACTTTATTGGGCTATAAAATATAAAAATTTTGATGCAGTGAAACTATTAATTTCAAAAGGAATTGATTTATATGTAACTCCTACTCTTTATGCTGTACATTTTGCAGTTTATAATGATGATGTAAAGATGTTAAAGTGCTTAAAAAATTTAAATATTGATATAAACTATTTAGATGAAATAAATGCAACTGCATTAATTTATGCAGTATTATATAATAAAGCACATTGTGTAGATTACTTAATAAAAAATGGAGCAAATATAAATCAAGTAGATGTTTTAGGAAATAGTGCTTATACTTTAGCTTATGAATTACAAATGCAAAATTTACTTAAAAAATTTGATAAGATAACTAATTAACAAAAAAACTATATATAAATACTTCTTTTATAGTTATAATAAAAATAAAGGAGTATTTATGAAAACTTTTACAAAACAAACTTATATAGATACAACTTTAGAAGAGTTATTTAAATTTCATCTTGATACAAATAATCTTATTAAAATAACTCCTAAAAATATAAAAGCAGAACTTTTAACAAAGTGTGATAATCCAAAAGAGGGTACAATTTTAAAAATAAAGACTGTAAAAAACTTTATACCTTTTACATGGGTTGTAAAAATAAAAAAAATGGATTATCCTCATATGTTTGTAGATGAGGCATTGAAATCTCCTTTTAAATTTTGGGAACATTATCATATATTTAAACAAGATGGTCATAAGGTTTTACTAAAAGATGTGGTAAGATATGAGTTGCCTTTTGGTTTTTTAGGTTCTTTACTTCATAGTGTTATAGAAAAAGATTTAGAGCAAATGTTTGAATTTAGACATGAAGTAACAAAAAAAAGTTTAGAGGGGCAAATATGAGAATATTAATACTTACTATTTTATTTATATCTTCACTAATAGGAGCTAATATGAAAAGTATATATGATTTTGAAGTTGAAACAATAGATGGGAAAAAAGTTAGTTTAAGTGACTATAAGAATAAAGTTTTATTAATAGTAAATGTAGCAAGTAAGTGTGGATTTACTTCTCAGTATGAAGGATTAGAAAAACTTTATGATAAATACAAAACAAAAGATTTTGTTGTTTTAGGTTTTCCTTGTAATCAGTTTATGAATCAAGAACCAGGAACAAATGAAGAGATAAAAGAGTTTTGTAGCCTAACATATAATGTTAGTTTTCCAATGTTTTCTAAAATTGATGTAAATGGAGATGAAGCTCATCCTCTTTATAAATATTTGAAAAATGAAGCTTCTGGATTGCTTGGAACAGAAGCAATAAAATGGAATTTTACAAAATTTTTAGTTGATAAAAATGGAAAAGTTATAGATAGATTTTCTCCTTCTACAACACCTGAAAATATTGAAGATGATATAAAAAAATTACTTTAGGAGAAACTTATGGACTTAAGTTCTATGAGAGAAGAGTACGTAAATAATGGATTAAGAAGAAAAGACTTAGATGATAATCCAATAAAGCAGTTTGAAACTTGGTTTGAACAAGCAATGAAAGCAGATTTAATTGAGCCAAATGCTATGAGTTTAGCAACAGTTGGTAATGATATGATGCCTTCAATTAGAACTGTATTATTGAAATTTTTTGATGAGAGTGGTTTTGTTTTTTTCTCAAACTATGAGAGTGTAAAAGCTAAAAATATTCAAGAGAATTCAAAAGTAGCTTTACATTTTGCATGGCTTGGTTTAGAAAGGCAAGTTAAAATAGAAGGGAAAGCAGAAAAAATATCTTCATCTAAATCATTAAAATATTTTTTATCAAGACCTAAGGGTAGCCAAATAGGAGCTTGGGTCTCACAACAAAGTCAAGTTGTTAGTTCAAGGTCAGTTTTAGAAGCAAAATTTAATGAAATAAAAAGTAAATTTGTAAAAGGTGAAATTCCTTTTCCTTCTTTTTGGGGAGGATATATTGTCAAACCAGAAAAAATAGAGTTTTGGCAAGGAGCAAAGCATAGACTTCATGATAGATTTCAATATATGATAAAAAGTGATGGAACTTGGCAAATAGATAGACTAGCCCCATAAAGGGCTAGTTTTAATAACTTAAATTTTTATAATCAGTATTTAATAAATCTTTTGAAACTTCCATTGGTTTTGCAACAGTTATTTTAGACATTAAGTCACTTTCTTTAAGTTGTTTATTTGGTAAATATAAAGGACAAACTTTAACACTTGCACCTTTTTTTATGATTGCTTTTAACATCATTTTTGGTGACTTGTCCATTGGTTTTAAAACTTCACTTTTTGAATTTTTTAATGCTAAATCTCCTGCTTTTGAACAAAGTACCATATTTACTTTTTTATTTTGTTTTAGAGTCATCATAGATAAAACCATAGACATCATTTGTGTTTGTGCATCTTCAGATGTAACTAATACATTTAAACCTTTTGCACTATTGTTTGCAAAAGCAGAAGTTCCTAATAGTAATCCAAGTGCAGAAACTGCAAGTAGTTTTTTCATAATTTTTCCTTATAATTAAGATATTAATAATTATTATAAATAATAGTATCTTATATATAAGTTAAAACTATTATTTAGTTATATGTTTATGACCTGCTGAACTATCTTTTGGTATTAATTTATCAAACTTTTCTCCACTAATAGTATAAGCTTTTCCAAAACCAAATACAGCTTCACCATAAATTACTTTTAATTCAAATAGATTAAAATCTATCATATTTCTTGTGATTTGAACAGTTTTTTTATCTATTTTCTCAAACTCATTTAATATTTCAGTAAATTTATTTGAATCTCTTTTTATTATTGAAGCTTGAGCTTGAAATACTACTCTTTTTCTAGCAAATATATTTTCACACTTGTTTTCATCTTCTATAAAAAACATTGATACTTTACAATTGGATTTTATATTTTGTGCATGCTTTGCCATATCACTTAAATATACATAATAGTTGTTATTATGCTTTATAAATACAGAATAACTATTGAAAGGATAGTTATTTTTATCTATTGTACCAAGTATTGTTGATTTAAATTGATTTAAAAACTCTTTTAGCATGATTGTGTAATACCTTTTTATTTTGATTATAACTTTAAAAATTTAAGATAGGTATTTGTTTTATTAGTTTATTGTTAGTATAAGTTTATTTAAAGAGAAGGATTACTAATTTCCTTCTCTCTCTTTTCTTTTAGCTTTCATTTTATTTAATGCAAGTCTTCTCATATCCGCCGTTGTATCAAGTTCATCCATGATTTCAAGCCCTAATAATGTTTCAATACAATCTTCTAAAGTTACTAATCCTTCAGTTTGATCATAATTATCTAAAACAATAAACATATGCTCTTTTTTCTGAATAAATTTATTCATTGCTTTTGCAACAGGAATATTCTCATTTAGAGTAAAAACTGGTGTCATTATATTTTCAATAGGCACATTTTTATCTTTAATGGCTTGTTTGAAAAGTTTTTTTGTTAATACAACACCAACTATATTATCAATTGATTCGTCATATACAGGAACCCTTGAAAACTTATATGTTCTTTTATCATCTAAAATATCTTTTATTGCAGTATTTTTTTGAACTGCATACATAACTGATCTTGGAGTTAAAATATCTTTAATTTTAACTCCATTTAAAGTTAATGTATTTTCGATGATATCTGACTCTAAATCACCAATAACACCTTCTTCTTCACTTAAAAGTGTAGAATGAATTAACTCTTCTCTTGAAAAAGAGTCGTTATTTACTGAATTTTTAGAAATCTTTTTTGTTACAAATTGTGTTATTAATATTATTGGATAAGTAATAAAAACAAAAACATTGATTATTCTTGCAGCAACAGATGCTAACTCTTTCCAATAAACTGCACCAATTGTTTTTGGAATAATCTCTGCAAAAAACAGAATCATAAACGTCAATATAATAGAAATAATCATCACTAGTGTTTTGTCACCACTAAAAACATTTTGTGCTTGAACCCCAATAGCAGTTGCACCTAAAGTGTTTGCAATTGTGTTGATAATTAAAATTGAAGCAATTGAAATGTCTATTTCTGATTTTAATTTTTTTAGTAATTTTCCAGCACTAGGATTCTTCTCTTCTATTACTGAAATATATGAGACTGTTGTTGATAGAATTACTGATTCTAAAACTGAACATAAAAATGATGTACCAATTACAATAAAAAACAGAAGTATTAATATTTCCATTTTTTGTCACCTGTAATTGTATTGCACCTCTGGGAACTGTCTTCCAATTAATTTCTCCTTAGATTAAATAGTAAACATTGTATTATATACTATTTTGAAAAAAATACAACGTATATTAACAGAAATTTACTTTATTTTAAGAATATTTGACAAAACTTAAGTTTTTTTTATATAATTAAATAGGTAATTGAAGTGATAACTTTTGATAAGGAGGTTGTTATGGAGTATGGTTTGATCCCAAAACTTGAATCTTACAGTAACGAGCAATCTGTTCAAATTCAAAAAGTACAACCTTCGAATGCTACTTCACAAGTAATCGAAGGCAAAGAGTCTTCAAAAGTAAAAGAAGAGTTTACTAAATTAGAAGAAACAAAAGAGACAAAAAAAGTATCAGATGCTAATATTTCAAGTTTTGTAGAGTATAAATTAACAAATTTAGATTTTGGTTATAACAGTAATTCAAAAGATTTTTATGTTAAGGTAAATAGGGGTGATTTTGAAAGTCAATACCCTACAGATGAGATGATGAGGCTTAAAGCTTATTTTCTAAAAGTTCAACAGCAAGAAGCTGCTGAAGCTTTTTAGAAATTTAGCATTTGCTAGGTTGATTTTGTGCATATTCATCAATAATTACTGCACAAGCTGCATCACCTGTAATATTTAATGCTGTTCTAATCATATCAAATATTCTATCAAGTGCAAAAAGTAAAGGAAGTCCTTCAATTGGAATTCCAGCAGCAATTAATACTGCAACAACTAAAAATGAAGGTCCTGGAACCCCTGCTTGTCCTATTGCACCAATTGTTGCAGTTAATACAATTGCTGCGTACTCTGCAAATCCTAATTGTACATTAAAGATTTGTGCAAAGAAAATTGCTACTAATCCATAATAGATTGCATTTCCACTCATATTAATAGTGGCTCCTAATGGTAAAACAAATGAAGAAGTAGATTTAGAAACCTTTAACTCTTCTTCACAAACTTCCATAGTAACAGGAAGTGTTCCCATTGAAGAAGCTGTTGATAAAGCAACACTTTGTGGTTTTTTCATTGCACTAATAAATTTTCTAACACTCATAGTTGAGAATAGTTTAATTAATATAGGAAAGAAAATAAAACCAAAAATAAGTATTGCAGCAATAAATACTAATACTAAGTTCGTTACAAGTTGTAATACATCAAATCCAAAAGTACCAATAGCATCAGCCATTAATCCAAATACACCAATTGGTGCAAATTTCATAACTACATGAATCATCCAAATAAACGCATCAACTAAAGCATTTATTCCATTTAAAAGAGGTTGAGATTTTTCTTTTTCAAGTTTAGATATAGCAATACCTAAAAAAAGACAGAAGAAAAGAATTTGCAAGATATTTGCATCTGTTAGTGATTGAAAAATATTTGTTGGTATAATTCCAGTAATTGTTTCGAAAAATCCTGGAAGAGCACCTTTACTTGCATATTTATCCGAGAACATCCCTTCTACGCTACTTAAATCTACACCAACACCTGGAGTAAAATATTCACCCATTGCTAAAGCTAAAGATACAGCAAATCCTGAAGTAATTAAAAAGAATGCAAAAGTTAACGCTCCAATCTTTCCAGCAGACTTTGTTCCTCCAATACTTGCAGCACCACTAATGATTGAGATTGCAATTAACGGGATAACAAGCATTTTAATCAAGTGGATAAATATAGTTCCTAGCGGTGCAAACATTGCAGCATCATGTTTCATTATGATTCCTACAATAGTACCTAAAACCATCGCGATAATAATTTGAATACCTATATTAGAGAAGATACTCTTTTTGGTTAGTGACATAATAGTGTTTCCTTTATTTCAATAAATTATGAAGAATTATATAGCGATTGTTTTTAGTATAAACTTATATGAAGCACTATTTTTAAATTAAGTATAAAATTTAAGTTAAACTAAAGGTCTTTGATAAGTTCATCTCTTTTTTTTTCAAGAATATTACAAGCATCATAAAATCTATTTTTATCTTTTAATTTGGCATTTTGTAATAAAGGTTTATATTTTATATAAACAGGCCAAACTTTTATAAAACCTGATGGCCTTTTTTTTATATGATATAAAGCAAGAGCAGTCGCACCATTTATAAGTCCTTGTAAAGCTTTTGCTTCAGTAGTCTGTTTTTGTCTTTTAAAAGCTTTCCAATCATCTTCTAAAAGTTCATGAGCTTTTATAAACTCATGCTCTTCTAGTGCTTTAATAAAGTTATCAATTGCTCTATTATTTTTCATTTAACTCTTTATTTAAATAATATCCTGTATATGAGTTTGTTTTTTTATGAGTTTTTGCTAACTCTTCAGGTGTACCCTCTGCAACAACTTTACCACCTTTATTTCCGCCTTCTGGTCCAATATCTATAACCCAGTCAGAGTTTTTGATAATATCAAGATTATGTTCAATTACAAGTACAGAGTTTCCAACTTCTACTAAGTGGTGTAAAACTTTTGTAAGTCTATCTACATCTGCAAAGTGAAGACCAGTTGTTGGTTCATCTAAGATATATAATGTATTTCCTGTATCTTTTTTACTTAACTCTTTACTTAATTTAATTCTTTGTGCTTCTCCACCACTTAAAGTAACAGCATTTTGTCCTAAAGTAATATATCCTAATCCTACATCACTTAATGTTTTTAATTTTGCATATATTTTTGGAACTTTTGCAAAAAACTCTAAAGCTTCATCAACACTCATATTTAATACATCAGCAATACTTTTACCTTTGTATAAAATTTCTAAAGTTTGTCTATTATATCTTTGTCCATCACATTCATCACATTTAACCATAATATCTGGTAAGAAGTGCATTTCAATTTTTATTTCACCTTCACCTTGACATTTCTCACATCTTCCTCCTTTTACATTAAAAGAGAATCTTCCTACTTTATAACCTCTTAAACTAGCCTCTTTTGTTTTTGAAAATAGTGTTCTAATTTCATCCATTAGACCAGTATAAGTTGCTGGATTACTTCTTGGTGTTCTTCCAATAGGACTTTGGTCAAGATAGATTACTTTATCTAAGTTTTCTAGTCCTGATATTTCAACTCCATCAACTTTTTTTACTCTTTTTGCATGATTTAATAACTCTTTTGCTACTGGTAATAAAGTTTGTAAAATAAGTGATGATTTACCACTTCCACTAACTCCTGTGATTGATACAAGATTTTTAAGTGGAATTTGTACATCTAAATTTTTAATATTATTGATATTTACATTTTTTATTTCAATATATTTTTCTTGAGGTCTATTGTGAGAATAGGCTATTTGTTTTTTACCTGACACATATTGAGCTGTTAAAGTGTTTGCCTTTAGCATCTGTTTTAATGTTCCTGCAAAAACAATTTCTCCACCATATTTTCCAGCATTAGGTCCAATATCTACTATAAAGTCTGCTTCTTTAATTGTTTCTTTGTCATGTTCTACAACAATTACAGTATTGCCTTTTTCTTGTAAAGCTTTAAGTGTTTTTATTAGTTTATTTGTATCTCTTTCATGAAGACCAATTGAAGGTTCGTCTAGTACATACATAACTCCTGTAAGTCCAGAACCAATTTGACTAGCAACTCTAATTCTTTGTGCTTCTCCTCCTGAGATTGTCCTTGCATCTCTTCCTAAAGTAATATATCCAAGTCCTACATCATTTAAGAAGAAGATTCTTTCTCTAATCTCTTTTAAAATAGGAGCTGAAATCATTTTATTTTGTGCATTCAAATAATCAAAGTTTTTTTCATCTTGAAAAAATTTATGTGCATCTTCAATTGGAAGATTTATAATGTCTGATATTGTTTTTTTTGCTACATAAACACTTTGAGAAGAGGGCTTTAATCTATTTCCATTACATGAATCACATGTTTTTTCAGTCATATATTCTGCCATGTCTTTTTCATCTTTTACCATGTTATATGCAATTGTTACAATACCTTCCCATTTTCTTCTTAATTTATGTCTTTTCCAAGTAAATACAGCTTCTTCTACTCCACCATGTAATATGGCTTTTTTTTCATGCTCTTCAAGTTCTCTAAAAGTTTTATTCATATCAATATTTGCTGCTTCACAAAAAGCAGTTAGCATTTTAAAGTAGTAACCCTTATTGAAACCATAAATAATCTTAATAGCACCATCTTTTAGACATAAGTCTTCATTTATAATTTTTTTCATATCAAGTGAATATCTAATTCCTAAACCATCACATGAAGAACAAGCACCTTTGGGTGAGTTAAATGAAAAACTTAAAGGCTCTAATGGTTCAAAAGAGATTTTACAATCAAAACAAGCCATATGCTCAGAATAGTGCACATGCTTATCACAGTCTAACTCTTTGTGATTAATAATTTCTACTTCTAACTCTCCAAAACTCTCTTTTAAACCTTTTTCCACATCTTGTGCGATTCTATCTCTGTTCTCTTCTTTTACTACAACTCTATCTATTACTATTTTAATAGTATGCATTTTATTTTTTTCAAGTTCAATCTCTTCATCAAGTCTAACCATCACACCATCAATCATTGCTCTTACATAGCCTTTATTTCGAAGCCCTTCTAAAAGGTCTGCAAAAGTTCCTTTTTTTCTATTAATTAGTGGTGCTAGTATTACAATTTTTGCTCCATCTGGAAGTGAAAGAACTTGTTCAATTACATCTGAAGAACTCATTTGTGATATTGGTTTTCCACATTTATGACAGTGTTGTTTTCCAACTCTTGCATATAAAAGTCTAAAATAATCATAAACTTCTGTAATAGTTCCTACTGTTGAACGAGGATTTTTAGATGTAGTTTTTTGGTCAATTGCAATTGCTGGTGTTAATCCCTCAATTCTTTCCACATCAGGTTTTCCAACTTTATCTAAAAATTGTCTTGCATATGCAGAAAGTGATTCTATATATCTTCTTTGTCCTTCAGCATAAAGTGTATCAAATGCTAATGTAGATTTTCCAGAACCTGATAGCCCTGTAAAAACAATAAGTTTATTTTTAGGTATTTCTAAATTAATATTCTTTAAGTTATTCTCTTTTGCGTTATAAATTTTAATTGCATCTTTCATAAATAATAGTCCATTTTAAATAGGTTTTGTAAAAAATAAAGCTCATATTATACCAAAGAAAGATGAAACTAAATATATAAAAAATGTAAGTTTATAAATTTGTGTTTATTCTAAGAATCTTTATTGTTTAATATAAAAAATAATTAAAGGTAATAAATGAATAAACTAATTAAAATAATCGCTTTTTTTATTGCTTTATTTTTGATTCTTTCTTTACTATCTTTTGTAGTAGAGCCAAGAGCAATTAAGAATATTTACTCTTGGCAAGAGGTTTTTAAATAGAAATTTACTTAATAAATAGTTTTCTTGGATAATCACAAAGTGATTCACATCCATCGTCATTTATTAAGATACTTTCAGTTATTTCAATTCCCCAATCATCTTGCCAAATGCCTGGCATAAAGTGAAAGGTCATTCCTGATTTTAAAATTGTATCATCAGAAGCTCTTATACTAAAAGTTCTTTCTCCCCAATCAGGAGGATAACTAACTCCTATTGGATAACCACATCTTGCACCATGTCTATCAATGCCATATTTAAGCATTACTTTATCAAGTGCTTTTGCAATATCACTTGTCTTATTACCAGGTTTTGCTTGTTCAAGTCCTGCATCAATAGCCTCAAGAAGAGCTTTTTCTGCATTTAGAAACCTTTGGGAAGGTTTCCCCATGTATAAAGTTCTTGACATTGGGCAGTGGTATCTTTTATAACATCCTGAAACCTCAAAAAATGTACCTTCATTTGCTTTAAAAGGTTTATTATCCCAAGTAATATGTGAAGCAGATGCCTCTTTCCCTGAAGGAAGTAAAGGGACAATAGAAGGATAATCTCCACTATATCCATCAACTCCTTCAATTGCAGTTTCATAAATTTGTGCAACAACAAAACTTTTAGGAATTCCAACCCTTGCAACATCAAGTATTCTTTGATGAATTTTGGAAGTTATTCTACCTGCAATCTTCATATACTCTATCTCTTTATCAGATTTAATACATCTAGCCCAATTTACTAGATTTTGGCTATCTACGAATCTTGCTTTCCAAAGATTAGATACTAAACTTAAATGTGCTTGTGCAGAGTAGTAATAATTATCCATCTCTGTAGCAATAGTTGCATCATGCCATCCTCTAGCAAAAAAGATATTTTTTGCTAACCACTCCATTGGATGCTTATCAAGATTTTGAACATACTCTTCTGGATATGCAATTAATTTATCATCTTTCATATAACATCTAAGTAGTGCTGCACTTTTATCCATATGTCTTCCAAACCAAATAGGCTCTTCTTCATCTAAAGATACAATTACTCCTTGGTGTACATAAAAAGACCAACCATCATAACCAGTTAGCCAATTCATATTTCCAGGGTCAGTTGCAATAAGTACATCAATGCCTTTTCTTCGCATCTCTCTTTGTACTTTTTTTACTCTTTTTACATACTCTGCTTTAGGAAAAGCTAATTTCATTTTTCTCTCCTTACTAGAAGAAGTAAACTACCCTTTAGCTGGACCTATCCAAACTTGTTGTGTGTTTACAAACATTTTTATACCATGTGGCCCTAATTCTTTACCAAGTCCTGATTTTTTAACTCCTCCACTTGGAAGTCTAGGATCTGATTTTACTATACCATTTATAGATACTTGTCCTGTAATAATTTTTCCAGCAAGTTTTTTTGCTTTTTCTATATCTTTTGTCCAAATAGAGCCACCTAAACCATATTCTGTATCATTTGCAATTTTTATTGCTTCTTCTTCATCTTTTGCTTTTATTACTGCTGCAATTGGGCCAAAGGTTTCTTGACAAGATACAACCATACCTGGTTCAACATCAGCAAGAAGAGTAACAGGGAAGAAAAATCCTTTCCCTTGATGTTTCTCTCCTCCTAAAATTAATCTTGCTCCAGCCGCGATAGATTTATTAACTTGTTCATGCATTTGTTCTACTAACTCTTTTCTTGCAATTGGACCAATTACTGTTGTTTCATCTTTTGGGTCACCAAGTTTAAGTTTTTCAAATCTCTGTTTTAAAAGAGCGATGAATTCTTCATATATTGGTTCTTCAACAATAATTCTTTTAGCAGCTATACACGATTGACCTGCATTTATATATCTTGATAGAACTACTACATCTGCGGCTTTTTCTAAATCTTGTGTATCTTTTAAAATTATAGCTGGGTCACTTCCTCCTAACTCTAAAACTACAGGTTTAATTTCATTTCCTGCTATTGCTCCAACAGCTGCACCCGCTTTTGAAGAACCTGTTAAAGAGACACCTTTAACAATAGGATTTCTTATCATTGATTCTAAATTAGAGTGTCCTACAACAACATTTTGAACAACATTTTTTGGAAAACCAGCCTTTTGGAAAGCCTCAATGATTCTTACTGCACATAAAGGTGTATGAGAATCATGTTTCATAACACAAGTATTTCCAGACATAAGTGCAGGTGCTAAATATCTAAATGCTAACCAAAAAGGAGCATTCCAAGGTAAAATACCTAATGTTACACCTAAAGGTAAGTGTTGAACATAACTTTCAGTAGCATCTGATTCTAAATATTCAGTTTTTAAATACTCTTGTGCAAATTTTGCATAATGTTCTGCTGCCCAAGCTGCCTTATTTACTTCTCCTCTTGCTTCATTTATAGGTTTTCCCATCTCTTCTGTCATTGGTAAAGCATAATAGTCAAGATTGTCTTTCATTTGTTTTGCAACAGCATTTAAAAGTGATGCTCTTTGTTCAAAAGTTGTATTTATCCATTCATTACAAAATGCTTCTTGAGCATTTTGTAAAATCTCTCTTGTTTGTTCTAATGTATGCATAGGTATTTCATATACAACTTCTTCTGTATATGGATTTATTGATTTAAAGTGTGTTGTGCTGTATCCCATAATCTTCTCCTTTTAAGATAAAACAGCTTCAACAGAAGCAGTAAATCTTTCTAATCCTTTATTTAACTCTTCATCAGTAATTGTTAATGGTGGAATAAACTTAATAATCTCACCCGTAGAACAAGCACCTATAATTAAACCATTTTCATATGTTTTAGTAGTTATCTTTTTAACAGTATCTGCACTATCAAACTCAATTGCTAGCATCATACCTTTTTGTCTAACATCAACTACTTTTTCGTATTTTGAGTTTAAATTATCTAAAACTTCTCTTATTATATTTCCTTTTCTTATTGTTTCATTATTAAACTCTTCATCATTAAAATACTCTAATCCTATTTTACCTGCAACAAATGAGAGTCCTTGTCCTCTAAATGTACCTGTATGTTGTCCTGGATTCCATTGTTTATCAATTTCTGGTTTGTTTACTAACATCCCAATAGGAGTACCAAATCCACCTAAACCTTTTGCAAGAATGATAATATCAGGGTCAACATCTAAATCATCAAAACTAAAGTAACTTCCACATCTTCCACAACCACACTGAATACTATCTAAAATAAAAAGTGCACCTGTGTCTTTTGCAAGTTGTTGTACTCCTTGAAGCCACTGTTTAGTAGCAACTCTAACACCACCTTCTGCTTGTACAGGTTCAACTAAAAATGCGGCAGGAGGAAGCATACCTGATGCTAAATCAAACATTTTTTGTCTTAAATTTTCTAAAGCATCCATATCATTAAATGTATCTCTAATTACATGTGTTAAAGGTACTCCAGCACTACTTCTAAAAGCATTATTTGCTGTGCAAGCTAATGCTGCTAAAGTCATTCCATGAAAACCTCTATTAAATGCTACTACTTCTGTTCTTCCTGTAACTTTTCTAGCAAGTTTTAATGCAGCCTCTACAGCATTTGTTCCTGTAGGTCCTGTAAATTGAAGCTTTCTATCTTCCCATCCTCTTGGTTTTAATATTGTATTTGCAAATGTTTCAATAAAATCTCTTTTTACATCTGTAAACATATCAAGAGAGTGAGCAACACCATCTCTTTGTATAAACTCTATTAGTGCTTGTTTCATTTTTGGATTATTGTGACCAAAGTTTAAAACTCCTGCACCTCCAAAAAAATCTATAAACTCTTTATTATTTTCATCAATCATTGTTGCATTTGATGAAGCCTTAAATACAGTAGGTACCGCTCTACAATAAGCTCTAATTTCAGATTCATATGTTTCAAAAATTTCAGTATTGTTAGCTACCATTTTAGACTCCTTATTTATATAAATTCACATTCAAGATTTACAAGTTTTGTAAAAACTTTGCAAACAGGTTCTATTAACTCATCATTAAAATCATAATATGCATTATGACAAGGTTTACCATGTTTTTCTTGACCATCATTGCTTCCTATTAATGCAAATGCACCTGGTATTTCTTGTAAATAGTAACTAAAATCTTCAGATGCCATAATTGGAGTGGCAATATCGCTTTTATAATCTTTACCTAATACTTCTTCTAATTTTTCTCTCATTTTAGAAGCTGCATTTTCATGATTTATTGTAGGAGAATATCTATTTCTAAACTCTACAATAGCTTCCACATTATAAGCTTTTGCAGTATTTTGTGCAATTTGCTTTATTGATTGTGCTACTTCATCTCTTGTTTTTAAATCAGGTATTCTAATACTTCCTTCAATTTTTGCATGAGAAGGTATTGTTGTTAAACCACTTCTTGCATCAATTGAAGTAACAGAAACAACTCCTGCTTTTTGAGGAGCTATTCTTCTACTTACTATTTGTTGTAGTGCCATTGTTATAGCACTAGCAGCAAGTACAGGATCTTTTGATATTTCTGGCTGAGAAGAGTGTCCTCCTTGTCCATTTATATCAATATGAAAAGTCCCATTACCTGCCATAACTACTCCATCGGGGCATACTGCTTTTCCAAATTCTATTGCTGGCCAGTTATGCCATCCATAGATGAACTCAACACCTTTTAATGCTTCTTCTTCAAGCATTTTTTTTGCTCCATGTCCACCTTCTTCAGCAGGCTGAAAAACTAAAGAAACAGGACCTGGAAGTTTATTTTCATGTTGTTTTAACCAAATAGCAGTTGCTAAAAGAGTAGCTGTGTGACCATCATGGCCACAGGCATGCATACAATTTGGTTTTTGTGATTTATAAGGAACTGTTGTTTGTTCATCTATTTGTAAAGCATCAATATCACCTCTTAGTGCGATATGAGTACCTTTTGCATTTGGTGCAAGCGTAACAACAGTTCCTGTATTGGCAAACTCTTTATAGGGGGTATAGTGGGCTTTAAGTGCTGCTCTTATGGCTTTAGCAGTATCTATTTCTTCCCAAGTTAGCTCAGGATTTTTATGTAACTCTCTTCTAAAATTTTTTGCAAACTCTATTATTTCTATCCATTTAAGTTTCATAATACATCCTTAAATATTACCTAGATTGAAAAATTGTATCATATAAAAATGCAATTTACAACACTTTTTTAATTAAAGTCAAAATTTGTCTTATTTTAATTCTATTTTAACTATTATTTAAAATTGAACAATATTTATTACTCCCCAACATGGGGTGTTTACAGTTTTATATTAGCTTAGAGTGTGCAAGAATGTAACTTCTGTAAATCACTTTAGAATGTATTTATGTGATAGTATTATTTGCAAGTTTTATTTTGAACTTAAATAAACAGGAGTATATGTAAAAAGTAATATTATATTGTATAAGGAATATCTAGTGTAAAATTAGCACCTTTATCTTGATTCTCTTGATAATTTTCTACTCTTATTTCTCCTTTTAAATGACTTCTTATTATTTCTTGTGACATATAAAGTCCAATTCCAGTACCTTGAAGTTTATCTTTTGTTGTGAAGTATGGCTCAAATATTTTTTCCATAATATTATTTGCAATGCCACCTGCGTTATCTTTTATACTTAAATGTGTTAGCTCTTTACCTAAAGTATTTGAAATAATAACTTTTTTATTCTCTATGTTTTTTTCATGAAAAGCATCTTTTGAGTTATTTATTATATTTAACATTACTTGTACAAACTCATTTTCAACACCATATAATTTACAATCATTTATGTGTGTGATAATATCTATTTCATTATTTTTAAGTGAAGCACTAGATAATTGAACAGCTTTATTAATTGCATCTTTTATTGAAAACTCTTTTTTCTTATTTTGATTTTTAAAGAAGTTTGTAAAATCATCGATTGTTTCAGATAAGTATTTAGCAGATTTAAGAATTCCATCACAAAACTCTGGTATCTCTTTAGGTTCAAGAAGTTTTAACTCCTGTTTTAGTTTTAATCCAGATGCTGATGAACTAATAACACTTAAAGGTTGCCTCCATTGATGAGCAATATTTCTTAACATCTCTCCCATACTTGCCATTTTTGATTGTTGAAACATAATATGGTCTTTTTCTCTTAATAGTTGTTCTTGCTCTTTTATTTTACTAAAATCATTAAAAACAGCTATATAATTAATTGGATTGTTTTTTAAATCATAAACTGTATTTATTGTAAGCCACTGAGGATAGTTTTTCCCTTCTTTATTTTTATTTATTATTTCACCCTCCCAAAAGCCTTTAGATTTTATCTCCTCCCAAAGATTTGAATATAAAGAGTTTGGGTGTTTATGTGATTTTAAAAATCTAGGATTTTTACCAATTACTTCTTCTTTTTTATAGCCAGTAATATTTGTAAATGCTTTATTTGAAGAGAGTATATTTCCTTCTAAATCGGTTATAAAAATTCCTTCTTTTGTATTTTGATATATTGTATTTGCTTGTCTTAAAGCTTTTTGTACTTTAACTTTATTTGTAATATCATGTATTAATGAGTATAAAACTTTTCTATTTTTATATTTTAAAGGTCCTGAAAAAACTTCTACATCTTTTATTATTCCAGATTTTAATCGATGTTTAAAAATAAAACTATCTCTTTTTTCTTCATTAGCTAAGTGCATTTCATGATGAACTTCTTCTTTAGTCAATGTGTTAATATTAGAAATCTTTTCAGCTCTAATCTCTTCAAGTGTGTATCCATAAAATTTTAAGGCTGCTTTATTTGCATCTATAATATAGTAAGTTTGTGGATCTATAAATAAAACAGGAACTTTATTTGCTTCAAAAAGCCGTATATATGTTTTTTTACTCTCTTCAAGCTCTTTTTCTTTCTGTTTTTTTGAAGTTAAATCCCTTGAAATACCAAGTATTGCAAAGGGTTTATTTTGTTTATCTTTTACTAAAGTTTTTTTAGTTTGTATGAATCTTTGATTATTATTACCATCAGTTATCCACTTTTCAGAAAGTATAGACTCTTTTTTATTTAAAAGTTCATTATCATACCAATTTACAAAATTTGCTGTATCTTTAGTAAATATTTCGGAGTCTTTTTTACCTATAATTTGCTCTTTTTTTCTATTAACATAGTTACAAAATGCTTTATTACACTCTATATATCTAAAGTTCAAATCTTTATAAAATATAAAATCATCTATTGAATCAATTATATTAGTAATATTTTTTGTATCAAGTTTATAGTTTAGATTTTCAGTTATATCTTTACATGTACCAATATAGATTGATTGTTTGTTATGTATAAATTTAAAAGAAGAATCACTAAAAGTTCTTATTTTTTTATTTTTGTCTTTTATAAAAAAAACTATTTCTATAAAATCTTTATTGCTAT
The DNA here is from genome assembly GCF_002837275.1 of Malaciobacter halophilus. GTDB lineage: Bacteria > Campylobacterota > Campylobacteria > Campylobacterales > Arcobacteraceae > Malaciobacter > Malaciobacter halophilus. Next base: position 46,829 of record NZ_NXIF01000002.1, on the reverse strand, counting down.
TTTTTTTATCTAAAAATTCATTTTGAGAATCATCTGTTATTAATGAATAAAACTCTTCAAAGCAATCATTACTATTTTTTAAATTGAAATATTTATTTATATTATTGTGCCATTTTAAAGTTTTTGTAGAGGAATTAAACTCATATACTAAATCATTTGTACTTTTTAATAGTAGTTTAATATAATTATTTATCATAATTCACCTCTAAAAAATAGCTACTTTAATTATTATCATACACAAAAAGAGATTAAATAACTTATTAAATAAGTTATCTAATTTAATTTTACATTGAGTTGTTAAGTTTTATATAGTTTTGTAAATCATCATAAATAATACAGTTGTATTTAATAAAAGTATATATTTTTTATAAGAGTTTGAGTGTATTAATCCTTTTACTTTTATACCAATATAAACACCCAAAAGAGAAGCAATCCCTACTGTAACTCCTTCTACTAAAAGCATATGCCCATGAAGAGATAATGAAATAAATCCAGCAATTGATGAAAAAACTACAAAAAATAGTCCTAATGAAGTTGCTCTTTTTAAACTATAATGCATAAATCCTACTAATATTGGTGTTAACATAATAGAACCACCTATTCCTATACTCATTGCAATTAAACCAATAAAAAAACCAATTAAAATAAGTAATATTTTATTTTGCTTTTTTTGCTCTTTTATTGGTTCAGCAGGAGAGAAAAAGATTCTTAATATTGATAAAATTACAATTAGTATAAAAATATATTGTAATGAAGTGTTTGTAAAATTTGAGACAATATATCCACTAAAAAGGCCTCCAATCATACCACCTAAACCTATGAAAATACCATCTTTAAAAACTTGAGCACTCTTTTTTATATTTAAGAAACTTCCAAAAACTGAGCTAAATACCATTTGTACAATAGAAATAGAGATAGCTTCTTTCATATCAAAACCTACGTAAATTAGTAAAGGAACAAGTAACATTCCTCCACCAACACCAAAAAAACCAGAAGTAAATCCAGTCATAGTTCCTAAAAGAAGTAATTCAAACATTTTATTGTTTTATAGAGTTCATTGCTTGAATAAATCTTTCATAAATATCTTCAAGCTCTTTATCTTCACTAGTTAAATCTATACCCTCATATCTTTTGACTGCATTTTCAAGAATACCAACTCTTTTTAATAAGTAATCAAACATCTCTTTATTAATATCTGGTAAGTCATTATGAGATAGTTTGCATTTTTTGTCATCTCTTTTTATAACTTTTGCGGGTACTCCCACAGCTGTTGAGTTTTTAGGTACATCACAAATAACAACTGAGTTTGCTCCAATTCTTGAGTTTTTTCCTATTGTAATATTTCCTAAAACTTTAGCTCCACTGCCAATTACTGAGTTAGATTTTATAGTTGGATGTCTTTTCCCTTTATTTAAAGATACACCACCAAGTGTTACTCCTTGATAAATAAGTACATCGTTTTCTACAATAGTAGTTTCACCTATTACTACGCCAATTGCATGGTCTATGAATACTCTTCTTCCTATTTGGCAACCAGGATGAATATCTGTTTTTGTAAGAAAAGTTGAAATACCACTAATTATTCTTGAAAGTCTTTTAAAACCTTTTTTATGTAAAGCATTTGCAACTCTATAATTAATTATAGCCCAAACTCCTGGATAATTAAAAAAAAGTTCTAAGTTTGAGTGTAGGGCAGGGTCATTTTGTTTAGGAACAGAGAAATCCTCTTTGATTAGTTGCCAAAGGGTTAACTCTTCTTCTGTTTTTTCTGTCATCGTCAGCTCCAAGTTGTCTTTAAATACGAATTATCGTATAAATAATTTTCTAATATTGAATATATATTTTTATCTAATTTTTCATTTAATATAGATTTTATTTCATTTGTATCATAGTCAATATCATCTAATATATCAATAATTTTTTGAGATTCTACAACATCTTCTAACTCTACTTCTCCATTTTTATTAAAAATTACATTAACTTCTGTTGGGTGAGAGAAAAGATTATGTTTCATTCCAAGAACATCTTGATATGCTCCAACTTGAAAAAAACCTATAAAATACTCTTCTTTATCTAAGTCTACATCATGTAAATATAATGGTTTATTAGGATTAAACTCAATTTCTCCATCACTATCACAAGTAATATCCCAAATAGAAGCGCTTCTTGTGGGTTTTTTATCTAAGTGTGTAATTGGCATAATTGGAAACTCTTGTTTAATTCCCCAAAAATCTGGTAAAGATTGAAAAATTGAGAAGTTTAATAGATATTTTTCTTGAATTTTATTATCAATTCTTTTAAGCTCTTCATAATCATCAACTTCTAAGAATGATATGGCTTTTTTTATAATTAGATTTGTTAAAATCTCTGCATTTGACCTATCTTCTAAATCAATATATCCTAAATCAAATAGTTTTAATAAAGAGTCTAAATGGTCAATACTATCGTGCATATATTCTAAGGCATTTCTTTTTTTCATATCTTTAAATAGTTCATTTAGCTCTTCAATTAATGGAGGATTTTTCTTTTTAAGTCTTAAATGTGCTGCTTCATATTCTGCTGAAAAAAGTTCTAATACAGGAGTTATTAAAACAGCACTAGAAGCTGAGATAAATCTTCCTGACTCTGTGAAAATATTTGGTTCTTCAACACCTTTTTGTTTTGCAATATTTTTAAGTGTGAAGATAACATCACTTGCAAACTCTTGTAAAGAGTAGTTTATAGTTCTGTTAAATTGTGAATATTCAACGGCAAGTCCACCTCCAATATTAATTGCACTTAAATTTGTAGCTCCTAAATTTTTAAGTTCGGCGTAAATGTGACCAGACTCTTTAAGAGCATTTTTTAAAGGCTTAATACTATTCATAGAAGAGCCAATATGAAAGTGAATCATTGTCAAATACTCACAAAGATTGTTTTTTTCTAACTGGTCATAAGCTTCAAGAATCTCAGTTGAACTTAATCCAAATTTTGAATCAATTCCTCCTGATTTTGCCCATGCTCCACTTCCACTATTAAAAAGTCTAACTCTAATACCAATATTAGGAGATTCAAGTTTAGTCTCTTTTGCAACTTCAATAATTGTTTCTAACTCATTTAATCCTTCGATTATTAAAGTTATATTATGACCCATTTTTTTTGCTATAAAACCAAGATGAATCATCTCTTTATCTTTAAAACCATTAACAGTTATTGGTGCATTTTTATTATATGTCATAGCAATAAATAGTTCAGCTTTACTTCCAGCTTCTAAACCATAATTATGTTTTTCTCCAGCTTTTATTAAAGGTTTAATAAAAGTAGGGTATTGATTTACTTTTAATGGAAATACTGCATTAAAAGAGCCTTTATAAGAGTACTCTTTTATTGCACTATTGTATGTATCATAAAGTCTATTTATCTGTTTTTCTATTAAGTGTGGAAATCTAAAAAGCAAAGGCCCTTTATAGTTTTTATCCCTAATACTTTTTACAAGTGAAATTAAAGAAGGCTTACTTTTATAGTTAAGTTTTAATTTTCCCTCTTCAATAATAAAATTGTTATTACTCCATATATCAATTCCAAAATTTTTCAATATTAAAATTCCTCAAGTTTAATTGTTTTTTCTTCTTTTGTATCTATGTTTTTAGTATAAACTGTACCATTTTCTAGTTCATCTTCACCTACTAATACAACAACATTTGCATTTAATTTCTCTGCCAATTTAAAATGTTTACCAAAACCTCTTGGTGTATATTCCATGAAAGTTTGATTTGATTTTCTTTTTATATTTGCAAGTTTTGTAACTTGATTTAAAGCATTTTGGCTTAATGCTCCAATATAGTAAATATCCTCTTTTGACTCTTTGATTTTTACTAACTCTAAAAGTCTTTCAATACCAATTGCAAAACCTATACCAGCAGTTTCTCTACCACCTAAAAACTCAACAAGTCTATCATATCTTCCACCACCTGCAATGGCACTTTGTGCTCCGATTTCATCACTTACAAACTCAAAAGCTGTTTTAGAGTAGTAGTCTAAACCTCTAACTAAATTAGTATCTACTTCATATGAAATATCATTAAAATCTAATATCTCTTTTAACTTTTCAAAGTCTGTATCACAAGAATCGCATAAGTTATTTGTAATTTTTGGAGCATTAGTAAGTAGATTTTGACACTTTTCTATTTTGCAATCAAGTACTCTTATTGGATTGGTTTTTATTCTTCTATTACAATCTTCACAAAGCTCACTTTTAAAGCTATTTAAGTGTTCAACTAGTTTTTCTTTATAAGTTGGCATACACTCTTTACAGCCTAAAGAGTTTAATTGTAGTTTATAAGAGATACCAAAGAACTCTAAAATATCTTTTAACATCATAATTATATTTGCATCTTCATAAACAGAATTAACACCAAATACTTCTGCTCCAAATTGGTGAAACTCTCTTAATCTACCTTTTTGTGGTCTTTCATATCTAAACATTGGACCGTGGTAATACCATCTTTTTACTCCACCAGCCCTATCAAGTTTATTTTGAATAAAACTTCTTACAACTCCTGCTGTTCCTTCTGGTCTTAAACAAACATCATTTTCACCCTTATCTATAAATTGGTACATCTCTTTATTTACAATATCAGAGCTTTCTCCAACACTTCTTTTAAAAAGTGCAGTCTCTTCTAATATAGGTGTTTCAATATATTCAAAGCCATAATTTCTTGCAATTTTTGCAGCATTTTCACAAAAGTAAGTAAATAGTTTGCTGTCATTATCTAAAATATCTTTCATACCTCTTAGGCTTTGTATAACATCTTGTTTACTCATTTAAAAAATCCTCTATATCTTTTGAAGTTTCATCGATGCTTAAACTTGCATCTATAAATTTATAATTTAAATTTAGTTTTTTTATTGTCTCTTCCATTCTATTTTGAATACTCATTAAGTAATCAACTCCTCTAGCTTCTATTGAGTCATGCTCTTTTGAAGAGAGCCTTTTTTCTAACTCTTGCTTTGATAATTTTAATAAAATAACATGTGTTGGTAAGACACTTTTTGTTGCTATTAAATTTAAATCAATTACTGTCTGTAATGGTAAGTTTTGTGCATATGCAATTCCTGATATCATTGATCTATCTGAAATTACTATTTTGTCTTTATTTTTTAAAACAACTTCTTGCATATGTTCTGCTCTATCTGCTAAAAATAAAAACATTTCTGCTAGTTTTGAGTTTGCTTCTGCACTTAAAACCATTTGTCTTAGTTTTGAACCAATTTGTGTTCCACCAGGCTCTTTTGTAAATATTGCATTACTATATTTTTTAGCAAGAATATCTAGTTGTGTAGATTTTCCTGCTGTATCAATTCCTTCTATTACTACATACATTTTAATACTTCTTTTGGTATAAGATGACAAAAACTTCCGTTAAATCTAATTAATTCTCTAACAATTGTAGAACTAACGAAAGCATTTTCTAATGTGGGCATAAGATAAAGAGTCTCTAAATTTTTATTTATAGAAGAGTTTGCATATCCCATTTGTAATTCATATTCAAAATCACTAACAGCTCTTAACCCTCTAATAATTGTATTTATTTTCATTTGTGTTGCAAGGTCAACTAGTAAAGTATCAAAACCAATAACTCTAACTTTTTTCAAATCTTTAGTTGCTTGTTTGGCAAACTCTACTCTTTGTTCGTGAGAAAACATAGGTTTTTTTCTTTCACTTTTTGCTACTGCAATAACTACCTCTTCGAAAATACTTGAAGCTCTTCTTACAATGTCCATATGTCCATTTGTTATGGGGTCAAAAGTTCCACTGTAAATAGCCTTTTTATATGTGCCACCGTTACTTGTTTTTTCACTATTTTGCATATTTATTCCCATCTTTTGTATAAATTATTTTCAATACCTAGTAAATCAAACCATTTACCAATTAGGAAATTTTCCATATCTTCTAAAGTTTGTTGACTAGAGTAATAGCCTAAATTTGGAGGAGCAATAGTTACTCCTAGTTGAGACAATTTAAGCATATTTTCTAAGATGATTGTATTGTAAGGCATCTCTCTTGGTGCAAGAATAATATCTTTTTTTTGTTTTAACATTACAGTAAATGCTCTAGTAATTAAGCTATCTGATATTCCAACAGAACACTTAGCAAGTGTATTCATTGAGCAAGGTAAAATAATCATTTTATTTACACCAAATGAACCAGAAGCAATAGAAGCAGAAATATCTGAATCGTTAAAAATTGTAATATTTTCTTTATTTTGAAAATAGTTAGAAATTGATATATTCTCTTCTAATTTTAAAGCAGTTTTTGCACTTTTAGAAGCTACTAAAAATACCTCTACTTCTTTAGGAATATTATCTACAAATTTTAGAGCTAAACTTGCTCCACTAGCACCTGTAATTGCAACAGTTAATTTCAATACAAATCCTTTAAAGAATTATCTTATAAAAAGCAGAGTTTATCTAATTTTTACTTTATAGCAAATCAAAAAAAATTAAAAAACTAGATTATCAAAGGAGGTCTAAAGATTTCACATTTTCCTTTTTTCAAAATGTATAACATTAAGTCTGTATAACTAATTTGTCAAAACATCAAAAATAGGCTTTTGAAAAAAGATTGTTTAAGAGAACTTTTATGAAAATAGTAATAACATTTAGTATAACAAAAATTATTATAAGTATAACACTATGTTATATATTTATATTTATAATAATACTTATTGTAAAAGGATTTAAAGTGTCTAAAATATTTAGTTTTGTTCGAATAAATAAAAACAATGAGGCGTATACGAAGCAGCAAAATGAGATTTTAAGCGAGTATATAAATAAGCAAAATATTAAAATTTATCAAAATATTGAAATAGAAATCAATACTCCAAATGATGAAAAAAACATGTTAGATTTTCTAAAAAATTCACAAAGTAAATCAACTTTATTAGTTGCTGACTTAAATGTTTTTGGAAGAACAGTTGAAACTATTTTAGAGATTATAAAATTTTTATTAAGCAATAAAATAAGAATTATTGTAATAAGACAAAATTTAGATTTAATTGATGATAATGATATGTTAACTCAAATGATTTTAGGTGTTATTTCTATGACTTTAAAATTGGAAAAAGAGTTAATGAGTATTAGAACAAAAGAAGCACTAACTGCAAAAAAATTAGAGGGTGCTCATCTTGGAAAACCAAAAGGTACAATACAAAAATCAAAATTTGATGCACAAAGAGAAAAAATAGAAGAGTTATTATCTGTTGGTTTATCAGTTAGAAAAATTGCAAAGCTTTTAGGTTACAGTAATCATATTGGATTAAATAACTATGTAAAAAAGAGAAATATCAGAGAAAATTTGAAAAATACTCTTGATATTGCTAGCTAAATATCAAGAGTATAATTTTAAATAATTCTACTATTTTAGTTGTTTTAATAGTGTCAGAAAATCTGTAAAAACTCCATAAAGTAGTAGAGTTATTTTTACTAGCTAATATAAATTTAACTACAAAATTATTGTAAAAAATCTATAACTAAAATATTTATCATTATCATTTATATTCACTTCATCAAAGTTATTGTAGAATAATGTCTATTTAATTTATGTGGAGATATATTTATGAAAGTATTATTAATAAAAGATGTAAAAAGCTTAGGAAAAGCAGGTGAAGTAAAAGAGGTAAAAGATGGATATGGAAAAAACTTCTTAATTGGAAAAGGTCTTGCTTTACATGCTACTAATGATGTATTAAGAAAATATGAAGCTCAAAAGAAAAGAGAAAAAGAGCAAGAAGCAAAAGAGATTGCAGAAGCTGAAAAATTAGCTGAAACTTTAAACTCTACGAAATTAACTATTAAACACAAAGTTGGTGCAAATGGACATTTAATTGGTTCAGTTACAAATAAAGAGATAAGTGAAGCTTTAAGTAGTGAGTTTAAAATTGAATTAGATAAGAAAAATATCTCTTTAGAAAAGAAAATTAAAGCTCCAGGAATTTATGAAGTTACTTGTAAGTTAGGTCATGCAGTTAATGCAAATTTAAAAGTTGATATTATTGGAGAGTAGTTGAATGTTTGAAGCAACTACAATATTAGCCTATAAAGGTGAAGATAAAGCAGTAATTGGTGGAGATGGACAAGTTACTTTTGGTAATTCTGTATTAAAAGGTAATGCTACAAAAATAAGAACTTTATATAATGGAAAAATTCTAGCAGGTTTTGCAGGTAGCACTGCTGATGCTTTTAATCTTTTTGATATGTTTGAAGAACATTTACAAACTACAAAAGGAGATTTATTAAAAGCAGTTGTTGCTTTTTCTAAAGCATGGAGAAAAGATAAAGTTTTAAGAAGATTAGAAGCAATGATGATTGTTTTGAATAAAGAGCATATTTTTATTTTAAGTGGAAATGGGGATGTAGTAGAACCTGAAGATGGAAAAATAGCTTCAATAGGAAGTGGTGGAAATTTTGCTATTTCTGCTGCAAGAGCTTTAGATAAACATGCAAATTTGTCAGCAGAAGAGTTAGTAAAAGAGTCATTAATGATTGCTGGTGAGTTATGTATTTATACAAATCAAAATATTAAAATTTTAAAAATAGAGGAATAGTGTAATATGGATTTAACTCCTAAACAAATTGTTGAGTATCTTGATGATTATATTATTGGTCAAGATGAAGCAAAGAAAACAATTGCCTTAGCTTTAAGAAATAGATTTAGAAGAATGAGAGTAGAACCTACTTTACAAGAAGAGATAATGCCTAAAAATATTTTAATGATAGGAAGCACAGGTGTAGGTAAAACTGAAATTGCTAGAAGATTAGCAAAAATGATGGGACTTCCTTTTGTCAAAGTTGAAGCAAGTAAATATACTGAAGTTGGTTTTGTTGGAAGAGATGTTGAATCAATGGTAAGAGATTTGGTTTATGAATCAATTTCGTTAGTTACAAAAGAGTATGAATCTAAAATTGCTGATAAAATTGATGATGAAGTAAATAGAAAAATTATTGAAAAATTAGTACCACCTTTACCAGAAACAGCAACTGAAACAGCAAAAGAGTCATTTATTAAAACTTACAATAAGATGGAAGAGAAGTTACTAAATGGTGATTTAGATGATAAAAAGATTGAAATAGAGCTTCCAAAAAAGACTCATGTTGAGATTGTTGATTCTTCAATGCCAATGGATATGAGTTCAATGCAAGAGAGTCTTTCAAAAATGTTAGGTGGCTTAAATAAAGAGAAAATTAAAAAAGAAGTTTCAATTAAAGATGCAAAAGTGTTATTAAGAGATGAAGCAAGTGAAAATTTACTTGACCATGAAGCTATCAAAATTGAAGCAATAAAAAGAGCTGAAAATGGTGGAATTATCTTTTTAGATGAAATTGATAAAATTGCAACTGGAACTAAATCTCAAAATCAAGACCCATCAAAAGAGGGAGTTCAAAGGGATTTACTTCCAATCGTTGAAGGAAGTTCTGTTCAAACAAAATTTGGTCAAGTAAAAACAGACCATATTTTATTTATTGCTGCTGGTGCATTTCATGTATCTAAACCAAGTGATTTACTTCCTGAACTTCAAGGAAGATTTCCTCTTAGAGTAGAATTAGACTCTTTAGATGAAGATGCATTATATAGAATATTAACTAATACAAAAAATTCTCTTTTAAGACAATATGAGGCATTATTAAAAGTTGAAGATGTAACATTAGAGTTTAGTGATGATGCAATTCATGCTTTTGCAAAATACTCAGTTACTGCAAATGAAAAAACTGAAGATATTGGGGCTAGAAGACTTCATACTGTAATTGAAAAAGTTATTGAAGATATTAGTTTTAGTGCTGATGAGAAAAAAGGTGAAACAGTTGTAGTTAATAAAGAGTTAGTTGAACAAAAGCTTGAAGATATTGTTGAAAATGAAGATACTGCAAGGTATATCTTGTAATATTTTAATTTTTTATTTGATAAAATTAAGTAAAAGTATAGAAAACAGGGAGCAATTATGAATATAGTAACATTTTGCAATGTAGATGAGTCGTTAATTGATAGTAGGCATAGTGTTGAACATTTTGATAGTGGAATTACAAAAAAAGCTGATATTGCAATTTTAGATATTAATTCAATTTTCGATTTTGAAGAGAATAAGCATGATGCTTGTAATGAAAAGTTTGTATCTATTGCAGTTATTGATGATGATAGTGATTATGATGCATTTAAAAATTTTGGAATTGATGCTTGGATAAAGGGTGAGGATATTCAAGATATTAACGGAATTATAAATCTTGTAGAAAAGAGATTCTTATCATAATAATAGATACACATTGTCATCTTGACCATGAGCAATATAGTCAAGATGTGCATGAAGTAATTTCAAATGCATTAAAATCAAACGTAAAAGGTTTTTTAATACCTGGTGCAGATCCAAAAGATTTACCAAAAGCTGTTGAATTAGCGCAACAATATGATGAGGTGTATTTTTCTGTGGGAGTTCATCCTTATGATGCACAAGCATATGATGAAGAGGTATTAAGAAAATATGTTTCTCACCCAAAATGTATAGCAATTGGAGAATGTGGTCTAGATTATTTTAGGCTTCCTGAAGATGAAAGTGAAAAAGAAGAAGAGATAAAAAGACAAAAAGAGGTTTTTATAAAGCAAGTCAATTTTGCAAGAGAAGTAAACAAACCTCTTATTATTCATGTAAGAAATGCTTCTAATGATTCTAAAAAAATACTTTTAGATAATAAAGCTGGTGAAGTAGGAGGTGTTTTACACTGTTTTAATGCAGATGAGCAACTCCTAAGCTTAGCAAATGAAAACTTTTACTTTGGAATAGGTGGAGTTTTAACTTTTAAAAATGCAAGAAAATTAGTACAAGTTTTAAGTAAAATTCCAAAAGAGAAAATTGTAGTAGAAACAGATGGTCCTTATCTTACTCCTCATCCTTTTAGAGGTAAAAGAAATGAACCGTCATATACAAACTATGTTGTTGAAAAAATTGCAGAACTTTTAGAAATGGAAGTTGATGAAGTGAAAACTTTAACTACTAAAAATGCTAAAACTTTATTTAAGGAGTTCTCTAATATAAATTAGATAAAATATAGGCTATTTTAACAATTAGGAATGTATTTGTATAAGCTAGTCGTATTTTTATTTATAATAGTAAACTACTCATGGGCTTCTTTAATAGGGGCTAATTACAATCAAAGAGATATGCAGATTTTAGAGGATTTACAAATTAAATCCTCTTTTATCACAGATTATAAGCTACAAAAAACTTACAATAATTTACTAAGAGAACATAATCAAACTAACTATGTAAAAAAGCTTAGTGATGCTTCATTGTTTGTTCCAAAAATCAAAAAAATCTTAAGAGAAGAGAGCGTTCCTTCGGTTTTTTTGTATATGGCAATGGCGGAATCTGATTTTACAATTGATGCAAAATCAAATGTAAAAGCTACTGGAATTTGGCAGTTTATGTCAGAAACAGGAAAACATTTTGACTTAGATATTAATCTTTATGTTGATGAAAGAATGGATTTAGTTAAATCAACTAAAGCTGCAACAAAATATTTAAAGTATTTACATAAAAGATTTGATAAATGGTATTTAGCAGCTCTTGCTTATAATTGTGGAGAGGGAAGAGTAATTGAAGCAATTACTAGAGCTACAATAGATAAATATATTCAAGAAAATCCAAGTAAAAAGAATAGTAATAAGATTAAAGAGTTTAGAAGAATTATTTACTATTACCAAAGAGGAAGCGAGCCATTTTATAAATTAAATAATATTTATAAAGAGGTAAAAAATTGGAATATTCCTTTAGATATTGATGATTTTTTAAGAGTGCAAAAAAATGTATCAAGACAGTATATACCAAGTGAAAGTAGAATGTATATTAGAAAAATAATTGCCCTTGGAATGATGAATAATCAAAGCTTTATTACTGAAAATGATAATGCACATCTTTTAAATATTGGTGCAACTTCATCTGTTGCTACTATTAGTGTAAAAGGTGGCTTACATCTTAGATCAATCTCAAATGCAGTTGGAATTGATTATGAAGAGATTAAGAATTTAAATAAACACTTAAAACTTCAAATTGTACCTCCTTATGAAAAAAAATATGATATTTATATTCCTTATAGTAGGCTTGCTAGATACCAAGCAAATAAAGATTTAATTAAAGATAGTAAATATTTAGTGTATGTAGTAAAAAGAGGTGACTCTTTACATAAAATTGGAAATAAATATAATGTTTCATATAAAGTAATAAAAGATTTTAATAGATTAAAAACAAATCTTTTGTCTTTAAAACAAAAATTAATTATCCCAATATCATCAGAAAAAAGAGCAAGTAGAAAAAACATAAGACTTGCAGACTCATCTAATAAAAGTAGTTCAACATTAGTTTATAAAGTTAAAAATGGAGATACTTTATACTCAATTGCAAGAAAATATAAAGTTGACTTAAAAAAACTAATGAGTGATAATGGCTTAGAATCAAACTTTATTAATATTGGAGATAAAATTGTTATTAAAAAGTAGTTTTTCAAAAACTTGTTTAAAAAGTGCAGTAATTGTAAGTTCAACACTTTTATTTACAGGGTGTTTCTCTTCTTTTAGTAATCAAGGATATTCATATAATGGTTATGGAAATAGCGGTGGGTTTAAGCATATTCCAAAAGAGAAAATGAAAAATTCAAAAGCTATGCACAGAGCTACTATGAGACCTTATAAAATATCAGGAAAGTGGTATTATCCTACACTTGCAAAAGTAGGTGATGAACAAAAAGGAATTGCTTCTTGGTATGGACCAAATTTTCATGCTAGAAAAACTTCTAATGGGGAAACATATAATATGTATGCTATGACAGCTGCACATAAAACTTTACCTATGAATACTATGGTAAAAGTTGATAATCTAGAAAATGGAAAGTCAACAGTGGTTAGAATTAATGATAGAGGACCTTTTGTAAGTGGAAGGATTATTGATTTATCAAATAAAGCAGCACATAAAATAGATATGGTTAAAAAAGGGACAGCTAATGTAAAGGTTACTGTTTTAGGTTTCCATGGAAAAATTGCCCAATCAACATCAGAGAAAAATGAAATTATGTCTGTTGGAAGATATTATGTTCAAGTTGGGGCATTTAGAAGATATGCAGGTGCGAAAATTACAAAAAGAAAATTTGAGAATATTATTGAAAATAATTATAGCGTAGTTATTAAAAAAGGCTATTATGATGGCAAACCAATTAATAGAGTTTGGGTAAGTGGCTTTAGAAGTGAAGAAGAAGCAGTTGACTTTAAAACTAGACTAGGTATTAGTGGTGCAATGATTATTGCTCAATAGGGAGAAAAAATGGTTGAATTAAGTAGAAAAACAAAAGAAACAGATATTAAATGTAAACTTGATATTACAAATAGTTTAAAAACAAAAATAGATACAAAAATAGGTTTTTTTGACCATATGTTAGAAGCTCTTAGTAAGCATAGTGGTATTGCTATAGAGTTATCTTGTATAGGTGATTTGCATATTGATTATCATCATAGTGTAGAAGATTGTGGAATAGTATTGGGTAAAGCTTTTAAAGAAGCAGTTTTTCCTATTCAAGCTGTTGAAAGATATGGGAATGCAACTGTAGTAATGGATGAAGCAGCCGTTACTTGTGCTCTTGATTTAAGTAATAGACCTTTTTTAGTTTATGATATTAATCTTTCTGGGAAAGTAGGAGAGTTTGATGTTGAATTAGCAGAAGAGTTTTTTCATGCTTTTACTATGAATGCAGGTTTAACATGTCATATAATTTATGAAAGAGGAAAAAATAAACATCATATTCTTGAGGCGGCTTTTAAATCTTTAGCAGTTTCACTTAGACGAGCAATGGTAAAAAATGAAAACTTAGGGATTCCTAGTACAAAAGGTATTTTATGATTGAACTTCTTGTGCTAGATGTTGATGGTACTTTAACAGATGGAAAAATTACTTATACAAATAATGCAGACGAATTAAAATCTTTTGATGTTGCTGATGGTCTTGCTATTGCAACATGGACTAAAAAACTTGGTAAAAAAGTTGCAATAATTACAGGTAGAACTTCTAAAATAGTTCAAAGAAGAGCTTTAGATTTGCAAATAGAGTATCTGTATCAAAAAGTTGATAATAAAGATGAAGTTTTAGAAGCAATCTTGCAAAAAGAGAAACTTTCATGGGAGCAAGTTGCTGCAATTGGTGATGATTTAAATGATTATAAAATGCTAAAAAAAGTTGGACTTTCATTTACTCCTGCAAATGGTACAAGATATTTAAAAGAGTTTGTAGATGTAGTTTGTAAAAATAGTGGTGGAAATGGTGCTGTAAGAGAGATGGTTGAGTATATAGTTAAAAAAGAGGGTATTGAACAGGAGTTCTTAAAAGCATGGTTATAAAATCGTTTATTTATTCTCTTTTAGTTATAGCAGTGGGATTTTATTTTGTTCCTATTGATAATGCTAATAGTAAAGATGACAAAAAAGATATTGCTCTTGTAAGTTTTAATGACTCTACTATGTACACTTTAAATGAAGAAACAACAACAAAAATAGTTAACTCAAAAAAAGTATCAAGGTTTAAAACAAAAGATATTATGTATGAGGGAGATTTTATTTTAAAAGCAAATGATAAAAAAGTTGAAAATGCAACTGATTATATTAGTGCAAATGTTATAATTAAAAGAGATGCAAATTTTACTTTTTTAGATGATGTAAAGTTTAGAAGAAATGATTTTATATCTTTAGATACTGAAGAACTTTACTATAATGAAAATACGCAAGTTGCAAAAAATAGTGTGGCTTTTAAAGGTTATTACTATAAACACAAAATAGATGGTAAAAATCTATATTTAGATATGAAAAATGAAATCATGAGAGCTAAAAGTTCTCATTTTGAAATAGAAACAACAAGATAATAAGGATAGGACAATAACAATGAGATATTTACTTTTAACTTTTTTAGCCTCTTTAACTCTTATGGCAAATGAAGGTAAACTAATAATCGATGCAAAAAAATTTGAAGCAAATGATGCTAAGGGTGTATCTATTTTTACAGGAAATGTAAAATTAAAAAAAGCAAAAGATAAACTTGATTCAGATAGATTAGAAGTATATATGTCTGCAAAAGCAGCAAATAAAAAAAGAGTTCCTCTTAAATATATTGCAACGGGAAATGTTTATTTTGAAATAGTTTCACAAGATAAATTTTATGAAGGTAAAGGAAATAAAGTTATTTATTATCCAAATAAGCAACAATATGAGATTATAGGAAATGGATTTATTAAAGAAAAAGTTGAAGATAGAAAAATATATGGTGATAAAATCTATATTAATCAAGTAACAGGTGAAGCAAAAGTTAGTGGAACTGATAATAAACCAGTTAGATTTATTATTAATATTGAAGATAAAAATGAAAAAAAGGCTAATAAATAATGAAAATAGTTGAAGCATCATTTTTAACTTCAGCACAAAGTATAAATGATTCACCAAGTCCAGATATGGCAGAAGTTGCTTTTCTTGGAAGAAGTAATGTTGGTAAGTCATCTTTGTTAAATACTTTAACAAATAGAAAAGGTTTAGCTAAATCATCTTCTACTCCTGGAAAGACTCAACTTATTAACTATTTTGATATTAAGTTTAAAACAAAAAGTGAAGAGTTACCATATTTATTTGCAAGATTTGTTGATTTACCTGGTTTTGGGTATGCAAAAGTATCAAAAGGTCTAAAAAAAGATTGGAATAAAAACTTAACTGGCTATTTAGAACAAAGACCTTGTTTACAAGTTTTTGTGCATCTACTTGATGCAAGACATCCTCACTTAGAGATTGATAAAAATGTTGATGAATTTTTAGAAGTTATAAAAAGAGGTGACCAAAAGATTATTCATGCCTTTACAAAAATAGATAAATTAAAACAGAATGATTTAGCAAAATTAAAAAGAGCATACCCTGAAGGTATTTTTATCTCAAATCTAAAAAAAAGAGGTATGATAGATCTTCAAAATGCTATAACGGAGCACCTTTTTGGAAATCAAATTTTTTAAACCCACAGTAAAACATATTAAGCAGATGCAAGAGCTTGTAAAACCAGAAGTTGACAATGGTAATATATTATTAAGAACTGAAGATGAAATGGCTAATACAATTAGGTCATATACTGTTGTAACAGTAGATAATAAACTTGCAGGCTTTACAGCTTTACATATTCATTCATGTAGATTAGCCGAAGTTAGAAGTTTAATTATTTCAAAAGAGTTTAGAGGTTTAAAATTAGGTAAAAAACTTGTAGAAGCTTGCATAGAAGAGGGTAAAAAATATGAGTTAGAACAGATTTTATCTTTAACTTATGAGCAAGGTTTTTTTGAAAGTGTTGGTTTTAGAAAAATAGAAAAAGAGAATATTCCAGAGCATAAAATATGGGCAGATTGTATTCGTTGTAAACATTTTCCTATATGTGATGAAATTGCAATGGTTTATGATTTATAATTGAGCTTGTATCCACCACATTCTTGCATATAAGCCAAGTGTTGAAGTATATCCTACTTCACTAAATTTTAGATTTTTTTGATTATCATAAATTAGTGTTGTAGGAAAAGCTTTTATATTAAACTTTTTAGAATAATATCCCTTTGTATCGTCAACTACTTTAAAACTTAGTTTATTATTTTCTAAATACTTTTTAATATTTTCTTTATTTTTTGATTGTACTGCAATAGTTATAACTTCATAATCTTTTGACAATTTTTCTATATTAGAAGCTTCAAGTTTACATGTTGGACACCAAGTAGCCCAAAAATGAATTATAACTGGTTTATCTTTAGGTATGTTATATTTTTTCTCATTTAATAATTTAAAACTAAATATTTGTAAATTATTTTTATTTAAATTAAGTGATTTGTAATAACTTATGATGTTTAGTATAACTGTTAAAGTAATAATAAAAAATAGAATTTCTTTTATATATTTTTTTATTTTGTTTTTCATTTAATTCCTTTAAAACCTAGTAATAATTTTAATTACTAGATTTTATCAACTTATTGTAAAGTTAGTGTTTATTAAAGTAGTTTTTTTATATGATTTTTTATAATTACAGGAACAAAAAACATTGATACGACATATGAAATAAGAGTACCACCAATAAGAGCAACTCCTAAGCCTCCAAAAACTGCATCTGTTGCAAGAAGAGATGAAGCAAAAACCATAGTTAAAACAGTAAGTATAATAGGTTTTGACCTTGTTGCCGTTGCTTTGGCAATAGCTTTATTAATAGGCATATTCTCTTCTATAATAAGCTGTTTTGAGAAATCAATGATTAGTGTTGAATTTCTTGAATTTATTCCAATAAGACCAATAAAACCAATTAAAGATGTTGCTGTTAAATAAAATGTATCTTCTGTTATTAAATCCATTATTATGTGTGCTAGAATAACTCCAATAATAGAAATAAAACTTGCAAGTACAATTCCTCCTGAAATAGCATAACTTTTATAATACATTACCATTAAGAAAAAAATCAAAACTAAAGCTATAATAAAAGCTCCACCTAAATCTCTAAAAGTATCAAGTGTAACTTTTAATTCTCCATCAAAAATCAAATCAAATCTTTCTTTACTCTTTTTATCTATAAAAGAAAGATTTAGCATATCTGTTTTTATAATTTCATAGTCTTTACTTAGTTTATCAATCATTTCACTTCTTGCATCAAGTAAAGGGTAGATTTGACTATCTTTATTTGTTTCGGCAATTACATTTATCATCTGTCTTAAATTTTTTGAACTTAATTCTGGCTCTTTAATACTTTCTTTTACATTAACAAGTTCAGAAACACTTACCATTTGGTTGTATTGGTTTTTAAGTTTTAAATTTTTTAATCTATCATTTAATGATTGTTTTGTCTTTTCATTTATAACTCTAGTATTATCTAATCTTAGAAAAATAGGTATTTGGTTTTGGGCTTTTTTATCATTTACTATTGAGATTGGCATACCTTCATATGCAAGATAGATTATCTGTTTTATTTGTTCTAAACTTATGGCACTTTTTTTGATTTTTTCATTATCTAAAATCAGTTCATATTTTATAAAATCTTTACTTGCCATTACATCTACATCTACTAAAGTTTGTTGATTTTTAAAAATATCTGCAATTTTGTATGCAAAATCTCTTTTACTATAAAAATCTTTTCCTCCATAAATTTCTGCTACTATTGAGGCTAAAACAGGAGGCCCCGCAGGTAGTTCAATAAATTTTATAGTAGAATCATACATACTGCATCTTTTTTTTACTTCATCTCTTAATTTTGAGACTAAGTTGTAGCTTGAAATATCTCTATTTGCTTCTCTTTTAATGTTTACCATCATTTCTGCTTGCCATTGCTTATCTTTTAAGGCACTTTGCTTTACTAATGCTGCAAAATCTAAAGGTTGACCTTCACTTATAAAAACAGAGATGTTTGTAATAGTATCATTTTCAAGTAATTTTTTTGAAATACAATTTGTTACTTCTTTTGTATGTTCTTTACTGTATCCATCTTTTAAATCAACATATACAGAAAAAGTATCTGAATCTTTACTAGGAAGCATTTTTACTTTTGTTATTTGTGTTGGAAATGTAGCTATACTTAATAAAAATAGAATTAGTGTTATTAAATATACTAAAACTGATTTAGATTTTGATTGTAAGATTTTATATATAAAGTTTTCTAGTCTATTCATCTATAATCCTATAAAAATTTTTTTATTAAATATGGTGTAAATGCATAAGCAACAACAAGAGATACAATAAGAGCTATAGGGACAAAAACAGGAAGAGGGTGCATAAATTGTCCCATCATACCTCCTACAAAAAACATAGGTAAAAAAGTCATTATAATAGCTATTGTTGCTATATTTGTAGCATTTCCTATCTCATTGGTTGCATTAATTGATATAACTGTAATATCTGCATTTAAATTACTTTTTCTATGCCTATGAATATTTTCAATAACAATAATAGCAGCATCTACTAACATACCAAGAGATACAATAAGTGCAAAAAGTGTAATTCTATTTATTGTTTCATCTAATAAAAATCCAATAAATAAAGTCAATGATAGAATCATAGGAACTGTAAGTGATACAATCATAGCCTCTTTAAAGCCTAATGTAAAAATAAGTAAAATTGCAATAATAACAATAGATATTAAAAGATTTTTTACAAGTGAGTTAACTGCATTATTTGCTGTATATCCATCATCTCTTGTGATTGTAAATTTAATATTTTTATCTAATAACTCTTGTTTTATGTTTTCCATATAAGAAAATATCTCTTTATTTATATCAACAGAGTTTGTACCTTTAAGTTTTGAAATCATCATAGTAACTTGAGCAGTTTTATTGATATTGCTCTTTTCATTTTTTGTATATAAATAGGCTTCTTTATTATTTTGTATATCATATGACTTTTCTACTTTTGCAATATCTTTTAAATATATAGCAGAGTTATTTTTATATGAGATTATAAGATTTTGAATATCTTCTTTTGATTCAATTGCTTGTTTTATTCCAAATACTACAAGCTTATTATCTTTTGTTTTTCCTTTTATATTTGGAGTTTCATATGCTAAAGCTTGTACACTTTTTACTACTTCATTTAAAGATAGTTTATATTCAGAGATTTTATTTGAATCAATCAAAATATTATATTGTTCTTTCTTTTCACCTTTTAACTCTATTAAAGCTACATTATCTATTCTATTGATTTTTTTAGATAACTTATCAATTTCTTTAAATAGTTTAGTTTGAGAAATTAAATCTTTGTTATTACTTTTTTTTGAATAAAATGCAATAGTTGCAATAGGAATATCTGTATCTATATCCATAGTCTTAACTATTGGTGGTAGGGCTTCTTTGGGCATCATATCCATATTTCTCATAACTTGGTCATATAGTTTCAAGTTTGAGCTTTGTTTGTCTTGACCAATATAGTATTGAACTTGTACTATTCCAACAGAATCTTTTGCAAATGAGTAAATATGTTCAATTCCTTTTATTTCTCTTAGTTTCTTTTCTAAAGGGTCAATAATTACTTTTTGTATTTGACTTGGCTTTGCTCCAGGTAGTGCTACAATAACAGCACCCCCACTTACTTTTATTTGAGGGTTTTCTTCTCTTGGCATTACAATTAAAGATATATAACCTAAAGCAAGTATTAAAAAAATTGCAACTGCAGTTAAAGGATGATTTATAAAATTTAAAGATATTTTTCCTGCTATATTTAAATTAGGATTAATTTTTTTTGAAAACTCTTTTTCTTGCATTATTTATCCTGTTTTAGGTTGATATTAAGTTTTACATACATTCCTGGATAGATTGCTTCTTGCTTTTTATCAAAAGATATTTTTATTATAAATGAGTGTGAAGTTGTATCTATATTTGGAATTATTGCTTCAATTTTTCCTTTTGTTTTAAATTTTATTGAAGGAAAAAATATTGATACTATTTGATTCTTACTTATAAGCTTTAAATCACTTTCATTTATTGAACTTTTGATTTTTAAACTTTGTAAATCAGTAAGTATTAAACTAGGAGTTCCTGGTATTGCCATTTCTCCTTGTTTAATTGATTTTTTTATTACCATAGAGTCATTAGAGGCTTTTATATTTAAATATTTATATTCATTTTGAATCTGTTTTAATTTTGTTTTTGCAATAAACACTTGATTTTTTAGATTTAAAAGATTTAATTGTAATTGTTCTAAATCATATTTAGCAATTAAATCTTGTTTATATAGTCTTTTATATCTTTCATAATTTAATTTTATATCTTCTAATTTATTTTCTAAAATCTTTAGGTTTAATAAAGCCTCTTTTTTTTGAGAATCTAAGGTACTAGAGTCTATTTGATATAAAAGTTGACCTTTTTTTACATAAGAACCTTCATTTACAAATACTTTTTTGATATAACCAAAGTGTCTGCTTGTAATAACTTTTTCATTATCTGAAATAACTGTTCCTGATGTTTGTATCTCTTGTGCATAAGATGATATAAATAGTACGATTAGTAAGAGGCTTCTTATCATTTTAATCCTTTAAAATCTAAATTAACAATTTTTGCAATTTTTGCTTTTGCAATCTCTTTATTATATTTTGCTTCAATTAGTTCAGCTTTTGCTTTTTGGAAGTTTGCTTTTTGTTTAAGTAAATCTGTCATTGAAATTAGGTGATTTTTATACATCTTTTCAGATTGAATAAAAATAGCTTTTGCTAATTTTAAAAACTGCTTTTTTTGAGAAAGAACAATTTGTTTTGCACTTAACTCTTCAAATGCGTTTGAGAGTTCAAGCTTTAAATAATCTTTTTGTTTCTCATAATTTATAGATGCCTTATGGTAAAGTATTCTACTTTTTTGATACTGGGTATCTCTTGTATTGTCAAATAGTGTATATTTTATAGCTATAACTGCATTATAATAATCATTTTGATTAGAAAAATCTATGTTATTATCATTATATCCATATTCTAAATGAGAGTATATTTGAGGATAGTATGTACTTTTTGCTATATCAATACTTTTTTTAGTAATACTCTTATAAAGTTGCATTACTTTTAGCTTATCTTTTTGAGTCAATGCTTTTGAGTAAAGATTGTTTTTTTGAGTTAAATCTAAGTTTAAATATTCAAAAGAGTTTACATCTGTTATATTTTTATTTGAACTTAAAAATCTTAAGTATTCAAGGGCAAATAAGAAGTTTTTTTTAGCTTCTGCTAAACTAGCTTCAATTTGAAGTTCATAAGCTTTTGCTTGTTTTACATCAATTGAAGTAATTAGTCCTTCTTTATAAAAAGAGCGTGAAGAGTTTAATACTTTTTGTACACTGTTTTTAGACTCTTTTAATGCTTGAATAAACTGTTTTGCTACAACTACTGCATTATATGCTTTAAAAACTTCAAAAGTCAGTTCGGTTTTATTCATACTATGTTTTAGTTTATTGACTTTTTTTTCAAGTTTTAAAATATCTTTTTTTGTTTTAATCCTAAATCCAGTAAATAGTGCTAAATCATATGTAAGTTTAGTATTTATATTTGTTCTACTTGAAGGATAGTTTAAATCCTTTGGTTTAGTATTTATAGGTTCATTCATTTGAGCAAAACCAAAATCTTTAAATGTAGCTTCTCTTGAAGATAGTTTTGAGTTAAAAACATATCCTGCATGATTTGTTCTATTTGTTTTATTTATAATAGATAGTTTTCCAAAGTTTAATGAGTCTGCTTCTTTTATATTTAAATCACTAAGAGTTATATTTAGTTTTGAGTTTTTTAAATCTTTATTATTTTGAAGAGTATAGTTTAATACTTCATTAAAAGTAACTGTTTGTCCAAAACAGAAAGTAATAATTAAAAAGTATAAGTATATTTTATGCATTTATAGCCTTTATATCTAAAATAAGGACTATTATAGTGCATTAATATAAAAATATTTGTTAAAAATACAAACTAATAATATAAAAATTAGTTATATTACTAGGGCTTATACTTATAATAAAATGGCATTATTTAAAGGATTGGGCAAGATTTCCTATTATTAAAAACCATCCATCAATTACAATAAAGAAAATAAGCTTAATAGGTAAGGATATCATTACAGGTGGTAGCATCATCATACCTAAACTCATAAGAATAGAAGATACAATAATATCAATAACTAAAAAGGGCAGAAATACTAAAAAGCCTATTTCAAAAGCAGTTCTAAGTTCACTTACAATAAATGCAGGCATAAGTAAAGTTAAAGGTACTTCATCAATATTTTTAGGATTCTCTTCTTTTTTTATTCTATAAAATAAAGCTAAATCAGTCTCTCTTGTATTTTTTATCATAAACTCTTTAAAAGGTTTAGTTCCTCTTTCAAAAGCAACTTCATAACCAATTTTTTCATCCATGTATGGAACAATAGCATCATCCCAAGATTTTTTAG
Organism: Malaciobacter halophilus; assembly: GCF_002837275.1. GTDB lineage: Bacteria > Campylobacterota > Campylobacteria > Campylobacterales > Arcobacteraceae > Malaciobacter > Malaciobacter halophilus. The sequence continues at coordinate 23,870 of NZ_NXIF01000002.1, read as the reverse complement.
CATAAGGTTCCATAATAAAAAAAGTTAAAATTAAAGCCATTGATACAATTACTTGAGAAGGTGGCGTTTGTTGTAAACCTAAAGCTTGTTTTAAAAGTGAGAATACAATTAAAAATCTAGTAAAACTTGTCACCATTAATAGTAAACTTGGTGCAAGAACTAAAAGTCCTAGAATAATTGCTATGTTTATTGTTCTTACAAATTGTGCTGGTTCTTCAAGTGCAGCAACAGATAGATTTACAATAGGAGGTGTGTCTGCTGCAAAAATTAGTGATGTAAAAAGTAATAAACTAATTAAAATTCTCAAAATAAATCCTCTTTTTTTCTGTGCAAAATAATAACTAAAAAACTATTAAATGCCTATTTTTTAATATAGCCTAAATGATATAATTTATCATAGATTTTACTAACCATAGGTCCAGCAGCTGAACCTCCATGTCCACCATGCTCAACAAGTGCAACTACTACATATTGTGGATCATCATAAGGTCCATATGTATTTAACCAAGCGTGTGAACGATGATAATACTCTAATTCACTCTCTTTCATTCTTTTTTTCTCTGATTGTGGAATAGAAATAACTTGAGCTGTTCCTGTTTTTGCTGCAATTTTTACTTTTGATCTTATATGTCTTTGTGCTGTACCAAATCTTTTGTTTGCTACTTCATACATACCTTCTCTTATAATTTTTAGATGTTTAGGGTCAGTTGGAACTTCAATAGGTTCTTCATAATTGTCTTTATAAAAGTGTGGTCTTGGAAGTTTCCCTGTTGCTAAAAATGCAGTATATCTAGCAACTTGCATAGGAGTTACTAAAGTATATCCTTGCCCAATTGAACTAATAACTGTTTCTCCTATATACCAAGGTTGGTCATATCTTTTTCTTTTCCATTTTTTATTTGGGTTAACCCCAAAAAATTCATTAATTTGATCAACTCCTGTTTGTTGTCCAAAGCCATATTTTTCTAATGTTTTAGATATATTGCTAATTCCTACTTTTAAACTTGCTTTATAAAAAAAGTCATCACAACTCTCTCTTAATGCCTTTGTAAAGCCTGTTCTTCCATGTCCTGTTTGTTTCCAGCATCTAAATTTTCTATTTCCTATTTTTAACTCACCATTACAATATACAGTATAATTTGGTTTAATACCATGCTCTAATAAAGCTAAAGCTACACCCATTTTATGAACTGAACCTGGAGGATATAAACCATTTACAAGCTTATTTGTAAATGGATGGTCAAAACTATTTCTCATCTCGTCCCACTCTTTTTGAGAAATACCTCCAACAAAGATATTATTATCAAACTCAGGAAAAGATGCCGCTGCTAAAAGCTCTCCATTTTTTGCATTCATTACAATAACAGCACCACTTTCATGAGTAAATACTTTTTGAATATATTTTTGTAACTCAACATCAATGGTAATTTTTAGATTATTATTTTCATTTGGTTTTTTCTCTTCAAGTATCTCTAACTCTTTATTTAAAGCATTTACTTTCACATCTTTATAACCAAGTGTTCCTTGAAGTTTTTTATTGTAGTATTTTTCTAAACCATTTTTACCAATTATTCCACTATATTTTGATAATTCATTATTTTGAATATCTTTTCTTGAAGCTTTTCCTACATAACCAATAATATGAGAAGCAACATTATGGTAAGGATAATATCTTTTAACCGATGGTTCAACTTTTATATCTTCAAGTGAATTAAATAGAGTAAATTTTGAGAAAAAATCATCATATGCAATATAATCAATAAGATTTACAAAATCATGTTTATATGCTGAATCTAATCTTTTATATTTTTTTATTAATTCTTCTTTGTCATATTCAGGAAAATGTTTTGAAATAATTTCTACAACATCTAATAGCTTTTGTTTATTTTTGTATGACCTTAAATGTGGTCTTACAGTAATAGAAAAACCTAGATTATTAATAGCTAAAGGAATTCCATTTCTATCTTCAATAAGACCTCTTGATGGTGCTTCATAAACTCTTTTTATGTAGTTTTGTTTTGAAAGTTCTTCATAATATGTATTTGATTTAATACTTAGAAAATAGACTCTTGCAAGTAATATAACCATTAAAACAGCAATAAATAGTAAAATAAAATTTAATCTTTTCATATCATTAGTCCAACAATTATAAAATCAATTACAATATTTATAAAAATAGTAAAAAGAAGGTCATATGAATATGTATTATTTGTAATATATAAAATAGTAAATCCAAAATAAAACACTAACATATAAATATAATTATTTAAGTGTGAAAAGGATACAACTCTTTTTATATAAGGTGCAATAAAGGCATATATAAAAAAGCTTAACAATAGTAAACTAAAGGGTTTAAATCCATTATTTAACTCTAAAAATAGCATAGCAAGCATTAAGAAAAATGCACTATAATAATACTCTCTTTTTAAAATATGCATAAATGTTAAAAACAGTACACCAGCTAAAAATATAGGGTTAAAATAGATTGATGATATAAAGTTTACAAATATTGTAAAAAAAAATACAAAAACAGTTGTTAAAATATTATCAAAAACGTTTCTTTTCATTAGCCCATTTACTTCTTTTATTAATGGGCGATTATATTATAATAACTCTTATACTTGTATCAAAACCATATCTTATTTTTTATAAGGCTCTTTATTTTTTTTTGTTAAGTCATAAATAAAGCTAAATATCTCTGCTACTGCTTTATACATACTTGAAGGAATCTCTTTATCTATATCAAGTTTTGATAATAACTCTATTAAGTCTTCATCTTTTCTTATTGGAAGGTCATTCTCTTTTGCAATTTTTATTATATTTTTTGCAACTTGTTCTTGACCCTTTGCAACAAGTTTAGGTGCATTGTCTTTTTCTAAATCATATTTTAGTGCTGCTGCTTTTTGAATTTGTTGTTTTTCCATTTTAAGCTCTTATATCAAGTCCCATTTTAAAGTCATCATTTTTTTGTGAGTAAATATTTTGTGTATTTTCTTGTTGTTTTATTCTTTTTTCTAAATCAATTAATTTTATATCCATAGGTATTAAACCCGCACCATTTAAAGACTGTTTTAAAGTTGTAAGATGTTCTTTTAAAAGTTTTTTAAAATTATCTCTTGAAGCAAAAATTGTTAAATCTAATTTGTTTTTTTCATACAAAGCAAGAAGTAATTGAACTTGTCCAAAATCTTTTAATGTTAAATTTATTTCACAATAAAATTTTTTTTCATTTATTTTTTTCATACCAATTGAGCCATCTTCTAGCATATCCCATAAAAAAGGTAAATATACATAGTTTGCATTTGAACTTAAAGATAGTAGTTGATAATAATCCACTTGGAAAAGTAGTTTGTCAATATTTTTTGAGGCTTCTGTTAAGCTGTTTGAATCAGAAGTTTTTGAAGCTAATTGTTCTTGCATTTGTAAAAGTATAGTTTTCATATCATTTTGGATTGCACTATTATCACTTTTAATATTTTGTAGATTTGATGTTGTTAAAATACCTTGTTTTAAAGCACTTTCAATCATATCTACTGTTTTTAAAATTTCATTTTGTAAAAAAGATGAATTTGGATTTGATGAAATATTAGTTATGCTTTGTTTTAGATTTAATAAAAGAGCATTTATATTTGATGAGAAATTACTTTGAAATGTAGATAGACTATTATTTTGTGTTTGAAGTAGTTTAAAATCATTTGGAATCTCTAATTTATCAAAAAGAGTTTGCATATTTAAAAGTTTGTCTATTGTTTGAATTAAAACTTTTGATTGAATAGTATTTGCTTGTAAGAGCTCATTTTTTAATAGATTTAAGGTCTCTTTTATTTGATTTAAAACTGTTGTTTTTTCATTTGTTACAAGTTGGTTATTTGAAATTTTATTTTCAATTGAAATAATATCATCATTTAAATTTTTTAATTGATTTACTAAATTTGATATATTACTATTTAATAAAGAGCTGTTTTTCATTTCTGTACTATTTAAAAGCTGATTTAGTAAAGTTTTTGGCTCTAAGCTATTATTATTTGAAAAAATATCTTTTTGATTTAATATATTGTCTATTTGAGTTAGTAACTTTTGTGGCTCGATATTTTTATTTATTAATACTTCATTTTTTAATTGTGATAAAATATCTTTTAACTGAGTAGTTATTTGTTGTTTTTGCTCATTTAATGCTTCTGTATTTAAGTTTGTTAAATTTGAGCTTTGTAATGCTTGTGTTAATTTATTTGCTAGTTCTTGAAGATTTGGATTTTTTATACTACTACTTTGAAACTCAAAAGATTGTAAAGTATTAAGCAAAGCATTTTTTATTTGTGGTTGTTCTAAATCCATCATACTTAAGCTAGTTAGATTTTTTAGTACAGTTGCAGCTTCTAAGCTTTTAGTTTGTGTTAGTTCAAGTTTTAAATTTGTGATTAAATCTTTAATATTTTGTGTATTTGAACTATTTTGAAGTTTTGATTCAATTAATTGAGCATCTAAGTCTAGTGATTTTAATTGGTTTGTAAGATTATTTAGATTTTGTATATTTTTATCATTTAAACTTTTAGATAAATCTTGTAACAAATTAATAATTGATTTAATATCTGTTTGCATAGAAGTAGCTGTTTGATTTGATGATGTTGTTACTTTAGATATTAGTTCATTTATTTGTTTTGTTTGTGGTGTATCAATATCTTTTAGAAGATTTTTTACTTGATTTAATAAATCTTGTAGTTTTGTAGGAAGGTTAGAGCTATTTGCTTTTTCTAAAATTTTAGATTCTAAAAATATTCCTGATTTTGAAAGAAGTTGTTTTAAGCTATTTTCATCTAAATTATCTATTTGTGTTAAAAATGATTCTAATAAAGGTTTATATTTATTTAAAGAGGGTTCTGTTGATATTTGAGATAATAAAGATTTTAAACTATTTGTAAAGCTACCTAAATCTTTAAATAAAGAAGAGTTTTTTAATATATTTTGAATAGTTTCATTACTTTTATTACCACTTTTAATATCATCAAATAGATTTTTTAAGACATCTTGAATTGATGCATTATTTTTCATCATACTATTTAGTGCTTTTGCATCTGCTTCTTTAAGCACATCTTTTAGTACCTTATTATCTTGGTTTGGTAAAAGAATATTTAAAAGTGAATTACTATTTCCAACTAACATAAAATAAAGTATAGCATAAAATAGAAGTTTTTCTCAAATTGACTTATACAATTTGTTTTTGTAAAATATTTTATCTATATTACAAAGGCTATAACTTATGCAGTATGATGTAGTAGTAAGTATTGATGGTTTTGAAAGTGAAAAAGGATTTACTTTAGAAAAGATTGATGATTTTTTCTCAATTATAAAAGGTGTAGATACAGATGCTACATTAAGACTTATGAGTTTTGGAGCTTTAAAATCTTTAAATTTCCAGTTACCCGATGAGTTTAAAGATAAACTACAAATATCTAGTATTGATGAAATATCAATTTATTATATTTTTGTACTTCAATCTCATAATAGTGATAATAGTCTAAATACTTTTGCTCCAATAATTGTAAATAATAAAACAAAAAAAATGGGACAGATACATTTAGATTTAAAAGAGTTAGGATTAGAAGGATTAAATGACTTACTTCCAAATTTTTGAAATCTTGCAGTTTGTAATAATTTATATTGGATAAAATTTTTTTTGGTATAATCTTTTAAAAATGAAGGAATAAAGGATTATAATGCAAGATGTAACTATTTGGCACAATCCAAGATGTGGAAAATCAAGAGATGCTTTAAAGCTTTTAGAAGAGAAAGATTTAGATATAAAAATTGTTAAATATTTACAAGATACACCAAATGAACAAGAGATAAAAGATGTACTTTTAATGTTAGGCATTGGTGCAAGAGATTTAATAAGAACTAAAGAATCTATATATAAAGAGTTAAAACTAAAAGATGTTACTTCAGATGAAGAACTTATAAAAGCAATGGTAAATAATCCTAAATTAATACAAAGACCAGTTGTTATAAAAGATGGTAATGCAGTAATTGCAAGGCCAAAAGAGAATATTTTAAAGTTATTTATGTAATGCACGAAAAACAACAAAGAATTAGATACATAAGAGTCTTAGAGAAGTTTTTTACAAGAACTCTATCTTTACTTAAACTTGAAGAGTTTGATAAAGAGCTTTTTATAATAAGAACTAAAAAAAATTATGAAGATTTACATAGAGTAAAAGCAGTTGAACTTCATTCAAACTATTTAACTCAATTAAAAGAGTTTATAAATAAAACCATGTCTTATATACAAAACTCTACTGATAGTTTTGAAGAAGAAAGAGCAATACTTTTAAAAGATGCAAATCTACTTCAAAAAGAGAAGAAGAAAAAAACTTACAAAAAAGAGAAGCACAAAAAATCAAAATTCAATGATGGATATTAATGGAAGAGCAAAAAAGTTATAAACTATCAGGAGTATTAAAAAAAGTATTTTATAAAAATGAAGAGACAAAATTTATTTCTGCAGTTTTAGAAAATAATCAAAGAATTTGTGGAGTATATTTTGATACTGATATAGAAAAGATTGTTGGTGAAGAGATTATACTTACAGGTAATTGGGTTACTCATAAAAAGTATGGAGTACAGTTTGTTTTTGATACATTAGAGATAAAAGAGGCTGAGTTATACTTTTTTTTAACTAAAATCGTCAAAGGAATAGGGCAAAAGTTTGCTAAAGAGTTATTAGAAAAATATAGTGAAGAAGAGTTAATAAAAGTTTTAAATGAAAATCCAGAAGAGTTACTTAAATTTAAAGGAATAAAAGAAAAAAAACTTGAAAAGATTGTCTCTTCATGGCAAAAGTTTCAACACCTAAGAGAGCTTGGTAGTTTTCTATCAAAATATGGAGTTAGCTCAAATCTAATTACAAAAATCTATTCAAATTTTGGAGAGATTGAAGACTTAATTGAGAAAATAAAACAAAATCCATATATTTTAATTAATATAAAAGGAATAGGATTTAAAAAAGCTGATGAAATTGCTAAATCTTTAGGAATTGATGAACGTTCAGAGTTTAGAATAATGGCTTGTTTAAATTATACTTTAAAAGAGTTTTGTGATAATAATGGGAACTCTTCTATTGATAAGTATCATTTATATAGGCTTTTAGATGAGTCATTAGGATTTTGTAATGAAGAGATTTTATATGAAAACTGTATAGTTCAAATGCTTGCAAATGAAGAGCTTTTTACAACTAGTGAAAATAGAGTTGCTTTATCTATGCTTTATAGAGCAGAAAAAAATATTTTAGAGTTTTTTAAAAGAAGAAAAGATGAAAGACACTTAAAAAATATTGTTTCAAATATAGATGATTATTTACAGAAAAAAGAACAAACTTTAGGGTTTAAATTAAGTGTTGAGCAAAAAAAGGCAGTAAAACTTATAAATGAAGGTCAAAATACACTATTTTTAATCGGTTATGCAGGAACTGGTAAATCTACATCAAGTAGAGCTATTTTGGAACTTCTTGAAGAAATAGTAGGTTATGATGATATTATAACAATTGCTTTAAGTGGTATTGCAAGTCAAAGAATTGCCGATACAACAGGCTATGAAAGTTCAACAATCCAATCTTTATTAGTAAAACATAAAGAGAAAGATTTTTTTCCTTATAAGGTAGTTTTATTAGATGAAGCATCTATGGTTAACTCAGTTACTTTTTATCAAATAGTTTCAAAAATTTCTGATGATTCAATTTTTATAATAGTTGGAGATGATGGACAGTTACCTGCAATTGGAGCTGGAAATATTCTTTCTGATGCAATTAAATATGACCTTGCATCTGTTTGTAAACTTACAAAAATATATAGACAAAATGAGAATCAAGCAATTGCAGTTATTGCAAATGATATTAGGCAAGGTAAAGTTCCTGAGTATAAACAAAACTATGAAGATTTTAAATTTATTGATGTATCTATTGATAACTATTATGCAATTAAAAATTCTGTATCATCCAATGATTTTGCTTCAATAAGAGTTAAAAACTCTGATATGATATTAAATAATATTCTAAATATCTCAGCTAGTTATATAAAAAAATTTTATACTTTAATAAAAAATAAAGATATTTCAAAAGCTTTAACACTTTTTCAAGTTATAACCCCTATGAAAGGTGGTCTTTTAGGTGTAGAAAATTTAAATATGCAACTTCAAAAATTATATAATAGTTCAAGAGAACAATCAGTAAAAACTAGATTGTATGAATATAAATTGAGTGATAAAGTTATTCATATAAAAAATGAAAATATGAAGTGTCAAACAATGAATATGTACAAATCAAACTCACAAGATTTTTTAGAAAGAAGAGTTTTTAATGGTCAACTAGGTTTGATTATTAAACTTGATTTTGATGACAAAAAATGTATTGTTTTATATCCAAATGATGATATGGTAGTTTTTTATGATATGGATGATTTAAATTCATTATTATCTTTAGCTTACTGTTTAACTATTCATAAAACACAAGGAATGGAGTATGATAGTGCTTTGATTCCTATGAGTTTTTCTCACTATATTATGCACAATACAAAGCTTTTATACACAGCAATAACAAGAGCAAAAAGTATGTGTTATATTGTAGGAGAAGATGATGCTTTTAAAAGTGCTTGTAAAAGAATTGAAACTACAAAAAGAGAATCAGTAATAAATGATTTGATGCAAACTACAATTTAACGTAACTAAAAGCAACTTTTCTGTAATATATTTAGAAAATTTTTAGAGGAATATATTATATGATAACTTGGATGCAAAGACATAAGAAGTGGCTAGTAAGTACTATTTGGATTAGTACGATAGCTTTTGTTGGTGCTGGATTTGTAGGTTGGGGAAGCTATGACTTTGGTAAACAAGGTGGAGCAGTTGCTGTAGTTGGGGATAGAGAAATTTCAGTAAGTGAATATCAAAGAGAGTACTCAACTTTATATGAACAATACTCAAGAATTTTTGGAAAAGATTTCAACCAAGAAATGGCAGATAAACTAAAATTAAAAGATTTAGCATATAAAATGTCAATTGAAAAAAATCTTATTTTATCTTATGCTGATGAATTGGGACTGCAAGTAACTGATGAAGATATAGCAAAAGAGCTTTTAAAATATGATGCATTTATAAAAAATGGAAAATTTGACAAAGACACATATATTAAAGTTTTAAATAGAAATGGAACAACTGCAACTGAGTTTGAAGATTCATTAAAAAGAAGTATTCTTCTTCAAAAAATTGAAGGTTTATTTCAAGTTTCGGCAACAAATACGGAAGTTAAGCTTTTAAATCAATTACTATTTTTAGAAGATAATATTGACATTAAGATTTTAGATGCAAATAGTATTGTTGTTAAAGAAGATGATAATAAGATTAAAGAGTATTGGGAAAAGAATAAAGCAAACTATTTATCAGATAATTCATATGATTTTGATTATGCAGTAGTTGATGTAAAAAAAGCTAATCACTCTTTAGAAGATATGAAAAAATATTATGAGAATTTTAAAACTGATTTTAGAAAAGAGAATGACAAAATTAAGAACTTTGAAGAAGCTAAAGATGATGTTCAATTTGCCCTTGATTTAAAAGATACGAAAAGAGATGCATTAAAAGAGTATATTAAATACAAGAAAAATCAAAAAGAGTTTACTAAAAATATAGTTCTTTTTGAAAATCAGTTACCATATGGTAAAAATAATACTATAATTACTAAAGCAAAAGCTGGTGATTTGAAAAAACCTTTTTTACATGGTGATAAATATATTATTGTAAAATTAAACAAAAAGATGTTTCCAAAGCAGTTAACTTTTGAGCAAGCAAAGGCAAAAGTAACTCAAGATTTTATAAATAATGAAAAATCTTTAAAACTAAAAGCGCTATCTAAGAAAGAGTTAGATAATTTTAAAGGTACAAACATAGGTTGGGTTAGTAGAAGTTCTATCTCAAAAGTAAGTGGTTTAAATCAAATGGAGGCTTCACAATTTTTAGAAAAACTATTTAATACTGAAACTAAAAAAGGTGAAGTAAGAATAGGAAATAAAGTAGTACTATTTAAAATTAATGATTCAAGATTTGCAAACTATGAAGAATCAAGAGATGCAAGTGTTAAGCAAACTCTTGAAAACTTACAAAATTCAGAGCTAATGAATAACCTAATAAAAAGACTTGAAAATAGATATGAAATTCAGTCTTCATTAGAAATAAAGGAATAGTCATTGAGTAATAAGACTCTTTTAGCCATAGACGTTGGTTCTACTAGTATAACAGCGGTAATAGCAAAAAATAATTTAGATGGTAAAATAAATATATTAGGTACGGGAACAAGTAAAAGTGAAGGTATAAATAAAGGGTCAATTACAAATATTGAAGTGGCTTCTAAAGCTATTAAGAATGCAGTTAATATAGCAAGAGGAAGTACATCAGAAGTAATTGACTCCTCTGTTATATCTATTTCTGGTGCATATACAAAAGGTTTAAGAAGTTTAGGCTCTGTAAATGTTCCAAATGGACTTATTACAGAGACTGAAATAAATCAAGTTATGCAAATGGCTTTATATAATGCAACTATTATTCCAGAGTATGAAGTTGTTCATGTATTACCAATATTTTTTAAAGTTGATGATTCAAAAGATGTTGAAAATCCATTAAATATGAATGGTTCAAGACTTGAAGTAGCTGTTTATATTGTAACTGCTAAAAGAACAGCTTTAACAAATGTAAAATCAGCATTAAAGCAAGTAGGAATTGAGCTTACAAATTTTGTATTAGATGGATATGCAAGTGCAATATCTTTATTAGATGAACAGCAAAATAAATTTGGAGCAACTGTAATAAATATTGGAGGTACAACTACGGAGTTTGTGTCTTATAAGGGGAGCTCAATTGTTTACAATGGCTTTATCCCTGTTGGTTCAAATCATATTACAAATGATTTATCAGTAATGTTACACACTCCTCCAAATGCAGCAGAAACACTTAAAATTAAATATGGAAATTTACTAAAATCAAATGAAAATGAAGATTTAACGATTAAAAAAGTTAAAATTCCAAGAATTGGAGATGAACAAAGTACTTCTGAAGTTTCACTTGATCATATCCAAACTATAATTCATGCAAGAGTTGAGGAGATTTTAGTACTTGTTAAAAATAAATTAAAACAAAGTGGTATACAAGAGAATATTGGTGCAGGTATTGTTATAACTGGTGGTATGAGTCAACTATCAGGTATTAAAGAGCTTGCTACAAAAGTATTTGAAAATACTCCTATAAAAATTTCAAATCCAATAAATATTAAAAATGGATATATGAATTTTGATGACCCAACTATGTCAACAATTGTTGGGCTTCTTTTTTATGGTCTTGATGATAATAGAACTTATGAATTAGATTCTAATAAGAAGCTAATGAAAAGAGCGGTGAAGAAAGAGGAGCTAACTATTCCTCCTGTACAAAAAGAGGAACCAGTAGTTAAAGAAGAGAAATTAAAAGAAAAAATCAATGAGACTTTAGAAAAAGAAGATAGTACTAAACTACCAACATTATCAAAAAAAGATAAGGGTAAAGGTATGTCTAGATTCTGGAGTAAAGTTTCGGAGTGGTTTTAATGGATAATTTATTTAATGTGGATGATATTACAGTGGAAATGCCTAATCAGACAATCGGGGAAAATATAGCTAAGATTTCAGTAATTGGAGTCGGTGGAGGTGGTTGTAATATGATAAACCACATGATTCAAGAGGGAACTCATAAAATTGACTTAATTGCTGCAAATACAGACTTGCAAGTTTTAAATATATCAAAAGCACCCAAAAAGATTCAATTGGGTGTAAAACTTACAAAAGGTCTTGGGGCTGGAATGAAACCTGAAATAGGTAGAGACTCAGCTGTTGAGAGTTATGAAGATATAAAAAATGCTCTTAAAGGGACAGATATTATATTTATTGCTGCAGGACTTGGTGGTGGAACAGGAACAGGAGCTGCTTCAATTATTGCAAAAGCTGCAAAAGAAGTTGGTGCTTTAACTGTATCTGTTGTAACTAAACCTTTTACTTGGGAAGGTAAAAAAAGAGCAGGGCTTGCAAATTTAGGACTTGAAGAGCTTAAAAAAGTAAGTGATTCAATTATAGTTGTTCCAAATGATAGATTATTAGATATTATTGATGAAAATGTTGGTATGAAAGATGCCTTTAAAATTATTGATAATATTTTGTATCAAGCTGTAAATGGTATGAGTGAAGTTATATTAAATCCAGGAAACTCAGATATTAATACAGACTTTGCAGATGTAAAAACAATTATGCAACATAAGGGAATGGCTCTTATGGGTATAGGAAAAGCAAAAGGGGAAGATGCTGCACTTAGAGCATTAGAAGATGCAATTGAATCGCCATTGCTTGATAAAGTCTCTTTAAGTGGTGCTAAGGGTATTTTAATTCATTTTAATATTCATCCTCAAGTGTCACTATTTGCAATTAATAATGTAATGGGCTCAATTCATGATAATATTGATTCTAATGCAGAGATAATTTTTGGTACAACTACTGATAGTTCTTTACAAACAGATGAAGTTAAGATTACTATTGTAGCAACTGGGTTTGAATCTAAAAATGAGATAGATGATGATTCAGACAAAAATAAACAAGAAGATAATGCAAATGTTAAATTATCAGTTAATGATGAAAACTATTTAGATATTCCACCATTGATGAGAGAGTATGTAGTTCAATATCAATTATAGATGAAGAGTATGAGTTTACTCTTCAAATATAACTATATCGTATGAACTTTTTTTTATCACTAAGGCTTTTGAGTTAGGAACTACTCCAAAATTATTTATCTCTTTTAATCTATTTTTATATTTATTTACATCATTTTCTAATTTCTCAATTTTTTCGTTTAATCTTAATATTAAATCAACTCCAGCTAGATTAATTCCAAGTTCTCTTGTTAGTGTTAAAACATATTTGATATGGTCAATATCTTTTTGAGAATATAGTCTAATTTTACCATTTGTACGAGAAGGCTTGATTAAGCCTTCCCTTTCATATTGTCTTAAAGTTTGTGGATGAATATTAAGTATTTGAGCCACAGCTGAGATAAGATACACAGGCTCAGTATACGCTTTATTTTCCATTTGTTACTCCTTTGGTAACTTCTCTTTAAGTAATTGTACTAAATCTTCATCTAATTGTTCAACTTTTGGAAGTTTGATATTTGCTTTTAGATAAAGATCACCTTTTTTACCTGTTTTCCTATCATAAACACCAAGTTCTCTTACTCTAAACTTTTGATTCTGTTTTGTATTTTCAGGAATCTTTAAAGTAATTGTTTTATGAATAGTTTTGATTTCAACTTTACCACCAAATAAAGCAGTAATTAGTGGAATATCAAAAGATTTGATAAGCGTAGATTCATCTCTTTCATATTCAGGACTAGGTGCTACATTAACTTTAATAATTAAATCACCTCTTTGTGAACCTAAAGCTTTTCCTTTACCTTTTGCTCTAATCTTTTGACCATCTTTAATACCTTCTGGTATTTTAATGTCAAAAGAATCATTATTTAATGAGATATGTTGTTTGCCACCTAAAATAGATGTGTCAAATGCAATAGTAATTTGTGCATTCATATCTAAATCGGGCTCTTCATATCCACCAAAGCCACTGCTTCCAAAGCCTCCTTGGTTAAAAGCGCTTGAGAAGCCACCACCTCCAAAACCACCTTGTTGACCAAACATCTGTCTTAGAATATCATCTAAGTCTATTCCAGAACCTGCCTGTCCTCTTGCAAAGTCATGGAAGTTTTGACCACCAAACATAGAGTCTCCAAATTGATCATATTGCTGTTTTTTCTCAGGATCACTAAGAACTTCATATGCAGCATTAATCTCTTTAAATTTTTCTTCTGCTTTTGGGTCTTTATTAACATCTGGATGGTATTTTCTTGCTAATTTTCTATATGCTTTTTTTATCTCATCTACAGATGCATGTTCATTAATTTCTAGTGTTTCATATAAACTTTTTGCCATTTATACTCCATTTATAATTGTTTGTATTTAAATAATATTATATCAAAAAAGTTGAGTCTATGTCAATCAACTTAAAAAAAGTATTTGGCATAATAGACTCAAAAATGCTTATATTATAGGAAGAGTTAGTTTAAAACAAGCACCATAATAAGTTAAGTCATTGTAGCTAAACTTTTTGTTAAAAGCTTCAATTTTACCATTCATACTGACATCAATTAGTTGATGAGTCATATATAAACCAAGACCTGTTCCTACATCTTTATGTTTAGTTGTAAAGTATGGTTCAAAGATTTTATCTATTATTTGTGGTTCAATTCCACCAGCACTATCTTGTATTTTTAAAATTATATTTTCATGTTTTTTATAAATATCAATTACTATTACTCTTTTATCTAAATCAATATTTTTATCTAAAAAAGCATCTTTTGCATTATTGATTATATTTAAGAAAGCTTGTGTGAACTCATTTGGATAGCTTTTTATAATATAACTTTCTTTGCAATTTAGTATTAGTTGAATAGATTGATTTTTCAAAGTTCCTTCTAAAATAGTTATATTTCTTTGAATATTCTCTTTTATATCAAATTCAACTTTCTTTTTGTCACTTTTTAAAAAATCTCTAAAATCATCAATCGTTTGAGAAAGATGTTTCGAGTTTCTAATAATTGCATGAATTGATTCTTCAAAAATCTCTTCTGTAATAATATCTAACTCTTTATGCATTTTAAGACCACTTGCTGCTGTACTAATTGTACTTAAAGGTTGTCTCCATTGATGGGCAATATTTCCTATCATTTCTCCTAGTGCAGCCATTTTTGTTTGTTCTACTAAAAGTTTATCTTTTTGTTTTAGTTCACTTAAATCCATTACTGTTAGGATTTTAAACATTTTATTTTTAAGTTTAGTGTCTTTTATTCTTGTTAGTGCAGGAAAAGTTGAATTATCTTTTTTTGTCATTTTTAATTCAATTGGTTTTTCATCAATTTGAATTATTTTTTCTAGTGATTTTGAATCAATAAAATCATAAATCTCTTTATTTAATACTTCTTCTTTATTTGAATAATTAAATAGTTCTAAAGCAATTTTATTTGCATTTACACACTTATCATTTTCAAATAAGAAAATAGCTTCTAAAGTAGTGTTTAAAAGAAGACTAATCTCTTCTAATGAGTCCTCAAGATGATTTTTAGTTTGTTCTAATTCATGATTTGTTTCACAAAGTATTGTATTATCATAAATATATAAAACTACAAGTTTATTTGTTTTATCATATGGTGTAATTGTGACACCTTGTTGCATATTATCAAAAACTTTATTTGCAACTTTATTTAGCTCAATATTTAGTAAATACTTATTTATACCTGTATGATAAAAAGTCGCTGAATTTAAAGCTAAAGATGCTTTTATTTTTCTTTTTAAAGTTTTTTCATTTATATCTTTAAAATAGTCTATTAAGTTTTTTGATACTATATCATCTGCTTTTATATTGGTTCTTGTTTCTAGCCAACTATTCCAAAAGTAAACTTTTAACGTATCATCTAATATAATTACACCATTATCGACTGTATTACATATAAAATCAAATTTTTCAAATTTCATTTTAAATCTCTTCAAGAAGTCTATTTATTACTGTTTTTATGTAGTCAATAGATTTATCTGTTGTTAAAATCATTAGTTGTCCATCAATATCCAAATCTTCAAATTTTAGTTTTGTAGAGATAATAATTACATTTTGGTATTTTTCAATAAATTGATTATCAAGTTTATTTATATTATCAAGTATTTTTACATCTGGTGGAGAAAAAGATACTTTTGCTTCCATATCTTCAGCAAGTTTACTAATAGTAGAAGAAGAAAGAATATTTGTAATCTCTAATATAATATCACAAAGCTCTTCATTTGTAATCTCTTCATTATCTAAGCCAAATTTAATAGCAATATTTCTAGCAGAATTATTGTCAATTACGAAAAGGTTTTCTCCAGCAATTGGGCCATTTATTTGTTGCATACATACAAAATGAGTAGATTCTAAGTTTAGCTCTTTATTTAGATGTTTTTTTAAATCTGTTGTTTTTATAACTTCAATTTTAGGAATACTTAATGTTGCAAATGCATCAAGTATTTCAGTGATTGCAGCAGTTGCTGAACCATATGCTATATTCATAAGTTCTTGTAAACAATCTTTTTCATCTTCATTTAGTATTATGTTATTAGTCATATTTTATTACCCTATAATATCTTTTCTACTATTTTATCCATTTTCTCTAAACTAATAGGTTTTTTAACAAAATCAATTGCTCCAAACTCTCTTACTTTATCCATTGATGTTTTTTGAATATCTGCTGATACTACTATAACTTTCGCATTTTTATCAAATTTTTTTATTTCTTGTAGTGCTTGAAAACCATCCATAACAGGCATTGTTAAATCTAAAAAAACAAAATCAATTTGATTTTGTTTATAAGCATCTAGTGCTTCTACTCCATTGCACGCTTCAATAATATTTATATCTATATTACTTAGTGTCTCATTTATTGATTTCATTACGATTTTTCTAGCCATTCTAGAGTCATCTGCAACAAGTATATTCATATATTAAGCCTTATTTTGTAATCATTCGTTATCCAATAAATTTTATCCAAAAAATAGTTAAATAGGTATGAAAAATGTTAGAAAAAGATGAATGGACACAAGAAGAGTTATTTAAATACTCAAAAGAGTTGAAAAAGCAAGGTAAAAAAGTAGTTGTTATTGACACTATTTTAAAGCCATTAGATAATATTGAAACTATTACTTACAATCCTTTTGAAATGAAAGACTATCCTCATGGAACAGTTTTTGTTTTTTATTGTGATACTGGAAAAACTACTAAAGAGAGATTGAATTTTTATAGAAAAAAGTTTCCTGAGTATGTTTGTGTTAGTTTAAGAGGAGGAAAAGGGTATTGGAGACCTAATTTTCAGTTATTGCAGGAGTTAAAAAAGAATGTATAAAAAGTATGAGTATGTAGTAATTGGAGGTGGAATTGCAGGTATTTGTACTGCATATTTTTTATGTAAACATAGTAATAGTGTTTTATTAGTAGAAGAAGATAAAGCAGTATTAAATCAAGCAAGTAAAGCTGCAGGTGGGTTTTTGTCTCCACTTTTAGGTAAAGATAATACTTTTAAATCATTAGTTAATAATGCTTTAAAATTTTCCGTAGATTTTTATAAAAATATTTTAAAAGATGATTTTGAAAATAAAGGAGTTTATAGGCTTGCTAAAAATGAAGAAGATAGGCTAAAATTTGATAGTTATAAACCTTTTATGGATTTTGATTATAAAGAGTATGAAGATGGATTTTTCTTTGATATTGGCTCTAAAGTATCTGCTAAAGATGTAGCAAATGCTCTTTGTAATGATTTTGAAATAGCTTTAGAGTATAAAGTTAAAAATATAAAACAAAATAAAGATGAAAAATGGATTATAAATAATGAAATTGAAGCTTCAAAAGTAATACTTACAACTGGCTATAAGACTGATTTAATTGATGAAAGCTATTTTCAAATTAGAGCTGTTTGGGGCCAAAGAATTGATATCTTAACTTCAATGCAAAATAGTATTAATTATCATAAAGAGTGCTCTGTAAGCTCTTCAAAAAAATATAATAATAAAAATCTTATTTGTATTGGAGCAACTCATCATAGACTAGATAATTATACTAATTTAGAAGCAAAAGAGTTTTTAAAACAGACTCAAAAACAAAATACAGAAAAACTTTTATCTTTAGCTGAAGATATTATAAAATTAGATGATATTGAAGTAGTTAATACAAAAATTGGTGCAAGAGCATGTAGTGTAGATTATTTTCCTATTGTAGGTGAGTTAATAGATAGTAAAAAGACAATTGAAAAATATCCTCATTTAGTTAATGGAAGTTTTGTAACTGATGACAAACTAATCAAAAAAAAGGGTATTTATGTATTAAATGGTATAGGAGGAAGAGGTTTTGTTTTATCTCCTTATTTAGCCAATTGTTTAGTAGATTATCTAGTAAATAATAAACCTATTCAATATGAGGTTTTAGCTAATAGACTCTTTAAAAGATGGGTTAAAAAAATAAAGTTAAATAACTGTTAATATTAATAAGATAGAATTTTTTAAAAAAGATAGGAAGATTAAATGAAAAACGTTTTGAAAATTGTTATTTTAGGTGTAATCGGTTTTGGTTTTTTAGTTTATGCAACAGCAGAAAAGCCAGCACAAGTTAAGCAAGTGCTTGAACAAAGCTCTTTAAAACTATCAGATTTACCAGAAAAATTTGAAATTGTAGGTAAAGATGACGAAGTTTTAAAAGCTGATTTATTTGAAAAAGGTGCGAAAAGTTTAATTGTAGTAGGAAATCATGACTCTTTAGCAGTAGTAAGAGAACTACCAAAATTTTATGAAATGACTATTCCTTATGTTATGGTTGCAAATATTTCAAGTGCACCTTGGTTTGTTAAAAAAATGTTTATTCCAGGTAAACTTGAAGAGTTAGTAGAAAAAAGAGATACTCCAATGATTTATGATTTTGATGGGGATATGGTAAAAGCATTAGGAGTTACAGATAATGCAAAAACTACATATGTTGCTTATCTAGTAAATGAAAATGGTTCTATATCAAAAATTTTAAAAGGAAATGTTAAAGAAGGAGCACTAGATGGTTCTATGACTCAAGATGAAATGAAAAAAGCTCTTGAGCCTTTAGCAAACTATTTAAAATAGTTATAAATCAATTTAAATAAAAAAGGGGAAAGTTAAAAACTTTCCCCTTTTTTTTGTTTTATTAAATGTTTATATAGAATCTATAATACTATTTAATGTTGCTGATGGTCTCATAGCAGCAAATGCTTTTTCATCATTTGGTAAATAATATCCACCAATATCTGATGGTTTACCATGGTTTGCTACAAGCTCTTCTACGATTTTATTTTCATTCTCTTTTAATGCTTTTGCAACTGGCTCAAACTGTTTTTTAAGTTCTTCATCATCATTTTGTGCTGCAAGCTCTTCTGCCCAGTACATTGTTAAATAGAAATGACTTCCTCTATTGTCAATTGAACCTAGTTTTCTAGCTGGAGATTTGTCATTTTCTAAGAATGTTCCTGTTGCTTTATCTAGTGTATTAGCTAATACTCTAGCTTTTTCATTATTTTGTGAGTTTGCTAAATGTTCAAATGAAGCTGCTAGTGCCATAAATTCACCTAATGAATCCCATCTTAAATAAGACTCTTCAACAAATTGTTGAACGTGTTTAGGAGCAGAACCACCAGCACCAGTTTCAAATAATCCACCACCTTGCATTAGTGGAACAATTGATAACATTTTAGCACTTGTACCAAGTTCTAAAATTGGGAATAAGTCAGTATTATAGTCTCTTAAAACATTTCCTGTTACAGAAATAGTATCAAGACCTTTTCTCATTCTCTCAAGAGATTTTTTAGTAGCTTCTAATGGAGTCATAATAGAAATATCTAATCCAGTAGTATCATGTTCTTTTAAGTATTCATTTACTTTTTTGATAAGTTCTGCATCATGAGCTCTATTTTCATCTAACCAAAAAATAGCTGGAGTATTTGATAGTCTTGCTCTTGTAACTGCTAATTTAACCCAATCTCTTATTGGAGCATCTTTAGCTTGGCACATTCTAAAAATATCACCTTCTTCAACATCAAATGCAAATACTTCGTTTCCATCTTTATCAGTAACTTTAATAGTTCCTTTAGCTTCTGCTTGGAAAGTTTTATCATGACTTCCATACTCTTCAGCTTTCTTAGCCATAAGTCCTACATTTGGAACAGTTCCCATTGTAGTTGGGTCTAGTGCACCATTTTCTTTACAATCATCAATAACTGCTTGGAAAGATTTTGCATAACATCTATCTGGAATCATTGCTAAAGTATCTTCTTCTTTATCTTGTGCATTCCACATTTTACCACCACCTCTAATCATAGCTGGCATAGATGCATCAATAATCACATCAGAAGGAACATGTAAGTTTGTAATACCTTTATGAGAATTAACCATAGCAAGTCTTGGTTGTTTTTCATAGATTGCAGCTATATCTGCTTGGATTTCTGCTTTTTTATCTGCATCAACTTTATCTAAGCATGCATATAAATCACCAATTCCATTATTGAAGTTTACACCTAATTCATCAAATAAAGCTCCATGTTTTTCAATTAAATCTTTAAAATATACCTTAACAGCATATCCAAACATAATAGGATCAGAAACTTTCATCATAGTTGCTTTAAGGTGTAAAGATAGTAGTACATCTCTTTTCTTTGCTTCATCAATTGCTTCTTGATAAAACTCTTGTAATGTTTTTGCTCTCATTCTTGTAGCATCAATAACTTCACCAGCTTCTAAAGGAGTTGAAGCTTTTAATACTTTTTCATTTCCATTTTCATCAAAAAAAGAGATTTTAACATCATTCTCTTTTTCCATAGTTGTAGAAACCTCTGCACCATAAAAATCGTCTTTTTTCATATATGCAACATCTGTTTTTGAATCTTTTTTCCACTCTCCCATTCTATGTGGGTTGTTTTTTGCATAGTTTTTAACAGCACTTGGAGCTCTTCTATCTGAGTTTCCTTCTCTTAATACTGGATTTACAGCACTTCCTAATATTTTTGCATATCTTGCTGTTATCTCTTCAGATTCATCATAATTAGGTACATTGTAACCTTTTTCTTGTAGCTCTTTAATTGCTGCTTTTAATTGTGGAATTGAAGCAGAGATATTTGGTAATTTAATAATATTTGCATTTGGATCTTGTGTTAACTTTCCTAATTCACTTAAGTGATCACCAATTTTTTGGTCTTCAGTTAAATTTTCTGGAAAGTTAGCGATAATTCTACCTGCTAATGAGATATCTTTAGATACCATCTCAATATTTGAGCTTTTTGTAAATGCTCTAATGATAGGTAAAAAAGAGTAAGTTGCTAATGCTGGGGCTTCGTCAACTTTTGTGTAAATTATCTGCGATGTTTGTTTTGTCATGTTTCTTCCTCAAGTTTTAGTTCAATTAATTTAGGTTAAATCAACCAAATTCAAATGTACACAATAATAACATGTGTTTATTTTATAGCATTTGAAATTCTAAGAGGAATATAATTTAATACTATGTTTGTTTCATAAATTCACATAAACTATTTCACATTTTCAAAAAGAGATTTTATTGATTTTGTGTTTTCTTTAGAATTGCTTTTAGGAAATACGTAGAGTTCTTTTTTAGGGCTTTCTTTAGCTTTTTTTATACTCTTTTTCTTTTGTATTTCTTCTGTTTTTTTACTTCTTTTTTTCTTTAAATTTCTTTTAATAATTCTATTTTTGTTAATATTATTCACATGTTCTTTATAGCTTTTTGAAAAAATGTGTAACCCTGTTTTTTCACTTTTTACGAAATATAAATAATCTGTTTTAGCTGGAAATATTGCAGCTTTTATTGCATCTACACTCACTGCACATACAGGATGGTCAGGAAGACCTCTATTTTTATATGTATTATATGAACTATTGTCTTCTCTAATTCTTTTTGCAGTTACTTTTACATGGGAATATTGTGCATAATTTAAAGTTCCATCCATTTGAAGTTTCATACCCTTTTTTAATCTATTGTGAATTACACTAGATACAATGGGCATTTCATCTTTATTAGCTGCCTCTTTTTGAATTACAGATGCAAGAGTAATATAATAATACCATCTATTTTTGTTATATGTTCCAAATATTTTATTGGAAATAACTTCATACTGCTTATTGGTATTTGAAAATAGATAAAACAGTAAATGGTCTTCTTTCATTCCATATGGTAAAGAGTATGTATCTGCTAAAATATTTCCATCTTGTTTATAGGCATATTTATCATAAACTTTTTGTAAAGTTTTTCTTGATAAATTCATTCTTTTGGAAATATCATCTAAAAATATATGTGCAGTCTCCCCTGGAATTAAAGTGATATCTTTTAACGCTGCTTTTGATGTAGTGATTTTATATAAAAAATCTGCTTTTGTAAGATAGTTTTCTTTAATATCAATCCATCCACTTTGTGGGTATCCTAAAAATCTTAAATAGACTTTATCTATAATTCCTAGTTCATATCCTGATTTATTTAAATATGTTATAATGCTATTTGTAGTACCTTTAGGAATAAATATAACCTTTGTAGTACTTAAAGGCAATGTTAAATAAAATAGAACAACTATAATTAAGACAAGGAATAACTCGATAATGTCCAATAAAATTAAACTTTTTTTTCTTACACTTGTCTGTTTAGTTTTTGCATTTGTTTTTTTCTTATTTTTTGGCATAAAAATTGATTCAATCTCTTTTGGTGAAGTTTCAGTTTCGAAATTGTATATAAAGTTTGATAAAAAACTTATTGTAAATATAGAACAGTTAACATATAAATCAAAAAAACAAGGTTCAAGTAGTTCAATTGAAGATTTGAAAACTAACATAAGAAGGCTTCCTTCCTTACTTAAATACTTCAAAGAGATAAATATTGAAACTTTAAAAGTAAATGACAATACTTTTACAATTTATTTTGATAAAAAGAATCTTTATTTAGATAATAAGTATATTAATCTTTCATCAAAAGTTAATGTATATTCAAAAAGTGTAGTTTTGGACCTTTACTCTTTATACTTGAAAGATTTAAAGCTTTTTTTTAAAGGAAAAGCTAAAGTTGATATGTTTAAAGAGATAGTAACTTATCTTGGAAACTATTCATATAAAGATGTAATAGGTGAGCTTAATTTACAAGTTGATAAGGACTATTTTAGTTTTTATACAAATACAAATGAGTTAGAAGATATAAAATTTATAAAAGATTTTGTGCGACTATCAAGCGGTGTAGCTGAAGCATGGATGTATGATAATGTTACTGGGAAAATGAAATTAAATTATCTTTATGGAAAATTAAAAACTGATAATTTTGAACCAGTTTTGGACTCTTTTAAAGGTAATGCTACTATTGAAAATGCAAAAATAAGATTTCATAAAAATGCAAATACAGTAAATACTAAGAAGTTAACAATTGATTATGAAGATGATAAACTACTTTTTTCTATGTTGAAACCTACATATAATAATACAAAACTTTATGGTAGTTCTGTTGTAATAAATAATTTAACAAGTGAAGCAAAAGGTGAAGTTGTTGTAAATATTAAAACAAAAAGTGCTTTAAATGATGATATTTTAGGTATTTTAAAAGCTTATGATATTCATTTACCTTTAACACAAACATCTGGTACTACAAACTCTACTTTTAAATTAGTCGTTCCTTATTTACTTGAAAAACAGATGAAAACCACAGGCTATTTTCAAGCTAAAAATTCAACTTTTAAACTTAAAGATTTTGAGTTTTTTACTAAAGATGCAAAAGTAGAGTTAAAAGGCTCAAATGTAATAATAAAAGAGTCTCATATAAGACATAAACAGATGTTTGAAGGAAAAGTAAATCTAAATATAGATACATCTAAATCTTTAGCAAAAGGTAGTGTAAAATTAGACTCATTGATTATAAAAAATGCAGATGATGAAATAATTAATGCAAAAGATATTAATACAACACTTAATATAGATTTTAAAGAAAACACAATATTAAATTTTAATACATTAGACACAAGTTTAGATATTAAAAAGCAGAGTTTAGATATCAATATAAAAGATTTAAATAAAATATATGAACACTCAAAATTATTAAAAAATCTAAATATAAAAGATGGAAGTATTAAGTTATTTGTATATGATAATGAAAAAATTGATTTTGACTTAGTTTTAAATAATTTAGATTATC
>NZ_NXIF01000025.1 GCF_002837275.1 Malaciobacter halophilus | reverse complement strand
AAGCAGTAGCAACAACAGGAGTAGTTTCCTTAACAGCTTGAGCAACTTCTTTATCAGTTGCTTTACTATTAAGTGCAGAGATAAATCCATCTAAAGTATTACCACTATCTTTTATCTTATCTAATACTCTTGCTGCATTTTTAATATTTTTGTTATTTTTATAATTTGTATTATTAATTGATTTTTCTATTTTTTTTGAGTCATCGTTTATAGGTGGTTTATTTTCATCAGGGTCTGGAGTGATTTTTACAGCTAAATGTAATGTGCTCTCTTTTTGGATATTATAATCAGATAAAGTTCTTCCTTCTTCTAATTGTTTACCAGCAAAAATAATTCTTTGTAAATCTGGATGTGTCCCTTCTTTATCTTGAATCTTTGCTTTAATATTTTCTATACTGTCACTTGCTTCAACATCAAGTGTAATTGTTTTTCCTGTTAAAGTTTTAATAAAAATTTGCATTGCCATAAGATTTGAAGAACAAATAAGCAAAATAGCTAAAATTTTTAAAGATACTCTTTTTTTCATATTTTCCCTTAGTATGTAAAGATAAGAAGTATTTTATCTTTTAAAAGTCGCACAAAAGTCACATCTTCAATTTTTTTTGATATTTTTTAATATTTCATTCCAATTACTTATCCATTTTTTTGAATGAGTAAAACCATCTAAAATTATAAAATTAATATTTTTCTTATTTTCAAACTTATTATAAAAAGAGAAAAAGACTTCTTTACTTACAGTTTTGTCATCTTTACCTATTAGATGAACTTGAGAAATATATTCAAGTTTTTTTGTATAGTTTGCGGGATTTAATGAACCATAAAGTGAAGTATATGAATTTGTATATGTCCAAAAATCAGTATCTAAATTACCCGCAACTGTTATTAAAAGTTTAATATCCTCTCTTTTTGTTGCTAACAATGAAGCAATAGTAGCTCCACCTGAATAACCAATAAGTGTAAATTTTTTTATTTTTTTATTTTTTATTTTATTTAATACTTCATTGTAAGTTTTTATAATAGTATTTGAAAATCTATGACTAGTCCAATATTTATTTTGGCATCTTTTATCAAAAGTATATTGGCATGGTCTAGCAAGATAGATACTACATTTATTTTTTTCTTTTAAAAATAGTTTCATTGCTAAAGGATTTATAGGAGTAGGGTTAGAAGATATTTTATCTGTTCTTATCCATGATAAACCATCTCCTTCAATATAAATATCTAAATTGGAACAATTTTTTGTTTCATAATTTAGTGAAACAATATCAAAATTATGGGTTTTATAAATAGTTTTATTTAGATTTTTATCTTTTTTTAACTCTTCTTGTATGATTTTAACTCTTTGTTTTAAGGAATGAGATTTAAAGCTACAAGCAGTAAGAAAAAAACAAGTTAAAACTATTAGTAAAATATTTTTATACATAAATATACTTTTTTAATAATTATATAAAAAGAATGCTTATTTGTTTTTAGTTGCCATCATTCTAAGCTCTTTTCTTTTTATAGCATCACTATATCTTCGTTTGTCATCTTCTGTTATAAGCTCTAATTGAGGTACAGTCATTGCATTTCCCTCTTCATCAACAGCTACCATAGTAAAGTAACAAACATTTGTATTTTTTATTGAATTATCTTTTGTATCTTCTGATATTACTTTTATTCCTATTTCCATTGAAGTTCTTCCTGTATAGTTTACACTTGCATGAAATGTAACTAAAGAGCCTACTTTTATTGGATTTTTAAATAGTACCATATCAACAGAAAGTGTAACTGCAAAGTGTCCTGTATATCTTGCTGCACAGGCATATGCAACATGATCAAGCATCTTTAAAATCTCTCCACCATGTACATTTTTTCCAGTAAAGTTTGCTTTTTCAGGAGTCATTAGCATAGTCATAGTAAGTGATTTTTCGCGCTTTATATTAGGATTCATATATTTACCTTTCTCTTTTTTATGATTATAAAGTACATAAATAGCATAAGAGTAACTTTATAACTATAATAATAACAAATTATCAAATAGTGATAAATAGTAACACTTTTAAATTGATACTATTTAGCTACACTTTTTTGTTAAGATTTTATTTAAATAGTTTAGGAGTACAAATGAAAAGGTTAAGTATATTTTTACTTTTAGCAACTTTTGCTTATTCGTCTGAAATTACTTTAGGTGTTGTTCCTCAACAAAGTCCTTTAAAACTATCTAAAAAATGGTTGAAAGTTACTTCTTATTTAGAACAACAAACAGGTATAAAAGTAGTTTTTAAAACAGAAATCTCAATTCCAAAATTTGAAAAAGAGTTATATAGCGGTAACTATGATATTTCATATATGAATCCTTATCATTTTATTATTGCAAATAAAAAGCAAAATTACAAAGCTTTTATTAGAGCAAATAAAAATATTGAAGGTATCTTGCTTTCAAAATCTAAAAAAGTTGAGTTTACTAAAGAAAACTTAGAAAATAAGAGGTTTTTATTTCCTGCACCAAATGCTTTTGCTGCAACATTACTAACAAAATTAGAGTTAAAAGAAAAATTTGGTTTTGATATAGATAAGCAAGCGAAAGTTTTGTATGTAAATTCACACGATTCTGTTTATAAAGGAATTTCAAGAGAGGTTGGATACTTAGGTGGTGGTATAGTTAGAACATTTAATAATTTTGTAAATAATGCAGATAAAAAAAATCTTCATATTGTTTATAAAACATCTTCTTATCCAAGTCACCCAATAGCTTTTCATCCAAATGTTGATAAAAAAATTATAAACAAGCTTGAAAATGCATTTTTAAAAATGCCAGAAGAGTTGAAAAAACTTTTAAGTATCAAGAATTTTATAAAAACAAATAGCAATGAATATGAAGTTATTAAGAAATTAGATGTAGAAAATAAGTAGTAAATTATGTCTTTTAAATATAGATTTATTCTTTCATTTGTATTTTTAGAAATATTTTTTATTTTATTAATTGTTTCTTTGAATTTTACAGCTATAAATAGCTCTTCTCAAAGATTAACAAATGAAAAAATTGAAACAAATATAGAGTTTTTAAAAGAGTTGCTAAAAATTCCATTAAGCATTTATGATTTAGCAACTTTAGATAATTTGCTTCAAAAAACTCAAAAGATTGATTATATAAATTCAATTGTTGTTTTAGATAATCAAGAAAAAATTGTTTCAAGTGAATATATTTATGAAAAATTATCTTTAAAAGAGTTTCTTTTAAATAAACACTCTTTTAGTGCGAAGTTTGACAATGAAACTTATGAAATTAGGTATCAAAAAATTTATGAAGAGGATATATTTCTTGGTAGCTTTTATATAGTTTTTGATACATCTTCAAATACAAAGTTTATAAAAGAGAATAAACAAAAAACTATTTATATTGTACTTTTAGAGATATTTGTTTCCACTTTTCTTGCATATTTTCTAGGTAGAAATTTAACAAAAGCTCTTACAAAACTTTCATTAGTTGCTAAAGATATAGCAAAAGAGAATAGGGTAAAAGTTCCATATTTAAATAAAAAGGATGAATTAGGGATTTTAGCAAACTCTATGAATAGTATGCAAAAAGAGTTAATAAAAAGAAGAGTAGAACTTGAATCTTACAATAATGTTTTAAAAGAACAAAAACAAAAGCTAATAGAAGCAAATAATTCAAAAGATGATTTCTTAGCAAATATGAGTCATGAGTTAAAAACACCTTTAAACTCTATTTTATTACTATCTTCACTAATGATGAAAAATAGAAAAAATAATTTAGAACAAGTACAAATAAAAAATTTAAATATTATAAATAGATGTGGAAACGATTTATTATATTTAATAAATGATATTTTAGATTTATCAAAACTTGAATCAGGAAATGAAAAGATTCAAATTGCTAAGTTTGATATGTATGAAAATATACTTGAAATAAAAGAGTTATTTGAATCACAAATCAAACAAAAAAATCTAAATTTTGATTTTTCATACGATAAGTTAATACCAAAAATTATAAGTGATAAAAATAAAATAAATCAAATAATAAAAAATCTTTTAAGTAATGCAGTAAAATTTACTAATAAAGGAACAATAAGTTTAAATATTACGAATCAAAGTAATCAAATGGTTAAGATTTCTATTGTAGATGAAGGAATAGGAATAGCTAAAAATAAGCATGAAACTATTTTTGATAGATTTAAACAAGCAGATTCAAGTACTACAAGAAGATTTGGTGGTACAGGTTTAGGATTAGCTATTTGCAAAGAGTTATCTATATTATTAAATGCTTCAATACAACTTGAGTCTAGTATAGAAGATAAAGGAAGTTGTTTTGTTTTATATATTCCTTATGATATAAATCAAATAAAAAGTGTACCTTTAAAGAATGTTAATGAAACTATTTATTATGAAAAAAAAGATGAAAAGATTGTTGAAAATGTTGAAAATAAAGAGATATTAGTTTTTAATGATAACCCCTTAGTTCTATTCTCTTCTATTACTCAACTTAAAAAAACAAATAGCATTAAGAATATAAATGATATAGAAGTACTTTTAAAAACTTTAGAAAAAAATAGTAATCTATTTGCAATTATTAATATGAAAAATTTAGAACAAGAGAGATTTAAAACCTCTATTTTAAAACTTGATAATCAAATTATTTTAATAGATAGTAAACTAGATTACAAAAAGAAAAACATAATATGTATAAATGAAAGTGAAGTAAATAAAGATTTAATAATAAAGAAGTTAAGTAGTTAAAAGCTACTTTGACTTCCTTAACATTTTTTCTCTAAATCTTCTTCTTTTTAGAGCTTTTTTATATCTTTTTTGCTCTTTTTTAGTAATTGGTACATATTTTGGTACTGCTTTTGGTTTCATATTCTCATCTACTGAAATCATTGTAAAAAAACATGTATTTGTATGAATCTTCTCTTTTGTTTTTACATCTTGAGAAACAACTTTTATTCCTACTTCCATTGAAGTTGTCCCTGTATAGTTTATTTTTGCTTTAAATGTTACTAAAGAACCAACTTTAATAGGATTTTTAAATAAAACCATATCAGAAGATAAAGTTACAACATATGTTTTACAATATTGTGTTGCACAAGCATAGGCTACTTGGTCAAGTAATCTTAAAACTTCGCCCCCATGAACATTGATTCCAGAGAAGTTTGCCATAGTTGGAGTCATTAACATACTAAGTTTTATTTTTGTTGGTAACTCTCTTTTTGTATTTTTTTCCATTTTTATCCTTTTATAGCATACTATTCATTTGCTCTTGTGTTAAAGTTTTTACTCCTAAATCCACTGCTTTATCATATTTACTTCCAGCATCTTCTCCATAAATAACATAATCAGTCTTTTTTGAAACACTTGAACTTACTTTTGCACCTAAACTTTCAAGATTTTTCTTTATAATACCTCTACTTACACTCATAGTTCCTGTAAGAACAACTGTTTTACCTTTAAATGGATTGTCATTTACTTCTATTTTTTCTTCAACTTTTGGTTGAATTATTTCAATTAATTTTGTAACAAGTTCATTATTTACTCGCATAAACTCAACAAAAGAGTTTGCCATTTGTTCTCCAATACCATCAAGAGCAACAAGTGAATCATAATCAATATCAATAGCATCTAATCCAAATTCTAAACATATCTGTTTTGAAGCTACTTCTCCAATATGCTCAATTCCTAGTGCATTAATAACTCTATGAAGTTCACTTCCTTTTGTATTAGAAATGGCATTTAAAAGATTATTTATTTTTTTCTCTTTAAACCCTTCAAGGTCTTGTAAATCTTCATATTTTAAAGAGTATAAATCTAAAATATCATAGATTTTTCTTTTTTCTACTAGAAGTTCTACTATTTTTATACCTAATCCATCTATATTCATACAATTCTTTGAAGCAAAATAGATTATAGAGTTTGTTACAATACTAGGACAGTCAAGATTTTGGCACTTTATTAATGTTCCTTCATCTAATAGTTCACTATTACATTTAGGACAGTTTGTAGGTCTTTTTATCTCTTCTTGTGTTCCATCTCGTCTATCATGAAAAACTTTTGTAATTTTAGGGATAATATCTCCACTTTTAATAATAATAACTTCATCATTTATTCTCAAATCTAATCTTGCTATTTCATCAAAATTATGTAAGCTTGCTCTTTCAACAGTAGAACCATCAATAAGTGTTGGTTCTACTGCTGCAACAGGAGTAACAACACCCGTTCTTCCAACTTGTAATAATATATCTTTTATTTTTGTTGTTTTTTCAACAGCAGGAAATTTATATGCACATGAATATCTTGGGAATTTCACTGTATGTCCAAGCTCTTCTTGTGTTTCTAAATCATCAATTTTTATAACCATTCCATCTAACATCATTTCTATATCATTTCTTGATTCTATTATTTTATGGTAAAGCTCTTCTATTTCTTGTACATTTTTACAAACTTTTTGTAATGGAGGTTTTGAAAAGCCAAGTGAATAGATATAATCCATCATTTGACTATGTTTTTTTTGATTTAAGCTATTTTGTCCAACTCCCCAAACATTGAAAAATAGTTTTCTTTTTGCAGTTATATTTGGATTGAGTTGTCTTAAACTTCCTGCTGCTGCATTTCTAGGATTTGCAAAAGGTGCTTCTTCATCTTTAAGTCTTTGTTCATTAATTTTTTCAAAATCACTTTTTTTGATTACGATTTCACCTCTTATTTCAAGTAGTGTTTTCTCTTTAATCTCTAAAGGAATAGAGTAAATAGTTTTTACATTGTTAGTTACATCTTCTCCAGTTGTTCCATCTCCTCTTGTAATTGCTTGTTTTAAAATACCATTTTCATAAATAAGATTTAAACTAGCTCCATCAAACTTTGGTTCACAATAAAACTCTAGCTTTTCATTTACTTTTTTAGCTCTATTTATCCAATCTTCAAGTTCTTTTGTATTAAAAACATCTTCTTGAGACCACATTTTGCTTAAGTGATTTGCTTTTGTAAATCCATCTAAAACCTTTCCTCCTACTCTTTTATTTGGAGAGTTTGGATGTGAGTCTTGAGGATAAGTTTGTTCAAATGCTAAGCAAGCCCTTGCAAGTTTGTCATACTCTTCATCTGTTGCAATAGGATTATCTTCAACATAATAAGCATTTGCCCATTTTATAAGTGTTTGTATATTTTTATTGTAATCTTCTTTTGTCATAATTTCTGTCATATAATATTCTTTCATATTTAGTTTTTAAAGATTATATCTAAGTTTTCTAAACAATCTTTTGAAGTATATCAACTCTAAAAGGTTTATAAAAAGTTGTCTCTTTTCCATCATTATATTTATCAAATTTCTCTTTGATTTTGTATTTTAGTTCATCTGTTATTTGTATATTATTATAAGATTGATTCATCTGTTTTTTTTCAAAATCTTCAAAGTTTAAGTATGTTATTTCTGTTTTAAAAAATATCTCTTTAAAAAGTTTAAACTGTTCTTTATCTACGCTATTTTTTATAGCTTCAAAGGCTTTTTTTCTTACATGTTCTTCATTGTGAAACATTGCTACTAGTTCATTTTGTGCTCCTTGATGTAAAGGTTCACTAATATAAGCTAAACCATTTGGCTTTAATACTCTTTTTATCTCATCTAATGCTTTATTCATAAAATTTTCAGGAATGTGATGAAAAGATTTAAACATAAAAACCATATCTACACTTTCATCATCTAACTCAATATTTTGTGCACCACAAAGTTTAAATTCAATATTTTCAATATTAAAAAGTAAATTCTTTTTATGTTGAATCTCATCTACTTCACATGCAATAATTTTTCTATTTACTCCTGTTTGTGCCAACTGTTTAGTCATATTTGCACTACCACAACCAAGCTCTAAAATTGTTTTATTATCAAGATTTAATGTCTCAATTAAATAAGCTTCATTTATTATTTGTTCGATATTATCTCTAAGTAATTGCATTAACTTCCTTTGTAAAAAAGTTATTATACTTTAAAAATATAATTTAATAATAAAAGAATTAATTTAATATGTTTTAAGCTTTTTGTTAGTTGATTATATTAATATATACATAATTCAAATAGGGGAGAATTAAATGATTATTGATTATAAAGATGTTGAAGATTTAAATAGATATAAAATTATGTCTGATACTGTTGTTCCAAGACCAATTGCATGGATAGTAACAGAAGATGATGGGGTAATAAATGCAGCACCATTTTCATACTTTATACCAATTTCTAGTAACCCAGCAACACTAATTGTTTCTATTGGTCAAAAAGAACCAGGAGTACCAAAAGATACTTTAGCAAATATTTTAAAACACAAAAAAGCAACAATATGTTTTGTAAATAAAAATAATGTAGAAGAAGTTAAACAATCAGCATTAGCTTTAGAAAAAAGTGAAAGTGAAGTAGAAAAATTTGAAATAGATGTTCAAAAAGTTTTAGAAGATTATCCTGCTATGATAAGCTCTTCTCAAACTGCACTTTTTTGTGAATTGTATGATACTGTAAAAATTCCAGGAAAAACTACACCTTTAATATTAGAGATAAAAAAACAGTTTATTGAAGATAATAGAATTGATGAAAAATCTCATGTTTATGTGGATAATGTAGGAAGATGTGGAGCGTATTTTAAAGCTATGGTAGATTTATAAATAGAAGAGTTTAAAAACTCTCCCATTCATCATCATTTGATGGTTGAGCCTTAATTGGCTCACTACTTTTAGGTACATGTTTTTTAGCTGTTGAAGAAGTAAAATTAGATTTTATCTCTTCTTCTTTTTTATCTACATTTTCTATTTTTTTCTCGTTACTTTTAACTTCTACTTTACCTTTTCCATCGAAGTTATTTTTATTTACATTTTCTACAACTTCAAGTGCAATACTATTTGTTTTTTGTGCAATATCATTTGTTTTATCTGCAATTGCAGCATTTTCTTGTGTAAATTGATCTAATTGACTAACAGCATCTGCAATTTGTGTCATACCTATACTTTGCTCTTTTGCTGCATTTGTTACATCATCAATAAGTTTACTTGTATTTAAGATTTTTTCTTCTAATTGTATAAAACCTTCTATCATTTTACTACTGATATTTTTACCATTATTTGCTTTTAAAGTTGCATTTTCTACTAGCTCTTTAATCTCTTTTGCAGCTTCAGCACTTCTACTAGCTAAGTTTCGCACTTCTTGTGCAACAACTGCAAAACCTTTTCCAGCTTCTCCTGCTGTTGCTGCTTCTACTGCTGCATTTAAACTTAGGATATTTGTTTGAAACGCTATTTGGTCAATTACTGTTATTGCTTCTGCAATTGATTGTGTTTGTTCATTAATATCATCCATAGAGCTTGCTGTATTATTAGCTAAATCTTTTCCTTGCGAAGCAGAATCTCTTGTTTCATTTGAAATATTTAGCATCTCTTGAGCTTTTTGACTTGTTTGTTCAATATTACTAGTTATTTCATCGATTGAAGCTGCTGTTTCTTCTAGTGATGAAGCTTGACTTGTTGCATTATTACTTAATGTTTTTACATTTGAAGTTAGCTCTTTTGAACTATCTTGCAGTGCTTGACCATCATTTTGACTACCTTGTAACATATGTGTAATCATTTTATTCATTTGAATAATTTCATTACCAATTTTTCCACAAGAACTACTATCAAGTTTCGCAGTAAAATCTCTATTAGAGTATTTCTCTAAAGTTTCACTTATTTTATTTAAATCTTTTCCAACTAAAGCTTCAAGATTATTTAACATATCATTTAAAAGTCGTTTTAACTCGTTTAATGAGTCTGTTGATGTACTATTTTGTATTCTTTTTTCTAAATGACCTTTTCCAACTGTATTTACTATATCTTTAACTTCTTCAATTAGTGTATTATCTTCTTCAATACTTTTTTGAATTGTTTTTACATTAGAGTTTATACTTTTTGCCATTACTCCAAACTCATCGTTACTATTAATTATAATCTCTTTTGGATTTGAGCTTTTTTTATTTAAATATTCAAAAAAATCGTCTAAACCAAGTGAAATAGAAGATAAGTTTTTATTTAGTTTTCTAATTGAGAAGTATATAACTACTGCAATAATTAAAAGACCAAGTATTCCTGCAATAATTGAAAAGTTTCTAATAAAGAATGCAGGAGCTAAATACTCATCTACTGGTGCAGTTACAATAAAAGACCAGTAATTACCTGTATTACCTATTTTAAAACTTTTTGAGTAGTAGTATGATTCAAGATTTGATACAGTAGATACCTTGTTGAAAGTGTAATCTTTTCCTTCTTTTGCAAATTCTAAAGACTTTTTATATGAATCTCTTCCTTCTTTTACAATATCTAAAATATGTTTACCTAAAAACTCTTTTGTTGGATGGCCTAGCATAATTCCATTATGGTCTAAAATAAAAGTATAACCACTCTCATATACTTTAATTCTTTTTGTCATATCTGCAAAAGTATCTAATGTAATATCAACTCCAATCGTTCCTACAAACTCACCTTTAAAATACATTGGAACAGCAAGAGTTGTCATAAGTACTTCTACACCATTTACAGGATATAAATAAGGTTTTGTTATGTAGTCTTTTCCTGTTCTTTTAGGCCCACCAATCCATTCTGTTTGTTCACTATAAACTGAACCAGTTTGAATCTTATAAGAACCTTCACTTCTTACTACAAAAGGATTAAATTGTCCAGTTTTATCATAGCCTTCAATATCACTATTTTCTGGAACAGTATCAAAAAATTGACCTTTATTTTTTATTTTAAACCAGATTCCAAGAATTTGAGGGTTGTGGTCTAAAATAGACTTAAAAAATTCAATAGTCTCTTTTTTATGAAGTCTTACTTCATTTTGCAAGGCTTGTTCAAATTTTGAAGCAAGCATTCTTGTAACAGTTAAGGAGTTAGTAATATCTTGTTGAACCTCTAAAGCATATTTACTAGCAACTTCTACTACATATTGTTCTGCATCATCTTGTGCAGTTTCATATGAATATTTTGATACAAAAAACATTGTTAATCCAAAAGCTAGGATAGTAACACTTAAAACTTGTAATAATAGTTTATTACCAAAACTTGAACTTTTTTTCATAATAATCTCCACTCTTTTTAGCTTATAAATTATTATATCACAAAGAAGTAACATTTTGGATACAAAAGTGTTAAAAAATATACAGAAGTATATAAAATGCTTCTGTATATCACATAAATACTATTCTTTTGGATAAGTCATTTCTGCAGGTTGAACATATTTTTCAAACTCTTCTTTTGTTAAAAGTTTTAAATTTATTGCTTCTTCTTTAAGTGTAGTACCATTTTTATGGGCAGTTTTAGCTATTAAAGCAGCATTTTCATATCCAATATATGGATTAAGCGCAGTAACTAGCATAAGTGAATCATTTAAATATCTATTAATATTTTCAATGTTTGCTTGTATTCCTATTGCACACTTGTCATTAAATGACACTATTGAATCACTTAGTAGTCTAATTGATTGAAGAATATTGTATGCAATTACAGGTTTAAATACATTTAATTCAAAATTACCTTGACTTGCACTAATACTAACAGTTGTATGATTTCCCATAACTTGAACAGCAACCATAGTCATAGCTTCACTTTGTGTAGGATTTACTTTTCCTGGCATAATAGAACTTCCAGGTTCATTTTCAGGAATAGTTATCTCACCAATTCCACATCTAGGACCAGAAGCTAACCATCTAATATCATTTGCAATTTTCATAAGATTACTAGCAAGGGCATTTAAAGCACCACTTAAGAAAACTTCTCCATCATGTGAAGTTAATGCATGAAATTTATTTGGATGAGATACAAATTTAAAATTAGTATTGGTTTTTTCGTTTAATACTTCACAAACCATTTGTGAAAATTTTGGATGAGAATTTAATCCTGTTCCAACAGCTGTTCCTCCAATGGCAAGTTCAACAATATATTTCATACTATCTTCAAGTTGATTTTGTGCTTTTTGCAACATATCAACATATGCACTTAACTCTTGACCCAAAGTAAGAGGTGTTGCATCTTGTAGATGTGTTCTTCCAATTTTTACTAAGTTTTCAAACTCTTTTACTTTTTTTGTGAATGTATCTTTTAATAATTTAATTGCAGGGAAAAGTTGTTTTTGTAATTCTAAAACAAAGGCAATTCTCATTGCAGTAGGGTAAGTATCATTTGAACTTTGTCCTTTATTTACATCATCATTTGGATGTATAAGTTTATTTACTCTGAAATCTTCTCCTAAAAGTTCTGTTGCTCTTGAAGCTACTACTTCATTTATATTCATATTTGATTGAGTTCCACTTCCTGTTTGCCAAACAACTAAAGGAAAATTGCCATCAAGAGTTCCTTCACATATCTCATCACAAGCTTTAGTTATTGCGTGAGTTTTATTATCATCTAATCTTTGAAGTTTATTATTTACATGTGCACAAGCTTTTTTTAAATATGCAAAACCTTTTATAATCTCACTTGGCATTGTTTCAGTTCCTATAGGAAAGTTTTCAACACTTCTTTGTGTTTGTGCAGCCCAATATTTATCATTTGGTACTTTTATCTCTCCCATAGTATCTTTTTCTATTCTATAATCCATCCTTTACTCCTTTTACATTTGTGACAATTATATCACAAAAAGCATATTATGAGAATGAATATCAATAAACTATTCTACAATTTGATGTAATTTTGAACATTGTCCTAAAAATAAATCAACCCCACTCATATCATTCATAATATCTTGAAAACTATGTACATGGGCATTATATACATATACAAAAATTTCATCTCCTTTTTTCAAAAAGTTATGTTTCCCAAACTCTGTATATGCCGTAGCTCCAGCTGCAATTATCATACCTTTTGACTTATTCGCATTTTTTAAAAAAGGAGTCAATTCTTCTAATGGTCCACAATCTTCTTGAGTATTAAATTTTTCAATCATCCAATCTTTTAATTGTGTAAAAAAGTAGCTATATGATTTTACTGCTGAGATTGTTCCATAATCATATAAGATTCCATCTCTTTTTATAAAAGAAGCTATGTGATATTTTGCTAGAACTGAGTCTTTTTCATTAAAACTATCTATTTTGATAATATCTTGAGACATACCTTTTGTTCTTTTGCCCCAGTTCTTTTTTGTACTTAATTTTTTACCATCATTAACTCTAATAGAGCAATCATTAAATGCACAAAAACTTTTTGGAATAATATCTATAACTTTTCCATTTTCATATTCAAAATCGCATATTAAAGCTACTTCAGCTTCAACTTGTAGATTTTTATCTTCCATTCCATGGGTTAAGATTGTATCATCACATATAGGAAATGTTCCTAAAAAACTTTCATGGTTTTTTATATAAAAAGGAAAAATTCCTTTTGGTGCATTTTTCTCTTCAGTTTTAATTACAGAGAATTCATCTGCTTCTCCAGCTTCTCCTAAATGATTTGCAAAATTTCCAGCTACTGCAAAACCTAGATAATCTTTATAATCTTCTAATATCATTGTTATTCCTATTATTTGTAATATATTTAAAACACAAAGTTTAATTTTTTGTTTAATTAGTGTATAAGTGAGGGTAAAAAAAGGATTAAAAAGAGAGTTTTACAAAGGCCGAAGCCTTTGTAATTAAATAGTTCTCCATTTTTGTGGTCCAGTTGTATGAATTGATACACCCTCAGTGTCCACGGCGACTGTTACTGGCATATCTTTAACTTCGAATTCATAAATTGCTTCCATTCCCATTTCTTCAAATGCTACTACTTTTGCATCTTTAATTGATTGAGAGATTAGATAAGCTGCACCGCCCGTTGCAATTAGGTAAGTTGATTTATACTCTTTAATTAAATCAATAGTAGGCTGTTTTCTTTCAGCTTTTCCTATCATACCTAAAATACCTATCTCCATCATATCTTTAGTAAATTTATCCATTCTTGTTGAAGTTGTTGGTCCTGCTGGTCCTACTACTTCATTTTTTACTGGATCAACTGGCCCAACATAATAGATAAATCTATCTTTTAAATCTAAGCCATTTGGTAAAGGTTTACCCTCTTTTTTATACTCAACAATTTTTTTATGAGCTGCATCTCTTGCTGTTAAAATTTTACCTGATAATAGTAAAGTATCTCCAGATTTAAATTGTGATAAATTCTGTTTTGTTAAATCTTCAATATTTACTCTTTTTACACTATCCATTGGAATTTCTAAATCAGGCCAAATATTTAAATCTGGTTTCTCAAATTTTGCAGCCCCACTTCCATCTAGTTCAAAATGAATATGTCTAGTTGCAGCACAGTTTGGAATCATTGCAACTGGTTTTGATGCTGCATGACATGGATAATCTAAAATCTTAACATCTAAAACTGTTGTTAATCCACCAAGACCTTGTGCTCCTGTTCCAATTTTATTGATATCTTCATAAAGTTTAAGTCTTAGCTCTTCTACTGCATTTTTTGCTCCTCTTTTCTTTAACTCATGAATATCAATATGATCCATTAAAGCTTCTTTTGCTAAAAGCATAGACTTTTCAGGATTTCCACCAATTCCTATTCCTAAGATACCTGGAGGACACCATCCTGCACCCATTTGTTTTACATTTTCCATTACCCAATCATAAATTGAATCTGATGGATTTAAAACTGTAAACTTAGATTTATTTTCACTACCACCACCTTTTGCAGCAACAGTAATCTCTACTTTATCTGAGTTATCAACACTATAATGAATAACAGCTGGAGTATTGTTTTTAGTATTTTTTCTTTCTCCTGCTGGGTCACTAACAACTGAATATCTTAATGTATTATCTGGATCAGTATAACCTTTTGCTACTCCTTCATTTAATACATCTTCTAACTCTTTTGATAGTTCAAGTTTTGCATTTAAACCAACTTTGATAAAAATATTTACTGAACCTGTATCTTGGCATAGGGGTCTATGACCCATAGCACACATTTTAGAGTTAATCAAAATTTGTGCTATTGCATTTTTTGCTGCTTCAGATTCCTCTTTTTCATATGCTTCAACCATACCTTTTACAAAATCTTCGGGATGATAATACGAGATATATTGACAGGCTCCTGCGATACTGTCAATAATATCTTGTTCTTTTATAACGCTCATTCTTTTCCTTTCACTTACGAAGTGACATTATTATACAAATTTCTTTATGAAAAAAATCTTTTTGTCACTTCTTCTTGAAGTTTTTGTCCAGAAAAGTGTGCTCTTTGCACAAGTTCCCAAAAGTATCTATAAGTTGCTCTATCATGTAACTCTCCATCATATTGAATTGGTCCCCATTCAGCATCTTGTGCTGCAACTAAAATATTTTGAGCTGCTTCAAGTTCTGTAAAGTCTGGTTTCATTGCATCTACAATAGCTTGAATTTGTGTTGGATAAATTGACCACATTCTCATAAATCCAAACTCATTTCTTGCTATTTCAGCATCTTTATATGTTTGGTATGGATTTTTTAAATCAAGTGTTACGTTATGACAAGGTATTACATGATTTTGAATTGCCGCTTGGCAAACTCTAGTTTTTGCAGCTGCAATTAATCTATGGTTAAATTGACCAGGACTTCTCATATTAATTGCTGGAATTGCACCTTGGTATCCAGAAACAAAATCCATTAGACCAAAATCTAAAACTTGTAACCATGGTAAAGTTGCAATTTTTTCTACATCATTTAAAGCTCCATGTGTTTCAATTAAGATATGAATTGGAATCTCTCTTGTGATTCCTGCTTCTTTACACTTTGCTTGGATATACTCAACTTGAGTTTTCACATCTTCATATGAAGTTGATTTTGGAAGAGTAATATAAGCTAATTTTTCACCAGCACCTGGAACTAAAATATCAACATCTTGTCTCCAATCTGGGTGAGAAAAGTCATGAATTCTTGTTCCTGCCATACCATATGGATTTGCATCTGAGTTAACAACTCTTACAATCATATTTGCATGTTCTACTTCTTTTCCTGTTTCTGCTCCATCTTCACAATCACAAGTAATATCAAAAACTGGACCTAATTTTTTTTGCATTTCAAATGCTTTTAATATTAATTTTTCACTTCCTGCAAAGTGTTCACAAGA
Organism: Malaciobacter halophilus; assembly: GCF_002837275.1. Classification (GTDB taxonomy): domain Bacteria; phylum Campylobacterota; class Campylobacteria; order Campylobacterales; family Arcobacteraceae; genus Malaciobacter; species Malaciobacter halophilus. The sequence continues at coordinate 8,070 of NZ_NXIF01000025.1, read as the reverse complement.
AGGGATTATTGGTAAAGATTTTCCTGATTCAAATAGTGCTTTATTTGGATGTGTCATAATAGTTTCCTTTTTAAATTTAGTTTTTGTATTTTTTGCTTACTTTTGACGCAATTTGTAAAATAATTGCTAAAAGTAATTTGTTGTTAAACTCTCTTAGAGAAAAACTAAAAAGAGTAACTTGTTACTCTTATCTTATAACTTATTTTTTTGTTTTATTTTTTGGAATGATTACAGTGTAATCTAAATCAAGTACTACATTTTTTAAATACTTACCATCTTTATCTTTTGGATTACTTATCTCTTCAGGTTTTTGATTTTTAAGAGCAACTGTTCTTAATCTTAATAAACCTATATCATCTCTTTCATGATTGATTTTTTCTAAAATTTCCGTATATGCATAAATTGTATCTTTAGCATATGTTGGATTTGCATGAGCTCCACTATTAATAGAGTAAATCCATTGTGCATTTTGTAACCCATTAAAAGAGATACTTCTTGCAATTGATATTACATGACCTCCATACATTAATCTCTGTCCCATTGGAGTACTTTTCATCATAAAATCATCAAAGTGAACCTTTGCATTATTTTGATAAAGTTTTGTTGCAAGGGTATGGTCACTATCATCAATAGTAATTCCTTCTGGGTGATTTAATCTCTCTGCTACTTCATAATCTTCAAAAAAGAACTCTCCCCCTGTTGCTAGTGTATCAATATCTTTTTGTTTTGGAATATTAATAGATTTTTCAACAGCTAGAGTCTTTTCAAATGTTGGGATATGTTTAATACCACTCATTTCACCTTTATTTCTTTTATGAACCATAACCCATCTTTTAAGGTTTAATACCTCTTGTCTATTTTGGTTATAACCAATTGAGTGAACATAAACAACACCACTTTTACCATTTGAATTCTCTTTTAATCCAATTACTTCTGTTTCAAGACTAACTGTATCTGCTACAAATACAGGATTAGGAAAGCTAACTTCCGCATATCCTAAATTTGCAATTGCGTTTAAAGATATATCTTGAACTGATTTTCCAAATGTTAAATGAAACATTAGTAAATCATCAAGTGGTTTTTTCTTATAACCCATTTTTTGTGCTAACACATCAGATGAATGTAATGCAAATCTACTTCCAGTTAAGGCGATGTAAAAAGATACATCACCATCTGTAATTGTTCTAGGAAGTGGGTGAATTATTTTTTGCCCAATTTCAAAATCTTCAAAAAAGTTTCCTAAATTTATTTTAGACAAAGTTTACTCCTTATTTACCAAATAGGTTTTGACCTAAAGATTTATATGTTTCATATAAAGATATTCTTTTTTTAGCCCATTTGATTTTAGAACTATCTACAAGTTTATTATTATATACAATAACTTCTCTACCATCTTTTGCTGCATCCTCATACTTATGAATCATCTCTTCATAAGCTTTAACTTCAGCTTGTTTTGGTGTAAAAATATCATTTATATACTCTATTTGAACAGGATGAATTAAAGACTTACCATCAAAACCTAAGTTATAAGCATCTTTTGTCGAATCTTCACAAGCAAATTCATCATGTACATCATAATATGGCCCATCAATCACAGTTTTTCCATATGCTTTTGCTGCAAGTGAGATTTGCGATAAATAATTAAACATAGCTTTTGAGCCTTTTTTTATGTCAATTTGTAATCTATTAGCTAATTTATTTGAGCCAACAACTACAACTTCAACTCTAGAACTTGCACTACAAATTTCTTGAATATTTAAGACTGAAAGTGGTGTTTCAATCATAATCATCAATGTTAAATCTGTGTCAACTTCATCAATTAATTTAACTGCTTCTAAAACATCCTCTTTTGTCTCAATTTTAGAAAAAAGTAAACCATCAATTTCTAACTCTTTTGCTAATTGTAAGTCTTTTTGTAAATCTTCTGTTCCAAGATTATTTATTCTAAAAACTCTTTCTGAATCTCCAAACTTTGAACCTTCTTCTTTATAAACAGTTCTTAAAACTTCTCTTCCTACTTCTCTTTGTTCTTGTAGAATTGCTTCAAAATCAAATATAACTGTATCAGCTAAAACTGATTTTGCTTTTTCTACATTGTGTCTATTATATGCTGGTACAAAAAGCATAGATCTTCTTGCTTTATACTCAACAATTTCTTCTCCCTTAGCTTTTGCATCTTCTAAATCATGAAGATTTTTTACAAGCTGTTTTCTTAAAACTTTTCCATTTTTAGTTCTTGGATAGTCTTTCATACTAAAGATTTTTTTCGGAGCTTTATATTTTGCTAAATTAGCTTGAGAAAATGCTAAAACTTCTTCTTCTTGTTCTTTGCTTAAGTCTTCATGACCAATTACTGCAATTGATACAAGTGTTTTATCTTTAGCTATTTCTAAACCAAATGCAACACAATCTGCAACAAGAGGATGAGTTTTTACAACTCTTTCTACTTCATGAGGCGATACTCTAAATCCAAAAGTATTGATAATATCATCTTTTCTTCCAATAAACCAGATATATCCATCTTTATCTCTTTTTGCATAATCCCCTGTAAAAAAGTATCCATCATGTCTTGCTTTTGAAGTCTCTTCTTCTAATTGCCAATACTCTATAAACAGTCCTGGGTCATCTTCTCCTATACAAATCATACCTTCTTCTTCAACATCAACTTCTTTTAGTGTTTCAGGGTCAAGTAGTTTAACTGTATGTCCAGGTTGAACAAAACCAGCACTTCCTGGTCTAATTGGATTGTTTACTGAATGTGAAATATAATAAGAACATTCACTCATTCCAATAGCTTCAAAAATATCTTGTTTAAATCTATCTCTCCAAGCTTCTATCATCTCTGTTGAAAGATGTTCTCCAGCACTCATACAATATCTTAAACTTGGACAATCATCTATTGTAAACTCTGTTTTTTGAATAATTTGTCTATAAATAGTTGGTACTCCAATAAATATAGTACATTCATGTTTTTTTATTAAATTAATCCATGTTGAAGCATCATTAGCACCTTCATATGCAATAACAGTATGTCCGTTAAAAAGTGGGTCCATAAGTGCTGAACCTAAAACATAAGTCCAATTAAACTTTCCAGAATGCATGATTCTATCATTCTTTTTAAAGTTAAACCAATACTCAGTAGCAGGAGTTCTTCCAACTAATGATCTATGTGAGTGTAAAACTCCCTTTGGATAACCAGTAGTTCCTGATGTATATACTAAATAAGCAGGTTCTCCAGCTTTTGAGTTGTAATGATTTGGCGTTTTATCAGTATTTTTTAGAATCTCATTTAACGCATATACATTTATACCTTTTGGTTTTTTATACTCATCAACACTATTTGTTCCTGCAACTATAATAGTCTTTAAATTATCTAAATTCTCTAAATATGGAACTAGATTTTCATACATAGAAGCAGACATCACAATAGCACTTGCTTGTGAATCTTCAGCAAGATATTTTACTTCTGAACCACTTAATAGTGTTGAAGTTGGAACAGCAATTATACCTGCTTTAATAGCACCAAAAAATGAAATAGGATAAGCCAAAGAGTTTTTTAAACATACTAAAACTCTATCTCTTGCTTCAAGTCCAATGCCAGTAAGAAAATTACAAACTTGGTCAGATTTTTCAGATAACTCTTTATATGAAATTTTATCAGTTCCTAATTTATCATCTTCAATTATCATTGCTGTATTATTTTCGTTTTCTGTTCCAACGTGAGCAGAAGTACAAGCTACACCAATATTTAAAAATTCAGGTACTTCAATTTTAATAGTTGAACTCATAGTATTAACTCCTTACTATATTTGACCATATGGCCAGTTTTCTCTAAATGTATGAATTGGCATTTTATTTAACACAGTCAATGCAAACTCTTGATGTTCTGGGCTTAAACTTCTAAGTGCATAAGCTCTTAAAATATTTTGTAATGCCTTACCAAACATTGGAGGGTCTAACATCTCTCCATTATATCTAATAGCACCACTTAATAAAGCGTCTGCTTCAATAGCAGCTTTTAAAACTGCTACATCATGTTCAATCTCTTTAGGACTTGGAGTAAATGCAACTTTACACACATTTATATGATTTGGTGTAATTACTTGCTTTCCTGTAAGTCCCATGGCACACTCTTTTTTAGCATGTGCATATACATGTCTTGAGGCATCATCTCCATGTAAATCTAACCATCTTCTAATATCTTTTTTTTCTAAACATGAATCTGGTAAAGAGTTAGGAGTAAGTAAAACTTCAACCCCACCAATAACACCTGCACCTTTAATTCTTGCTTCCATAGTAAGAATATTAAAAAAAGTTTTTAGCTCATCAATCCACCCCTCAGGTGTTATTTTGTAAGCCATAGCTTTTGAAAAGTCATGAATACCAAATACAACATGTTTTACAGTTGAATAATCCATTAAATCAGATGCAATTTGCAATGATTTTGGATGTTCAATAATTGGTTGAATTGTAAGGTTTGCATTAATTGAAACTAACCAAGAAGATAAATCTCTAATCTCTGCATCTCCATAAACTTCACCAGCTTTTGCTAAAACAATTACATCAATATATTTATGTATTTGTTTTAACATTTTTAAATCCTCTTCATACTCATCAGTTCTAAAAGGATTAATTCTTACTGCAATTTGAAAATTTCTTTCTGGAAATTTTGGTAATTCTTGAATTAAAAGTTCTCTACTCATTGCTTTTTGTCTACAACCATCTTCTAAGTCAAAAAGTACAGTATGAGCTTTTGTTTTATATGCATGTTTTTGTAATCTTAATTTTGCTTGTTCCATACTTTCATATGTACCGTCCAATGGATTGAACTTAATTGGGGGATAGTATATTTGTATACCAGGCCAGTAACCACCAAGAACTGGTGTTAAGTCATCATTTGCTGTTAATTTTGATAAATCTATATGTGATGATGTCATAACTTTTACCTTTTTGTGTAATTTATTGTTTTAACTTATTCTAAAAAACATTTTATTAGGTGGGTTTCACCTAATAAAATTAGTAAGATTACAGGGTTTCTGTAATATTGAAATGGTATTAATCCATATGTAAAATAAACACATACATAATTTATACATATAAAATAATAATTAAGAAAAAATTAATAAATTCTACAAGACCTATATAATGGGCTTTATAAGCTTTTGAGAAAATATAGTTTCACATAGTGAGAAAATTGTTTTTTATCTTCTCATATATTAAAATAAAAATTTTGAAAAAAAATGATTTTTTTTGAATATTTATAGTTTTGTAACACAAAAAGAATAATAGTGGTTAATAAAATGGTATATAAATTCACTTTAAATAAAAGCTTGGTAATATAATATATAATAAAATCAATAAAAAGAAATAGGGTGCAAAGACAAAATAAATCATTATCAAAAGGCTTAAGTGTTTTAAAAGAAGTTATGACAAGTAATAAGCCGTTAACAGCAAATACACTATGTCAAAAATTACAAATAGATAAAAGTACAATGTCAAGATTAATTACTACTCTTATGACAGAAGAGTTTATAGAGTATAAAGGCAATACAAAAGAGATAATATTAAGCGATATTGTAAGGAAAATTATACATAAAGATGATAGAGAAAAAATAGTTCAAAAAACAACAGCTTTACTTGATGAAATTTTTTATCTTACAGAAGAGTGTGCTTATATAGGAATTTTTGATAATAATGCAGTTTTATATTTAAATCAAGTTGATAAATCAAAAAGAGTTTTAAAAACAAGAGATTCTGTTGGTCTTCATGCCCCAATTCATACAAATGGTTTTGGCAAAGCTATTTTAGCATTTAAAGAAGATATTGATTTAGAAACAATTGAACTTAAAAAATTTACACCCAATACAATCACAAGCATTAGTAAATTAAAAAAAGAGTTAGATTTAATTAAACAAAGAGGTTATGCAATAGGTAATGAAGAACATGAGTTTGGATTATGTTCTGTTGCAGTTCCATATTTTAATAAAAAAGGTCAGTTTGTAGGAACAGTTGGGGTTTCTGGACTTACTGTAAGAATGGATGAAAGAAAACTTCATGAGTATGGACAAAAAATCTTAAAATTAGTTAATCCATATGTATAAAGAGTAACTCTTTATACATACTTATTTGCTATTTCTTCTACAACTTTAAATACATTTTCAATAGATTTTATACTTACTTGTTCTTTTTTTGAATGGGGAAATTTTATTGTTGGTCCTATTGATGCAACTTTTATATTTGGAAATTTATCTTTAAAAATTGCACACTCTAAGCCTGCATGTATAGCCTCTAAACTTGCATCTTTATTATATTTTTTATAAATATCTAAAACTATATTTGTAAACTCATTTATGTCTGGTTTCCAAGCTGGATATTTCCCATCAGTTTTTACTTCAAAATTATGATTTTGTAATAATATGACAGTTTCATCTTTTATTCTTTGTAGTTCATCATTTTGCATAGACCTTGCACTTATTTCAATTTTAATACTATCAATTGAAGTCTCAATTTTAGCAAGATTTATTGAGTTAAGAACAACATTTAAGTTTTTATCATAACCTCTAACTCCATTTGCAAATGTATATAAAAAGTCAACTATTTTTTCATCAAAAATATTTAAATGTTCTGAAACTGTATCAATTTTTTCAATTTGCATATTTATATGAGAAGCAATAGGCTCTTTATTTGTAGCAATTATAGCTTTTGCGTTAGCAGGAATTGAGTTGATTCTTTCACCTGCATAAATATCAAGAACTTTACCATTGCACTCTTTTACTGTTTTTGCAAGTAGTTTTATTGCATTTGGTATATTTTTATCAATATCAACTCCACTATGTCCTCCTTGCAAGTTTGTAATTGATATTTCATAAAGTTCTAAATTCTCTTTGTTCTCAATAATTTTTTTATTGAAGTTTTCTGCAAAAATATCAACGCCTCCTGCACATCCAATACATATTTCTGCTTCCTCTTCACTATCAAGGTTTAGCATATATGAAGATTGTAAAGGTAAATCTAAATTATTTGCACCTATTAATCCAATCTCTTCATCACTTGTAAACAAAAATTCACAATCATACTCTTTACTCATTAAATAAAGCATATAAGAACAACCTATACCATTGTCACTTCCAAGTGTAGAGTCTTTTGCTTTTAATATATCTTTATCTTCAATGATTTCAGGTATGCAATTATCGCTTAAACAAACTATATCATAATGACTTTGGAAACTAAGTTTGGCTTTAGAGTTTGATTTTTTACATAATATATTATTTGTTTTATCAACTATACACTCATAGTTATACTTCTTAGCAAACTCTTTCATATAGTTTATAAAAGGTTCATGTGTACCACTGCATCTAGGAATATTTGTAATTTCTTTAAAAATATCTATTATTTGGCTCAAAATAATTCCTTTTATTTAAATTTTGAAAATTATATCTAGTTAGATTTAGTTTTTATTTAAAGTTATATTATCTTGTATATAGTGTTGTTTTAAAGCTTTTAATAGCTCTTTACTATTTGGTTTTAATCCTTGATATTTTTTACTCTTTATAAATTTAATTGTAGAAATAAGTTGCTCTACTGGCATATAGCCAGGTATTGATAATATCACTTTTGCTTGATTATTTGTAAAGATAATAGAAGGAGTAGCTTTTATACTATAAATAGCCATTAAAGTTTTCATATCAACATTCATAAATTGATTATTATAAAACTGTTTGTATCTTTTTTCTTCATTTATATTAATATAATAAGAATTAAGTGAAGTTTTTAACAGTTCTTGAAGCTCTTTATTATAAGTAATGTCTTCTTCAAGTTTTTTACTATAAGGGTCTTTTTTATTTGCAAAAATTAATAAAATAGTTTTTGAAGATTTTGAATAAATTTTATTATCTTTTATAAATACTTCTAAGAATATATCTTGCTTAGATAATTTTTTTATCTCTTTTTTTTCTACTTTTTTATCATCATTGATAATTTTTTTACTATTCTCATTTTTATCACTACACCCAGTGAAAATAATACTTACAAATATATAGATAAATATTAAAAGTCTCATAATTAAAATAC
>NZ_NXIF01000024.1 GCF_002837275.1 Malaciobacter halophilus | reverse complement strand
GATTTCTGAACTTCCAGTGATTTGTCCTCCTGGCATCCCCATCTCAAACATTACTACATCTTTTAATCCACCTCTTGTGGCATACAATCCAGCTGTTAATCCTGCTGGCCCTCCACCTATTATCGCTAAATCTAACATACTTAATTCCTTACTTTGTTTAATATTGTATAATTTATGATGGAATCATACTATTTAAAGGATAAAAATTATCTTAAGAAAAAGATTATAAATAAATAAAATTTTTCTTAAAAATTTTTCCTAATAAAATTAGTCAATTCTAAATTAAAAAGATTTCTATATACTTTCATCAACAAAACGAAAAAACAAAAATTAATAAAGGAAAAAAATTATGTTAGTAACAAACAAAGCAAAAGATTTTACAGCAGCAGCAGTATTAGCAGACGGACAAATTGTTGAGGATTTTAATTTATACGAAAATATCGGTGAAAAAGGTGCAGTAGTATTTTTTTATCCACTAGACTTTACATTTGTGTGTCCATCAGAAATTATTGCATTCTCTAAAAGAGCAGATGAATTTAGACAAAGAGGTGTAAATGTAATTGGTGTATCTATTGATTCTCAATTCTCTCACTTTGCATGGAGAGAAACTCCAGTAGAAAAAGGTGGAATTGGAAGAGTTAAATTTCCATTAGTAGCAGATATTACAAAACAAATTGCAAGAGATTTTGATGTATTATTTGACGAATCAGTTGCATTAAGAGGTTCATTCTTATTAGATGCAGATGGAACAATTAGACATGCAGTTATCAATGACTTACCATTAGGAAGAAATATTGATGAAATGATTAGAATGGTTGATACAATGTTATTTACTAATGAACATGGTGAAGTTTGTCCTGCAGGATGGAACAAAGGTGATGAAGGTATGAAAGCAGACAAAGAAGGTGTTGCTGAATATCTTGCTAAAAACGAAGATAACTTATAATATTTTACTAAAAGAGTAAGCTTATGACTTACTCTTTTATAGATTTAGGAACTACTACTTTTACTTCAACAACATTTTTAATACTTTTTATCTCAATTGTCCCTTTTAAACTATTTTCAACTAAATTTTTACATACAAAAAGACCATTGCCTTTACCTTGATATTTATATTTAGTTGTAAAGTATGGTTCAAAAACTCTTGAAAGAGTCTTTTTATTTATGCCAAGAGCATTATCAACTATAACTATTTCAAGATTTTTATTTTTATGTTTAATCTTTATATCTAAGGTTTTATTATTTGTAGCAGATTCAAAAAAAGCCTCTTTTGAGTTTTTTAATATATTTATTAATACTTGAATTAAATCAGATTTGTAGCTATTTAAAGTTATAGAATCAATAGATGTTTTTATTGAGATTTGTTTATCAAACTTTACAATATTAAAACATTTTTCTAAAAGTTCATCACTTGTAAAAGTAGAGATTGTATCTTGACTTTTAAAAAGTGTATTAAACTCATCAATAGTTTTAGATAGTTTTTGCGTAGTGTTATTTATAGTATCAAGATTTTTTATTAACTCTTTATCTTCTAAACTATTAAGTTGTTTTTGAACTTGCATAGAAGTTGATAGAGTACTAATTATTGATAAAGGTTGTCTCCATTGATGAGAAATATTAACTAGCATTTCTGCTAACGCATTTGTTTTTGCTTGACAAGCAAGATTTCTTTGTTGTCTTGTTTTTTCATTGATATATTTTTGGATTGAAGTTTTATATTTATTAAATATCTCTTCAAAATGTTTAGACAAATAAAGACTAAGTGCAAAAAAGATTAACATAATAAAAAACAAAATCACAAAAAGTGTTTGTATATTTTCATTGAACTGTTTATCTAAAAATTTTTTTCTAATTTCTAACTGTTCTTTTATATCACTTTTATAAAAGCCTTTTCCTATTATCCAGTCCCACTTTGGAATATACTCAAAATAGCTTGTTTTAACTAAATCTTTTTTATTATCAAAACGAACTTTTTGTTTATAAGTAATATACCCTTTTTTACTATTTTTTGATTTATTTATAATAGAGTCAATACTATTATGTTCTACATTGTTTACTATTTTTGCATCTTTATTTATAAATTTTTTAACTGGATGACTAAGGTATTGTGCTTTTGAATTTATTACGAAGATATAATCTTTTTTGTATTGTAATTTACTTATATACTCTAAGACTTTTTCTTGTTGTTTTTTTTCAAAATCATCTATATACTCACCTGTTCCAATATACCAATTAAAAGGTTCGAAGTATTTATTAAAACCAAGTTTTTCATACTGATTTTTCATATCATTTGGTTTATGATAATACCATTTTAAAAAACTCTCTTTTTTATTTTGTAGTGATTTAATAATCTCTCTTGTTAGATATTTACCTTTTCCTTCTTTAAAATAGTAAAAATTTGACCCTTCCATATCTCTGTTTACAGGTAGTAAGATACACTCATAATCAAAAGAGTATATATAAAAATAGCCTCTACCATCTAAAAATCTAATATTTACAAGGGCATCTTTTATCATTTTTTTTATCATATCTTTTGGTAGATTTTTATTTGAATTATAAATGCTTAAGGCAATATCATAAGCTTCATAAACTCTTTGTTTTAGACTCTTTTTTAACTCTTCTTCTGTCTCTTTTTGAATTCTATTTATATAGTTGTGAATATGTTCTACATCATTTTTGATATTTTTTTTATTAGAATTAATGAAGTTTTCTTCTAAAACTCTTTTATCATTTTCGAAATTTTTCTTATTTTGAGAATATAAAAAAAGACTAATAGTGACAAATATAAAAAAAATAAAAATTAAAGGAGAGTATTTTAGTAAGTTAATAAGCTTTTTTTCATCTTTGTAAGTCATGGCTTTTACCTCTTTAGTAATTATAACTAAAAAGTGTTGAACACAAAAAGCTATATTAATATAGATTTAAAAGTTAAATATAAAAATAATTTTATATGATGTATAATCAATAAAAAACAAAAGTAGAGTTATGTTATCAAAAAAAGAGAACTTTATAATTAGAATTATTAGATTCTTCCCTTTCTTTTTAATTATGGCAATTGCCATAATTGGAGCATATCTTTTTTTGATTGAACATGAAAGACACTATAAAAAAGAGATAATTAGTGTAAAGTCTAAATTTATTAATAGTGAAAAACAAAGAATTAAAAATGAAGTTAATAGAGTATATAACTATATACAATTTCATAAACAAAATAGTGAGAAAAAATTAAAAAAATTAATTAAGTATCAAGTATATGAAGCACACTCTGTTATGCAAGGGCTTTATGAAGAGTATAAAGATACAAAATCAAAAGAGCAAATAATAGAGCTTTTTAAAGCTGCTTTAAAAAATATGCGTTTTTTAGATGGTAGAGGTTATTTTTATATATATGATATGAAAGGCAATAATATTTTTCATCCCATATTGAAATTTTTAGAAGGACGTTCACTATGGGATTATAAAGATATAACTGGCAAAAAAATAGTCCAAGAAGGAATTTCTGTTCTTAAAAAACAAGATGAAACTTATGATGATTGGTATTGGCAAGAACCTAAAAGTAAAAAGGTTAAAAGAAAAATAGGCTTTCATAAAATGTTTAAACCTTATAATATTTTTGTAGGAACAGGGGAATATGTAGAAGATTTTGAACATGAGTTAAAACAGTCAATATTACAATATATCTCAACTATTAGATATTTAGATAATAGAGTGATTTCTGTTATGAAAAATGATGGAAAATTACTTACTTTAAATAATGAATATGCTTTAAAAAATCTACAAAATCTACAAACTAAAAGTGGTTTTAAACCCTACAAAGAGATGAGTTTACTTGCTAAGAAAAGTAAAGAAGGATATATTAGTTATAAAGATACTACTGAAAAAAATAAAGAAAAATTTTATGAAAAAACAGCTTTTGTAAAAGCTTTAGATGGATGGGATTGGGTAATTTATGCCTCTTTTTATAAAGACTCTTTAAAAAAAGAGATAAATCAAAGAGTTAAAAGTTTGGAAGAAGAGGATAAAAAAACAATAAAATCATTTTTTATTTTAGCAACTGCTTTAACAATATTTATGCTTTTAGTATCTATTTATGTCATAAAACTTTTAGAAAAAAGTTTTTTTGATTATAAATCAAAGATTTTAGAACAGGCTCAAAAAAATAGAGAAAAAGATGCTATTCTAGCCCAACAATCAAAAATGGCAGCAATGGGTGAGATGATAGCAAATATTACTCATCAGTGGAGACAACCTTTATCTGTTGTATCTACTGCTGTTACTGGGCTTAGGTTTGAAAAAGAAATGGGAATTTTAAAAGATGAAAACTTTTATAGAGGTATGGATAGTATTCATGATTCTGTATTACATTTATCAAATACAATTGAAGATTTTAGAAACTTTTTTAAACCAAATAAACAAAAAGTTGATTTTGATTTAAAAGATGTAGTTGAAAAGACATTAAAACTATTAAGCTCTCAGTTTGATATAAACAATATATATTTTATTAAAAATATTGATGCTATTAAAATAAACGGTTCAGAAAATGAGTTAGTTCAAGTTTTAATAAATATTTTAAATAATTCAAGGGATGCTTTAAAAAGTGTAGAAAATAGAAGATTAATATTTATAGATGTAAAAAAAGAAGAAGATAAAGCAATTATTAAAGTAACAGATACAGCAGGAGGAATACCTAAAGATATTATAAATAAAATATTTGAGCCTTATTTTACAACAAAAGAGAAAAAAGGTACAGGTATTGGATTGTATATGTCAAAGCAGATTATAAAAGATAGTTTAAAAGGGGAAATTCAAGTTTCAAACAAAACCTTTACACACGAAGGTGTTGAGTATAAAGGTGCATGTTTTAAACTTAGTTTTGATGTTATTGTTTAATATAAATAGTTTTGAATATCTTCAGTTGTTTCTAGTACAAAAGCACTGTTTTTGTTTATATTTGTTCCTTTTTTAGCTTCATGAAGTAAAATACTTCCTTGTATTGAGTTATCAAGAGTATCTACACCTTTTTCAAAGTTTTCAGCATCAAGTATTTTAAAACCTTCGTGCTGTGCTTGTTCTAAGAGTCTATTTTTTATCTCATTTGTACAAACTATTGCAATACTAATTTGATTTTTTAAATAGTTTTGTAACTCTTCCCATGAATCAACAAGTTTTCCTTTATGTAAACCTGCTCTTGAGTAAATTAGTGTATAGTTTTTAGGAGTTTTTTTTCTACTTTTTAAGATATTGTATTTAGTATAATCAAAAAATTCTACATCTTCAAACAGTTCCATGATATTTTTGTATTTAACTTCTTTATATGTAAACGATTCCTTTTCCCATAAAATATCAGAAGTTTTATTTAATTGAATTAGAAGTTTTAAATTGTGTTTTTTTGCTTTTCTTTTTAAAGCATTTATCTCTTTTATTAGCTGTTCAAAAAATTGTTCTTTTTGAAGTAAGAATTTGAAAGTTCTTTTTATTCTTGCTTGCTTTATTTTGTTTTTACTAAAATGAGAATTTTGAAATAATCCATTATGATAAATACAGGCTGTTACACATCCATTTGTGGCATTCTTACATAAATTTACCTTATTTAAGTTAAGAGCAGTTTTATCATAATCAATTCCATACATAGGTGCATGCATTATATTTTTTTGTGCAGCTAAATATAAAGTTCCAATAATAGCTGTATCATTAATTTTTTTGGATAGTAAGTTCGTAGTATTATAATTGTATTGCAAAATTATTCCTTTAGATTAAATAAGGCGCGTATTATATAAAGATAAAGATTAAATAACATATAATAAGTGCATAAACTATAAAAGAAGAAAAATTATTTTATATAAAACTTTACTTTCTTTAAATAAAAAATTATAATAATTGTATAGTTAAAATAAAAAAGTTAAGTGTATGTAACAAAGGTAAGAAGATGCAAAAAAAAATTGACAATAGTATTTTAAAATATCTAAATATTACAAAAGGTCTTTTTTTAATATTGGATAAAGATGCTAATGTTATTTTTGCCAATGAACAAGCTTGTGAAATTTTAGGAATTTCACAAGAAAAAATAGTTTCATTAAATTGGGTTGATAATTTTATTCCAATAGAGTTAAGAGCTTATATAAAAAATGTAATAAAACAGATTGCAAATAAAAATATGCAAATAAATGAGTTTGTAGAGAACGAAATAGTTACATTAAGTGGACAAAGAAAGTTTATTTCATGGAGAAACTCTTATATACAAGAGAATGATAAAGTTACACAAGTTATATGTTCAGGGCAAGATATTACAGAGAAAAAAGAGATACAAAAGTATATTGAAGAGAAAGAAGAGAGATTAAAAGCAATTTTTGACTTTTCTCCTTTAGGTATTTTAATTTCTGATAAAACTGGAAAAATGATAGAGGCTAACTTGGCTTTTTTAAATATGCTTGGTTATTCTCAAGATGAAATTTTAGGTAAAACATATCTTGATATAACACACAAAGAGAATATAGATTTAAATGAAGAGTATTTCAATAAGCTTATTGATAATGAAATCGGAATGTATAAGATTACTAAAAAATATATTACTAAAAATAGTGAACTTTTATGGTGTAATGTAACTGTATCTACTATTAAAGATGAGCTTAATGAAATACTTTATGTATTGGCAATTATTGAAGATATTACAGAGATGAAAAAAAGAGAAGAGGATATAATCTCTCAAAGAAAATTTCTTCATACAATAATAGATGAGAATCCAAATATTATTATAGTAAAAGATTATGAAGGAAAATTTGTTTTAGTAAATCAAGCAATAGCTAGACTTTATAACACTACAACAGAGGATATGATAGGTAAAAGTGATGCTGATTATAATCCAAATGAAGACCAAGTAAAACACTATTTACAAAGTGTACAAGAGATTATGGATTTAGATGAAACTAAACTAGTTTATGAGGAGTCAACTGATATTGTAACTGGTAAAATAAGATATTTCCAATCAATTAAAAAGCCAATTACTGATAGATATGGAAATAAACAACTTCTAATTATAGCAAATGATATTACAGATATAAAAGAAGCACAAAAGAAATTAAAAGATAATGAAGAGATGATTCATCATCAGTCTAAAATGGCAGCAATGGGTGAAATGCTTGAGAATATTGCACATCAATGGAGGCAGCCTTTATCTGTAATAACAACAAGTGCAAGTAGTGTAAAAATTCATAAAGAGATGGGGACTTTAAGTGATGAGTTTTTAGATGAAGTTTTAGATGCAATTGTAAAATCAGGTAACCACTTATCTCAAACAATAGATGATTTTAGAGATTTTTTTAAACCAAATAGAGCAAAAGTTAGCTTTAATATTGTAAATACTTATAAAAAAGCGCTTTTTTTAGTTAGTTCAAAACTTAAAAATAGAGAGATTGATATTGTTGAAAATATTGAAGATATTAATCTTTTTGGATTTGATAATGAACTTATTCAAGTAATAATGAATCTAATAAACAATGCAAGAGATGCATTAGAAGAGTCAGAGCTTGAATATAAATATATTTTTGTTGATATTTTTAAAGATAAAGAGAACAATGCAGTATTGAAAATACTTGACAATGCAGGGGGAATACCTGTAAATGTTATAGGAAAAATTTTTGAACCATACTTTACAACAAAACATAAAAGTTTAGGAACAGGAATAGGACTTTATATGTGTGAAGAGATTTTAGTAAAACATATGAATGGTGAAATATCTGTAAAAAATAAAGAGTTTGAATATGAAGGAAATAGTTTTAAAGGAGCAGAGTTTACTCTAAAGATTCCAATATTGGAATCTTTAGAAGAGTCTTAATCATCAAAATTTTCTATAATCTGTTTTGCTTGTTGTAAAGCTTTATCGCTACTATTTTTATCAAAAGTTAAAGCAACGGCCATTCTTCTTCCTTTGTGGCTTTGAGGTTTTCCAAAGACTCTTACATAAGAAGTATTAGTAAATACAGTATTATTAACATCTATTTGTGGATTAAAGCTATCATTTTTTGATTTATAAGCAGCACTTGCTCCTGCTCCATAATCAATAAAATCTAAAGGAAGACCAAGCACTGCTCTAATATGAAGTGCAAACTCGCTTTGGCTTTGAGTAATCATCGTAACCATTCCAGTATCATGTGGTCTTGGACTTACTTCACTAAAATAAACATCATCACCTTTAACAAAAAGTTCTACTCCAAAAATACCTCTTCCGCCTAAGCCATCAGTGATTTTTTTGGCAATTTCTTGAGATCTTTTTTTTGCAGTTTCACTCATATTCATAGGTTGCCATGAGAAGATATAGTCACCATCTTGTTGAATATGTCCTATTGGTTCACAAAATACAGTTTGATTTTCATTTCTTGCTGTTAAAAGTGTAATTTCATAATCAAATGAGATAAACTCTTCAACTATTAGTTCGCTAGCATCTCCTCTAGCTTCCTTCGCAAGTTCCCAAGAAGAGGCTAAATCATCTTCACTTTTTGCAATACTTTGTCCATGTCCAGATGAGCTCATTACAGGTTTAATTACACAAGGAAAACCAATATTTAAAGCTGCTTTTTTTAAGGCTTCAAAAGTAGATACAAACTCATATTTTGAAGTTGGAAGTTTTAAATCAACTGCTGCAAACTCTCTTATATTTTTTCTATTCATTGTTTTGTTTACAGCATCTGCATTTGGTATTACATGGTAACCTTCATTTTCAGCTGTAAATAAAGCATCAATATTAATAGCTTCAACCTCTGGCAAAATAAAATCAGGTTTTTCTCTTCTTATTACATCTAAAATCTCATTTTTATTTTTCATATTGATTGTATAAGATTTATTTGCAACAAGTTGTGCAGGTGCATTATTATAACTATCAACTGCAACTGTTTCAACTCCTAATCTTTGAGCTTCAATTACGACTTCTTTGCCTAACTCTCCACTTCCTAAAAGCATAACTTTTATTGAATCTGATTTTAATGGTGCACTAAATTTCATATTTCCCCTCTTATTAATTAATTGATGTTGTAAAGATTTTTTTTACAGCACCTTTAAAGTAAAGTATTTCATCTTTTTTTGTAAGAGTTAACTCTTCTTTACTTTTTGGATATACATTAGCAATATCATCTACTAATCTTAAATTATGTGCTCTTAGAAAACAAGCTGCCATTCCTGTTCCACAAGCAAGTGTTTCACCTTCAACACCTCTTTCATAAGTTCTTACATAGATTTTTTTATCTTCAATCTTTGCAAAATTTACATTTGCATTATATTCATATCTCATCTTAGATGCTAAACTATTATCATATTTTTCTAAGTCTTCAACTATTGTTACAAGATGAGGTACTCCTGTATCAACTAAATACCAAGTAAAACCATCTTGAATAAACTCATCTTTAATCAAAATAGGTTTAGTAAGTTGTGTTTGAACAATATCTTTTTCAACAGTTGATTCAATAGTTCCTGCACCTGTTAAAAATTTCATATTAGATGGTGCTAAGCCATTTGAATAAGCATAATGAGCACAAGCTCTTGTACCATTTCCACACATTGCAGCATGACTTCCGTCACTATTGTAAAATAGCCATTCAAAATCATAATCTTTATGTGGAACAAGCACAATTAAGCCATCTGCTCCTATTCCTTCTGTTCTATTACATAACTTAATTGCCTCTTTTGAGTAGTCTTTTTTTGTAAAAGAATGAAAAATTACAAAATCATTCCCACTTGCACTATATTTTGTATATGTCATATTATCTCCCCAATAACTCTTTCAACTTCTTTTTGAAGGTTTTTTAAATCTTTTGAATTATCTATTACTAAATCTGCTAACTCTTTTTTCTTTTCAATATCCATTTGGTTTGAAATTTTAAGTTCGGCTTCTTCTTTATTGATATTATCTCTTTTCATAAGTCTTTGTACTTGAATATCTTTAGGTGCATAAATAACTAAAGATTTACTAATAGGATAATGCATCTTTTCAAAAAACAAAGGTATATCAATAAAATAAGGTTTATTTGCTTTTTCAAAAACTTTTGATTCTTTTATAATCTCTTCTTTAATTAAAGGATGAAGTAAAGCTTCAAGTTTTAGTTTATTATCTTCATTTGAAAAGATGATTTTTCCAAGCTCTTTTCTTAATACTTTACCATTTTTTACATATTGTGTACCAAACATATTACTGATTTTATCACTATTCTCATCAAGAAGTTTATGGGCAATTTTATCAGCATCAATAGTTAAAAAACCATGAAGTTTAAATAGATTACAAACTGTACTTTTTCCTGTTGAAATTCCACCTGTTAAGGCAATTGCATTTTTAAACAAATCATTATTCATAGTAAGATTTTACTATAATAATGATTTATTTTAGTTTTAATTGTAGTTTATAGAAGATTATCTTCTAGCTATTGTAGTTAAAGCTTTATGTATTGCTGCTGGAAAAACAAATGATGCCAAGTGCATCTCTGTTGAATAGTATTCTAAATCATCAATTATATCTGATCTTTGAAGAACAATATCTGCAGTTGGATGATATTTTTTAGATGCTAAAATTGCTGTACTATGACCAAATCTAAATGGCATTGCAATCCAAAATTTTGTTCCAACTAATTTTAAATCATTTTTTAGTCTATTTTCATCATTGTGAAAACTTTGAGTTTTAAAAGTGATTAATCCATCATCTTTTAATACTCTATCAATATTTGCTAAAAGCAACTCATCAATTTCAATATCTGTTAAAATTATTACATCAATATTTTTTTCATCTTTAGAGTTTAATAAAGCTTTATCTCCAAACTCTATATTTCCCTTATGTTTTTCTAGCTCTTTTTTTATCTCAGGACTAGCTTCTCCGATTACTAAAATATTTTCAGGCTCTTTATGTGTACACATTGGTACGTGTACCATCATTTCATTAAAAGCTTGAGTATCATTCATTGAACACGACATAAAATCCGTCCTTTTGTTTTATTAAATTTTCGATATAATACCACAAAAATTTTAAATTACATAGATATATTTGTGTGTGCTAAAAAATTACAGAAGTTTTTAAAGACATTTGTGTTAGTAGTAACACTTTATTAGATACAAGTATATATTGCTTTAAACTTTAAAACATAAAAAGGGAAATAATGTCTACAGTAAGTTATAAAGATGCTGGTGTTGATATAGACGCAGGAAATCAGTTTGTTGAGAATATAAAACCACATGTAAAATCAACTTTAATACCAGGTGTATTAGGTGGTATTGGTTCTTTTGCAGGTGCATTTGAGTTACCAACTGGTTATAAAAACCCAGTATTACTTTCAGGAACAGACGGAGTTGGAACAAAATTAAAACTAGCAATTGATTCTAAAAAGTTTGATACAGTAGGTATTGATTTAGTTGCTATGTGTACAAATGATTTATTATGTAACTTTGGTGAGCCACTATTTTTCCTAGATTATTATGCAACAGCAAAGCTTGAAGTTGATGAAGCAACAGATGTTGTAAAAGGAATTGCACAAGGATGTATTCAAAGTGAGTGTGCTTTAGTTGGTGGTGAAACTGCAGAGATGCCAGGTATGTATAAAGAGGGTGATTTTGATTTAGCAGGATTTTGTGTAGGAATTGCAGAAAAAGAAGAATTAAATAGAATCGAAAAAGTTAATGAAGGAGATGTTTTAATTGCACTTCCAAGTTCTGGAGTTCATTCAAATGGATTCTCTTTAGTTAGAAAACTTCTTTTAGAAAAATTACAGATGTCATTAGATGATGATTTTAATGGTAAACCTTTAAAAGATGTATTATTAGAGCCAACAAGAATTTATGTTAAAGAGTTTAAAGCAAATAAAAATAATATTAATGCCTTAGCTCATATAACAGGTGGAGGAATTACAGAAAATCTTCCAAGAGTTTTACCTGATAATTTAAAAGCAGTTGTTTACAAAGATAAAATTAAAACTCTACCTATATTTGATTTTATGTCTAAGTATGTAGAATCAGAAGAGATGTATAGAACATTTAATATGGGTGTTGGTATGGTTTTAGTAGTAAATCCTTCAAATGTTGATGCAGTTTTAGCAAATACTGATGGTTATGTAATTGGAGAGCTAGCAAATGGAGAAAAAGAAGTAGAGTATAAGTAATCTACTTCTTATGATACTATACTAAAAGGTATAGTATCTTCCTTCTACATCACTATGTGAACAGTCACAAAATGGCATATACTTTGAACTGCCACACCTGCATAGGTTAAATTTTCTTCTATTTATAATTTCTGGAATATCTTTTATTTTTAATGTAATATTACCCTTTGCAAGTATGGGTGAGTTTTCTTTTATTATAAGTTGTGGAGGTTCATTAAGTTCATTAGTTTTTGAGGTTAATGAGTTGTTTTTTAGTGTTTGAGAAAACTTCTCTTTTGAAGTTTTACATCTTGTATCAAATCTTGCATTTGAGTGGGAGCCTTCGCAAAAAGGTTGATTCTTGCTTCTTCCGCATCGACAAATAAATGTACATTTATTCAAATCAAAACTTTTTCCTTCATAAATAATACTCTTTTCAAGTACAAATTGTGAGTCATTTGTAAGTTTGATTGGACCATTCTTAAAAAAACTGAGTGAAAGCTTCTTCATACTAACTTCCTTTTTAAGTTGTAGTATTTAGCTTTTGAGTAAGAAAAGCACCATATTTTAAAGACAGATTTTTATTGTAACATAACAAAGTGACAAAATATTGTGTAAAAGGGGCATAAAAAAGTCTTATTTAATGAAAGTAGTTTTAAAGTGCTTTATATAAGTAAAGAGTTCATTTATAAATTTTAAAATTTGGAATATAGCTAATTACTTAGCTAATATTCCTTCAAGTTCTACTATTAATTTTACTTTTTCTGAAACAGCAACTCCACCTGCTTCTAAAATTGAATTATATTTTATCCCATAATCAATTCTATTTACTTTACCTTCTAATACTAATCCAGTTCTTGTATTTCCCCAAGGATCTTTTATTGTTCCATTTACTTCAACATCTAAAACAACATCTTTAGTAACACCTCTCATTGTTAGCTTTCCATATGCTTTATCATCTTCGATTTTGTCAAGATTAAACTTGATTTGTGGATACTTCTTAGCAGCAAAAAAATCAGACTCTTTTAAGTGTGCATCTCTTTTTTTGTTGGCTGTATTAATAGATGAAACTTTTATTACACCATTTAGAGATTTAAGTTTTTTTGTTTTTTCATCATATTCAAATGAGCCTGTAAAATCATCAAATTTACCACTTACATTAGAAATCATCATATGTTTTACTTTAAATCCTACTGTTGAGTGACTTTTATCTACGTTATACGTTCCTGCATATAATGCGCCTGCACTTAAAATTGAAGCTAATCCAAGTTTTACTATTTTCGTCATTTACTTTATCCTTTTAATTGTACTAATTAGTACTATATATTTAAATTTTTTTAGTTTGCTTTATACAGCTTATTTAAAAGCTCATATAAAGTATCAAGCTCTTCATCATTTAAAGCATCCATCCAATTATGAAGATTTTTTGCATGAAGAGGAAATACTTCTTCTATAATTTCTTTACCTTTATTAGTAAGAGTTAATATAGAAGCTCTTTTGTCATCTTGGTTAGGAATTGTTGCAATCCAACCATCTCTTTTGAGATTTTTTATCACAACTGTGATATTTCCTGGAGTACTCATTGTTAATTTAGTAATAGAACTTATATTTAAATCACCCATATGATATAAAACTTCTAAAACTTTAAACTGGTTAAATGTAAGGTTAAAACTATTTAAATAACTTACTGTTTTATTATGAATTTTTAATCTTAGTCTTTCTAATCTTACTACTGCTTTCATAGATTTATCAGTTCGTTTTCCATAACTTTTTGTAGTTTTTTTTCCCATACAAAAACTCCTTGGCGAAATTATACTACTAATTAGTAGTATATGTCAAGTAAAGCTAAGTATAAAAAGCTACTAACTAGTAATAAATCTTCTGAAAAGTACCAAAAAATAGTAGTTTATAAAATTTTGAAATTTTATGCTCTCTTTGCTGTTGAGACAAAAAAAGCTGCTAAGGCAAGAAAAAAACCTGTAATTCTATTTTGAATTTTCATAGCTTTTACATCTTTTACTAAAAATTTAAGTTTTGAAGCAAGAGTTGAATATCCTGTCATTACAACTGTATCAACAATACATAAAGTTAAGCATATAATCATAAATTGAACTAACATAGAACTTTGTGTATTTATAAACTGAGGAATAAAAGCAACTAAAAAAACAGTTGATTTTATATTTGTAAGATTTATTAGTGTAGCGCTAATATAGGCTTTTTTAAAACTATATTTATTAATTGTTTTCTCTTCTTCAATTAATTCTACTTTTTCAAAGATTTTACTAAAAGCTAAATATAATAAATATAAAACTCCAAGCCATTTTATTATATTGAAAAGCATTACAGATTTTGAAATAATTGTTCCAAGACCAATTACAACAATAAAAGTTTGTAAAAACAGTCCAGTTTGTAAACCTAAAATTGCACCATATGATTTTTTTAATCCATATTTTAATCCATAATTCATAGATACAACTGCACCAGCACCTGGAGAAATAGATAAAAAAATTGAAGCAATAAATAGCGTAAGCCAAATATCTAAGCTCATGATAATCCTTGAAATTTCTTAATCTTTGATTTTATCTTTTTTTCTATTTGGAAGTAATAAATTTAGAAGTGTATATAAGTAGTTATAAAAAAGGCTAGTATAAAACTAGCCTTAAAATTATGCAGCTTTTTTAGCTAATTTTTTTGCAGCTTTTTTAGCTTTTTTTGGTTTAGTTAATTTTAATTTATTTACTTTTTTTGCAACTTTTTTTGCAACTTTTTTTACATCTTTTTTCTTGTTTACTACTTTTTTTGCAGCTTTTTTAGCTATTTTTGCAACTTTTTTCTCTTTTAATTCTTTTGCCATGTCTTCTTCCTTTAATAAATTATTGACTTTTATATAAAAAGTCATAAATTATAGAGATTATAAAGAAAAAAAATGGGAAAGTCAATAGCTTATCTATAAAAATTTAATTTTTTATAAAAAATGTGTAAAAAAAGCCTTAACCTCTTCATAATTTAGATTTAGATAAAATATTGAGTTTTACTAAAAAAGATATGTTTTAAGGATATTAGATATGCTATTAACACCAG
Source organism: Malaciobacter halophilus (assembly GCF_002837275.1). Lineage (GTDB taxonomy): Bacteria > Campylobacterota > Campylobacteria > Campylobacterales > Arcobacteraceae > Malaciobacter > Malaciobacter halophilus. The sequence goes on along the minus strand of NZ_NXIF01000024.1, from coordinate 18,930 downwards.
GTCCAACTCCTGTACCAGAATTTGTAAGAAAAGCGATGGCAGACGTAACTATACATCATAGAACGCCAGAATTTGAAGCAATATTTGCACAAACAAGAGAACTACTATTTGAACTTTATGAAATGGATGAGGTAGTAATGCTTGCATCAAGTGGTTCAGGTGCAATGGAAGCTTGTGTTACTAATTTAACTCATAAAAAAGCTTTAACTATCAACTCAGGAAAATTTGGCGAAAGATTTGGAAAAATCTGTAAAGCCTTTGATATTGAATATACTGAAATAAAAAATGAGTGGAATACTCCTGTAAGTGTTGAAGCAGTAGTTGAAGCAGTTAAAAATGATAAAGATATTGATGCGATTTTTATTCAACTTTGTGAAAGTGCTGGAGGTTTAAGACATCCAGTTGAACAGTTAGCAAAAGAAGTTAAAAAGATTAATAAAAATATTACAATTGTTGCAGATGGAATTACAGCAGTTGGAGTAGAAAAAATTGATACAACAAATTTAGATGCAGTTATTACAGGTAGTCAAAAAGCACTTATGCTTCCTCCTGGGCTTGCTGTAATTGGATTTAGTAATGATGCTGTTGAAAAAATTGAAAAAAAATCAAGAGGTTTTTATTTTAATTTAGCAACTGAAATAAAAAAACAAAAAACTAATACAACTGCATGGACAGCAGCAACTACTTTAATTATTGGTCTTAAAGAGATTTTAACTTATATCAAACAAAATATAGGTTTTGATAAACTTTTTGAAGATACAAGTAAAAGAGCAGATGCAACAAAAGAGGCTTTAACAGCAATAGGTCTTGAAATCTACCCAAATGTTCCTGCAAATGCAATGACAGCTATTTTTAGTGAACATTCAAATGAAATTAGAAAGATTTTAAAGACTAAATATAATATAAATATTGCAGGTGGACAAGACCACTTAAAGGGAAAAATCTTTAGAATTAATCATATGGGATTAGTAGAAGATTTTGAAGCTACATGGGTTGTAAATGCAATAGAGTTAGCATTAGATGAACTTGGAGTAAGAACTTTTGATGGAACAGCTAATAAAGTGTTTTCATCAAAAATGTTTAAGGCTTAATTTATGATTTTCGAACACGAAATACCAAATGGAAGTAGATTATACTTTGGAAAAAAAGCAAGGCAAAAAAGAGAGTTAGAGTATAAAGTAAGTACTATTTTGGATAGTAATGATTTTGAAGAGATTATTACACCAAACTTTTCTTACTCTCAACACCAATCAATACAGCATGGAAGAAAACTAATAAAATTTTCTGATAAAGATAATGAACAGGTTTCTTTAAGAGCAGACTCTACACTTGATGTAGTAAGAATTATTACAAAAAGATTAGGAAGAACTACAAGTCATAAAAAGTGGTTTTATATTCAACCTATTTTTACTTATCCTGCAAATGAAGAGTATCAAATAGGATGCGAATGGATTAGTCATAATAATATTGCTGATATTATAAATTTAAATGTGAAAATCTTAAAAGAGCTTAATATTAAACCTGTTTTACAAATAGCTAATATCAAAATACCAAGAATTATTAGTGAAGAGTTAAATTTAGATATTGAACTATTTAAAAATGGAGAAATTGCTCAACTTTTTGAATTAAAAAATGAGTGGTTAACAAAACTTTTAGAAGTAAAAGATATAAGTGATTTAAAAGAAGCGATTAAAGTTGTACCAAATAGTATTAAAGATGAACTAGAAAACCTACATAATAAGGCCTTAGAAGTAGATTATGATAATATTGTAATCTCTCCTTTATATTATGGTTCATTAAAATATTATGATGGGATTTATTATAGAGTTATTGATGGTAACTCAATTTTAAGTAGAGGTGGAATGTATAGTAGTGAAGGACTTACTTCACTTGGATTTGCACTTTATACTGATAGTTTATTAAAAATTTTAGAGGATTAAAGATAATGAAAGCGGACTTAATAGTTGGAATTCAATGGGGTGATGAAGGAAAAGGTAAGATGGTAGATATGCTTGCCCAAAATTATGATATGGTTTGTAGAAGTCAAGGTGGACACAATGCCGGTCATACAATTTGGGTAGAGGGTGTAAGATATGCATTGCACTTAATTCCTTCTGGTGTTTTAAATCCAAAAGCAATAAATATAATTGGAAATGGAGTTGTTGTTTCTCCTGAGTCAATTATTAAAGAGATGGAACAGTTTGAAAATTTAGAAGGTAGGTTATTTATCTCAGATAAAGCCCATTTAAATCTACCATATCATGCTCAAATAGACCAAGCTAAAGAGAAACTAAAAGGTGATAAGGCAATAGGTACAACTGGAAAAGGAATAGGCCCAGCATATGCAGAAAAGATTGCAAGGTCAGGTTTTAGAGTTGGCGAATTATTAAATTCAACAAAATTAGCAAAAAGTATTATTGAATTTTTTGAGCAAAATAGAGCGATTTTTGACGTATTAGATATTGAAACTCCATCAAAAGATGAATTAACTAAACTATTAGATTCTTACAAGCAAAAACTTGAACCATATATTGCAAATACTACAAATATGGTTTGGAAAGCACTAGATGAAGGTAAAAAAGTATTACTTGAGGGTGCACAAGGAACACTACTTGATATTGACCATGGAACTTATCCTTATGTTACTTCTTCAAGTACAGTAAGTGCAGGAGCTTGTACTGGACTTGGTCTAAGTCCAAAAGATATTGGAGTAGTTACTGGTATTGTTAAGGCTTATACTACAAGAGTTGGTAATGGACCTTTTCCTTCTGAAGATTTTACTGAGCAAGGTCAAAAAATTGCTGATATTGGTAAAGAAGTTGGTGTTACAACAGGAAGAGGAAGAAGATGTGGTTGGTTTGATGCAATCGCTGTAAAACATGCAAGTAGATTAAATGGTTGTGACCAATTATCTTTAATGAAACTTGATGTTTTAGATGGGTTTCCTAAAATAAAAATTTGTGTTGCATATGATTATAATAAAGAGAGAATTGATTATATGCCAAGTGATTTAGAAAATGTTAAACCTATTTATGAAGAAATGGATGGATGGGATAGTGTTGTTGGAGTTAGAGAATTTGACAAACTTCCAGAAAATGCAAAAAAATATATTGAAAGAATTGAAGAACTTACAGGAGTAAAAGTTGGAATTATTTCAACTTCACCAGAGAGAGACGATACTATTATAAGAGGGTAGGCTATGAGAATAAAGTTACATCATACAAAATACATTGCAAGGAGAGTTGCAAGAGACTTAGTAAATTGTGATTTTGTTGAAATTAGAAAAACAAAAGAAGAGATTATTCAAGAGATTGAAAGAATCTTGGTAGAAGATATTGATAATGAACACGATTTAGATGAAAAAGTTGCAGATATTTTAGAAGAACAAGAAGCAGAAATAGAGTTTTTAAATGCAGATTATAGACAACTTTTTTGGATGACTAAAAAAAGAATGGCAAATGAGTTTGGTGTAATTTTAAATAATGAAGATAGATTTTCAGATATTGCACATAAGATACTAGATTTTTTATGGGAAGAAGATTATATCCATTATACTTGTTCAGACAATCAAGTTAAAAATGTAATTTTTACTTCAATTGATGAGTTTTTAAAAGGTTTTGAAAAAGCAGATGGTGTAGTTTTTGAAAAAATAAAACACTACAAAAGAAAGTTAATTCCAGGTACTGAAGAGTACGATATTGTTTACAATAGATTGTATGAAGAAGAATTAATAAAAAGAGGGTTAATGTAACATGCAAAAAGTTTGGATATATTTAGAAAATGGAGTTTTTTTAGAAGCAAATTCTTTTGGTGCAACAGGTACAAGTGTTGGAGAAATAGTATTTAATACATCTATGACTGGGTATCAAGAAATAATCTCTGACCCTTCATATGCTGGTCAATTTGTTACATTTACAATGCCTGAAATTGGTAATGTTGGTGTAAATGAAGATGATATGGAAAGCAGATCTTGCCATTGTAAAGGAGTATTAGTTAGAAACTATCATCATGAATATTCAAACTTTAGAGCTAAAGGTGATTTAGACTCTTTATTAAAAGAGCATAATGTTTTGGGTATTTGTGATATTGATACAAGATATTTAACTAAGATAGTAAGGGATGAAGGAGCTATGATGATGATAGCTTCAACTGAGATTCATGATAAAGATGAATTAAAAAAACTATTAGAACAAAGTCCTAGAATTGAAGATATTAACTATATAGAAGAAGTAACAACACAAGAACCATATATTCATAAATATGGTGCATGGAATCACTCTAAAATGAGTTATAACAAAGCAGTAATGAGTGATAAAAAAGTTGTTGTTATTGATTTTGGAGTAAAAAGAAATATCTTAAATGAGCTAGTTGAATCAGGACTTGAAGTTGAAGTTGTACCTGCAAGTTTTAAAGCTGATGATTTAATAGCTAGATTTGAAGCAAAAGAGATTGGAGGAGTTTTTTTATCAAATGGTCCTGGTGATCCTCTTACTTTAACAAAAGAGAAAGAACAAGTTCAAAAACTTATAAAATCAGATATTCCAATATTTGCTATTTGTTTAGGGCACCAAATGTTATCAATAGCACATGGATTTGATACATATAAATTAAAATTTGGACAACATGGTGGAAATCATCCAGTTGCTAATCCAGAGACTAAAATTGTTGAAATAACTGCACAAAATCATAACTATAATGTACCAGATAGCATTACACAAATAGCAGAAGTAACACATATGAATCTATTTGATAATACTATTGAGGGTGTAAGATATAAAAATAAAGAGATTTTTTCTGTTCAACATCACCCAGAGGCTAGTCCAGGTCCTCATGAGTCGAAGTATATCTTTTCAGAATTCGCTAAGATTGTAAAATAAGTTATCTTATTTTGCAATCTTTGTGTTAAAGTTTTAAATTAGAGTAGATTATTTAAACAAACGACATTAATCGTTTGTTTTATATTGTAGGTAAGATAAACTTCTCAATTAAAAAGTAAGTCCCACTAGCTGCAATACCAGCTGCAAATCCAGCTACGATGTCATCACCCATAACACCCCAACCACCTTTTACATTTTCATCAATTCTTCCTATAATAGAAGGTTTCCAAATATCAAAAATTCTAAAGTATATAAAAGCAATAGGTGCTAAGTAATAGATATTTTCTGGAGTAATACCACAAATAGAAAGAGCAATCCACATACCAGCAAGTTCATCAATTACGATTTCTTTACTATCATGCTCTTTTACATCTTCTTCATATTTGTTAATTTGCTTAACAGCAATTACAGAGATTAAAAAAGCAAGTAAAAATAGAGTTGATTCATGAATATATTGTAATAATAAAACACCTAAAAAAAGTGCAACAATACTTCCAACAGTTCCAGGTGCTTTAGGGCTTAAGCCACTAAAACAAACAGTTAAGAAGAATTTTCTCAAGTTAATTCCTTATTTCTTTTTCTCAATACCAAGTTTTTTTCTCTTTTCCCAAAGAGATTTTCTTGAAATACCAAGTTTTTTACTAAGTTCCGTATCTGGATATTTAGATTGAAATGATAGTACCATAAGCTTTACATAATCATTAATTGTCATTATATTATTATTTAAAACAACTAAATCTGGTTTATTAAATTCTACTTTTTTGAAAGGAAACTCCTCTTCTTTCTCTAAAGAAGTTAATACACATTTTTTATCTTCAATTAACTTAAGTAAATTATCTTTTGCATTTTTCTTTAATGTATGATAATCAGTTAAATATACTATACCCTTAAATGAACTATTAAGCTCCTTTTGCCAATTATCATTGCTAAGAGAGATAAATTTTATGCCCATATCTAGTTTTCTTGAAAGTTCAAAAACTAATTTATCCGCGCATTTTTGAGAATTTGTCTCTACTAAAACAGGGAAAGAAGGAGGTAATGTCGTCTCTTCTAATTCAATATCTTTAAACATAAAATCAAGATATCTTCTCATAGTATTAAGTTCTTGCTTTAGCGACCTACACTCTTTATAGTGGTAAATTTTTCTTACTAATTCATCCATAATAAATGGTTTCATAATATAATCTTTTGCCCCATCTTTAATTGGATTAGTAACTGTTTCATCTGATATGTAAGATACTAAAAGAATAATAATAGAGTCTTTATATTTTTTAATAATATTGTTACATTGCATTGCGGGTAATGATGTTGACAATAGTACAATATCATACTCTTTTGTTAAACTATCTACATTTGGTGACTCTACATAATCACAGCTATGTCCATCATCTAGTAGTCTAGAAACAACTTTTTGTGCTAAATAAATTTCACTCTCAATTATTAATATATTCATTTTTTCTTCCAATCATAGTATTTTAGTGTTGCTACACTTTGCACAGCAACTCCTTCTTTTCTTCCAATAAAACCTAACTTTTCTGCAGTGGTTGCTTTTATATTTATAAAACGTTTTTCTATATTTAAAAGCTCTGCTAATTTAGATTTTATTAAAGTTTTATAAGGATTAATTTTAGGTTGTTGCGCAATTATTGTTAAATCAATATTTATTATTTCATATCCAACATTGTAAATAAAGTTTACAATATGTTTTAATAAAGTTTTTGAATCTACATCTTTGTATTCTTCACTTGTATCTGGGAAAAACTCTCCTATATCTCCAGCACAAGCTGCACCTAATAGTGCATCAATAACAGAGTGTATCAACACATCTCCATCACTATGAGCCTTAAATCCATAAGGCACATCAATATGTATTCCACCTAAAAACATCTGTTTATCATTTTCAAAAGGGTGAATATCATATCCAATACCTGTAAAAGAGTCTTTACTTGGCGAATTAAGGTTTTTAAGTATATTTATATCATCACTAAAAGTTAATTTTTTACTTCTTTGACTACCTTGTATATATTTTATAGTACCATTTACTGCTTTTATTGCTGAACTATCATCAGTAAAGTCAAGATTAGTATTTAAAGCATGTTTTAGGATTTTAGTTTTTGAAAGTTGAGGAGTTTGGATAAGTTTTACTTTATCTCTATTGATAGTTTCATTTTCATAGACAACTGTGTCTGCAACATTTAATACAGGAACAATACAGTCTGCTTCATTTTTGAGTTCTATGAGCTTATGAATAACTTCAATAGGGACATCAACTCTTGCAACATCTGTAATCATTACATAATCTGTTTTTACTTCATTTAATGCATTTTTTATTGAATTTTGTCTTGTATCTCCACCTTCTACAAAAGTAATATCATCACTAAAGTTTGTCATATAGTTAATTTCATTTTTATGTGAAGTAACAATAACCTTATCAAAGTTATGATAAGAAATGAGTTTTTTTGAAACATGCAACCAAATCGGATCATTATCTACTCTAAGCCACTGTTTTTTAGCTTTTAGTGTAAATCTTGATGAATTTCCTGCACAAAGTATAATCAATGTTACATTAGACAAACTTTCCCCTTGTGTAAAAAAGTTACAAATTATAGTCTAATGTAACTTATGCTAAATTTAAGCTTTGTTACTAGTTTTTGCTTTCAGGTTATCAATAGTGTTTACTAATGGTTCAATATCAAAATCATATTCAATAGCTTTATTTATAGCTTTTTGAATATTTCTTTCACTTAATGGAGCTGTCATTTCACACACATATTTTGTTATTTCTAAAATTTGACATTTTTTTATGAACTCTTTTGGACATGAATTTAAGTTTTGCACAAAGCCAATAGAAAAAATTAAATTTGGGTCAAGTTTCCAATGCTTAAAGATATTTGCAGTAATTTTAGCACAAGTAAAACCTGTAAACTCCTTTTCAGCTTTTGAAACATCTTCTTTTAGCATTTCTTGAAACTCATTTATTTGGTTATTCTCTATTACAACATCAGAAATAATAAACTTACCTACTTCTTGTAAAAATGCTGCAAGTATCAAGTCATCTTTTAAATTAGGTTCAATTGAATGCATCCAGTTATGTACAAAAGATGATGCTAAATTAGAGTTTTCCATAAACTCATCTGTTGAAATTGCATATGCTTCAAGATTAGATCTAATTAAATCTTGTACAACAGAACCAAGAGCAATAGATATACAAAAATTTACACCAAGTAAAGAGATGGCTCTATGTACAGTATCCACTCTACTTCTAAAAGCAAACATTGAAGAGTTTGCAACTCTTAATAGTGTAGTAACTATTAAAGGGTCTTTTTCTATTATTTTTAATAATTCATCTGGGTCTTTGTTTGGAAGCTTTCTGAACTTCTCTAACTCTATTACACTTTTAGGTAATGGTGGTAAAGAGTCTATTTTATCACTAATTTTCTTACTCATAAATTTTCCCTATATTCAAACTAAACTCAATTATACAAAAAACCCTATGAAAAATCGAAACGTAAATCTTAATAATGTTAATTTACATTAAATAATTAAGCTTATATAAAAAAAATTTGATATAATCAGTCAAATTTTATGTTAGGATTTTTATTATGAGAGATTGGCTTGACAATCATAAAGATGATAATGTTAGAACTCAGATGTATTATGCAAAAAAAGGCATTATTACACCTGATATGGAATATGTTGCAAAAGTTGAGAAAATTGAACCAGAACTTGTAAGAAGCGAAGTTGCAAGGGGTAGGTTAATTATTCCAGCAAATGTAAATCATAAGCACTTAAATCCTATGGCAATAGGATTAGCATCAAGCTGTAAAATTAACGCAAATATTGGTTCTTCAGCACTTGCTTCAGATATTGAAGGAGAAGTTGAAAAAGTTGATGTATCTTTAAAATATGGTGCAGATACTATTATGGATTTAAGTACAGGTGGAGATTTAGATGCCATAAGAGAAGCAGTAATTAAGCACTCAACAGTACCAATTGGAACAGTACCAATTTATCAAATTTTACATGATGTTAAAGATAAGATTGAAGATTTAACTATTGAAAAAATGTTAGAAACTTTAGAAAAACAAGCTAAACAAGGTGTGTCATATTTTACTATTCATGCAGGTTTTTTACTTAGATTCATGCCTCATATAGCAAAAAGAAAAATGGGAATTGTTTCAAGAGGTGGTTCTTTAATGGCTGCATGGATGATGCATTACCATAAAGAAAATCCATTTTATGAAGCTTTTGATGATATTTTAGAGATTTGTAGAAAGTATGATGTATCTTTATCTTTAGGTGACTCTTTAAGACCAGGTTGTTTAGCAGATGCAAGTGATGAAGCACAATTATCAGAGTTAAAAGTTTTAGGAGAATTAACACTTAGAGCTTGGGAAAAAGATGTTCAAGTTATGATTGAAGGTCCAGGACATGTTCCTTTAAATCAAATTGAAAGAAATATGAAATTAGAAAAAGAGTATTGTCATGAAGCTCCATTTTATATTTTAGGACCATTAACTACTGATATTGCTGCTGGATATGACCATATTTCTTCTGCTATTGGTGCTGCTGTTGGTGGATGGCATGGTGCTTCTATGCTTTGTTATGTTACTCCAAAAGAGCATTTAGGATTACCAAATGCAGAAGATGTAAGAAATGGTATTATTGCTTATAAAATTGCTGCACATAGTGCAGATATTGCAAGAGGAAGAAAAGGCGCTAGAGATATAGATGATGAGATGAGTGATGCAAGATATAGTTTTGATTGGAATAAGCAATTTGAACTTTGTTTAGACCCAGATAGAGCTAAAGAGTATCACGATGAAACTCTTCCTCAAGATGTTTTTAAAGAAGCAGAGTTTTGCTCTATGTGTGGACCAAAATTTTGTTCATATAAAATCACACAAAAGATTGTTGATGAACATGGAGATAAAATGCTTGAAGCTCAATAAGAGTTTTATTATTTTAAAAGAGTGGAAGTTTTCCACTCTTTTTTTTTAGCTAAATTTTAGGTAAAAGATATTTTACTTTTAGTAAAATACTATACAAGAAATTGTTATTTCTAATTAAGACAATAATTATCCTATTTAGATTATAATAACGGAAATATTAAAATTAAGGAATTAAAATGGCAACAGTAGCAGATATTAAATGTGCTTTAGAAAATGTTAAATATCCTGGCTTTGCTAAATCAATAATGGAATTTGGTTTTGTTAAAGATGTTCAAACTGATGGTTCTGCCTGTATAATTGCCCTTGAAATTACTTCAAGTGCGCAAGATGTAGAGGCAAAACTAAGAGAAGATATTTCAGAAGCTTTGTCAGGTTTAGTTGAAAACATATCAATAAATATTAAAAAACCTGAAGCTCCAAAACAGCAAAGTAATAGTACAAGTGGTAAAAATATTGCTCCACATATTAAGAATTTTGTAATGGTAAGTTCAGGAAAAGGTGGTGTTGGTAAGTCAACAACTACGGTAAACTTAGCAGTTGCTGCAGCTATGCAAGGTAAAAGAGTTGGTATTTTAGATGCTGATATTTACGGTCCAAATATCCCTAGAATGATGGGATTACAAGGAAGAGAAGTTGAAGTAATAGGAAATAAAGCAAAACCTTTTAGAATTTATGGTGTTGATGTAATGTCTATGGGCTCACTAATGCAAGAAGGACAGGCACTTATTTGGAGAGGTGCTATGATTATGAAAGCTATTGAGCAACTATTAAGAGATATTTTATGGGAAGATTTAGATATATTATTTATTGATATGCCTCCTGGAACTGGTGATGCTCAATTAACTCTTGCTCAAAGTGTACCTGTAACTTGTGGTATTAATGTAACAACTCCACAACATGTTGCACTTGATGATAGTAGAAGAAGTTTAGATATGTTTGAAAAATTGCATATTCCAATTGGTGGAATTATTGAAAATATGAGCGGTTTTATTTGTCCAAAATGTAATGAAGAGTCTGATATTTTTGGAATGGGAACTTGTAATGAATTAGCAGAACAGTATAATACTCAAGTTCTTGGTCATTTACCAATAGAGCCAGCAATTAGAGAAGGTGGAGATACTGGTAAACCAGTTGTTTATTTCCAACCTGAGTCTGAATCTGCAAAAAGATATATGCAAGCTGCTTCAAAACTTATAGCATATGTTGATGAAGTTAGCGATAAAGCATCAAATGACTCAATTCAACCAACTACGCCTCCTGGTGTAAGTGCTTGTAGTACAGCAGGTGCAAGTCAAGCAAGTTCATCTAAAAGTGGTGGAGGATGTGGTTGCCACTAACTAGTAAGTAAAGAGTTTAGTCTCTTTACTTCGTTTTTAATAAACCTACTATATATTACTTTTTATAAAAATAAAAAGGCTTCTTATGAATATGCAAAAAATTCAAAAAATAATAAATGAGTTTTCAAAACAAAGAGATTGGGATAAACATCATAATCCTAAAAATTTAGCAATGGCTTTAAGTGTAGAAGCTTCAGAGTTATTAGAGATATTTCAATGGTTAGATTTTGAAAGTTCAAAAAGTTTAAGTGGTGAAAAAAAAGAGCATTTAAAAGAAGAAATAGCTGATATTGCAGTGTATTTGATTAGAATATGTATGGCTTATGATATAAACTTAGAAGATGCAATTGTTGAAAAGATGAAAAAAAATGAGAAAAAATATCCTTTATTTGACAAAGAGGGTAATAAAATATTATATAAAAAGAAGTAAAAGAAGAGTTTAATCCTCTTTTCTTGAGTTTTTCTCTTCTATTCCTGACATTTTAAATCTTCTTGCTAACTCTTGTTTTACTCTATCAGGATTTATATCTTTACTTGCCATGGCAACTAAACAGTGATACATTAAATCAGCTGCTTCATAAACAATCTCTTCTTCATTGTTATCTTTAACTGCAAATGTTAATTCACCTGCTTCTTCAACTATCTTTTTAAGCATTGAGTTTTGTTTACCATTTAATAGTTTTGAAGTATATGATTTTTTAGGGTCATCATTTTTTCTTTTGATAATTGTATGGTATAAAGTATCTATTACTCCATAAGTAGAAGTTGTGTTAATTTCTACTTGTGAAATCTCTTCATTTGTTTCTAAGTTTGTAAAAAAACAAGATTTTCTACCAGTATGGCAGGCAACCCCAATTTGTTCAACTTTTAATAAAATAGTATCATTATCACAATCTAATAAAATCTCTTTTATATTTTGAAGATGACCAGAACTCTCACCTTTTTTCCAAATTCTTTGTTTACTTCTACTAAAATAATGAGCAACTTTTGTTTTTATTGTTAAGTTAAGAGCTTCTTTATTCATATATGCAAGCATCAAAACTTCATTTGTATTTGCTTCTTGAGTAATTACTGGAATTAAATTATTCATTTTTTCCCAGTCAATTTGTTCTATCATACTCATCTGTAATTTCCTTCTTCCTCTTTAAGTGGGCGAATTTTACTAGAAAATATTTGGGGTGTCAAGTAATTCTTTAATTAAATGTAGCTGTTGTAGATAAAATTAGAAGTAGTTTCCTACTTCTAATTTATTATTTATTAATTGCGCTATCTCTTGATTTGTCTTTTGTATCAACCCAGATATTTGGAGTTGAACCACCAGGTGTTAAGAAAATCTTAGCATCTTTATTTGTTTTAAGTGCTTCGTTAAATTTACCTTGCACTTGAATTTGTTGCATTTGAAGTAATTTAGGCGTTAAAGAGTTTGCAATCTCTTTATTTGCTTTAGCTTGAGCTTTAGCTTCAATAGTTACAGCATCTGCTCTACCTTGAGCTTCAATTCTGTTTTTATCTGCTTCCCCTTTTGCAAGTGCAGCTTTTTTCTCAGCTTCTTGTTTAGCTCTTTCTACTTCATATCTAACTCTTTGAGCTTCTTGATTTGCAATTTGAACTCTTTCAATTTGGTCTTTAATTTTTGGAGGTAAAACTATTTCTCTTAGTTGAACAGACTCAACAGAAACTGGTCTTCCTTCTAAAGCTTCAATTTTTGTTCTAATTCCATTTTCAATCATAGTTGCAATTTCATTTCTTTTTGTTGGTAATGTTTCTGCATTAAATTCACCAACAACATTTCTTACAATATTTCTTACAACTGGGTCAACGATTTTGTTTTCCCATCCAAGACCCCAAGTAGCAATTGTTACTGGTGCACCTTCTGCTGTTAATCTATATTGTACTGTTAATTCAATTGAAACAGGTAAACCTCTTGCATCAAGAATATTAATTGCAGGATTCATTCTAATACTTCTATCAAACTGACCGTTAATTTGTTCAGATGACATATAGTTAATAAGTCTAACTTTAGTATCAACTATGATAACTTTTTGAAATACTGGAATATACAAATGAAAACCTGGTCTTAGTGGTGTTTCAGTATATTTACCTGTTGTAACTTTAATACCTACTTGTCCTGATTCTATTATAACAAATGGTTTAAATACGAACATCATTATTACAATAATAATAATTGCATATAAAAAACCTGCTTTTTTACCAAAATTTTTGAAAAATTCTGGTGGCTCAAAAGGAGGTTGATAATTACCTTTACCTCCACCATTTGAATTATTGTTATTTTGTTGTTGTCTATTTTTGAAATAGTCGTTATCTATTGGCATATTTTTCCTTTTAATTTATATATGTCAAATATTTTAAATACTTTTCATTTTTACCACTTACTGCATCAAAATATGCAGTTTGTAGTTTTTCTGTGATTGGGCCTCTTGAACCACTTCCTATTACTCTTGCATCCACATCTTTTATAGGTGTAACTTCAGCAGCAGTTCCTGTAAAAAATGCTTCATCTGCAATGTAAATCTCCTCTCTTGTTACTCTTCTTCTTACAACTTCTATTCCTAAATCTTCTGCAAGATCTATAATTGTTGCTTGTGTTATTGACTCTAATGAGTTATCATTTGGAGGTGAGATTAAAACTCCATCTCTTACAATAAAAAAGCACGCACCACTAGCTTCTGCTATATATCCTTGGTCATCTCTTAATAGTGCTTCATCATAGCCAGCTTCAACAGCTTCAAATTTAGCCATTTGAGAGTTAAGATAGTTAGCAACAGCTTTTGCTTTTCCCATACCTGAAGTATTAGGAGTTCTTGTCATTGATGAAATTTTTACTCTTACACCTTTTTTAAGCCCTTCTTCTCCTAGATATGCTCCCCACTCCCAAGCAGCAATTGATACTTTAACTGGTGCTTGTTTATGATAAAGACCCATTACTCCGTAACCTAAATAAACAAGTGGTCTTATGTAAGCACCTTCAAAAAGTTCATTTTTTTGAAGTAACTCAACTTGCGCTTTATTTAGCTCTTCTACACTAAATGGCACATCCATAAGTGTCATCTTTGATGAATTTATAAGTCTTTTTGTATGCTCATTAAGTTTAAAAATCGCACATCTACCATCAACAGTTTTATATGCTTTCGTTCCCTCAATTGCACCATTACCATAATGCAAAGTATGACTTAAAACATGAGTTTTTGCATCATGCCAATTTACATACTCTCCATCCATCCAGATGTATTTAGCTTCTGTCATCTCAAATTATCCTGATTAAAATTTTAAACAATAGTGTATCTAAGATTATATTAAATAAAAGTGAAGATATTTTTATTTAATAGGATTAAAATATGCCTTTAAACTTTTTTTGATACTATTTTGCCAATTTATAAAGGGGTATTTTTATAATGACACAACAAGAGTTATGGAATAAAAAGTTTTCAAGAGATGGATATTTGTACGGAACTAATGTAAATGAATTTTTAAAATCTTGCGAAAATCTATTTTCAAGTTCAAAAAATATGCTTTGTTTAGGTGAGGGAGAAGGAAGAAATGCAGTCTATTTTGCAAAGAAAGGATTTAGTGTTGATGCAATTGATGCATCAAATGTAGGTTTAGAAAAGCTAAAAAAAGAGGCATTAAAAAATAGTTTAGAAATTGATACACTATGTATTGACTTAGAAGAGTGGATACCTTTAAAAAAGTATGATGTTATTGTTACTTCATATTTGCATATTCCTATATATCAAAGGGATAAGTTATTTGATAAAATAGAGCTATCTTTAGAAAACAATGGTTACTTTATAGGTGAATTTTTTTCAAAAGAACAGATGAACTATTTTAGTGGTGGACCTAAAGATTTAGATTTATTATATGAAGTTGATGACTTTATAAATAGGTTTAATTTATGTGAAAAAATAAGTGTAAAAGAACAACTTGTATATTTAAACGAAGGTAAAGGGCACCAAGGAGAAGCAAGTGTTATAAGAGTAGTTCTTAAAAAGAGATAAAGCTTTTAAATGCTTCTTAACAAGGGTTAATATATAATATTAATAATTTTTATTAATAATAATTATACTAGAGAAAAATATGAGAGAAAAAATAGAAGAAGTTATTCAAAATAGGGTTTTAGTAATTGATGGAGCTATGGGAACACAGCTACAAATTGCTGATATAAAAGATGAAAGTTGGGTTTTTGAGGGAAAAAATCTAGAAGGATGCAATGAGTTATTAAACTTAACTGCACCTGATGTAATTAAAAATATTTATAATGCTTATGCGAAAGCAGATGCAAACTTAATAAGTACAAATACTTTTGGTTCAATGCCATGGGTCTTGAATGAATATGATATTGGTCATATGTCATACGAACTATCTAAATTAGGAGCTAGTTTAGCTAAAGAGGTTTGTCTTAAATATGAAAGTGATGATAAACCACGATATGTTTTAGGTTCAATTGGTCCTGGTACAAAGTTACCTTCTTTAGTGCATATTGAATATGATGAAATGTATGAAGGTTATAAAACAATGGCAAAAGGATTAGTTGATGGAGGAGTAGATGTATTTTTACTTGAAACTTGTCAAGACCCTTTACAAATAAAAACTGCGCTTCATGCACTTCAAGATGTTGCTTCACATATACCAATAATGGTATCAGTTACTATTGAACTTAGCGGAACTATGCTTATAGGAACAGATGCTACTACAATTGCAACTATTTTAGAACCATTTAATATCTTATCTTTAGGTTTTAACTGTGGAACTGGACCAAAACAAGTACATAAACATGTTAAAACATTAAGTGAAGTATCTAAATTTCCAATTTCAGTTCATGCAAATGCAGGATTACCACAAAATAAAGGTGGTTATACTTACTATCCAATGGGACCTAAAGAGTTTGTTCAATTACAAGAAAAATTTTTACAAATAGATGGGGTGTCTTTTTTAGGTGGTTGTTGTGGAACAACTCCACAACACATAAAAGCTTTAGCAGATGCTGTTAAAGATATTAAACCAAAAAAAGCAAAAGGAAATCATGAAGCATCTTTAGCTTCTTTATTTAATAGCGTTCCTTTAAAACAAGAATCAACAGCTTTATTAATTGGAGAAAGAAGTAATGCAACAGGAAGTAAAGCCTTTAGGGAACTTTTAAAAGCTGAAGATTATGAAGGAACTTTAAGTGTAGGTCAACAGCAAGTAAGAGCAGGAGCTCATGTTATAGATGTAAGTGTTGGTTTTGCTGGACGTGATGAAAGTAAAGATATGAATGAAGTAATATCTTTATATACTCAAAAAATTGCACTTCCACTTATGCCTGACTCTACTCAAATAAAAGCTTTAGAAGTAGCACTAAAAAAAATAGGTGGAAGACCGATTATAAACTCTGTTAATTTAGAAGATGGAGAAGAAAAATTTGATGAGGTTTGTAAATTAGCAAAAAAATTTGGAGCCGCTCTTGTTTGTTTAGTAATAGATGAAATAGGAATGGCAAAAACTTGTGAGCGAAAAGTAGAAGTTGCTCAAAGGATTTATGATTTAGCAGTAAATAGACATGGATTTAGACCTGAGGACTTAGTCTTTGATATGCTTGTATTTACAGTAGGTTCGGGAGATGATGAGTATAGAACTGCTGCTATTGAAACAATTGAAGCAATAAGAGAGTTCCAGCAACTACATCCACAAGTTGGAACAACTTTAGGATTATCAAATATATCTTTTGGACTTGATGCTAAAGCAAGAGTATATTTAAACTCAATGTTTTTACATCATTGTGTTGAAGCTGGACTTACTAGTGCTATTGTAAATGTTAAACATATATTACCCATGAATAAAATTTCACAAGAAGATAAAAAAGCTTGTGATAATTTACTTTTTAATAACCAAGAAAATGGTGACCCTTTATTTAAATTTATTGACCATTTTTCAAACTTAGAAGAGCAAGAAGATGAAAGTGATGAAGAGTTTCAAAAATTAGAACCTATAGATAAAGTTAAGAAGTTACTTTTAGATGGTGACAAAGAAAGAATGCTTCCATTAGTTGAAGAGTTAAGACATGAGATTAAACCAGAAACTATTGTAAATGAATGGCTAATAGATGGAATGAAAGTAATTGGAGATTTATTTGGAAGTGGACAAATGCAATTACCTTTTGTTTTACAAAGTGCAGAAACAATGAAAGCAACTGTTGATGCTTTAAATCCATATTTACCTAAAGAAGATAAAGCAAGTGAAACTGTTCTTGTTTTAGGAACTGTTAAAGGTGATGTTCATGATGTTGGAAAGAATTTAGTTGATATTATTCTTTCAAATAATGGATTTAAAGTTATAAACATTGGAATAAAAGCAGATATTAATGATTTTATCATAGCAGTAAAAGAACATAAAGCACAAGCAATTGGAATGAGTGGACTTTTAGTAAAAAGTACAGCTGTTATGAAAGAGAATTTAGAAGAGTTGCAAAGACAAGGAATTGATATTCCTGTATTATTAGGTGGAGCTGCTTTAACTAAATCTTTTATAAATGATTTTTGTAGACCAATTTATGATGGGCCAATTTTTTATTGTAGAGATGCTTTTGATGGAGTTGTTTCTATGCAAAGAATAGAAGAGGGTGATGAACAAAATACAGCTCTTGCAGCAGATTTAATAGAAGTAAAAGATACAACTAATAAAAAAGAAGAAAAAGAGATTATTATTCCTTCTTATGAAGAGATTAAGCTTCCTAATAAAGCAGAGTTTACTTTTCCTCCTTATTGGGGAAGATTAGCTAAAACTTCAAAACAAATTGATAATGAATTAGTTTTTAAATGGATAAATCACAGAGTATTATTTAGACAAAGATGGGGATATAAAAGAGCTGGACAAAAAACAGAAGATTTTATTAAGCATGAAGAAGAAGTAGTAAAACCTTTATATGAAAAGTTAAAAGAAGAGCTAATTGAAAAAGAGATTTTTGAACCAATCTCTATACAAGCATATTACCCTTGTATCTCCCATGATAATAAATTATATATTTTTGATGCAAACAAATATGGATTTCACTCTTTACAAGAGGCAAAAATAATTCCTTCGTTAGATGAAGCAATAAAAGTTCTTGAATTCCCTAGACAAAAAAGAAAACCATATAGATGTATAGCAGATTTTTTTGCAAATGATAGATTAGATGTAGTTGCTTTTACTCTTGCAAGTGCAGGATTGAAAATCACATCTTATGAAAGAGAACTTTATAATCAAGGTAAGTTTAGTGAATATTATCAAATTCATGGTTTAGGAGTTGAGTTAGCAGAAGCTTTAGCAGAAGTTATTCATAAACAAATTAGACTTGATTTAGATATTGTTCCAAAAGAAGGACCAACTTTATATGATGTACAAATGAAACAATATGTTGGTTGTAGATATTCTCCTGGATATGCAGCTTGTCCTGAACTTAGTCAAAATAGAGATTTTTTTGATTTATTAAATCCTGAAGAGTTTGGAATTACTTTAAGTGAAACTTTTCAAATGGATCCTGAACAAACAACTTGTGCAATAGTTGTGCCTCACCATGAAGCAAATTATTATAATATTTGATTTTAACTATAAAAAGAGTGCTCAAAAGAGCACTCAAATACCAAAAACCACAAAAATTCAAAAATTTAAGCTGTAGTTAAGGGTAAAGGGTTGACAAGATAGATAAATTTGTCTATAATTCCCGTCCAAATTCGCTGAGGCTAAAAAGAGAAGCAAGAGAGAGGATTTGAGTTCTTTAACAAAAGAAGT
>NZ_NXIF01000023.1 GCF_002837275.1 Malaciobacter halophilus | reverse complement strand
TTGCTTACTAGTAGGATTTGAATAGAAATTATAAATATCATTTATATTCATATTAATAGTATTCAACTCCTCTTCAATTCTAAATAGAGTTTGTTCTATGTCCTCTTTTAATCTCTCTTTTGTTAAAAGTGATGAAAATTTTAAAAGTAGAAGTTGAGAGTTTACTCTAGATATTGGTTCTTTCAACTGTTTTACTACTTTAGTAATAGTTTGTCCTAAATTGTAAAATCTAGCTTGTGAAATTAGAAGTTGTTCCTTTTCTAATGCTTCTTGCTTTATTGCTTTTATTTTTATTTGTAAAGCTAAAGATAAAAATATAACATCAAGTATAATTCCAAAAGGAACGATTATCCAAATATTTTTCATAGGTTCAAAGTATCCAATAGTTACAAAAACTCCATAAAAGATTAAGCATAAATATGAAACTTGTCCAAGTAGATAAAAAATAGAACCATCAAGTCTATTTTTTACAGCCCAAATTGATACAAGAATTAAACTAGGAATAGTTGCAAAAATTATTATATCTGTATATTTTGTAAGATATTTAAGTTCTTGATTAAAATAAGAGTATGAATATAAAATAACTGTACAAATATTTAATATATATAAAACAAAAAGAAGTTTATATATAAAACTATTTTTTTTAGGTTTAAAAAATGAGATAGCAAAAAGTAGAATAAAAGATTGTGCTAAAAAACCAATAGGCCAGTTTAGATTATGTAAAAACTCTATTGACTCTTCTTCTGCTAAATATTGATAAAATACTCCAGAGACACAAAGTTGGTATATAGCAATACTTAAAGCCATAAAAGAGTAGATTAAAAAGGCTTTTTGTTTTATTGCAAAATAGCTTATTAGATTATATAAAATAAGAATAGAAATAATTCCTATGAAAAAACCCCAAACCGTTGATTCTAATAGTTGTTGATGGGTGAAACTTTTTTGATTTTCAATACTCCATGCTGTTGAGATACTACTATATCCAGAATGCATAATATAAAATTCATAAATGGCTTGTTTTTTTAAATTTAAAACAAATGCACTTTTTCTTATTTCTATTTTTCTAAGAGTTTTATCTCTTCTATCCCCAAGTTTTATCTTTCTAAAGGCTTTGTTGTTTTCAAAGATATAAACATCAATAATATCTAAAGCAGGTTTGTCATTTGTGAAAAATAGCTCAATATTGTGATTTTGATTGTTTTTAATTTTAAAATTTATCCATATTTTTTGATTTTTTTTTGCTTTAAAATTACTTTTTTTGATTTTTTTAAACTCTTTAATTTGTACTATTTCATCAATTGATAATATTCCAAAATTATCAATATAGGTTTTTTGTATTTTATTAGAATTGATTTTTTTTATATTTTTAGCTTCAATAATACTATTTTCACTTGAATATAGTGTTGCAAATAAAGAGAATATAATAATAACTATTTTAAACAAATCTTACTCTTATTTTGGAAATAGGATTTTAAATATAGCTCCTTGCTTCCCATTTGATGCATTAATAGTTCCTTTTAATTTAGTTTGTACTAATCTTTTTGTTAAAGCAAGTCCTATTCCACTTCCTTTATTTTTTTTAGAACTAAAATCTATATTAAAAAGTTTATCAAAATCATTTGTTTTTATGCCTCCTGCATTATCTTCAATAACTACTAATATTTGTTTATCTATATTTTTAATTGTCAAAAATATTTTTCTATTTTTTTCTTTATAGTTTGCAAGTTGATAGATTGAGTTTTCTAGTATTGACATAATTGAGTTTGCAAAACAGTTTTTATGACCATAATATGGTATGTCTTCAAACTCTTTAACAATTTCAATATGATTTTGAGTAATTT
Organism: Malaciobacter halophilus; assembly: GCF_002837275.1. Taxonomy (GTDB): domain Bacteria; phylum Campylobacterota; class Campylobacteria; order Campylobacterales; family Arcobacteraceae; genus Malaciobacter; species Malaciobacter halophilus. The sequence continues at coordinate 134,918 of NZ_NXIF01000023.1, read as the reverse complement.
TATCTTTTAAAAGTCGAATAACTACTTCAATCTCATCAGCAATATTAAAATTATCTTTTTGTAAAGGACTAGAGTAGTAGTTATATATATCATTCATAGTTTCATTTAAAAACTTTACTCCTTCATCCATTTTTGGAAGAGTTTCAATTACGCTTTTTTCTAAATTTTGTCTATCTAAATGATAAGTTGCTTTAAGTAGTGCGATTTGTGAACCAAGTTGTGCTATTGGAGTTTTCCATTGATGTGTTAAATCAGCAATATTTTGTCCTATTGATGAAAACCTTGATTGAGAGATTAAAAGTTGCTCGTTTTGTAATCTCTCTTGTTCTACTTTTTTTATTTTCATATATAAAGCAAGAGATAAAAAGATTATATCAAGAATAATTCCTAAAGGAATAATTGCCCAAGAGTTTTTAATGGGTTCTATGTATCCAATAGTAACAAAAAGCCCAAAGAAAACTAAAGTTAAATATGATACTTGTCCTAAAAGATAAAAACTTGAACCTGCAAGCTTATTTTTAACTGCCCAAATTGATACAATAACTAAAGTAGGAATAGTCATAAATGTAACTAAATCTGTATATTTTGTATAATATCTATAATCTGGATTTTCATATCCTAATGAGTATAAACCAACACAAGCAATATTTATAAAAAATAGAGTAACTAAATACCAAAATATAAAACTATTCTTTTTGGGTTTAAAAAAAGCAAGAGGAAAAAGGACAATAAAAGCTTGGGCTAAATAGCCAAATGTCCAACTTGAATTTGTTAAAATATTTAAATCAATACCTAAGTTTAGATGATAAAAAAAACCATTTACCAAAAGTTGATATATAGCAAAAAAGCATGACATAAAAGAGTAAATTAAGAAAGATATTTCTTTCATTGTGAAAAAAACAATAAGATTGTATAAAACTAAAGTTACAACTATACCTATAAATATTCCCCAAGCAATTGACTCTAAAGTTTGTGACTTTACAAAACTTTTTATATCTAATATATTCCATGATGTATTAATGCTACTTGTACTATCATATTTTGTATAGATTTCATATAAAGCTTTTGGTTCAAGTTTTAGACTAAAAGTACTTTTTCTTACTTGTAAAGCTCTATTATTAATATCTCTTAAATCTCCTAGTTCAATCTTTCTTAAAGGTTTTTTGTTTTTGAAAATATATACATCAATTTTATCAATACCTGGTTTTATATTTTCAAAAAAAAGTTTTTTTTGTATTACATCAATATTCTTTATTGCAAACTTTGCCCAAATTGTTCTATTTTTATGGGCTTTGAAGTTTGTTCCTTCTATTTTTTTAAAATTGTCTATTTTTACTATATCACCAATAGTAAGCCTAGAAGTATTATCAAAATATATTTTTTGATAAGATTTAGTATCAATATTTTTAGTATCAATTTTTACAAAAATTGTGCTACTAAAACTGTAACTAATGTAAAATAATATTAAAAGTAATATTCTCATACTTTTATAACCTTTAGGCAATATCCCATATTTTTATAGTTTGTTATTATCTCTTTTCCTACTTTTTTTCTTAATCTATATATAATATTTTTTAAAGAGCCTTCTGTAAATCCTGTTGTTTTACTATTTGCTAGAGAGATTAATTTATTTTTATCAATTACTTGATTTTTTTTGTTTAAAAGAGCCTCAAAAATATCAATTTCTAAAGCAGTTAATTCAATAATCTCAAACTCTTTTGATAATTTTTTTGTACCCATATTATAAGCTAGTTCTTTAGTTATTTGTATATTTAGTAAATCTTTATTCTCTAATTGTTCCTTGCATTTATTTAAAGAGTCCATTAGTTTTTCATACTCTAAGGGTTTTTCTAAGTAGTTTGTCAATTTTAGGGGAATACATTTTAAAAGTTTCTCTTTTTCAGTATGATTACTAAGTATTACAATTGGTATATGTTCACTAAGTTGTCTAATTTGTTGTGTTAATTCATAACCATTTAAATAAGGCATCTCATAATCAGTTAAAACTATATGTATATAGTTAGTTTTGAATATATCCAATGCTTCTTTCCCATTATTTGCAATATATACCTCTGCAAATAGTAAATCTAAAATTTTTTTTATATTACTTTGAATTTCTAAATCATCTTCTACATAAAGAATAGTTAGATTTTTAAAGTTATTATGCAATAAAACTTCCCCTTGAATAATAAGTTCTTTCATTATATCTAAGTTTAAATTAAATTATTTTATCAAACTAATATTAAGAAAGTATAGGAAAATAAATAAAAAATGTTTTCACTCTTAAACACCAATAAATCGAACTTCTTAAGCTGAAAAATGTCTAAAATATAGACAAAAAATGTATTTAAATTGTTATTAATTTATTCTATAATTTATAATAAATAAAAGGAGTAATTATGAATACTGCACTAATTTTAAAGATGAATGAATTTGAGTTAATAAAACTTGCAAAAAATAGTAATGATGAAACTATTTTAAACTTCTTAGCAAAAAGTATATATACAACTGTTAGAAGATGTGTAGCAAAAAATCTATATACATCAAAAAGAGTTATAAATGCTTTATCAAGAGATAGTGCACAAAATGTTTCTTATTGTGCAAATGAAAATCCAAATTGTACTACAAAAAGAGAAATTAAAGCTACAAATCCTTGTACTTTATGTGAAGTAAATGAAGAAGATTATAGTAAAATTTGCTCTTCATGTAGAAAAAAAGTCTAAAAAAGTTACTTCTTGCTACATCTTGTAAAAAATCTATAAATACTTAGTTTAGCTGTAAACTAAGTATTAAAATAAAAATAATTATCAATTTACTCTTTATTAGTAGCTTTTTAAAAAAATAATTATTACTTTGCACTTTAAACTGAAAAAAAACTTAAAATATATGAAATTTTGTCTATGAATATATACTTAAATATTTTATACTGCTAGTAGGAATAAAGGAGAGCTTATGGGTGCAAATGAAATTACAATTAATAGTTTAAGTGAATTACAGTTAATTCAACTTGCAAAAAAAAGTAGTGATATTGAGCTTTTACATAGACTTAGTCAAAGTTCATATCCAACAGTTAGAAGATGTGTAGCTAGAAGTCAAAGAGCTTCAAAAAAGACTATTGATACTCTTGCGTGTGATTCTGCATTAAATGTTTCATTTATTGCAAATAGTAATCCTAATTGCACCATAAAAAAAAGTAAAAATAGTGAACATCCATGTGTTATATGTTGTGTGGATGAAGAAGAGTATATCTCAAGATGTGGCTCTTGCGAAAATTTGAAGTTTTTTAAAGCTACTATATGAAGCGTTTGCTTCATATAGTTATCTACTTGCAGCATATACATTTAACTCTTTGATTTTTTCAAAATCTTTTTCATCTTTAACATTTTCTGCAAATAGTTTGATATTTAATAAATGAGTTAATTCAACCATTGCTTCTATAAAGCTTTGTTTAGAAGAGTCATCTTTTACATTATTTGTATACTCTCTTGCAAGTCTAATATAATCTAAATCTAAATTTTTTATATCATCAAGTGGTATAAATTTAGATTCAAATCTTTTTATAATAACTTTTGCATTAAGTTCATGAATTATTGTTACAAAATTTTTGAATTTTTCTATATCTTTTGTAACTGCATAAGCAGTCAATGAAAATACTAATTGTGAAGCAATATCTTTATGTTTATTCAAAGTCTCTCTTAACCAAAGAATAAAGTTTAAATCATCTATTGAATCTAAAGATAAATTAATAGAGATACTATGTTTTATATTTTCTAATCTTATATCACTAATAACTTTTGAAATAACTGCTTTATCAAAGTCAACTATTTTTTCATACTGTTCAGCAATTGATACAAATGTTCCAATAGGAATATCTTTGTTATCTAAATCATATGCTTTTGTGAAGGCTTCTTGCATTACAAGTTCATTATTTTGACTATTTAAAACTTTAGCATCTCCTATATAGCTTATCTCAAACCTTTGATTTTTAATAATATCAAATACTAAAGTTCTCCATGCTTTCATATCCCTTACTAAGTCATCACTATCTCTAATAAAAGCCTCATTTGGTCCAATTAGTTTTGCTTTTTCATAGGCTTCATTTGCCGCATGAAGCATTTGGTCTGTTGTTCCAATAGGATTAAATGGAGTTGCTCCAATATGTGCTATTTCATCTTTTCCTATCTCTTTTGCAAGATTTTCAAACTCTCTTTTTATTGTAGCTGTTAACTCTTGTGCTTGTTCATAATTTATTCCATCTGTTATTAATGCAAATTCAGAACCATAAAATCTATATGCACTAATATTTATCCCTTTACAAGCTTTACACTCTTTTAAAATTGAGGCAAACTTTTTGATAAACTTATTTACCTCTTCATTTGTATGTTGATTTGCAAATTCACCTAGTTTATCAATCTTTATAGTAAAAATATAACCATTTGATTTAGAGATAAACATCTTTTTCATATCTGTTTCAAATGTCTGTTTTAAATTAAGCCCTGTTAATTCATCTTTTGAAAGTTTTTGTGTTAAATTTTCCAAATTTTTATTTAATTTACTAATAACTGATTCTATTTTTCTTGACATTTCATTCATAGAAATAGCAACATTTTTTATCTCTGTTGTCCAAGGTAGTTTATCAATAGTTTTAAAATTTCCTATTGCAATGCTTTGAGCAAGTTTTTCGATGGTTTTAAGGGGTTTTAAAAGATATTGAACAAAGATAAATAGAAGAATCATAGAGATAATAAATGCTAAAGCAGAGTATATTAAAGAGCCTTTTGCTTGTTCATAAAGTTTTGCATAAGCATCTCCTGCATTTGCACTTACATAAATTGTTGCAGTTGTTTTCCAACCATTACTAATATCACTTTTCATCTCTTTTAAATCTATTGAGATTGCATTTATAAACCATTGAGGAACATAATCAAACTTTTCATCTCTTGTTACTTTTGCAATAGTTTTATCCATGTAAATAATTGCAAAACTATTTATAGTTTTATCTTCCTTAGTAGCCTTAAAAGATATTTTAATATTTTTCTTTTGTAGATTTTTGTTTGGAATAAATTTGTATGTTGAACTCTGTTTTGGTTCAAAATTAAACTCTTGATTATTTTCAAGGGCTTCTAGCTCTTGCATTAACTCTAAATCATCACTATTTGATTCTATTGTTCCAAAACTTTTATCTACTGATACATCGCTAATTTGCCAGTTATTATCAAGAGTTTTATTATTTGCATGTTTAATTAACTGTGATTTATTTATTGTAAATAGAGTATCTTCAAGTCTTATTTCTTTATAAAAACCTCTATTTGCAATTGCATTAATTATTGATTGAATCTCTGCATCATTTTTATTTTTCATAAGACCTTTTAGACTCATTCCAAGTGAAGTTGCAGTATCTTGTGCTTTTGTACTTGCTTCTACCTCAAGGTACTCTTTTGCATTTTGAACACTAATTATAAAATTTCCAGTAAAAATTACTAAAAATATAAATGCAATTATAATATACAACTGTTTTGATAATGACATACTTTTTCCTTTAAAATCTACTCATTAAATCTTTCCAAGATTTTAGATTGTTATTCCCAACTCTTTGAGAAGTTTTTCCTTTATTTTTTGCTCTCCATAATCCACTTGCATTAAAACTATAAACAGGTTTTAAATCTTCTCTTTTTGTTGCTAGTTTTAATCTTTTATTGATATTATCAAGTACAATAGGAGTTGCATTTGGTTTATGGTAATAAGTTAATACCATATGAGCTTGTTCGTATCTAGAACTTTTTCTAAGTAACTTTACATAAACAATTCTTAATTTTCTATCTTCTATGCCAAGTTGTCTTAAAGTGAAATATTTTGCAATGGCATAATCTTCACAATCCCCTGCACCCGTTCCTAAAAACTCAAATGGACTTGCCCAATAGTCTGTTTTTTTCCAATGAATTGAGTCTAATTTATATGGCATTTTGTTAAAAAAATCATTAACCATCTTAAGTTTATAAAGAAGTTTCTTATCTTTTGCACTCTCAATTAAATCATCCCATAAAAGAAGTCTTTTAGAAGCTTTTTCTCCATATTTTTTAGTAAATTCATCAAATTTTTTTTGTGAAAAGTTTTTAGGAATAGTTGCCGTAGAAAAAGAGGTAAGATATGAAAAGATTATTACAATTGCAACAATAGCTTTTTTCATCCTCTTACCTCTATTAGAAATTATAACTATGATAAGTTATAGTATAGAAGAAATTATTTTAATAAACTCTTAACGCCTTGCTCATCAATAAGATTAGAGTCATATTTAACTACAATAATTTTTTCACTTTCATTAATATACCATTCATCTATATTTTTATTATCATGAAGTTTATTTGCATTTTCTCTATTAAACTCATCTAAATTTAAATAAGACATTTTTTTCTTTGCAGGATTTGGCATTGTTGCAATTAAAACTATCCAAACAATACAAATAATAGCAATTACTATAACAAGTGTACTTAAAGATACATCTTCAAAAAAGATACCCCCTAAAAGACCACCAATAAATGTACCTAAGTATCCAAATGAATTAAATACACCAAGAACTAAACCTCTTTGATGAACTTTTGCAAATTTTGATGCAAGTGATTGCATGATAGGCTCATGCATATTAAATCCAGAGAAAAAAATCACAACTCCTAATATAAAAGCAAGAGAAGTTGTAGATGTTCCAATTATTAAATAAGATACTCCAAAAAATGCAATTCCAATCATTAGTACTTCTTTATATTTACCTTTTTTTTCTGCTAATATTGCAGCTGGTGCCATAGATAAAACACCAACTATCATAGCTGGAAGATAAACTTTCCAAAGTTCACTAAAATCCCATTGAAAGTTTTTGATTAAAACCATTGGAATAATCATAAATGCAAATGTCATTAAACCTTTTTGTAAAAAATTAGTAAGCTGCATTTTTAAAATATTTGCATTTGCTAAAGTATCTATTAAATTTGCTTTTGCGTTATATGTATGTGTAATATGAGGTGGATTTGGAACTGCTTTAAAAAGAATAATAATTGATGCTAAAGCTAAAACCATTGTTATATAAAAAAGTGTTTGTACTCCAGCAATTGCACCTATTGTAGGTCCTGCAAGCATAGAAATAGCAAAACTCATAGCAATAAAACTTCCCATTACTGCCATTGCTTTTGGTCTTTGTTCTTCTTTTACAATATCACTAATCATTGCAGTAACTACTGCACCTATTGCTCCTGCTCCTTGTAGGAATCTACCAAACATTAGAGTATAAATGTCTTCAGAAATAGCACAGAAGTATGAACCAATTGCAAAAAGTAAAAGTCCTGTTACAATAGTTCCTTTTCTTCCTAGTTTATCACTCATAACTCCAAATGGTACTTGAAATAACATTTGAGTTAAAGCATAACCTCCAACTACGATACCTACAATCTCTGTTGTTGCCCCTTTTAAGTTCATTGCATAAGCTGATAATACTGGTAATACTAAAAATAGTCCTAAAAATCTTAAAGCTATAATTGAACTTAGAGGAATTATCGATTTAATCATATTATATAATCCTGAATTTTTTTAAATAGGCAAAGATTATATATTAATAAAGTTAATAAGATGTTAAAAGTTTTGTTTGTAAAAAGTGTTTAAGTTTTTTCATAAAGCAGAGATTTTTTAATGTTTTTATATAATAAAAATTAAGAAAAATAAAGGAATTTTATGAAAATTGTTTTAGCTAGTGGAAATAAAGGAAAAATTGAAGAGTTTAAAACACTTCTTCCTTCATGTGAAATAGTTACATATAAAGAGTTATTAGGAGATATTGAGATTATTGAAGATAAAGATAGTTTCAAAGGCAATGCTATAAAAAAAGCTCAATCAATATATGATTTGTTAAAAGATGAAAATGCTATTGTAATCTCAGATGATAGTGGAATAACAGTTCCTTGTATAAATAATGAACCAGGAATATACTCTGCACGATATGCAGGAGAAAATGCAACTGATAAAGATAATAATGCAAAATTAATATCAAAACTAAATGATAAAAAGCTAGAAAAAGCAAAAGCATATTATACAGCATGTATAGCAATTGTATATAAAAGTGAAGTTTATACAGTTCATGGTTGGATGCATGGAACTGTAATAAATAAACAAATAGGAGAGGGTGGTTTTGGATATGACCCAATGTTTATTCCAAATGGTTATGATAAAACTTTAGGACAGCTTCCTTATGAAGTAAAAAAATCTTTTTCTCATAGAACAAAGGCTTTGAATCTTGCTTTAAAGGTTTTAGAAGTTATTTTGTAAGGGTTCTTTGAACTCTTACATCAAAATCTTTTGAAGAAACTTCTAAAAATACTTCATATTTATTAGTTACTTTTTTTATATTTGCATTAATATAAAAGTTTTTGTTTTTAATACTTATATTCTCAATATTTTCCAAACTTGGTAATATCTCAATATACTCTTGTAGAAAGTTTAGATGGTTTGAAGCTTGCATATAAACATATTTGTTTGTAAGATTTATACTATTTATAGATTTTGTTTCAAATATTTTGATACTAACAAAAGACAAAATAGTCACAACTAATAAAGTAAAAAGTAAAGTAAAAGCTTTTTTCATAATCTAATTACCCATTGTATATTTTGTGTATTGTTATATATGAAACTTACTATTTTAAAATTTTTAAAGTTTTTAATTTTAAAATTTTTTACATTTTGTAAAAATAAAGAGTTATTAATATAAAGGTTTCTATTTTTTATATATAAGCTATCAATTAAAATAGGTCTTTTTTGTAAAATAATTTTAGAGCTTAATAAATCAAGTCTATTAATAGAGATAATTTGAGAATTTTTTGATGATAAATAGATATTTGTAACTACTTTATAACTACTTATTAAAATAACTGAAGCAATAACTATAACAAGTAAAAGTTCTAAACTTATAAAAGCTTTTTTATTTTGGTATTTCATATTTATAAATATTGATTTCATCATCTTCATAAACTACTTTTTTTACACTTATAGTTTTTAAAGTGCCATCTTTTAATATATCTATATTTTCATTTGAGATATAAAAATCTGAATACTGTTTTAAAGTAAAAGAGTTTTCAACCCTTTCTAATTTTTCAAAACTTTTTTTTAAGCTACCATGAAAACTTAGCTTATAAACTAAGCTTATAATGATAGCTAAAATAGTAAGGCTTATTAAAGACTCAAATAGTGTAAAGGCTTTTTTATTTTTTGCTAAGTTCAACTGCTTTTGCATGAGAAGCTTCTATTGCTTTTATCATAGAGTCTCTAACTTTACCTTCTTCAAGCATTGCAATTCCTGCTGCTGTTGTTCCTCCAGGACTCATTACTGAATCTTTTATTATTGCTGGATGAGTTTTTGCTAAAAGTGCTGAAGTTCCTGCAAAAAGTCCATGTACAAGCTGTGTAGTTATATGTCTTTCTAATCCTGCTTTTACTGCACCATCTGCTAATGCTTCTGCTACAACTGCTAAAAGTGCTGGGCCACTTCCTGCAACTGCTGTTGCAATATCAAGTTGTGCTTCTGTATTTACCCAAACAGTTTTACCAATAGCATCAAAAATTTCAAGTGCAGAGATTTTAGCTTCCTTATCTCCTGTGATAGTTGTCATAGACATAGATAATGATGCTGCAACATTTGGCATTGTTCTAATATAACTTTTTGCTTCTATTTGTTTTTTTAAAGTCTCTAATTTTGTTCCTGCTAAAATTGAGTATAAAGTGTTTGCTTTACCTGTAAGTCTTGCTGCAACACTTTGTAAGGCATAAGGTTTAACACAAAAAATAACATTTTTATCTGTAATGTCTTCATGGTCATCTATAACCTTGATTGAAATTTCTGGAATCTTTTCTTGCATATTTTTTAGCTTTGTAATATCTCTACCTATTACTTCTACATCGTAGTTTCTTACTAAGCCTTTGGCTAATGATTGAGCCATTATTCCATTACCTATTAAAGTCAGTTTCATAATTTACCTTTTCATTTGATTTTATATAGTATATCAAATAATTAATAATATTTTTTATTTCATATAAGCAAGTATTAGATAAAATACTACTTTTATGAAAAGGATTATTAAAATGATTAGAAACTTGAAGTTAAAAAATGTGTTATTAATTTGTTCTGCAGGCTTTATTTTGGCCTCTTGTTCTTCAAAAAGTGATGGAATTCAAGAGTATGATAGACCAGCACTTTATTGGTATAACAAAATGACAAAACAGATAGCAGATTATGATTTAGAGGCTGCAGATGATACTTATACATCTTTAGAGAGTGAGCACAGAAACTCACCACTTCTACCAACTTCTTTAATTATTCTAGCAAATGCACATATGGAAGAGGAACAGTATGCTTTAGCTAATTTTTATTTAGATGAATATATCAAAAGATTTACTGTTAGTAAAGATATTGATTATGTTAGATACCTTAAAATTAAAGCAAATTTTATGGGATTTGCTTATCAATTAAGAGACCAACAGTTATTAGATGATACTATTGAAGACATTAAAGTTTTTAAGCAAAAATATCCTAATTCAAAATATATGCCATTAATTGATACTATAAATGCAAGAGTTCATATGGCAAAGGCTAATTTAGATAAAGAGATTGCAGATTTATATAAAAGACTTGATAAGCCAAAAGCTGCAAAAATATATGAGGAAAAAGCTGAAAAAACTTGGACTAAACCAGAAAATATAAAAGAGGTTGATGTACCTTTTTATAGAGCAATATTTGAATAAATACTATAAAGTATTATACTAAGGAGAAGTTTGATGGAATTAGAGAATTATGATTCATTTCCTCAAGAGTTACCATTAATAATTGAAGAAGATATATTTTTATATCCATTTATGATTGCGCCTTTATTTTTAGATGATAAAGAGAATATTGATGCAGTAGAGGATGCTATAAATAATAATAAGCTTGTAATAGTTACTGTTAGTAAACAAGGCCATGAGAATAGTAGAAAAGAGGGACATTTTTATGATGTTGGTGTAATAGGAAACATCATGAGAAAAGTATCTTTACCTGATGGTAAAACTAAAGTACTTTTTCAAGGTTTAGCAAAAGGTAAAATTACACATTATAGTGAAGAAAATAGTACTTTAGCTAAAGTTGATTTATTAGAACCAAAAGAGTACTCACAAGAGTCAGTTGAGTCTATAATTGAAGTATTAAGAGAGCAAGTAAAAAAACTTTCAAGAGTAAACTCTAAATTTCCTGTTGATTTAATTAAAACAATAGAAGAGAATGATGATGCTGTAAGAATTGCTGATTTAATCTCTTCTGTTTTAAGAATTAAAAAAGATGATGCTTATAAACTATTTTCTGAAGTTGATGTTGAAAAAAGACTTTTAGAGATAATTGAAACAATCAAAAAAGAGATAGAGGCTTTAAAAATTCAAAAAGAGATTACGCAAAAAGTAAACTCTAAAATTGAAAAAACTCATAAAGATTATTTTTTGAAAGAGCAAATAAAAGCTATTCAAAAAGAATTAGGTTCTGATAATCAAAAAGACAATGAGATTAAAGCTTATAAAAAGAAACTTAAAAAGCTTAAAAAATTTATGCCAAAAGATGGGTATAAAGAGACAAAAAGACAGATTGAAAAATTAAGTAGAATGCACCAAGACTCACCTGATGCCTCTCTTTTACAAACTTATATTGAACAAGTTTTAGAGATACCATTTGGAGAGTATGCAGATGCTAGGATTTCAGTTTCAAATGTGGAAGAGCAATTAAATAAAGACCACTATTCTTTATGTAAAGCAAAAGAGAGAATCTCTGAATATTTTGCAGTAAAAGAGTTATTAGAAAAAAGAAATATTGAGACTTTAAAATCAAGAGGAACAGTTTTATGTTTTGTTGGACCTCCTGGTGTTGGTAAAACTTCACTTGCTAACTCTATTTCTCAAGCACTTCATAGACCACTTGTAAGAATAGCTTTAGGTGGTATGGAAGATGTAAATGAATTAAGAGGACATAGAAGAACATATGTTGGAGCAATGCCTGGTAGACTTGTAAAAGGTTTAGTTGATGCTAAAAAGATGAATCCAGTTGTTGTTTTAGATGAGATTGATAAAGTTGGTGCAAATCATAGAGGTGACCCAACAGCAGTAATGTTAGAAGTTCTTGATCCTGAACAAAATCATGAATTTAGAGATTTATACTTAAACTTTGCTATTGATTTATCTCAAGTGATTTTTGTTGCAACAGCAAATGATGCAAGAAGAATACCACCTGCTTTAAAAGATAGAATGGAGTTTATTGAAATAAGTTCATATACACCAAATGAGAAATATCATATTGCAAAAGATTATCTTATTCCTCAAGAGTTAGAAAAACATGGACTTAAAAAAAGTGAAATATCTTTAAGTAAACCAACAATTGAGAAGATTATCTCTGAATATACAAGAGAAGCTGGAGTTAGAAACTTAAGAAGAGTGTTCTCAAAGCTATTTAGAAAAGCAGTTAAAAAAATAGTATCTCAAGAAGATACAACAAAAGTTACAATAAATACACAAAATCTAAAAAACTATTTAGATAATCCAATTTTTGAAATAGACCAAGCTGATAAGAAAAATCAAGTAGGTGTTACAAATGGATTAGCTTGGACAGCAGTTGGTGGAGATGTATTAAAAACTGAAGCTGTTAAGTTAAGAGGAAAAGGAGTTCTTTCTGTAACTGGAAATATGGGTGATGTTATGAAAGAGTCTTCAAGAATCTCTTATTCTGTTGTAAAACTTTTAATTGATAATAAGAAATTAAAAGTTGATGAAAAAGATATACCAAAAACAGCAAAAGAGAAAGAAGAAAATACAAATGTTGAAGCTAGTGAAATCTATAAAAGATATGATATTCACTTACATATTCCAGAAGGAGCTACTCCAAAAGATGGTCCAAGTGCTGGTATTACGATGGCTACAACAATTGCATCAATTTTAACAAATAGACCTGTTAAATCTGATATTGCAATGACAGGTGAACTTACTTTAAGTGGAAAAGTTCTTCCTATTGGTGGTTTAAAAGAGAAATTAATAGCTGCTCATAAAGCAAAAATGAAAAAAGTATTAATTCCTAGAAAAAACTACCAAAGAGATTTAGATGATATTCCATCAGAAGTAAAAAAATCTATGGAGATTAAGGCTGTTGATACAATAGAAGATGTATTAAAAGAAACTTTAGTATAAGAAGATGAGAAGAGGGGCAAACGATAGTTTAATCGTTAATAACATATTTACTTTTGGGACAATAGTAATTATCTCAGTAGTAATAACCCTCTACTCAACATATTTAGCACCAAAACAACAAAAACAAGAAGATAAAGTTGTTTATCTTGGATGTTTTGATAAAAACTCTACATTAAGAATAAAAAAGAAAAAAATTCTAAAAAACTCTTTAAAAGCTTTAGAAAAAGGTTATTATAAATTAAGTGGGGGTTATATTCAACCTTTAGAAGCAAAATCATATATAAAAGATTATATTAGTTTAGAAGAACAAGATAGTTACTTTATTGATGCTATACAAATGGCTCCTTTAAAAAATCCTAATAAATACTTAACTATAAAATATGAATTAATAGAAAATGATAGAGATAAAAAAGAGTTTGGAGCAATAAATATCTCTATTAGAATAAATGGAAAAGAGATATTTGGTGTATTTACCAATTTATTATATTTTGATAAAATAGAGTTGAGAAAAATTACAGATTGCACAATAAGGACTTTTAAAGCAAATGCGAAATAATAACTTAACACTTACAAATATAGTAATTGCAGTTACTGTATTAATGTATATTATACAAATTAATATAAATTATGGGGGCTTAGTTTTAGGTCTAAATATGTACATGATTTATGAAGGTTTTTGGTGGCAACCACTGTCAACAATGTTTGCTCATGGTGGAATAGGCCATTTAGGTATGAATATGTTTGTTCTTTATCAATTTGGAAATGCAGTAGAGAGATATAAAGGAAAAACTACATTTTTTGTAGCTTATTTTGTATTTGGTTTACTTACATCATTTATTAGTTTTTTATATATATTCTTTTTAGATAATCATGTAAATCTTGTAGGTGCTTCAGGAGCAATATGTGCACTTTTAGGTTATATTGCTCTTGTTGACCCATATCAAAGAAAAGGTATTGTTACATGGATTTTATTAATATCAGTAGCACCACTACTAATTGGACTTCCAATTGCTTGGTATTCACATTTAATAGGTTTAGCAATAGGTTATATAGGCGGACTTTTATTAAGAAGAGTTAAACTTTAATTCATAAAAAAAGTTACAACACTCATAATAACTAATACAATAGCTAAAGCAATAAATATATCTTTTAAAGTTACTGTTGGGTTTAAAATCCCACAGTAAGGGCATTGTCTTTTTTTTGCTTCTACTTCTCTTTTGCAGTTTCTACATTTTTGTATGATTTATCCTTTATAATTTTTCAAATAATATCACAAAATGAAATATTTTTGGCTTATATCTATTTTCTTTGATAAAATTAACTTTATGTTTTTACACTTAGATTTAGACTGCTTTTTTGTATCTGCACATAGAACGCTAGATAAAACTTTAGAAGATATTCCCGTTGCTGTTGGGGGAAGAAGTAACTTAAGTATATTTGATACTAAAAACTGTAAAAGAACAATTAGTAATAATTCTGGTGCTTTTGTAGGTTCAATATTTACAAATGAAGAGAAAAAAAGTTTTAAAGAGTATTATAAAGATGAAAATGGAAGAATAAGAGGAATAATAACAACAGCTTCATATGAAGCAAGAGCTTTTGGAGTAAAAACAGCCATGAGTGTAAATGAAGCTTTAAAGTTATGTCCTCACTTACATATGATTCCCCCAAACTATCCTTTGTATCATGACTTGTCTCAAAAATTAAGTGCTTTACTAAAAAAAGAGATACCTTTAATTGAACAATTTAGTATTGATGAGTTTTTTGGTGATGTTACAGGATATATTAATGAAGATGAAGTTTTTGATTTTGCAAACTATTTAAAACAAAAAATAAAAATAGAGTTAGATTTACCTATATCAATAGGAATAGCTCATTCTAAATATCTATCAAAACTAATAACAGAGTATGCAAAACCTGATGGAATAAAACATATAAAAAAAGAGCATATACCAAATTTTATAAAAGATATACCAATTGAAGAGTTTCCTGGTATTGGTAAAGGTTATACAAAAAAATTAAGAGGTTATGGAGTTAGAACCTTAGGAGATATAAAAGATAAAAAAGAGCTATTTTATTCTTGGAAAAAACCTGGAATTCAGTTATATAATAGAGTTTGTGGTATCAATGATAGAAAACTTAGTACAACAAGGGATAAAAAATCAATTGGAATAGGAAGAAGCTTTGATGTTGTATATGAAAGAGTTGAATTAATTAGAAGAGTTATGATTCTTTGTAGATATCTTTGTTTTTTAGTAAAAAAAGAGAATGTAAATCCATTGACATACTCTATTTTTATAAAATATGAGTATGGAATAAAATCAAAAGATTATGTAAATGTAAACACTATTTTTAATGAAAATGACTTTAAATTAAGAGTAAAAGAACTATTTATTAAAAGTGATATACATCCTAAACATGGAGTTATTCAATTAAACTTAACAGTATCAAATTTTGCTGATAAGAAAAAGTTTACTTATAATCTTTTTGAGTATGAAAGTGATTTAAAGAAAAAAGAGCTTACGAATAAAGTTCAAACATTAAGAGATAAGTTTGGTATTGATATTATAAAAACAGCTTCAGAGCTATAAAAGTTCTTTTGTTTTTAATATGATATAATCAAAATAAAAAAGAGATATTATGAAATTAAAACAAAGATTAAAACAAAATTCATCAAAACTATATAATATTGCATCTGAAAATATATCAAAAGCTTTTGATTATCCTTCATTAAAAAGTAAAGAGTTAAAGCAAGCAATACAAAAAAAGATAAGAGAAAAAGCAATATTAAGTACAAAAGCAAGATTAGCAGAAAGAAATAAAAGCTTTGATGATTATACAGATGAGGAGTTGGAAATAATAATTTCTGATGAAGAAAGAAAAATCAAAGATGATTTAAAAACAAAGTCTTTAGTTGCTGCTCTTGCAATCCTTGGTTTAGATTTTTTAATCTAAAGGAATAAAAAATGTTTAAACAAGTTAAATCTGCAATCTTTTGGTATTATTTATATAAATTTAGAAAAAGAGTTATGATTATTTCTGCTCTTTTGATAATAGCAATTTTTTCAAATTCAATTTATACAGATGTAGTTCAATACTTAACTTTAAAAGATAAATTAGATTATTTAGAAATAGCCTTGATAATTAAATGGGCAATAATAGTGTCAAATATACTTATATCTATCTATTTGGTACTAACACTATTTAAGAAAAATAGTGCCAATAAAGAAGAAGTAAAAATAAAAAAAGAAAAGCCTAAAAGTAATATTAAAAAAAATAATATAAAGTTTACTAAAAGAGAAGAAGAGTTTTTAAATAAAAAAGAGTTAAAAACAAAAGCAGAGTCTTTGCTTGATAGATAGTGAATTTAACCTTATAAAAATATATTTTTACAAAATTACTATATAAACTTACAGCTTCTTATAATAAAAAAACTATATAATTCCAAATAAATTAGAAAATTGGGAAGAATTACATTGAATAGTGAGAAACAATTACCTAAAAATATAATGATAGTATCTGAAACTGATGCTAAGGGAAATATTACTTATGCTAATAATGATTTTTGTAAAATAGCTGGTTTTACAAAAGAGGAACTTATAGGACAACCCCACAATATCTTACGGCATAGCGATATGCCAAAAGCTGCATTTAAGCAGTTATGGGAAAGTGTACAAAATGGTAAAACTTGGAATGGAATAGTTAAAAATAGATGTAAAGATAATGACTACTATTGGGTTAATGCCACTGTTTATCCTGTGCAAAAAGCAGAAGGTAAAAGATATATTTCAGTAAGAGTAAAAACTACACAAGACGAAGTACAAAATGCAATAAAACTTTATAAACAACTAAAACAAGAAGAGAAATAGCCATGTTTAGTACAAAAAAAGACCTAAATAAAATAAGTTCATTCTTAGATGAGTTTGAAAAATATATCACAAATGATACAAATAGTTTAATAGATGTAGAGAAAATAGACAATAATAAGCTTAAAAATATAGAAGAAAAACTTCTTAAAATATCAGATACTGTAAGAGAAAAAAGATTAGAAGATTTGAAAGTTTATGGAGAAATAATATTATCATGTGAAAAAATATCAGATGGTTATACAAGTGATACTATTGTTTCTAAATCAAGTGATGCAAAAATATCATATCTTTGTGAAACAATAAATGCAATGAATCATAAAATAGATACAAGTATTTCAGAAGTTATTTTAAGATTATCTGAGTATGAAAATAAAAACTATTTAAATGAAGTAGATACTTCATTATTTAGAGGTGGAAAACTAAAAGAGTTGCTTTTAGGGATAAACTCTTTAAGACAAAAAGTAACTGAAAGTTTACAAAAAAGTGTAAGAGAGTCTTTGGTTTTAGAACATGAATCTGCAAATTTAAAAAATGAAGCTGAAATCTTAGCTGATTCTTCCATGAAACAAGCTACAACTATTGAAGAAGCTTCAGCTTCAATAGATGAAATAAGTTCAAATATAAGTGAGAATAGAAAATTAACAAATAAAATGGCTTCAATAGGAAATGATGTTAAACATAATGCAATCAAAGGAAAAGAGTATTCAAATAAAACTTTGAACTCAATGGAAGCTATAAAAGAAGCAACAAATAAAGCACATGATGCAATTGGTGCAATTTCAGATATTGCTTTTCAAACAAATATTTTAAGTTTAAATGCAGCAGTAGAAGCAGCAACAGCAGGAGAAGCAGGTAAAGGATTTGCCGTAGTTGCTCAAGAGGTTAGAAATCTTGCAAATAGAAGTGCACAAACAGCAAAAGATATTCAAGAACTAATGGATATACTTCAAGAAAAAACTTTAGAAGGAACAGATGCTTCAAAAGCGATGAGTGAAGAGTATGAAGTTTTAAGTACTAATATTCAAAATACTATTGAACTAATTAATCAAGTAGATACAGCAACAAAAGAACAAGAACAAAATATAATCCAAATAAATAATGCCGTTTCACAAATAGATACTTTTACACAACAAAATGCTGATATTGCTAATAATGTAAAAATGATTGCAGAACAAAGTAACAATATTGCTTCAAAAGCTGCAAATAGTGCAAAACTTGCCCAGTTTGAAGGTAAAGAAAATATTAAAATTAGAAAAAATAAAAACGTTTCAAGCTATCAAGGAGAAGAAAGAAGAAGATATTAATCTTCCTCTTTTTTATTAAAACTTTTTGACTTTTAATCTAAGTGAATTTAATACAACAGCAACAGAACTAAAACTCATAGCAATTCCTGCATACATAGGACTTAACATAAGTCCAAATGTTGGGTATAAAACCCCAGCTGCAAGTGGAATACCTAAAGTATTATAAGCAAATGCCCAAAAAAGGTTTTGTTTTATAATTTTTATACTCTCAACTGACAGTTTTATACTTTTTTCAACAGATAAAAGTTCATTATTTACTAAGATAATATCTCCAGCATCTTTACTAATATCAGAACCAGAGTTTAAAGTAACTCCAATATCTGCTTGTTTGATTGAAGGAGCGTCATTTATACCATCTCCTACAAACATAACTTTTGCTTTTTCTTGAAGTTTTAAAATCACATCATATTTTTGCGTAGGAATAACTTCACTATATACCTCTTTTATATCTAGTTTTGAAGCTATTTTTGAAGCAGTGATTTTGTTGTCACCTGTAAGTAAAATAGGAGTAATACCTCTTTTTTTAATACTTGAAATAAGCTCTTTTGCATCATCTTTTAATCTATCAACTAAAGAGAATGAACCAATAGTTTCATTTTCAATTGAGGCTAATATTGCACCATTTGATTTATTAAGTTGCTCTTCATAAAACTTTTTATGCTTATCCTGTATAGATACATCATGTTCATTTAGAAGTTTTTCATTTCCTAATAAGACAAGTTTTCCTTCAACTTTTGCTTTGATACCTTTACCAGCAATAATCTCAACATCTTGAATCTCTATATTTTCAAATGCTTTTTTATTTTCAATATAAGAAACAATAGCTTTTGAAATAGGGTGTTCACTTAACTTCTCAACAGAAGCTATTGTATTGAAATATTTTTCATCAATATCAGTAGTTTCTACACTTATTTCACCCTTTGTTAAAGTTCCTGTTTTATCAAAAACTGCATATTTTATATCTTTTATTATCTCTAAAACTTCAGGGTTTTTTATAAGAAGTCCTTCTTTTGCACCTCTACTTACTGAGCTTACAATAGCAATTGGTGTAGCAAGTCCTAAAGCACAAGGGCAAGAGATAATTAAAACACTAATTGAAGCTAATATAGCTGTTTGCATATCTCCTAAAAGTGACCATACAATAAAAGTAAGAATAGAAATAGCAATAACACTTGGAACAAAAATATTTGCAACTTTATCTGCAAATCTACTTATTGGAATTTGTTTGCTTTGTGCACTTTTTAGAAGTTGAATAATCTTAGATAGTGTAGTATCTTTTGATTTTGTTAGAACTTCTATTTTTATTACACCATTTGTATTTAGTGTTCCTGATAGTACTTCTTCTCCTAACTCTTTAAATACAGGCATAGATTCACCTGTAATCATAGATGTATCGATATCTGCTTTACCCTCTATGATTTTTCCATCAATTGGAATTTTTTCACCTGATTTGATTAGAACTTTATTTCCTATTTCTAAACTATTTGCTAAAACAGTTTTGATACTTCCATCTTCTTGTATAAGGTTTGCTTCTTGTGGAGCTAGGTTCATTAGTTTTTTTAAAAAGTCACTTGCTTTTTGTTTTGAACGCTCTTCAAGATATCTTCCAAGAAGAATAAAACTAATAATAACAGCAGCCCCATCAAAATATATAAATCTTAAGTTTTCTGGGAAAAGCCATGGTAAAAAAAGTACAAAAACCGAATAAAAATAAGCAGCACTTGTACCTAATGCTACTAATACATTCATATCAAAGTTTTTGTTACTAAGGGCTTTGTATGCAAGTTTATAAAATCTTCCACCACAATAAAACTGAACAATAGTAGCAAATATAAATATAATTTTTTTGTTTAATTCATCTTCAAAAATATTTGAGAACATAAGTGCAAAAATAACAACAGTTAATGATATAGAAGTAGTAAATAGTTGTTTTAATTTATGAAAGCTTTTTATTTGCTCTTGTTCTAATTTTTCAAAGTCATCTTCAACTTTATAGCCAAGTTTTTCAATATTTGCAACGAGTTTATCTTTTGAATATAGTTTTGAATCAATAGTAAACTCACCTTCACTTGAAGCAAAACTTACTTTTGTATCAATAACTCCATCTTGCCTTTTTAAAAAATTTTCAATTCCATTTGAACAATTTACACAAGTCATACCTGAAATATTTAAATTTATTTTCTCTTTTGACATATCAGTCCTTTTCTTCTAAGATTAGCTTAAGAAGGTCTTTAATGTATTTATCTTTAATATAATAAAACGACATCTTTTTATCTTTTTCAAAATCGACTATGCCATACTTTTTTAAAATTCTTAGTTGGTGTGATACATGAGATTGGGGTATTTTTAAAAGATTTGCCATCTCTCCTACGCATATTTCATAATCTAAAAGTGCATATAACATTTTTGCACGAGTAGGGTCACTTAGTGCTTTAAAGACATTTGATATTTCAACTAAAGTATTTTGAGATGGTAAGACTTCTCTGATTTTAGGAATATGACTTATACCTTCACAGCATGACCTAGTCAGATTTTTTGGTTTACTCATGCTACTCTTCTATAATCTCAAATCCAAGAGTTTTCATCTCTTCTTTAAAAGTTGCCTCTTTTGTATCATCAGCAATCTCAACAGTAACCTCTTTTGGTTCAACATCTAAGTTAACCTCTATAGTTCCAAAACTATCTTCTAGTGATGATTTTATAAGGTTTGAACAACCTGAACAAGCTATATTTTGTGCTTTAAATGTTTTTTTCATATATAAATCCTTTCATATGATATTTTTATCATATGATGATTTTATCATATAAAAAAATCTAAGTCAAGACTAATTTTAGAAATTGAAGATTTTGATATAAGTACTAATAATCCTAAACTAAAAAAAGTGATTGAATATAAATAACTTATTAAATTAGTTTAAAATATTAAAGATAATAATAAAATTAATAGTTTGATGAGTGAAATAAATCAATTCTTGTGTACTTTTTAGGGGTTGTCCCATTTATAAGACATAAAATAGATACTATAGCTTATAGCCATTTCAAAGGAATATAAATATGAAATAATTAAATTCAAATATACCAAGACAAAATCTACAATTATAGATTTTGTCTTTTAGTTACTAACTATTTTAGTTTAACAATCATTGCACTTTTCTTTGAATCTGCATAGGTAACTTCAAAATAATTATCATATTTTTTAATTATATCTCCCCATGTGTTAGCGCCATAGTTTTTAGCATTAAAAGATGAATTTTTATTTTGTAAATAAGAACCAATTTGAGCAACATAAGCATATCCACTTTCATCTTTTTGATTTTCTATTGCATCTTTTAATAAGCTTATAGGGTCTTTAGTATCAATCTTTTTATTCTTTATTTTTACTGGAAGTTCAAAAAATTTAGAATAGCTATTTCTAATAGGGTCTTTTGTTATTGATTCACCAAAACCAATTGCTGTAAAACCTTTTGATTTAATTGTTCGTGCTAAATCTATGAAATCACTGTCACCTGATACTATAGCAACTGTATCTACAACTGAAGAAGTCATAATTTCCATTGCTCCTCTAACAATTCTTAAGTCAGCAGTATTTTTCCCTGCTTTGTAAGGAAATACTTGAATAGGTTCAATTCCATGTTCTTCTAATAGTCCTTGATTCCAGTCCTTATGATGAGGGCTAGTCCAATCTTTTATTGCTTGTCTAATAATCACTTCACCAATATTAGCTAACTCATTAAATACATCATCTATGTATTTTGCATTTATATTATCACAGTCAAAGAATACAGCTATTTTTTTATCATTCATTTTATATCCTTTAGTGTTTCATAACATACTCTAAAACCAACTTTTCTATATTTATATTTCATAGTAGATGAAGCTAAAACCCAATAATTTTTATCAATATAATATTTAGCACTCACAAATCTTGAACGGCCATCTCTAAACTCATTTGTCCATTCATTAAATCTTTCATTAGTACAAAATAATAGTTCATTATTTTCTGTAAACTCTAATGGCTTAGCCCATTTCATAACTACATTTTCAAAATCATTCATGTAAAGTGGAGGTGAAGATAGTTGCTTATTTCCATAGAAAAAATTTAATTCATTTTTTATATCATTAGTAAATGGAGTATATGATTTATTTAGTTCATAATTTAAATTCATATCTGTGTCTTCACGATTGTATTCTTTATTAATTAAAGGTGGACAAATTAGTTCAAATTCATCTTGAGATAACAGTCGTGCATGTACATTATATTTATTTTCAATGTATCTACAATAAGCAATTGCATCATACCAAGTTACACTAATAGGGGCATTTTCATTATCTTCTGCATTCATCATAGATAAATCTTCAAGTGTATCTAGTCTAGTTTCTAGATAGCTTTGATTATCTTTATCTTTTGTTAGATAAAACTCTTCAAAGTCTTTTATTGTAATTAAGTTTGATACATATAATATTTTATCCTCTAATTCAAAAGGAACAAAATCTTTTAATGCTTTCTTTGTTTCTTTTTTATAATAAGAATAAATTCCTTTTATAGTGTAATAATTTTTAAGTATACTATTTTGACCAGGATAGTTTTGAGGTACATTATTTTTATAATATTCTATTTCTGCTAAATGAGAATCTCTTTCAAGCCAAATATCAAAAGGTTTAATCTCTTTTATTTTTTTATTCTTTTCTTTAAATCCAAAATATAGCCATCTGTCAAAGTCATACTCTTCATTAAGTAGGGATGGTATGTTTTTTGTTCTAATATATTTTCCAAATTCAGAAATAAAAGGTTTATCTCTTAAACTCCTAAAAACAAAATCATAACTTCCATCTTTTGCTTTTAAGAAAACAAGGTTTTTATTAAAAGGAATTATTTCTATCCAACCTTTTTCTAATTCTTTTAATTGTTTATGAATAATATCTCCTATTTCTTGGAATATATATTCATTTGATAACCCTTGGTTATGTTTATATAACAGTCCAATATGTTCTTTTTCATTACTATCATCAATAATAAATGTATCCCCAATAAGATTTTTTAAACTTGGAAATATTACAAGTGAAGTTATAAGATAATCAAGTTCTTGTTCTTCTTTTAAATTAGTATAGATTTCTGATTTAATAAAAGATTGTAAATCATTTTTATTTTTATGTAGTTTTTCATAGTTTGTAAATATTTTATTATTAATGTTAAAAGGAAGACCTCTATAATAGTAATAAAAATTATCAATTTTACAACTATGACCTGTAAATATTTTTTTTGGAATAGGTTTATTAGACAAAAAAATTCTATCTGCAATTTGACGATATGAAAAACTCACATCACCATGTTGAGATTTTAGAATCTCACTTTCATTGTTTGGTGCATATTGTTTTAAACCATTTTTCTCAAGAAACGGGAGAATATTATCAATGTACTCTTTCTGGTACTCTGTCCAATCTTGAAATCCTAAAGTTTTAGATACCAAGTTCAAGTATCTTACTTTTTTTATACCATGTTTTGATAACTCTTTTAAATATGATTTTTTAATCTCTTCTGGAGATAAACTATTTAACGGACAACTACAATCTTCTTTTGTAAAGAAATATTTTAAATTCATAGGTTTTTCCTCGTAAATTATATTTACGATATAAAAAATGTGGAAATATAGTTTTCTTTGCAGAAGGAATTTGTCATAACCATTATATCAGTGGTATGCAGCAGGTTCCTAAACCTTTAAGAAATTTTAATAGAAATAACATTAAATATTACTTATATATAGTTAAAACCATGGTTATAGGTTGATAGATAATGACTATAGAAGTCTGTAAGGTCACATAGGAAGACTAGAACTCATTTCTTAATACAAACATTAGACTAAAGATAGAAAAAGAGCTTGTAGGCTCCTCACAGAATAAGAAAAGTTACTTTAGTTGTACTTGAAGTTTCCCTTTAAGTTCTTATCTGTGAACTTAAGAGGGGGTATGGGGGATAACTTTTACTGTGGTTTACATTATAGGGTTTGAGATATTTTTTACTAATTTTTTATTTTGTAAAATTACATACTTAATTATATTATTAAAGGAGTAAGAGTGAATATAAATCAAGCTATAAGGCTTTTAAAAGGTATGGATGAGCTTGAACCTATGAACCATAAAACCAAAAGTTTAAAAGGATTTCAGCTAAGAACTATATTACTACTTATTGTAATTGCAAAAAAAGAAGGAGAAAATCAAGCATATTTTAAAGAAAATCTTAATTGGACTTTCAATAGTGTGTCAACACATACAAGAACATTAATTGAGTATGGATTTATTGTACAAGGGGATGATGAAAGAGACCCTAGATACCAAAGTAAAAGACTTTATTTAGCACCTAAAGTCAGAAAAGTTTTAGAAGAACAACTTAGTTTAGAAATTAACTAAAGCAGACTCTTAAAGTCTGCCTCTAAGCCACCTCATTAGCCTCATCTATAACTCCCTTTAACTCATTTCTTTTAACCTTATCAATAGCAATATCTTTAAGCTCTGTAAGGGCACCTCTAAGCTCTTTTTCTAACTCAGTAATCTTTTTGTATAGCTCAGTACCCTCTAGGCTACTAATGTCATCTACATAAACACCTTCATCTAACTCATTACCAATACATAAACTAGAACCTTCAACTCTTAAAACTTGTCCTAAACTTTCTAATTCAATATACATCATAGTTAATACTCCTTTGTTGTTTAAATTAGTTTCTTTAGGTCAAAATAAGACCTTATAGAAACTAGTTGAACTAATCTCTGTAAGACCTTAAAGTCAAAACTCTAACTTATCTATAGAGTCCTTTAATACATTTATAGGATACCTATTAGCATATCTACCCATAGTCATACCTTCATGGCTATGTCCTAGTAACTCAGAGATGACTATAGGGTTTACATCTGCATACTTTAATTGAGTGGCAAATGTATGTCTAAGAGAATATAGAACTTTCTTATTGTTAGAACTAATCTTAGGTTTAATGTAGTCAGTAAAGTAGTGACTAATACTAGAAGGCTTAAGTGTGCTAAGAGCTTTTGACAGTTTTTTATGAACATCATTTCTAACTAGTTCATCATGTAAAGGAATAACTCTATAGCTACTTTTAGTTTTTAACTTTAAGTTTTTATTGGTTAAATCAAAATAGAAAATACCATTATCACTTTTTATAGTTGCTTTCCACAGTTCTGATAATCTCATTCCAGTGTAAATTAAAGTTAGATATATGACTCTCTTATTATCATCTTCAAAAGACTCAATTATATTAATAAGTTTAGATACTTCTTCTTTTGTGTAATCTTCTCTTTCATCAATAGGACTTAAAGAAGAACTCATAGTTATGTACTCAGCTGGGTTATAAGTAATTATCTTATGAGATTGACAGTACTTAAAGAACTTCTTTATATACTTAATATAGGTCTGAACACGACCAAAAGAAAGCTTATGATTATCAGGTATATCTAATTTCATTAACTCCTCTATGCTTTTGTACTTGTATTGTTTATAGTTCCTTGAAGGAAGATTTGTAATTAGGTTTTTGATTTTTATTAAGTCCTTCAAAGTTGTGTCTTGAACATTACTTTTGGGAGCTATAAGATGGATATAAACAGTTTTCAAAAAGCTTGTTACTGCTTGTTTAGTTTCATTACTTATCTCTTTAGAATTATAGTAAATACAAAAGTCTTCTATAACTTCTTCATATGTGTACTGATGAGGTTTAGATACTTCTCTATTAATACTATTCAGTTCTAAAGTATTTTCTATGAAGTCTTTGCATAGTTGTATTATAAATGTTTCAGAAGTTTTGTTTAGCTCACAATATGATTTTATAGTATGGTACTCATTAAGTATTTTTCTAGCTTTAAGTTTTGCTTTTTTAATGTCTTTTGTTTTTAAGCTTTTATTTAATTCTTGTCTATTGAAGTAGGGTACTAGTTCTTTATAAACTCTTAGCCTAAGTTTGTAATAGCCATGAGAAGTTTTAACTAAAGAAGTCAAACTAAAAACCTTTAAATATAGTCTTAGTTTGTGTATCGTTTTGTGTATTGGTAGGTAAATTAAGCTTAAGTATAAAACTTAAAAAGCTTTAGAAAAGCCTAAAAATCAATGGTGCGACCGATGGGACTTGAACCCATACACCCGAAGGCACTACCCCCTCAAGACAGCGTGGGAGACCAAGATAGCCCTAAAAATGGAGCTTTAAAAACTCCATTTTTATAAACCGAGAAAAATCCGAGAAAACGAAACTAAACATTTCCTTAAGCTATATGTAGCAACGCATTAAAGATCTTGGATTTTTCCTCTGCTTTTTTCTGTTTATGAACATCTTCGAGACAATCCAAGTCATAGTGTTTAGTTGTTACACTTGAACCTTTCACATGCCCTACTACTTCTTGAATATCCTCAAGTGAAACTTTTGAAGATTGGTTCATCATTGAGACATACGTCCGTCTTGTAGCATAAAGTGTTTTATACTCAACACCTATCTCCTCAAGAAACGGTCTAAAATGAAAATCGACAATAGTTTTCGCATTCATAAAAGGTCTTCCATCTTTTGAAACAAAGAGCCACTCATCATTTGGACGAAAATTTGCATAAGATTTCAAAAGTTCAATGGTCTCGGGAAATAAGAATATTTCCCGATCGTGATTTTTATTTTTATGAACGACCCTAGTCACTTCGACAATTTTCCCTTTTATAATGGTTCTGCGTACTTCAAAGAAACCTCGTTCCAAATCAAAGTCAGACCATTTAAGACCCATTGCTTCACCCGTACGAAGTCCATATTTTAAGGAAAGTTCTAAAAAAATCTTGAGCCATCCTTTCGATAAGCTCAAGATTTGTTGTGCCTCAGACACCTTATAAACTTTTGTATTTCTTGGAGTTTGTTTGAACTTAAACTTTTCGACCAGCTGCATACTCATCACATTGTGAGGCATAAGCTGTTCATCAAAAGCAGCTTTCAAAATATTTGCCAGAACCCGTTTGACTCTGATACATCTATCGTAACAGTATCCATGTTTGCTCTGCAAGGTTCCTAGAAACTCAGTGACATCTAAAGCACTGATCTCATGAAACTCACTCTTCTCAAAATATGGTAGAATTAACCTATTAAAGATACTTTCGTAGTCTTTCTGGGTCTCTTCCCCTCGATACTCAGAATTTGACCTAAGGACTCTCAATCCAAAACTCTCAAACGAAGTCTTTTTAGTTTCGTTTATATCAACACCTATTAATTTTAAAAGAACCTGCATAGGGTTTTGTCGCTCCACCCATTTTTTATTTAACGGAGTCGCTTTTTTGCCTATGCTTCTCTTATAATGTTTGCCGTTTACGGTACCTTGAACGCAGATCATGTTTGTGTCTTTTCTGACATAAAAAGAACCCTCTGAACATATAAGATTATTATTCACTCTCTACTCCTTTACCTAACTTTAGTAGCTGTAAAGCAGTAGTTCTTGAGATGAATATTTTATCATTTTCTTTCCAAAAATCAACTTCTGGCTCATAGTTATTCAGAAGTTTCATCCTGATGGCTTGCCTTGTTAAGCCAGTTCGCTCTACTATAAATGAAATAGGAACTTTTTTAGGGAAAAGTGATAAAAAGATCTCTCTTTGCTCTAATAGCAAAGTTTTTAACTCCAAATAATGCATTTCACTCATCACAAACTCCTTTTACGGAGTCGCTTAAAGTAGTTTTGCAGTTTTTCAAGTTCTGCAAGTTTTCCACTTTTTCAGACTTGTTTTGCTCTATCCAAAAATAGATGGCATTTTTTTGATCTGGTCGTCGTTCATAGCTCCATTTTCCCTTATCACCCCAAACCGTAAGCCACTTTGTAGCCTTTTTCTGGCCGACTTTGTACTCACTGAAAAATCGCATTTTCTCCAAGTGGGAGATGATCTCACTTTGGTTCATCTCTCCATCTTCAAGAGCTTCTAGCACATAAGAGACAAATTTTGATTCACGAGGTTCGATGTTAACCGCTTCATACTCAACCTCTTTGACTATCTTTCTATCTTCGGTTAGAAATGCTTTGCCCTCTATGGCGTATCTACTAGCTTTTTGCGGATGTAAAAGTATCGTAGAGTTAAACTTATTTCTCGTGATAGAAAACGAATAATCCGCATAGTTGATGATCTGCTGAGAGTCTGCAAAGTTTCCGTCTTTATTTAGATGATGGATAAAAAGCGTACTCCCTCCCACACTTCGCAGTATCTTTTCATAGAAGTAAAGTTTTTGTGTATCCACAAAACCCCGTTTTTTAGGGACAGTAAGCATCAGTGAATCTTGGATGACAAAGTACTCTCTATCTGGATGCTTCATCTGCTCTTCAACAATTTCAGTTAATAACTCTTGAACAAATTCTGAAAAATCACCGCCTGTTTGTTTTCCTGCATAGATAAATCTTTTAGGAAACTTTCTAAGCAGAGGGTATGCTTCACTCTCTTTGATCTTGGTTTGGTTCATATCACCGTCGATCATGTAGATATAGACATTTGCTTTGGTAGTTAAAATAGTGGTGCATATATGTAATACTACGGTCGTTTTACCGACACCGCTATCTCCTATCATCACGCCGATGGAACTTGATGGAATCAGGTCTTGCACAAGCCATCTTGTAGCAGGTGCATTTTTGATCTCTTCATAAGTATAGAAGTGACTTTTAAAACGCTCTTGAAGAGGTTTTTTAGATGTCAGTTTGATGTTTTGAGCTTCTTGGATCTCTTGAGTGATCTCATTTTTCTCATCTTCACTCAAAAACTCGCCAAATTTTTCTAAAAATGCTTTGGCTTCTATGACGAGATAAGGGAGACCTTTTAGCTGCTGTATTCTTGTTTTTGCTTTTTGGAGGGACTTCATAGTTCACCTCCTGCAACTGCAAGCTGACAATCACTCACATGAGTAAGAAATACTGCTACTCCCTCAGTCGGGAACAAAACTCTGTTGCCAATGTTTGTGTGAGGTGGTAGTTTACCGTTTTTAAGCCTTCTGTTTATCGTAGAAAGGCTCACCTTAAGAACTTCTGCCAAGTCATTTTTACTCAACATATAGCCGTAATCGAGGTAAAGAGACTTATAAATATTGTTAGACATGGATAACTCCTAAATTTAATTAGGAGCTGAAAAAACTTACATTTTCATTTTTCCATTTCTCACATTTTTCACATTGGTCTTTGATTGAACTTGAAGGGTTTAAAAATAATTTATCAAAGCGGGAACTCCATTACCGTCCCGAGGTATTTTCATCATCTTAATTTTAATTTTGCGCGCACATTGTAGATCTTGGTCTACATATATTAATTTATCTTCATTATACATCATCGTATTTATTCATGGTCTGACAAAAGGCAACCCTTACGAAACCTAGTGTCTTTAATTGTCTAGCTTTTTCAGCTCGTGTTTGTGATGCCCTATAAAGGTCATCAACGGTCAAATTTTAAAGTATGTTTTTTTAGATTTTGCTTAAGTGAAAACTGCCTGTCAACAACGGTGTTGACAAACTTTTTATAATTTTTTCTTTTGTTCATCTAAAACTTTTTTAGGATCTTCAATTACTTCAAAAGACAAGTCATTTGGAATATTTGTAAACCCTACACTTACATTGTTCTCTTTACAAAAAGTTGCATAATGAAAACCCAAAATTTTTTTAACTTTTTCAAGATTTTTATCAGTTACATTTTTATTATCATTTAGATGTGGAATCCATCTTTGAAAATATATCTTCTCTTCATCAGGAATAGCTTTTTTAGTCGTTGTAAAATATTCCGTCTTTGTTGTCTTTTTAAATTTAACATTTTCTTTTAAGTGATTATCTAAGGCTAGTAAAAAATCAAATGGGTTGTATGGCTTTTTAGGGTCAAATGGCTGGTCTTTACACACTTTTAATTGATCGTATGCGTCTTTATTTATGCTATCTGTAATTTTGTACCAATCCAAAAATAAAACAAAAACTGTCTGTGTACCTCTTTTGGCAATATAAAAAGCATTTTGTTCCATGGAGTATATAATTTTAAATTCACATTTTTCATATGCAAAATCAAAAGTTACTATCTTGATGTCTTGTAACTTCAACTGATCTCTAAAAGCTTTCCAGTTTTTAAATTGAAAATTCATTCTATATCTCCTTTATCAGTAATCTAAAATCACAAAAACGCTTTTAGCCGTATCATGTAAAATTCTCAAGGCATATACAAAACATCCAATAATCAACACATTCAAAAAAGTCACATACTCTACATGTGATTTTATAAAATCAGAATCTTGCACTATCAACAACAGCATTGCTACGACAATAAGTACGACCTGTTCATTTACAGATAAAATCATCTGCCTTTTTGTGTTAGCAAAAGCTCCTTGCTGCCCACTTTTATCTAATAGCTCTCTCACTTTTGTCAATACTATACTTAATGTAGCAGAATTGATAGCTATCAAGGCAACAAGCAAGGTAATAAGATTTTGCTTCAAAAAACTTGTCAAGTATGTTGTACCTAAAAATGACTGTAACTCTGTAAGTAAATAACCAGCACCGATTGAAAGTAAAATATTGAAAATGATATTATTTTTCATTCTAATGCTCTTTTCAAAATCTCTGCAATCCTTTCTGCATTATCACCAGAAATTTCAATTTCTCCTATCTCTACCGACTTCACGGCATTTGCTGTTTGAATTCTTTTTTTAACACCTTTTGCTTTTAGAGAGATATTACCACCACCCTCACTAGCATACTCAACAAGGTCTCCCACTTGTTTATTTTGCTGATCTATATGAAGCGTTGAGTCATCATCTGCATCAATTTCTAGTAATGTTTTTGCAGTATTTGTTCCTTTTGCCAAGTTTTTAAGGTCATCACTTAAAACTCCAGAGATATTTGCCATATTTGGAGTAATAAGTTCAAATTTGATATTTTTTATCTTTCTATCATACTGTTCAATGATGCTCCAAAAAGCTTCTTTATGAAAAATAGGCTCCCCGTAAAGTTTGAGCTGTTTTGACTCTAAAACATTGTTGATTGACTCTGCTAAAATTTTCAAAACTACTTTTGTATCCGAAAATGCTACTTTCCTGTCTTGGATCATAATCATCTGTTTTTCTGGATGATTCCAAATACCGACTAAAATAGACGGCCAGTTCTCAAGCTGCTCTTCTTCAAAATTTTCATTTTCTATTTTTGTCGTTCTTTTAGGAGCAAACCGAAAAAGTAAAAAATCATCTTGGTCATACTCCAGCTGCCCCTTGAGAGAGCTTTTCTTGCCTTTCCAGTTAATAATAGTTTTGATAGAACTATAAAACAAATTATTTTTCTGGGCAATCAAATCTTCGACCGTTTTGATCTCTCCAAATAAACTTCCTTGAAAATATCTGTCTTTTGGCAAAATTTGATAACGATATAAATTAAAATTAATGTTTTTCATAACTTATTCTCCTAACTAATGAGTTGTTTTTCTCTCATCCACTCAATAGCTCTTTCCCATTTTTTTACTTCAATAGTCTTTTTTCTATCATGCCAATTGTTTCTTGCTTCTTCGATTAACATTTGACTTGAGATATTTTGTTGCGTAGGTTTTAAATCTTTATACACGCTATAAAGAGTAGCAACTATCTCAGCTTGAAGTGTAGTCATTGGTTTCATAAGAGCAAACATTTTTTCTATGTTTTCAAGGTTGAAATATCTATCTAAATATTTTTTATACTCATCTTGTTTTTCTAAAGGTGAATAAACATATCTTCCTTTATCTCCATCCATTTTTTTACATTCAAACCATTTACTTCTTTTGAGTTGAGAATCTACTGAGCGTATAAGTTTTGGATCATACGGTCCCATTGCATGTCGTTTGTAATTTGAGTCAAAATCCAAACTGTTCACCGCTTCACACATAAAAAGCATTTTTTGAAGTTTTACATGACCAAAATACTTGTCTTCAAGGCTATTATCTACAAGATATGCTGCTAAAACACTTCTTTGAAAAGCTTTTGAAGCTTTTCGTTCTTTCTTCTCACTTTTTGATGTATCTGAGTTAGAAAACGCCTCTTTAAGTACGCTTTGCATTAGTTTTTCTGTTTGCCTTTTGCTTTTTTGTACTTCAAGTTCCAATGCATCACATGTAGCCATAAGTTTTTCTACTTTTTCAACTATTCGTTTTTGTTCCTCCAGAGATGGTAAAGGGAATAAAAACTGATTGATCGATGTAAGATATAAACAAGGCTGTGCTCCACCTCTTTTAGTCAAATTTATCATATCTTGTAAAAGTTTGGAATTTAAAACAACTCTCAAGTATTCAGAAGAAATAAACAATGGTTTGATCAAGGCAACACTTCTAACTAAAGCAAAATCACTATTTTCAAGGATTAGACTTGTTCTTCCTATAGTACCTCCAACAGATACAATGAGTAAGTCTCCTATTTCTGGTAAACATCTATTTCTAGCTTTTTCATAATGTTCTTCTGAAATATAGTCACAATTATCATAATCTAAAAATCCATCACGAACATTTTTAGCAGATAAGAGTTTTTTACCAAAGCTTATTCTTGGCGGTGTTTGATGTTCTCCATCTGTAATATATTTACTAACATCCCTTAATCTACACCAAACCCATCCATCTGGAAGTTTATAAGGTATTTCATCTTCACTTATTGGCAGTAGAGGTTTTTGTTTTTTTATTTTTCCCTCTTTGATGAGCTTCTCTTTTTCTGCTTTTATCTTTTCTAGTAAGACTTCAGCACTTTCATCATTTGGATCTTGTGGGACTAACTTACCGCTTACTGCATCACTAAGTATTGAGCTTCTAAGTTTATTTATAAGTTCTGATTGTATTTCGAGTTCTTCTGAAACCTTATTATATTTTTCTTCAAACTTATTGAGATTAGATTCAATTTTTTTCTGCTCATTCAGTGTAGGGATAGGTATTTTTAAAGACAAAAACTTTTTAGCTTTTATCTCAGTTTTTATTCCTCTACCTGTTTGTTCTTCAAGAGCATCTACAAATGCTGGACTTTTTAAAAACCATTTTAAAAAATTTATATCTATCTTCTCTTTATCAAAGCTATAAGAAGAATAATGAATAGTCGCAACAACATCTTCATCACCCTCATATACTGCCAAAGCTCCTTTAGCTACATTTATACCAGAGATTACCAAATCGCCTTTTTTGACAACTATCATACCTGTTTTTGTAGGTTTGTTTTCTACTAGATGAATTTGTCCGCTAAAATCTATTTTCTCAATCCGTTTTAAATTGAGTTTATTTGCTTCGTCTGGTGTTAATCGTTCTTTCCGCTCTGTTAAAAATGAACTTATTGCTTGTATTTTCGAGTTCATTACTCTTGAGCCTCTTTTCTAATTTGCTCTAGTAGTTCAACACTTTTACTCATCGAAGCTTCGATCTTATCTATAATCTCATTTGTTGTAAGTTCTTCCTCTTCTTCACCCTTATGAGGATTTTTTACATCGATGTTAAAATTATTTGCTTTGATAGTGTCTATATCTACTTTGTAAGCTTGTTCATTTTCAGCTCTATCATTCCACCAGCTTTTCAGCTCATCAAAATCTTGCAGTTTTACAGGCTTTGTTTTGGTGTATTTTTTATACCCTTGTGGAAGTGGCTGCTCGTAGTACCAGATCTCTTTTGTCGGTTCCCCTTTTGTGAAGAAAAGCAAGTTTGTGTTTATGTCCGTATATGGAGCAAATATCCCGTTTGGAAGTCTTACTATAGTGTGTAGGTTACACTCTCCAAGAAGTTTCTCTTTTATCCTTGCAGTTACACCATCACCAAAAAGCGTACCGTCTGGCAGAACTATCCCAGCTCTTCCTCTTGGTTTTAACATCTGTATAAAAAGCAGTAAAAACAGGTCTGCTGTTTCTCTTGTACGGTAACTTGCTGGGAAATTGTTTTCTATCCCTTGCTCTTCCGTTCCTCCAAAAGGAGGATTTGCCACGATGCAGTCCACTCTTTCATTTGGAGTGATGTCTTTTAGGGGGTATGAGAGCGAGTTATCGTGTCTGATGTTTGGCGTTTCTATATCGTGAAGTATGAGGTTGGTAAGACATAGCATGTAAGGGAGCTGCTTTTTTTCTATCCCTTGGATCGTATGTTCTAGTGTCTTTTTATCTTCAGCAGTTTTTACATCGCTTTTCATGATGTGGTTTATGGAGCTGATTAGAAACCCTCCTGTTCCACATGCAGGGTCAAATACTTTCTCACCCAGTTTTGGATCTACCATCTGCACTATAAACTCTGTCACAGCTCTTGGCGTATAGTATTCTCCTGCGTTTCCTGCACTTTGAAGGTCTTTAAGTATCTGCTCGTACATGTCATTGAAAAGGTGTCTATCTGAGAGATTGTCGAAGTTTATCTCTTCAAGTTTATTGACTACTTGTCTTAAAAGAGTTCCAGACTTCATATAGTTGTAAGCATCTTCAAACATCCCTTTTACAAGTGGAGCGTAAGCGTTAGATGTAGTGATATCAAGCTCTTTTAGCGTAGGAAAAAGTTCGTTGTTTATAAAAAGCATAAGCTCTTCACCCGTAAGCCCCTCATCGTCTGTAGCCCAGCTTCTCCATCTAAGTTTTTCAGGGATTGGAGATTTATAATTTTCACTTTCTAGTTCAAATTCTTCCTCTTTTGCGTCAAATACTTTTAGAAAAAGCATCCATACAAGCTGTGAAATTCTTTGAGCATCCCCATCAACACCCGTATCTGTTCTCATAATGTTTTGAATTGATTTTACGATATTTGAAATATCTGCCATAATTTATTTGTTCCTTTTAAAATTGTTATGATGCGTATAAATGTTGTTCTATCTCTTTGATAAGTGACTGATACCCAGTTCTTCCACCGCCAAAAAGTTTTGTAAGCTCTTTTATAGTGCCGTATTCGTTAAACGGCGGTACTTTTAAGACTGATATATCTTCTATACTCTCTATGCCCGATTCGGTATATTTGTCTAAGAGTGCGTTTATAACCTCTTTTGCAATGCCTGTGTATTTCTCAAAGTAGTTGTTTTTCTTTAGTTTGCCTGCACGCTCTGCCCTTGTAAGAGCTGGTCTGTCAAATGCTATATGACATATAAGGTCAAACGGATCTAGCCCCTCTTTACCAACTTCACTCTCAAGTTCATCAAAAAACACACCTTGATCGCTTAGAGCTTTGATTATCGCTTCTTTTTGTTCTGCCGTGCTCCACTCTTGTAAAAACTCATCTAAACTTGCATAGGCTTTTTTGATGTTTTTACGACTATAGTCCACAAGTGACTCTGTGATGAGCTTACCGTCTGCTCCGATGTACTGCACTCTTTTATTTAGAACCTTTACTTTTACACCGCTTACTATGTGTCGAGTAGGTTTAGAAGTGCCGTCCTCACCATCTGTTATAGACACATCTGGAGTTTCACCGTATGACTCATCAGTAGGTTCGTTTACTGTGTCACTAAACTCCTCTGGTATCTCATCTTCTGGAGGTGTTATAGGGTCATCACCTTTTGGCTCATAAATTTGTACTGGGTCACCATCAAAGTCTGGATCAGCAAAAAGTCTTGTCACATTTCTAAAGTCCATGATCGTAAAATAGAGTTTCCCGTAAGTCTCGTTTATTCGAGTACCACGGCCTATGATCTGCTTAAATTCTGTCATTGAGCCGATGTTGCTATCAAGCACAATTAGCCCTGTCGTTTGAGCATCCACACCAGTTGTCATAAGTTTTGAGGTAGTTGCGATGACTGGGTATGTAGATTCTGGGTCTATGAAGTTATCTAGTTCTTTTTTTCCTTCTTCATTGTCGCCTGTGATACGCATAACATATTTTCTACTCTCTTTTGCCATAGCAGGGTTCGCATTTACAAGAGCTTGACGCATCCGCTCTGCATGATCTATATCTACACAAAAGACGATACTTTTCATGTAAGGATCATTTTCGTTGAGATATTCAGTAACCTTTTTGGCTACAAGATTAGTTCTTTGAGTAAGGATAAGGTTTTTATCAAAGTCTTTTGTGTTGTACTCTCTGTCCTCGATCTCTTCACCCTTATCATCGGTTTGTCCGTTGTATGGTCGCCACCCTTCAACATCTTTATCTAACGATAATCGGATAACTTTATAAGGAGCCAAGAAACCGTCATCTATTCCCTGTTTGAGAGAGTATGTATATACTGGCTCACCAAAGTATGAGATATTGCTCACATATTTTGTCTCTTTTGGAGTTGCAGTAAGACCTATTTGCACAGCACTGTCAAAATACTCCAGTATCTCTCTCCATTGGCTGTCCTCTGCTGCACTTCCACGATGTGCTTCGTCTATGACAATAAGATCAAAAAAGTCACGGCTAAACTCTTTAAATATCTTTTTCTCTTCGCTGTTGCCTGTAATGGCTTGATAAAGGGAAAGATATATTTCAAAAGATTTATCGATAGTTCTATTTGTAACTTTGGTCATCTTGTCACCGAAGTGTTTAAAGTCTCCTATCTTTGTTTGATCTACAAGTATGTTTCTATCCGCTAAAAATAGGATCCTTTTGGCTTTTCTTGATTTATAAAGTCTATAGATAATCTGAAATGCGGTGTAAGTTTTTCCAGTACCTGTTGCCATTACAAGTAAGATTCTTTTTTGCCCCTTAGCAATTGCTTCTATAGTTCTATTGATGGCATTTTTTTGATAATACCTTGGCTCTCTTTTTGGATCATCGATGTAATAAGGAGAAAGTGCCACTTTTTCCGCTTCATCTTCCTCGATACCTCTGTATTTTTTGTATCTTTGCCAAAGCTCATCTGGAGATGGAAAATCACCTAGTGTTATCTCTTTTTCAAGTGCACCATGAGTTAATGTTGGATCATGCTCTAAAAAGCCTTCACCGTTTGTACTGTATACAAAAGGTATGTCTAAAATCTCTGCATAGCTTAGACCTTGCTGCATACCGTCACCGATGCTGTGTTTGTTGTCTTTTGCTTCGATGATAGCTATTGGGATGTTTGGTTTATAGTAAAGAATATAGTCAGCTCTTTTTTGCTCACCTCTGCGTACCATCTTACCGTGAACATAGATGCGACCGTTTGTAAAAAAGGTTACCTCCTCTCTAAATTGAGAGTGTAAGTTCCAGCCAGACTCAATGAGTGCTGGAGTTATATACTTTGTACAAATATCTCGTTCTGTTAAATTTTTCTTTGACATACCACAAACCTAAAATTATTAATTGTTTTTATATTATCATATCTTGCATAAAAGCGTTATTTTTTGCTTTTAAAACCCTTGTCTTTTGAGTTCTTTTGCAAACTCACTAAGCCCTTGCTCGATCTTTTCCATAGCTGTTTGATTACTCACTGGCACTAGCTGAACCATGCCGTTAATAAAGTTAGTTTTGAAGATTTGTTCTGTTTCTTTATGGATTACCATATCATCATAATCTTTGTAAAAATCATAGTTTTTTGTAAACTCTTCTTGCATTACAGTTTTTACTTCCTCCATAATTATTTCTCCTTGATTTTGATATTTTCTACTACTGCCATAAAAAACTCTTTTGACCAAAGTTCTATCTCTCTCATATCTTTTATAAATGGCTGTACATCATTTTTTGCTTTGGCTACATCAAGACTTTGTATCCTTTGTAAAAGCAGTTCTTTGATATTTTGTTTTGTAAGCTCATCTGGAATATTTATCTCATTTGCTTCTAGGTATTTACAGCTTTGAGAGAGTCTCTCTTTTAAGTGTTTTGTATCTAGTTCTACATCGTTTGCTATGTACCAGACAAGATCATACCAGTCACGTCCTTTTGGTCTGCTACTCCATGCACGGCATAGTATGGCGTGCATTTTTCCTGCATAGAGAGACGGCAATGTGAAAGCGTTTATCGAAAACGGGCGTGGAGTCAGTCGTATAACATTCTCAGTTTCAAAGTCTAGTGGCGGATTTGTATCTACTTCTAGTTTGATCTTTACGGCTTGGTCTTTATGGATTTTGTTCGTTATATCTTTTGGAGCATTTATATTTATAAGATGCTCAATAGTGTTGCCTTTTACAAACGCTGAAGCTATAGCACTACTATTGTTTTTCTCTTTTATCTCTATACTCACATCAAAACCAAATGCTTTTAAAGTAGATATGATCGTTTCTTCATAAGGCTTGAGATTAAACTCTGAATTTGTCTCAAGCAGTGAAAAGTCCAAGTCTTCTGAAAACCTTGGAAGATTATGCAGTATTCGCAGAGCTGTTCCACCATAAAACGCAGCGTGCTTAAAAAATCCTGCATCATAAAGACCAAGTAGCACTATCTCTTGCAGTATCTCTCGTAGAGCATCAAAGCTGGCATTGGAATCTGAGAAGTCATATTTTTCAAGCATTTTTATAAGTGCCGGATGTGTC
Organism: Malaciobacter halophilus; assembly: GCF_002837275.1. GTDB lineage: Bacteria > Campylobacterota > Campylobacteria > Campylobacterales > Arcobacteraceae > Malaciobacter > Malaciobacter halophilus. The sequence continues at coordinate 96,176 of NZ_NXIF01000023.1, read as the reverse complement.
ATACTTTTCCTTTTTCGACTACTTGAGAGAGAGTTTTTAGATTTCGTGATCTATATGCGGTGGCTATCTCTTCAATAAGTTCGGCATTCAAAGGCTTTGTGATCTCTAACCGTAGATCATATTTGAGGTAATCTACCATCGCACCTTGAGTAAGAGTACCGATACCTCTGTCGTAGCGTATCTTATCGCATAGTGCTTTTTCTGGTGTCGCTATAAATCTTCCGCCCTCATCTTCATCGTAGAACCAGTCAATCCCTACAGAGTAAGCTTTAAGTGGCACTTTTTTATAGCTAAATCTTCCAACTGGAGTTTCAAAAAGCTTTTCGTTTTTGCTTGTAGCAGATGTGATCTCACTCACTCGCTCAGGTATCATCCCATAGTAGCTAAGTGCATAGTCAAAAGAGACATATGATGGTGTATAAAGTGTATTTGCAACACTGATCAGATCTATCGGTTTTGTGAGGTAGGCTTTAGAAAAAGTGTAAAAACCTTTTTTGAGTCGCACAAGCTCACCACTTTTTACAAGGTTTGAGATCTTGTCATTTACATTGCTCACTGATTTTTCCAGTAGTGCATAAAGCATCTCATGGGAAAATACTGACAACGGCAAAGCATTTTTGATCTCGATAGTTTTCATAAGAAAGATTATAGCATAAAATATATAATTTTATATAGATAATCCAATTATTAAATATTTAATATGTAAAATAATATGTTTTATCTATTTGTTTTTATAAAATGGACTATATTGTGAATATCCATTCTCATATCGATACTTTGCAATGCTTAAAAGTCCACCAACTATGATTAAAGTTATTGCGATTGTTTCTAGTATCATAATTTAACTCCCTAAAAAAACTCTCTCAAAGAGTCTCGAAATGATTTATTGTATGTAGCAAAAAGTGCGGCAACGATCATAATCAATATTGTCAAAGCACTACTGTTTTCCCCTTTATAGAAAGCAAAAAAGAACAATGCAAAGAGTAAAGCTAAAAATGGCATACAAATTTCCTAAACGAAGTAATTTAATACTCAAAATATCAGTTAGTAAATATTATAACACTATTCCTTAACATAATAAACAGTATCGCCAATAGCCAATGTAAATTTCCAACCGTTTTTAATAGCTTCTTCTTTCAACCAAGTTTTTGTCTGATCAAAATTATCACTCTTGCAAGCCCCTAAATAGTTTGGAAATCTATTTGACTCAAGACATCTCATGACTTTTTGAGAACTTTTTACCTTTTTAAAAGTCACATAAAATGAATGATTATTAATGGCAATCCAACCACCTTGTAAAATGTCTTTAACTTCAAAGATCTTATTTTCTGGCTTGCATTTTACATATTCAAAAGTCGTTGTAGATGTTTCGCAATTGATTGTATCACCCAAATTATAGGCATATGACTGAGCAGTACCGAAAAGATATATTAACAACAAAAAAAATTTAGTTTTTGACACTACCATCTTCCTCCCGTAGTGTCATACATTGCCCAAAAATTTGCTTGTCTGTGATAATAAGAATTTGCATTCCCTCTCTTATCTGGCTTGAACCAAGCAAATATAAATGGCATCCATACAACAAACTCTGCAAAAGCATTGTCACTTACACTGTGTATAAACGCTATCATAGAGTTATAATCTGCGATGATCCAGTAGCCTGCCAAAATTGCTAACGACATAACCAATAAAGTCAAATAACTTACAATCAGTCTTGCTATTACATTTGCAAAATACTCTGCCATTTTTTGCTCCTGATATATTTGTTTTATAGATTTATTATAAAAGGATTTAGCTTTAAAAATATTTCACTATAGGGAATTTTATTAATTTATGTGATTCTATATAATCAAATAAAAATGTTACAGGATTTTTTACATAGAAAATTTACAGGAAATCTCACAAGAAGAGATACAAGAACTACACCGCAAAATAGCTGATAATGTTAAAACTATACGCAAATTAAAAAATATTTCTCAATTAAATTTAGCTTATTCTATCGGTCATAAAACTGTAAGTACAATTGCAAAGATTGAAGCTGGCCATGAAAACAAACACTACAACATAGAACAACTCTATAAAATCGCTAATGTACTTCAAGTAGATATTAGAGATTTTTTTATATTTCAAAAATAATTTAGTCCGTCGCTATTCACTGTCGTTCATAATAAGCGTGATTTCGTCCTTTAAAAAGGACAAAAAGAAGTATTTATATACTTGATTTTATCCCCTAAAATAAAATGCTTACTAAATCTATACTGAAAAAGCCCAATATTAAGGACTTTCTAGCATAGTCTTAGAAAAAATCGTTACTAGGTTGAACTTTTCATCCCTTTTACTTATTTGGAGAATTTAATAGGGCAATAATATTCTCAAACTCTATAAGATCATCCTCTTTGATTTTGAACTTTTCAGTAATTAGTGCATAAGCGTATGCATCCAAAATATTAAACTCTGGATACCTTTCTTGCAGATCATTTAACCGAATATTTTTATAAGCTCTTTTAATCTTTTTTTTGTTTTTATCGTTGTATTTATCAAAATGATAGATGGCTGCTCGTTTTATATTTTCATCGTAATTTTCATAAATAGTTTTTACAAACTTTAGTAAAAAAGAGCGATGAATTACATAACCCTTTTGAAGTTTCAAATTGTACGCTTTTTTTAGCCAAGTATCTACGATCTTCTCAAGTCGTGACCTTGTTTTCTCTGAGCGGATGCCAACCATCTTATCCATAGTAGAGATAATCTCCGTAATCTCTGGTTCACCTTGTGTAATATCCCAAATAATACCTGTTACGGCATTGATTGGCTTATCTTTTATGATATATCTTCTTTTAAAATTTTCATCAGTCAGCTTATCGTAAAGATATTGAAAAGCATCCTTTGAATATGGATATATATCTAAAAGTGAAGATTTTTCTTTTGATTTAACTCTAGGCATTTTTTCTCCTTAATAACCTTTGTTTTGATAGGACAAAATCGCTATCTATAAAGAGTATATTTGAAAATACATGCCAATTCTAGGGCTAAATTTTGATTGATACATAGTGATATACAGTGATACAGTAAATATTTTTCTATGTTTCGAAAAGGTACAATAATTTCAAAATACATATTAGGAGATTAAATGCCATTTCAACATTGTAGGGGTCATGAAGTTAAGCAACGACTCGTAAATCAGTATAATATTACTCCATTATCTTATATAAAACTTTTACCAAATCAAGATAAACAAGGATGTTGTGGAGTCTTAAGAGATAAATACTATGTATTTGAATATCAAAATAAAGCAAATGCTAATGAAAAAGGTAGTTTCTTTGTGGGCTATGACTGCGGTGAACAATTTTTAGACTTATTAAACATTGATAAAAATAGATATAAGCTATTTAATCCTTTGGCTACAGAAAATAATGGTGGTGGATTAGGAGGTGGAGCTGGTGGAGCTGGAAATGCACTACAAAGAGATCAACTTAATCAAGAAGTTTATAATGCTATTAATTTAATTTGTGTTGCATGGAACACACTACCAAGAAATAGTATTCAAAGCATTTTAAATTTTGTTAGAAACCCTAATAGTCGCAGAACCGATGACTGGGCTATTAAAACAGTAAATACTTTAATTTCACATGATTATCATAATAGAACACTATTTCAAATTGTTCAAGATTTATCTAATGAATACAATCTTCGAAACTTTTCATTTGAATTAATGAATGAAACAATAGAAAGATTGCAAGAAAATGAAGATATTGAAAATCATATCTTGTAGTTTATAAAAGTTGCAGAACTTGAAAATCTTGAAAATCTTGCAAAACAAAGCTAGAAAGGTGTTTGTGAGAAGATTAGCTGTAGAAACACAGTTTGATAGCTTGTAAAGTCCCATTTTATCGATGTTTTAGAGTTATTTTTAAGTTTTCATTAAGAATATTGGAGATTTTTGTGTTTTCCGAGAAAAGACCGAGAAAAATAAGTTACCAGAATGTTGTCAAAAGCGTAAAATGAGTCAAGAACTACTGCTAGATTTTTGTTGATTTTGAGATTCTTTAATGGTGCGGACGGGGGGACTTGAACCCCCACGGCTTGCGCCACACGCCCCTCAAGCGTGCGTGTCTACCATTCCACCACGTCCGCGACAATAAAAAATTTCTTCAACGACCATTTATCTTGATTTGTTCCCCTCAAGATAGCGTGTCTACCAATTTCACCACGGTCGCGTTTGAGAAATTGAATTATATCAACATAAAGTTATGATAATTATTAAGAAGTAAAGTAAAGGTATAATTTTTTATTAAAAAAGTTTTAAGATATAAGAAGTGCTATAGATTTAAGGAGAGTTTCCTTAAATCTAAGTTATTAAGACATTATTTCTTCAATAGTAATATAATCCCCAACTCTTCCTGTCATTTGCTCTGTATCAGTATTTACTGGAAGTGTTTTTTTACCTGGAGTCCATCCTGCTGGGCAAACTTCACCAGTTTTTTCTGCATGTTGCCAAGCTCTTACTTGTCTTAAAAATTCATGTACATTTCTTCCTACCATAGGTGCTTGTACTTCTTGTGCTACAACTGTACCTTCTGGATTGATTAGGAATCTTCCTCTTAAAGCAACTCCTTGCTCTTCAATCATCACACCAAAATCTCTACTAACTTCACCAGTTGGGTCAGCACCTATTGTAAGTTTTAGACCTTTTAAAATAGGTTCAGTTTCCACAAATCTTTTATGTGAAAACTTTGTATCAGTTGATACTGCAAGTATTTCTACACCTAATTCTTGAAACTCATCATATTTTGCATTCATTGCGGCTATTTCAGTAGGACAAACAAATGTAAAGTCAGCTGGATAAAAGCAAACTACATGCCATTTACCTTTATAATCTTCACTATTTACTTCTGTATAGTGACCTGTCTTTGCATCATATGCTTCCATCTTAAACTCTGGAGCTTTTCTTAGTACTAAACTTGAACTCATTTTTATTTCCTTTTTTTCAATTTTTTCATCGTTATTTATTATTTTTTCTTTTTGTGCTATTGGTTTTGCACCAGTATCGCATGCCATAAACAATCCTTTTTAATTATCCTAAAGGATAATTTTTTTCTTTTGATAAAAAAATTCTACAAAATTATATCTTAATATTTACTTAAAATATAATAAATATTAATAAAATAATGATAAGTTTTACTTATGATAATCTAAAAATATTTTTTTTATGAAGTTCAAATTAATACAAAATAAAATAAAATACAAAAAATTTATCAATATAAGGAATAAAATGGCTGGACTATTAGGCTATCTATCAATTTTATCAGATGATATTAGTGCACTTGCTAGTAAAACTATGGCTACTGCTACAAAAACACTTGCTACTTCATTAGATGATGTAGGTGTACTTTTTGATGATATAGTAACTTATACAAAACTTGCAAGTGTAAAATCTTCTGGTTTAGTTATTGATGATTTAGCTGCAATTGCAAGCTTTACAAACGAAACTACATCAGATATTTTGAAAAAAGAGCTAAAAGATGCAAGTAGTGTAGAAGAGTTCAAAGAAAATATACAAAAACTATCAAAACAAGAGCAAGAGAAGATTATTGGTGAATTAGAGCAAATAAGACAAAAAGCAATAATACAAGCAAAAAGAAAAGCAGCAAAAAGAGAACTTCCAATTGTTTATAAGATTGCGCTTGGAAGTTTAAAAAATAAATTTATCATTATTCCTATTGTTTTACTTATGAGTTTTTTAGCTCCTTGGCTTATAGCTCCTACTTTAATCTTAGGTGGAACATACTTAGCGTATGAAGGAGTTGAGGCTATTTTAGAAAAGCTTGGCAAACATCAAGAGCATAAAAGTGAAAAAGATACTTTAAAAGAGCTTTCAAGTGAAAAACTAGAAGAGCAAAAGATTAAAAGTGCTATAAAGACAGATTTTATTTTATCTTTTGAGATTATTGTAATAACTCTAAGTTTAGTAGAAAAGAGCGATTTTATTACAAAACTGTCTGTTTTAGTAATTATGGGATTAATTGCTACTATTGTTGTGTATGGAGTAGTAGCACTTATAATTAAGCTTGATGATATAGGATTTTATCTTCAAGAGAAAAAAAGTGCAGTTTCAAAAAGCATAGGAAGTGCTTTTGTAAACTCTATGCCAAAGATAATAAAAACTATTTCTATTGTAGGTACAATAGCTATGTTAGCTGTGGGTGGAGGTATCATAGCTCATGAAACACATATTTTAAGTTTTCTTGATAGTTACTTGAAAAGCATTGCATATATTGGAGGTTTTTTAATATTTTTAAGTGAAATAATACTTGGAGCAATAGTTGGGTTTTTAGTAGTTAAGTTACTACCTTTTTTTATGAAGTTTTTTAAAAAAAGTAAGTCTTAACAATATCAGCTAAAATATATATCATTAGTAGTGCGAAGATAATCTTATTGTAATTCATAAGATTATCTTAGCTAATTTATGGTTATGTTTACTTATATTTTGTAAACTTTTTTCCATATGTACTGTTTGTAAACTATCTTTTTCATCTAGTGTGATACAAAATCCCATTTTTTTCCAAAAGTTAAATCCTCCTGGTAAAAAATAGTGAGTATGTAAGTACATTTTTTCATACTCTTTGTTTATAGCAAATAAAGTTGCTAAGTTTAATAGTTTTGAAGCTATACCTTGTCTTCTATACTCTTTTTTTACATAACATCTTCCAATCTCTGCAATTTTTCTGTTTTTGTATTTTTGTTGAAGAGGTTTTATTCTATTATCAAAAATAGATATACTAATTGAGGCAACAATACTATTTGATGTATCTAAAGCTATAAAAAAAGCATTGTTTTTTGTATCATTTATCAAACTATCCATATTTTTATATAGTTTTTCATATCTACTTTTAGATAGTTTATTGTCATAATGCTTCATATACTCTTTTATAATATAATCTTTAGTTTGCTTTTGAAAGATGCTGTTTACATATTTAAAATGTAGTTCTTTACTCATTTGTTTCCTTTATTTTTAAAGGTATTATTGAATCAATCAAAAGTTTTGTGTATTGATTTTGTGCTTGCCCTAAACAGTTGGTTTTTAATGACTCAATAACTTCTCCTTTAAAAAGTATTTTTATGTTTTCACATAAACTTGTTGCTACTTCTAAATCATGAGTTATTAAAAAAATTGTTAAGTTTTGCTCTTTTTTTAAACTTTTTATATATGTAACAACTTGTGATTTTGTAGATACATCAAGTGCACTAAATGCCTCATCTAAGATAAGAAAAGATGGCTTTGTCAAAATTGCACGCAATATACATACCCTTTGAAGTTGTCCACCACTTAGTTCATGGGGATATTTATCTAATAAACTCTTTGAAAGATTGAAAGTTTTTAATAAATCTTCTAATTTTTCATTTGAAAAAGTAGTCTTTCTTAACCAAAATGGCTCTTTTAAAATCTCTATTATTGTAAAAAGTGGATTGACAGAGTTTCTATAATCTTGAAAGACAACACTTATACTGTTTTTATCAATATGTATATTACCTTTTGTTGGAGTGTCTATTCCTAAAATCAATCTACTTAAAGTTGTTTTCCCAGCTCCACTTTCTCCAACTAATGCTAGTGAAGAGTTTTTTTGAAGATTTAGATTTATATCTTTTAAAACAAACTCTTTTTTATATTTTTTCCATAGGTTTTTTATTTTAAGCATGATATGAACTCTTTAGATAAATTTTCTTGTGTAGAAATTAAAAATTTAGTATATTCATCTTTTGTATTTGTAAAGATAGTTTTAGTATCTGCTTTTTCAACTACTTTTGAATCTTTTAAAACAATAATATCTTTTGCAATATGAGAAATCAAAGCTAAATCATGAGAAACAATTATTATTGTTTTATCTTTTAAATTTTTCAATATATTAATAATCTCTTTTTGATTTATACTATCCAAAGATGAAGTAGGTTCATCTGCAATAATTATTTTTCTATTTTGTGTTAAAGCTATTGCTATCATAACTCTTTGAAGTTGTCCTCCACTTAATTCATGGGGATAGCTTTTTAAGATTTTACTACATCTTTTTAGACCAACTTTTCTAAGATATTTTATACATATTTTTAATTTTTCTTTTTTACTTTGTTTTGTTTTAATGCTCTCTAACATTTGATAATTTATAGTATAAAGGGGATTAAAGGCATTTATAGCTTCTTGTAATATTACACAAAAGTTATTTTTTATAATTTTACTATTGTTTAAAATATCTTTATTATTAAGTGTTATTCTCCCTTTAATATTAAGATTGCTAGAAGTTAATCCTAAAATAGTTTTACAAAGTAGTGATTTTCCACTTCCACTCTCTCCTACAACTCCTAAAATAGTATTTTTTTCAATATCAATACTTATATCATCCAATAAAATCTCTTTTGTTTTATTATCTTTAATACTTAGATTCTCAATTTTTAAATATCTCATGAATTGTCTTTTATTTTTAGATTATATGTTGGGTCAAGAATATCTCTTATGCTATCTGCTAATATATTAAAAGATAAAACTACAAAAAGTATCATCAAGCCAGGAGGTAGCATCATATATGGATTTATACTCATTAACTCTTTAGCTTCATTTAGCATTATTCCCCATTCGCAAGTTGGTGCTTGTACTCCAAGACCTAAAAACGAAAGAGCTGAAATACTTAAGATGATACTTCCTACATTTAGTGTAGCTAGCATGATTATATCACTTAGTATTAGAGGGAAAAGATGTTTTTTTATGATTGTTCTTGATGGTATGCCAATTACTTTTGAAAAATGTATATAGTTAGTATTTACATGGTTTAAAGTAAAAGAGTAAATCATTCTTGTGTACCATGCAACTTTTGATATTATTGCTGCAATTATAATATTTTCAATTCCTGTACCTAAAAAGCCTATAATTGCTAACATCATAAGTTCACTTGGAAAAGATAACATAATATCACAAAATCTTAAAATCACAACTCTTAAGAGTTTAAAAAAGCTTGCAAGCAATCCAAGAACTAAGCCAAAGAATACTGTTATAAACATAGCAAACAAAGAGTAAAACAAAGTAGTTCTAATACCATAAATCAATCTTGAAGCAACACATCTACCCAAGTGGTCAGTACCTAAAGGATATTTTAAACTAAATGACAATAGTTTATTTTCAAGATTGACTAAGTAAGGGTCATTTGGAGATACTAAAGGAGCAAAAAGCCCAGTTAATATTAGAAGTGTTATAAATATCAAGCTTGCTAATGCTAGTTTATTATTGACTATTTTTATTAAAAAATCTTTTCTCATATCAAACTCTTAATCTTGGATCTCTTACTTGTAACCAAATATCAGCTATTAGATTAAATATGATAAATAAAATCGCAATAAAAAGAATATAAGATTGTATTATTGGATAATCCCTTGCAAAAATTGCATGTACACAAAGTCTTCCAAGTCCTGGTAAACCAAAGATATTTTCTATAATTACAGTACCTGCAAATAGTTTAGGAATAGACATAGCTAGTGCAACAATAAATGGATTGATAATATTTTTTATCTTATGTTTTAATATTTCAAACTTATTAAGTCCTCTTGCTTTAGCATAAGTAATAAATAAAGAGCTTTTTATTTGTATTAAAGAGTTTCTAATAATTCTTATAAAAGTAGAGATATACGCTACTGCTAACGTAATAGCTGGTAAAACAATACTTTTTATACCATCTAATCCACTTGATGGAAAAATATTAAACTTTAAAGAAAAAAGCCAAATTAGTAATAAAGCTAACCAAAAGCTAGGCATAGCAGCTGATGTAAAGATAAATACTCTAGCTAGTTTATCAAAATAACTATTTTCATAAACTGCACACAATACACCGATTGTAAAACCAAAAATTGCTATTAACAAAATAGCACTAAAAGATAGATATATTGTTACAGGTAGTGCTTGAATAAGTTCATCAAATACAGGTTGTTTTGTTTCATAGCTAGTTCCTAAATCTGCGTTTAGCAAATTTTTTATCCATTGAATATATTGTTGTACTAATGGCTTATTTAAACCTAACTCTTTTTTTGTCTCTTCTATTGCTTGTGGAGTAACTGTAATGTTGTTTATTCTTAGTGTAACTTCAGCTGGACTACTAGGGTTTAGATTTACTAAAATAAAGCATACTATAGAAACCCCTAATAAAAGGGGAACTATAAGTAATACTCTTTTTATTATATATCTTATCATTTTGTCTTTTCAAGATACATCTTTTCAAATGGAATTTCATATTGAGAAAGATTAAACGTAATATTTTTAACCCTTGGGTTAAATACAACTTTTGTTCTTGAATAGCTAAGAGGTATATATACATTTTGTTGATGAATATATGTAAATATCTCTTTATATAACTGTTTTCTTTTTTCTTCATCTGCTTGTGTTAAAATATCTTGAATAGTATCATCTAGCCAAGCTTTTCTTTTTAATCCCATTTGCGCTTGATAATCTCCATGTGCAGGTACTCTCCATGAAGAGATAAATGATTGCGGGTCATATGGAACACCCCAAGATAAAGCATATTGTAAATCAAAATTACCACTTTTTTGTCTATCTAAAAATGATTGTTTCTCTTCTCCAATAATTTTTAAGTTTACTCCAATATCTTTTAAATTACTTTGTATATATTCACTTATAACTTTTTCTTGTGCGTTATTTGCATTGTAATATAGTTTTAATTCAAGTAGCTTTCCATCTTTATATCTAAAGTTATCATCTTTTAAAATCCAACCTGAATCTTTAAGTAATTGATTTGATTTCTTAAGATTAAACTCTTTTGTTTTCAAATCAATATTTGAATAGGGTGTAGTTTTTGAAAAAAGTGTATTTGCAACTGATTCAGAATTGTTTAAAATCCCTTTGATTATAGCTTCTTTATTAATTGCGTGAGCCAATGCTAATCTTACTTGAGAATCTTTTGTTATTTCTCTTTTAGTGTTTATAAGAATAGCTCTTGATGCAATAGGATTACTTAGTAGTGTTTTTAAACTATTCTCTTTTTTTAAAGCAGTAAAAGCATTTAAATTTATCATATCTCCATCAGAACCAAAAATCAAATCAACTTCACCTTTTTGTAAAGCTAATAATATTGCTTGATGATTAGGTATTACTTTCCATTTTATTGAAGATATTTTAGGTGCTTTATTCCAATAGTTATTATTTCGTTCAAACAGTGCAAAACTATTTTTATTGTGTTCTTTTAATATCCAAGGTCCAGTACCACTATAGCAAGAAAGACCATTTTTTGTTTCATTTTGTTTAAAACATTTTGGTGAAACAAAACGAAAAGGTCTAGTCATGGCTAATTCTGTAAGGGTTGGATAGTATGGGCTTTTTAGATTTAGTTCAAAAGTGTATTTATCAATTACTTTTGTTGAATCTATAACATTTACAAGTTCTAACCAAGCGTGTCTAACTTTGTTTTCTAAAATCGCATCAAAATTACTTTTAATAACATTTGCATCAAGTTTAACACCATCAGTAAATAAAATATCTTCTTTTAATTTAAAAATATATTTTTTTCCATTTTCTTTTATTTGCCAACTTTTTGCAAGCCAAGGTTTGATTCCATCTTGAGTATTAATAATCAATGGCTCAAAAACCATATTTTGTGCAGCCATCTCTCCTCTATACAAATGGGGATTTATATCTCTAATATCTTTTGTACTAGCATAAGTTAGTTCATTTGACTCTTTTTTATTTTCTTGGCAACCAATAAACATAAAAATTGCAAAAAAAGTAACTGTTAAAATTAATAACTTTTTCATTTTTACCTCTTAAAATTTTTATAATTATAATTTTTTTATGTAAAATGAAAGTTATATTACCCTCTTCTTATGTATTTTTAGAACCAAGTTCTAAGTTGTTTTTTATTATAAGATAGTAAGATTATTGAAATTTACATAAAGGTTTGAAATGAATTTAAAAAACAAATCAATACTTATTACAGGTGCAAATGGTGGACTTGGTTCTATGCTAGTAAAAAAAGCAATCTCTTTTGAAGCTAAAACTATTTATTGTGCTGCAAGAGATATAAAAACTTTAGAAAAGATTGAGAAATTATCATCAAATATAAAAACTATAAAGTTAGATATTACAAATAAAGAGGATATTATTTCATTTGCAAATAGTATTGACTCTCTTGATATTATTATAAATAATGCTGGTGTAAATAGTGCAAAAAGAGTTTTTGATGAAGATACAAGTGACTTTGATGTTAATTTACATGGTACTTTAAATGTGTGCAAGATTTTAAGAAATAAATTGAACAAACAAGGTGCAATTATAAATATCACTTCTGTTTTAGCTTTAGCAAATTTACCAATTATGGGATTATATTGTTCTTCTAAAGCTGCACTTCATTCAGTAACACAAGCTTTAAGAGCAGAATTAGCAAAAGATGAAATAGATGTTTATGAAGTTCTTCCAGGTCCTATTGATACAAATATGACAAAAGGACAAGATATGCCAAAAGCTACACCTGAATCAATTGCATCAAATATTTTTGATGGATACTTCAATAAAGAGTTTGAAATTTTTCCAGATGATTTTTCAAAAGGTATAAAACAAGGACTAGACGCAGATTCAAAGCAAGTTTTAAAAGAGTTTGCTATGTCAGTTGCAAACTAGAAGATTATCTTCTAGTTGTAACAAATCTTAGCAAAAATAACTTTTTAACTTAAATAATACATAAAATTTATTATTAAAATTTAATTATAATAGCTTTTTAGATATCATCACTAGCTAAAAATAACTTCTAATATTAGGAAAAATGTTGTTAAAAAACTCTCTTTTTGCAAAAATTTTATTAATATTTACACTCCCTGCATTGGGAATACTTTACTTTAGTACAGTTCTTGTACTTGAAAAAATTGATACATTAAGTGAAGTTGATAATATTCAAAGTGATATAGAGTATATTTTTGCTACTGAAAAAGTAATTGATTCAATTCAAAAAGAGAGAGGTTATACTGTAATATATTTAAACTCTCAAAAATATAAAAATAGACTTTTAAAGCAAAGAGAATCAACAAATGAAGTTTATCATGATTTCTTATCTACAATTGCAAAAATACAAAAGAATACACCTAAAATAAACTTTACTGTGAAAAAGATACAAGATATATTTAAACAGTTTTCTTTATTAAGACAAAAAGTTGATAACAATAATATAAAATCAAGTGATGCAATACTCTCTTATAGCAATATAAACAAAGCCCTTTTAGAAACTATTTATTCTATAAAACCCATAAAGTTTGCTACAAAATTTAATACAAAATTCTCTTATATTGTGAATATTTTAGCTGCAAAAGAGGCAGCGGGTGTAGAAAGGGCATTAACTTCTATTTTAATTGTACAAAAAGATATATCTTTACAAAACTATAAAAAACTCATAAGAACATATGCTATTCAAGATTTTAACATTGAAGAGTTTTTATTAAAAGCAGAAGAAAAAGAGATAGAAGTTTATAATAAGATTATCAAAGAATCGTATAATCAAAGACTAAAAAATATTAGAACAAATCTAAAAGAGTTAATATCAAGTGATTCATTAAGCCTAGATTCATGGTGGAATTTATCATCTGCTAGAATAGATAATTTAGGAAAACTTCACTATCTAGTTAGTTCAGATGTTTTAAAGTTAGCAAAACAAATAGAAAAAGAAGCTACAAAATCACAGATTTTAAGTCTTAGTTTTCTATTTGTTTCTTTTGTAACTTTGATTAGTTTATTGTTTGTTTTAAAAACAATAGTTTCAAATCAACAAAGAAGCTTTAATAAACTTAAAAAACAGCAAAATATATATAAGGCTTTAAATAAAATCAATAAAGTTATCTTGAAAATGAATACAAAAAAAAGACTTTTCAATAAAGTTCTTGATACTATTGTAAGTGATTCAAATATATCTTTAGGTGTTATTTATAAAGTCAAAAAGTCTCAAAGAAGAAGTTTTTTAATAAAAGGTGAAAGTTATAAAGAGGCAAAATTTAAACTTGTACAGCCAAATAATTCTATATTAAAAAAATCTATTTTAAGTAAAAAAAATATAATAAAAAATTCAAATATAGATAAATATAGTGATTTAGATGAAGACTTTATTAAGTCAAAAGATTTTAAATCCCTTGCTGTTTTTCCTATACAAAAATTTGGAAAAGTTACTGCATTATTAGTATTATATTCAAATAAAAAGGGCTTCTTTGACAATGAAATAGAGATACTTTTTAATAAAATGATTATTGATATGGAGTATGCTTTAGAAAAAATTGATTATGAAAAAACAAAAGCAAAACAAGAAGAGAGATTAACAATAGCTTCTTATGCTTTTGAATCAAATGAACCTATGATTATTACAAATAGTGAAGCTAGAATAATAGATGTAAATCAAGCATTTTGTAATGTTATGGGATATGAAAAAGATGATATTTTAGGACAAAATCCAAATATTTTCAAATCAGAAGAGCATTCTGATGAATTCTATTCATCTATGTGGAACTCTATTCTTTCAAATGGCACTTGGTCAGGAGAGATATACAATAAGAAAAAAAATGGTGAAAATATACCACTAAAAGCTACTATTACAGCAATTAAAGAAAAAGATGGGAGTGTAAAAAACTATCTATCTCAATACAATGATATTAGTGAGCAAAAACTAAAACAACAATACTTAGAGTATCAAGCAACACATGACAGTTTGACAGCCTTACCAAATAGAATGCTTCTTTTTGATAGGGTAAAAAACTCAATAAATAAAGTCACTAGACATAAATCATATGGAGCAATTATTTTTATAGACCTAGATAACTTTAAAACTATAAATGATACTTTAGGTCATGAAACAGGAGATGTACTTTTAAAAGAGGTTGCAAGAAAACTTCAAAATACAGTTAGAAAAGAGGATACTATTGCAAGAATTGGTGGAGATGAATTTATTGTTTTAGCTGATTTTATTGGAAATGATAAACCAAGTGCAAGAAACAATATTCAAATACTTGCTTCTAAAATAAAAGGCTCATTAAATGATATAAAAACTATAAATGGATATGAAAATATTTCAACTCCAAGTATAGGAATAACACTATTTAGAGATAGTACTTTTAGTGTTAAAGAACTAATAAAACAAGCAGATACAGCTATGTATATGGCAAAGCGTTCAGGAAAAAATACTATAGCATTCTTCGAATAAATTATAATCTAACTATTATAAATATCAAAAAATCACTTTTATTTCATTTTACTTCTATAAACTTTCTTATTTAGCTAAAGGGGAAACAAAATGGGGAAATATAGTATAAAGACAAAACTATTGGTCTTAATTTTTATAAGTGTGAGTCTGTCTTTTTTGGTATTAGGGTATCAAAACGCTACAACTTCTTATGAATCTAAGTATAGTTTAGTAAAAAATAAAGAGACAAATACAGCTTCAAATATCTCAGAGTATTTTGATACTTACTTTGAATCGAAAGTTTCTATTGTAAAATCAATTGCACAAGATTTGAAAAAAGAGAAGTTAACTTTAGAAAATGAAAATATTCCAAAGTTACTTAATTTAGGTAAGCGTTCAGGTAATTTTGGGTTACTTTTTATTGGTTTTGAAGAAAATGGTTATGAAGTTGAATCAAGTGGTAAGATTCTAACTTTAGCAAAAGATAATTTTGATGCAAGAGCTAGACCATGGTACAAAGATGCTGTCAAAAAGAAATCTATTGGGGTTACTAAACCTTACTGGGGTAAAACATTAAATACATATGTAATTACACTTTATGAGCCAATTTTTAAAGATGGAAAAATAGTGGCAGTTTTAGGTGCAGATATTGCACTTGATACACTCATAAATAAAGTAATGACAGCAGATATTACTGCTGATGGATATGTTTATATTATAGATAATGATGGTGAGATTTTAATTCACAAAAATAAAAAACTAATTGGTAAAGAATCAAAATTTTATAAAAGTATTAAAAATAATGAAAAAGGCTATCTAATAAAAAATGATAGTGGAGGTGAGCAACACATTTTTTTTAATAAAATAAATAGTGTAAATTGGTACTCTATTATTAAAGTATCAGAAGAGGGTATTTTTGAGCAAATAAATAAAGAGTTGAAAAATACTGCTGTACTTTTTTTGATACTGCTAATTGCTATTTTAACTATATTGTATCTATTCCTTTCAAGGGCTCTAGCTCCATTACAAGATTTTCAAAGAGGTCTGTACTCATTTTTTAGCTATTTAAAAAAAGAGAGTAATTCAATAGAAAAACTTAATATCAAATCAAATGATGAGTTTGGAAAAATGGGTAAAACTATTGATGAACAGATGCAAATAATTGAAGACTCTCATAAAGAAGAAGAGCTTTTAATTCAAGAAGTAAAACAAATAGTTACTACTGTTAAAAATGGTAACTTATCTTGTGAAGTTACAAAACAGACTTCAAATCCATCTTTAAATGAATTAAAAGATATTTTAAATGATATGATTAAAACAATTAGATTAGATGTAAATGATGACATTAATCAAATTAAAAAAGTTTTAGAGTCTTACTCTAAACTTGATTTTACAAATGAAATATCAAATCCTACTGGAAATATAGCTATAAAAATCAATGAACTTTGTCAAATCATAACAAAAATGCTTCAAACAAATAAAGCAAATGGTGAGATTTTAAATGAAAAATCACAACTTTTATTAGAAAATGTTAATAAACTAAATACTTCTACAAATCAAACGGCAGTTTCATTAGAAGAGAGTGCTTCTGCAATTGAAGAGGTTACAAATACTGTAATTGCAAATACACAAGATATTAAAACAATGCAACAATACTCAAATGAATTAAGTACAGCAATTCATGAAGGTGAAGCCTTAGCCTCTTCTACTGTTAAGGCTATGGATGAGATTAATGAAGAAACAAAACTTATTGTTGAAGCTATTTTAGTAATTGACCAAATAGCATTTCAAACAAATATTCTTTCACTTAATGCAGCAGTTGAAGCAGCAACGGCAGGAGAGTCTGGTAAAGGATTTGCCGTAGTTGCACAAGAAGTTAGAAATCTTGCAAATAGAAGTGCACAAGCAGCTAGTGAAATAAAAGATTTAGTAGAAAAAGCTACTTCTAAAACTCACAATGGAAAAGTAATTGCTGATAATATGATTGAAGGTTATAGTAAACTTAGTCAAAATGTAGAAAAAACTACTCATATTATAAGTAATATTTCAGCAGCTTCAAATGAACAAAAAATAAGTATAGAACAAGTAAATGAGATGATTACAAAAATAGATGCACAAACTCAAGAAAACTCAAGAGTATCATCTGATACACAAGAGATTGCTAAAACAAGCTCAAGTATTGCTTCTGAGATTTTAAAAAGTGCAAATGATAAAAAATTTAAAGAGTAGTAAGTAGAAAAAATAAGTTTTCATAAAGAGGAGTTTCCTCTTTATGAATCTCTAAACTGTTTTTGATTTACAGTATCAAGAATCTGTTTTGCAACTCTTGCTGTATTTGTTGCAATATCATGTGTTTGACTCGCAACAGAAGCATTATTTTGTGTTTGTTGGTCAAGTCTAGTAATAACATCATTGATTTGTTCAATGCTTGTTTTTTGCTCTCTTGAAGCGTCAGAAATATCTGTAATTGCTTCAGTTGTTTTAGAAATATTTTCATTTAAAGAGTTGTACCCTTCTATCATATCTCCTGCTATTGCTTTACCTTCATTTGCTTTTAGTGTTGCATTTTCAACTATCGTTTTAATTTGATTAGCTGCTTCAGCACTTCTACTTGCTAAGTTTCTTACTTCAGCTGCAACTACTGCAAACCCTTTTCCTGCTTCACCAGCTGTTGCTGCTTCAACTGCTGCATTAAGTGAAAGAATATTTGTTTGAAATGCTATTTGGTCAATTACTAAAATAGCTTCTGCAATTGCTTTTGTTTGCTCATTAATTTCATCCATTGATTTTGCAGTTGAGTTTGCAAGACTATTACCTTTTTGAATCGATTGTGTTAACTCTTGTGAATGTTTTGACATATCTGTGATTCTATTTGTATTATTTATAATTGTACTTGTAATCTCTTCAACTGCTGCTGCTGTTTCTTCTAATGAAACTGCTGTATCATTTGATGCTTTATTTAAAATATCAACATTGTGTAATAGAGTTTTTGAACTTTGGTCTAAGTTTATACCATTTTGTTTATTTTCTCTTAACATTTCATTGATTATCTCACATAAGTCATTTAATCCTTTTGATACTTTACCATCAGGATTATCAATCATATTTACAAAGTTTAATTGTGCATACTCTTCAAGAACATTTAAAATTGGGTTGATGTCACTATTTACATTTGCATTGATAGTTTCAATCATTTCATTTAAAATATCTTTTAACTCATTTAAAGATTTATTTGATGTTGAAGTTTTTACAAGAACATCAAGTTTACCTTTATTGATATAGTTAACAACTTTTTTTACTTCTTCAATTAGAACTTTATCTTCATCGAAACTTTTAGCAACTTGTTTCATCTCTATATCAATTACTTTTGCCATATTACCAAACTCATCGTTTGTATTAATATTTAACTCTTTAATCTCTTTTTCTTCACCTTTTAAATATTTAAAGAAGAAGTTAAGCCCATCTTCTAGTGTTTTAATAGGAGATAAGAATTTAATCAATGTAAAAAATAGAATTGCTAAGATAATTGCAAGTAGTACAAGATATAAAATAATCTCTTTTACAATACTTGAATAAATCTCTTGAAAAATTTCATCTTTATTAAGTTGAATAATCAAGTGCCATTTTGTTAAATCAACAGTATTATATGCCGCTAAAAACTCTTTTTCTGCGATTGTTGCTTCACCAAAATCAATAGTATTAGATGTTTTAATTTGATTGAAAACTGTACTCTTTTTTTCTAACAGTTTTTTATCTTTATGAATTATTATATTACCTTCTTCATCAAGTAAATATGCAAAACCAGTCTTTTTTAACTCTACATTTAAAATTGTTTCAACTATAGTATCAATAAATATATCTGAACCAACAACACCTAGTAGTTCTCCATCTCTTACATATGGAGTATATACAGTTACAACAAGCTTTTTAGTTGATACATCTACGTAAGGCTTCGATACTCCAGAGCTATTTTTTGAAACAGCATCTTTATACCAAGGTCTAACTCTTGCATCATAGTTGTTATTTACTTTATTTAAAACTTTTCCATCAGATAATACTAATTCACCAGTACTTTGAAGACCAATATATAAATCCACAAAATTACCTGATTTTTTACCTAAAAGAAGTTTTTCTACTAACTCTTTATTTGTAATATCAAGTGTGCTTTTTTCAATTTCTTGTGCTACTGCTTCTACAATATCAACTTTAGATTGAAGAAAGCTACTGATAAACTTAGAACTTTGTTTTACTAATTCTAACTCTTTTTGTTTTATTGAAGTAAACTGCGACTTGTATTCATTTGTTGTACTATATATACCAAGTACTAAAAATGAGAAAGACACGCTAACCAAAATAAAGAAAAGAAGTTTAGTTTTAATACTATTTGTTTTCATGACACTTCCTTTTTTTGTCAATTTTTTAATTATACTGTAATTATAACCATAAATAGTTGCAAAAAAGTATTATTTTGTATAAAAAATAGTACAAATTTCAAAAAAAATTCTAAATATAATTTTTTTATGAATTGAGTTTTAAAGTGTCATATTGTAGTTTAACTAGTTATGAAAAGAGCATAAAAAAAGGCCAAGAGTAAAACTCTTGACCTTTAGTAAATTTATAAAATCTGTAGTTTTATAAATTACCCTAGGAATGGGTTTGCATATAAAGCAATCATAGCAATTACTAATGCATAAATAACTTGTGCTTCAATCATCGCTAATGCAATGAACATAGTAGTCATTAATTTTCCACCTAAACCTGGGTTTCTAGCAGTACCAGCGATTGTTGCAGCAGCAGTGTTACCCATACCAATAGCACCACCAAGTGCAGCAAGACCAAGTCCGATACCTGCAGCAACTACAGAGTAAGCTTTTAAAGTTTCGTTTGCAACTGCTCCATCAGCAGCGAAAGCAGCACCAGCGATAGCTAGCATTAAAAGAACGATTTTTTTCATTTCTTTTCCTTATAAAATTTTATATTCAAAGTCCGTTCGGCTTGCGTAACCTTAGTAATCTAAAGCAACCTAAACATAAATGCCTAGATTTCCCTACTTGTCACTTTGATTGGGTTGATTATACAAAAGTGTATATTAAAATTACTTTAGCTTTAAAATGATTTATTAATAAAATTACAAATTGTAACAAAAGAAAATTTCTAATTTGATTTTTCTTTTATTTGCAGTATAATCCAAAGAAAAACTTAAAGGATTTGTATGAAAAGAGTATTTCTTTTTTTCCTAGCATCACTTTTAATATTTTTTGGTCTTTTATATGGTCTTCTATTTACTCCTTTTGGAAACTCAATAGTTGCTTCATATATACAAAAAAGTGCAAATGAAAATGTCAATGCTGTTTTTGAAGTTAAAGAGTTTAGTTTAACTACAAGCAAAATAAAGTTCATTGCAACAATTGATAAAAGTTCGCAAATTGATGTGGTTGGGGATTTGGCTTTATTACAAAAAAGAGTCGATTTAAACTATGAGATAAATATTAAAGATTTATCAAAACTTCAAAAGTTTACAAAACAAAAGCTTAACGGAAATTTCTTTACTAAAGGAACAGTTGTAGGAGATGAGAAGTTAACTAAGATAGATGGTATAAGTAATGTGTTTGATAGTAAAACAACTTATAATATAAAACTTAAAGATTTTAAACCAAGTGATATTGAGTTTTTGATACAACAAGCTAGAATTAAAGAGATTTTATACACTTTAAACCAACCTAATTATGCAAGTGGTTTTATAAATATTGATGGTAAAATAAAAAATCCAAACATACCTACTTTAGATGGATTAATTGCTACTACTATTACTGATGGTAAAGTAAATAATGAAGTAGTAAACAAAGCTTTTAATCAAAAACTAAAAAATAGTTTAACATTTAAAGGTGATATAGTAACTAATTTAGAACCAAATAAAGCTGTTTCAAAAATAGATTTTTTTACTTCTATGGCAAATATTATTGTAAAACAAGCAGTAGTTAATCTAAAAAATATGAATATAAATAGTGATTATTTATTAAGTATTCCTAGTTTAGCTAACTTGTATGATGTAACTCAAACAAAAATGAGAGGAGCATTAAATATAGATGGGAATATAGAAAAAACAGCTACTACTACAAAAGTTACAGGAACTTCAAATATATTAGATGGAAATTTAGATTTCACTTTACTAAATGATGACTTTAAAGCAAATCTAAAAAATTTAGATATTAGAAAGTTAACATATATGATGTATTATCCTGACTTTTTCACATCAAAAGCAGATGCAAATATCATATATAATTTAAAAACTCAAAAAGGTGATTTAGTAGCTAAACTTATAAATGGACAGTTTTTACCAAATGAGTTCTCAAAACTTATAAATACTTTTGCAAAGTTTGATATTACAAGAGAAGTTTATGAATCAATAGATGTAAAAAGTAATATAGACAAAAAAGTAATAAAATCAATCATTGATATGAAAAGTAAATTAACACAAATAAATGTAACAGATAGTAAGATTGATTTACAAAACTCAACAGTAGATGCATTAGTAAAAACACAATTAAAAGGTGTAGAGTTTGATACTGTTATTAGTGGAGATTTAAAAAGTCCAAAAGTTTCAATTGATACAACAAACTTACTAAAACTTAAACTAAAAGAAGAGAGTGAAAAAGTTATAAAAAAACACTCAAAAAGATTAGAAGAGAAACTAACAGAAAAACTAGGTGAAAAACAAGGTAAAAAAACTTCACAAGAAATCATCGAAGGATTTAGAAAATTCTTTGGTGGAGAATAAATATAATAAAATAGAGTCAAACTCTATTTTATTATTTTTTTAAAAACTCCTTTTATATATACATTATTCTATTTTGATAATCATTGTCACTTTTAAGTTACTCTTAAAGTACATTTTGTTTTAATTTCATATTGATAATAAATATTAAAATTAAAAAAGGAAACATAAATGACATTTACAAAAACAAAAGTTCTTGTAGCTTCTCTTTCTCTTGCTGCAACACTTGCATTAACTGGTTGCGCTACTTCACAAGTTAATGCAACAAATAATCAAGTAACAGCAAAAGAGCTATTAACTGCTTATTCAAATATCGCTTTAGTAAACTATAAAGATGCTATTAAAGATGCAAAACAGTTAGATAAAGCAATAAATGACTTTGCAAATAATCCAACACAAGAAAATCTTGATATTGCAAAAGCAGCTTGGTTAAAATCAAGAGAATCATATGGTCAAACTGAAATTTTTAGACTTTCAAATGGTCCAATTGATGCTGAAGAAGGTTGGGTAGCAAATGCATATGGTGCATTAGAAGGACAATTAAATGCTTGGCCTCTTGATGAAAATATGATTGATTACACAATAGATGCAAATGGGAAAAAAACATCTGGAAATATTATTGATACTAAAGGTGAATTTAATCCAGGTGGCGAAGAGAGTACAGTTGTAAATGTAAAAGATATTACTGTTGATGCTTTAACTGCTTTAAATGAAAATGGTGGGGAAGCAAATGTTAGTACTGGTTATCATGCAATTGAGTTTTTACTGTGGGGACAAGACCAAGATTACTCTAATTTTGTAAAAGACTCTATTACTAAAGGTGCTTTAGTAGCTGGACAAAGACCACTAAGTGATTTTACATCTCATAAAGATGCTAAAAGAAGACTTGACTATTTAAAAGCTTCTAGTAAAAAACTAGTAGATGATTTACAAACTGTTGCTTCAGCTTGGAAAAAAGAAGTAAAAGGGAACAATGGATTATATAGAGCTGCAATCTTAGGACAACTTAAAGGTGAAAATGCATCTAAAAATATAAATGAAGAGACAGCACTTAGACAAATCTTTGCTGGAATGGGTGTATTTATAAAATCAGAATTAGCAAATGAAAGAATTGCAGTTGCAGTATTAACTCCAAGTGAAGAAGATGAGCACTCTTGCTTTTCAGATAATACACACAGAGATATTGTGACAAATTATCAAGGTTTCAAAAATGTATTAATGGGTACATATAATGGTATGGATTTTGGAAAAGCACCGATTGATATGGTTAAAGGTGAAACAAGAGATAGAATCTTAAATCTAATGGCTTCAATTGAAGACAAAATAGCAGATATTAATACAATTGCTGAAACTTCAAGACATTTTGATTATCAAATTAGACCAAATGACCCTCAAGCAAAAGTTATCGTAAAACTAAAAAATGAGTTAAGAAAACTTGGTGATGAGATGGTTAATGTTGCAAAAGCAAATGGAGTTGAGTTATCTACAGATGATGTTACAGATCCAGAAGAAACAAAAATATAGTTTCAATGCTGTAAAAAAAACATTAGTCTTAAAAAGTCTTGTAGCACTTTTTGCTACGGGGCTTTTTGCCGTTAATAGTGCTGATGATATTTACACAGAAAAACTAAGTAAAAATAGTATATTTAAACCAATAAAAGGTTTAAATAATAAACAGTATGACCAATATATATTAGGTAAAAGTTTTTTTAGAATTCCTTGGGTTGAGTCACCAAGTGCAACAACTGCAAGAGATGGACTAGGACCTTTATATAATGCAAATACATGTATTTCTTGCCATCCAGCAAATGGTAGGGGAACTTTTTATAAAAAAAATAGTAATAAACTTTCAAGAGCCTTAGTTGTAAGACTTTCAATTCCTTCAAATGATTCTAAAGAGCATAAACAATATATTAAAAAAATCGGTTTTGTACCTGAACCAAACTATGGAGCACAACTATCTATAAATGGTGTACATGGAGTAATGTTTGAAGGACGACCAAGTTTTGAATTTGAGAAAATCAAAGTAACTTTTCCAGATAAAGAAGTAGATACTCTTTTAAAACCAAAATATGTTTTAAAAGATTTGAATTATGGTGATTTACATAAAAATGCAATAGTTTCATATAGACTTGCTTCTACACTTATGGGAATGGGACTAATTGAGTTAATATCAAATGAAGCAATATTAGCAAATGAAGATATAGATGATAAAAATGGCGATGGAATCTCAGGTAAAGCAAATAAAGTATATTCTCCTAAAACAAAAAAATTTGAGTTAGGAAGATATACTTGGAAAGCAAGTACTGCAACAGTAGAAGAACAAATAGCAGGTGCAATGCACAATGATATGGGACTTACTACTCCTTTGCATCCTGATGAAAATTGTACAAAATCTCAAAAACAGTGCAATGAAGCTCCTAAGGATATGAAATATAAATTTGATGTTCCTCAAAATAGACTTGATGCTATTGAGTTTTATTTAGCAAACTTAAGAGTTTATCGACCAAAAGAGGATAAACAGTTTAAAAAAGGGCTTGAACTTTTTAAAAAACTTGGTTGTGCATCTTGTCATATTACAAGTTTTGAAACAAAAATAGGGAAGATTAGACCATATTCTGATTTTTTACTTCATGATATGGGAGAAGGTTTAGCTGATGGAAGAGTTGAGTTTGAAGCAACAGGAAGTGAGTTTAGAACTGCTCCACTTTGGGGACTTGCGCTACATGAAAAAATAAATGGTGTAAAACCAAGACTTTTACATGATGGAAGAGCAAGAGATTTTCAAGAGGCTATTTTATGGCATGGTGGAGAAGCTTCAAAAGCAAAACATAATTATATGAATTTACCAAAACAAAAAAGAGAAGAATTAATTAAATTTTTAGGAAAGTTATAATGAAAAGAGTAGTTTTAATATTAGCACTATTTGTATCTTTTGCATTTTCAAATACATTTACAAATATTATACAAAATGTATCATTACCAAATGTAAATAAAGCATTAGAAGATATAAATAGTTTAGAAAAAAGTTATAGTAAAAAAGATTTTGACAAATTAGTGAAATCTTGGAAAAAGGTACAAGCATTGTATTTAGCTGGTTCTATAAATGAAGATTATATAGATACACCAAGATATATTGATATTTTTCATCATGGAAATGAAGATATTACAAAGCAACTAAATAGAGCTATAAAATCAAGTGATGATGCAAGTGTTGAGTTATTTAGAAATTCAACAAAAAGTATTAATGCTATTGAATATATGCTTTATAAAGATGAAAAGCTTTCAAAAAGAGAAAAAGAGCTTTTAGATGTGATGTTTAAAGCTATAAAATCACACTTAATGGATATAAAAACAGTATATTCGAACTATTTAAAAAGTAAACAAAGAAGTGAAAAGTGGGGAAATGCAGTTATTATAAATAAGCTAATTGACTCAACATATAAACTAAAAGAGTGGAGAGTAGGTGACCCAGCTGGATATTCAAGAAAATATAAAGATAATCCAGATAATAAAAGAGCAGAATATTATTTATCTAAAAATAGTTTTTCAGCAATAAAAGCAATACTTGATGCTCACAATGAAGTAATAGGAGAAAAAGAGTATAAAAACTTTGCAACTATGGCTTTAAATAGTGGAGCAAAAAAACAAGTAATGCAAGTAAGAAAAGCTTTACAAGAGTCTTATGAAGAGCTATCAAAATTGAAAACAGATGATTTCTCAAATGCACAAGGACTTTTTGAAGCATTAAGTAAGTTTCACAATGCTTATTATTTATCACTTATTGAAGAACTTTCTGTAACAGCAAAAATCTTAGATGCGGATGGTGACTAGTGGACTTTTTTGCACTTGAATATTTTGTAAATCCAAATAAAAGAGTATATTGGGGCTTTTTATTAAGTTCTATATTTATTGCTTTTGTATATGTATATTTGAAAAAAGATAGTAGTTCAAGGATACTATTTTCTTCAAAACTTTGGTGGCATCCAAGTGCAAGATTGGATTATAGTTATTTTTTAATATCATATTTTATTAAGTTATTTATGATTTATCCTGTGGTTGTTAGTGCAAAAACAGTAGCTTTAGCAGTAAACTCAACTATGAGTGAACAGTTTGGATACTTTTATACAAACTCATTTTCATATGAAACTATTATGATTTTGTACACAATCACGCTTTTTACAGTAAGTGATTTTACGCGTTACTGGACACATAGATTTTTACATACTATCCCTTTTTTATGGCATTTTCATAAGGTACATCATAGTGCAAAAGTATTAAATCCTTTAACTTTTTATAGAGTACATCCTATTGAAAATATACTTTTTGGATTTAGATACTCTTTAAGTATTGGAGTTGTAACAGGAGTATTTATATACTTTTTTGGTGCAATGCTTAGTGTTTATGATATTTTTGGAGTGAATATTTTCGTATTTTTATTTTCACTTCTTGGCTCAAACCTTAGACACACTCATGTGAAGTTTAAATATTTTTCATGGTGTGAAAAGTGGCTTATCTCTCCATATATGCACCAAATACATCATAGTACAAAACATTTTGATAGAAATTATGGAGGTTATCTTGCTATTTGGGATAGAGTGTTTAATACACTTACCTTATCCAAAGAGGTAAAAACGATGAAATTTGGACTTAGAAAGGAACAAATGAGTGATTATGATTCTTTATTTAAGCTTATTTGTACACCTTTTTTAACTTTAATACAAAGGAAAAAGATATGAAGTATCTAAAATTGATTGGTTTTTCTTTAGCTGCACTTATCTTAAGTGGATGTAATCAAACATTTATGACAAAAGAGCAGTTAGCAAAGCAACAACTTGAAAAAGAGGAATTAGGAAAAATACTATTTTTTGATAGAAACTTATCTAAAAATAGAAATCAAAACTGTGCTACTTGCCACAATCCTAAAAGAGGGTTTATTGATGATAGAGATAATGGTGTAGAAAAAATGGCATCACTAGGGGATAATGAAAAATCTATTGGTGATAGACAAGCTCCAACAGCAACTTATGCAATGTATTCTCCAAAGTTTCATTTTGATAAAAAAAGTAAACAATATAAAGGTGGACAGTTTTGGGATGGAAGAGAAGCTACTTTAGCAGGTCAAGCTGGAGGCCCACCAACAAATCCTATTGAGATGGGTATGCCAAGTAAAAAAGCAGTAGTAGATAGATTAAAAGAGAATGAATACTATATAAAAAAATTTAAAGAGCTTTATGGAGATGATATATTTGAATCTGATGAAAAAGCTTATACAGCTATGACTGAACTTATTGAAGCCTTTGAGATGACAAAAGAGTTTGCACCTTTTGACTCAAAATATGATAGATTTTTACGAGGAGAGTATGATTTAACTCCTTTAGAAGACTTAGGTAAGGCATTATTTTTCTCAAACAATAATAACTCTTGTTCAAATTGCCATGTATTAAAAGGAGAAGATAAAGAGGGTGAAACATTTACTAATTATGAATATCATAATATAGGAACACCAATAAATCATAAATTAAGAGCTAAAAATGGAGTAAAAGCAATAGATAATGGGCTTTTAAATAATCCAGCTGTAACAGATGAAAAACATAAAGGAAAATATAAAGTTCCAACATTAAGAAATGTTGCTGTTACAGGACCATATATGCACAATGGTGTTTTTAAAGATTTAAAAACAGTTGTTGAATTTTATGATAAATATAATAATCAAAATAGAAAAATCAACCCTGAAACTGGAAAACCTTGGGCAGAGCCTGAAATAGAAGAGACTATTTCTTTAGATGATTTAAAAGCAAAAAGATTAAGCGATAGAAAAGTAGAAGCTCTTGTGGCTTTTCTTAAACTACTTACAGATAAAAGATACGAACACCTACTAGAAGAAAATAAATAATCAAAAGGTTTTACCTTTTGGTTATTTTATTAAAAAAATATTTATAAATAACAATATTTTTTAAGAGTTTTGAAATCAACTGACTTATATACTTTAGTTATAAAAGTAGGGAGAGAACTATGAACAAAAAAAGAGTTTTGATAACTGGTGGAAATAAAGGTATTGGTTTAGCTGTTTCAAGAGCTATGTTGGAGCTAGGACATGAGATTATTATAGTTGCAAGGGAGTTTGAAACTTGTCCTTTAGTTGGGGTAAAAGATGTAACAGCAATTGAGTGTGATTTATCAAAGCTTGAAGATTTACCAGCACTTGCAAAAGAGGTTGGTGATATTGATATTTTGATAAACAATGCAGGTTATATGCAACCAAAATATACATATGACAACTATCCTGTTGAAGCAAGAGAGCACATTATGAATGTGGATTTATATGCTCCTGTTGAACTTATAAATCTATTTTGTGAGCATATGAAAAAGCAAAAATATGGAAGAATAGTAAATACAGCTTCAATTGCTGGACAAGTAGGGCATCCTGATGTTTGGTATGGTATTGCAAAAGCTGGACTTATAAATGCTACAAAAATCTATGGAAAACTTTTAGGTGCACATGGTATTACTGTAAATTGTGTAGCTCCAAGTCCAACACAAACAGATATGCAAAAAGATAATTCAGAAGAGAGAAAAAAAGAGTTTAAAAAGACAGTTGTTACAAATAGATTTGCCCAGCCAGAAGAAGTAGCAAAAGCAATAGTGTGGTTAGCAACTGATTGTCCTGAGTATATAAATGGAACTTGTCTTGATATAAACAACTGCTCATATGCAAGATAAGATACATAGCTAGAAAATTTCTAGCTATGTTTTTTTAGTGTCTAGCAATAGTGATTAAAGTTTTGTAAACTTCGCATTTACTCCAATAACTTGATACTTAAAGCCATATCCATAATCAACATCAGTATTAATTGTACCTATAACTTCAACTTTATCACCTTTTTTTACTTTTTCATCTGCATTTGGTGACCTAAAGATAACTAAATCTTTTCCATCTTTGATTTTTACCCAAGTATTTCCAAGAACTTTATTTGATACTTGAACAACTTCACCTTCTACTTTTACATTTTTGTTTTTAAATTTATTTTTGTTTTCAAAAAGTTTTGAAATAGTTGTTTTGATTGGTTTATCTTTAGAGATAATAATCTCATCAAACTTTGGATTTGGTCTTGTTCCTTTTGTCATTTGTCCATGGATTCCATGTACATTTTCAACTCCATGAATAGCTTTTTTAGCATTTGGCATCTCAGCAAACATGATTTTATCAAATTTTTTATTTAGTGATTTACTTTTGAAGTTTGTCATCCACATTTGTTCACTAATCTTAATCGTCTCTCCAACTTTTAAGTTTGCTGCTGGTACTGCAGCCCAAAAGTTTTTATCTTTTTCTTGAAGCTTTACATATGTGTATCCACCCGCATTTTTGAACTCAAGAACTTTTCCCTCATGGATTGTATCTTTTTTTGCAAAAGCAGTATTTAGTGATAATAATACACCAATACATCCAATTGTTAGTTTTTTTAGCATTTTAATTTTCCTTAATAAAAATTGCCTTCCCTTGCTTGAATTTTATATTAATTAAACTTTATAAATTCTTTTTAGTATAGCTTTATAAAGATTTGTTTATAATGTAGTAGTTTAAACACACTACATAAGGTATTTGATGAAGCAAAAAATCTTTTTAGTACTTTTTATGTTTGTACTTTTTTCAAAGCTTTTTGCTCAAGAAATAGAAAATAGAATAGACCTAAAGTCACTTTTCTTACTCTGTTTAAATGAGACAAAACAAAAAAGTATAAAAGATAACAATTTAATAGTACAAAATAAAAGTTTTCTAATAGATAACCAAAGACTTGTAAATGGTCTATATTCTCAAAGCAATTATAATTCATTAGTAGTGTTACTTCAGCTTTTATATACAAATAATCATATTTTAAAAACTAAACAGAGTAAATATCTTCTAAATAGTGCTATTTACGAAAAAGAAGAGGGCTTAAAAGATGCAGTTTTATATGCAATCTCAAAACTTTACTTTAAGATACTTAACTATGAAAAACAGCTAGAACTAAATACAAAAAGAACAGAGATTTTAAGAGATACCATAAAATTAGCAAGAAAAAGAGAGGCTTTGGGTATAAAAATAGATGAAGACCTTAAAGCTTTAAAAGTTCAGTTACGAAATACAAGTGTAGATAGAATCAAGATTTTTGAAGAGAAAAATAAGCTAAAAGCTCAGTTAGAAACTCTTGTAGGAAGAGAACTTGAAAACTTCAATTTAAAAGATTATGACCTTTCAAGTAGTGAGTTTACTTTGCATAATGAGTCTTTGGTCTTTTTTGTAAATAGTAAAAGAAAGCTAAGAAGAGTAGCAGGAAAATTGACAAAAAATTATATCAATGATAACGTAGAGTTATATATAATTCAAGCTTTATTGGATAGTAAAAGACAAAAAGCAGCTCAAGATGATTATACAAAAGAGTTATTAAGAAAGTCAAAGACAGTTGATGAAGTAATAAAAGAACACAAAAAAACAACAAACAATAAACCTTGGAGTAGTGAAGAGTTTGATAAGATTATAGAAGAAAAACTTCCTTTATACAAAAATGCAAAAGTTACACTAGAAAGCAAACAAAATAAAAATGAAGTTGAAAATCTAAAGCTAACTATTCAAAACAAAAAATCAAAAATAAACAAAACAATTTTTGAAAATTTAGAAAATTTAGTATCAAACTATAAAACAATAAATAATTCAAAAATTTCAAGTACAAATGCAAAAAGAAACTATAAGTTCAAAAAAAGAGTTTATGAAAAAGGTGATATATCTTTAGATTCACTATTAAGTGCACAAAATAGTATGCTTATCTCAACCTTAAATGAATCAAGTGCAACTTATGAATATTTACAAGATATTGTAGCTATTTTTTATAACTGTGGAAAAATTAGAGCTTTTGCTTATGATGGCTTAAAATATGAGTTAGAAAATAGTGTCTTATAGACTCTTTTTTCTAACTACTTTGATGTTATTTAAGATTTTAACTGCATATAAAGTCATGATTGTTCCTACTACTATTGAGATACTAATACTCTCTTTTAAAAATATTGCACTAAATCCAATAGCAAAAAATGGTACTAAAAATATAAAAGAGCTTACTTCATTTGTCCCAAGTTTTTCAATTCCAACAAAATAAATAGTTGTAGCAAATGTAGTTGAAACAACAGCTAAAGATAAGATATTGAACCAAAAAATAGAGTCAAATCCACTATAATCAATAGTCGTAACATCTAAAAAGAAAATCATTACTAAAATAGTTGAAATAGCATACATATATAAAGTAAATACCATAGGGTTTGTTTTTGTGATTTTTGAACTTACTATTGTCAATATAGGCCAAAGTAGTGAACCAGTTAAAAAATACATATTGTATGTAGTAAAAATCTCTTCTGCACTAAAAGAGAAAACATTTAAGATAGTTAAAACCCCAAATCCTCCTAAAACAAGTGCAAAAATATCTTTTTTTAATATTTTTTTTGAATAA
Source organism: Malaciobacter halophilus (assembly GCF_002837275.1). Classification (GTDB taxonomy): domain Bacteria; phylum Campylobacterota; class Campylobacteria; order Campylobacterales; family Arcobacteraceae; genus Malaciobacter; species Malaciobacter halophilus. The sequence goes on along the minus strand of NZ_NXIF01000023.1, from coordinate 64,728 downwards.
AAAATTGCCATTATTATAAAAGTATTAATAGGTATAAGAGTAGTTACTAAAGCTCCTCCTAAACTAGCAGTTCCATATTTTGTACCTAAGAAATAGCACTTCATGTAAGCAATCATAACAATTGCTGCAATTAGTGCTAAAAAAAGACTTTTTTTATTTATATAAAAATATTTTCTACTAATAACTAAAACAGGTGCAAGTGAAATAATAGTAAAAATATTTCTAAAAAACATAAGTTCATACTCATTTATATATGCACTTAAAACTTTTGCATTTACCCAAGATGCTCCCCAGCCTGCCATTGCTAAAATCATTAAAATATAAAAAATAGTTTTATTTGTCTGTGTCATTTATCTTCTTTTTATTTTTAATATATCAAAAATTTATTTTTATTTATAGAATAATATTGCTATTTTTTTATAATCTTAGAAGGGGTATATCCATAAAGTTTTTTGAAATTTCTTGTAAAGTGCGACTGGTCATTGAATCCAACTTGAAAGCTTGCTTCTGCAAGACTTACTCCATTGTTTATTAAAGAGATTGCTTTATTTACTCTTTGATTTATAATAAAATTATGAGGAGTGATTCCTAACTCTTTTTTAAATACTCTTAAAAAATGAAATTTACTCATATTTGAGTTTTTTGCAAGCATTTTTAAATCAAAGTTTGTATCAAGGTTATCGCTTATTAGTTCATAGCTTTTTTTTACTACTCTTTTATCATCAAAAATATTCTCAAAGCTTTTTTTACTATGTGATGTATAGTTGATAATCAAATAAGACAATGCTTCAATTAAGCTACTTTGCACAAGAAGAGTATCCTCTTTATTGTAGTAATTTATAAAAAAATTATGAAGTTTAAAAAATAAAATCTTATCACTAATAACATGTTTTTGGAAAATAGGAATTCTTTTTTCAAAGAAAATATCTTCATATATACTTGAAAGTAGTTCTACATTTGGATAGAAGTTTGAGTGTGACCAAGCATTTGATACTCCTCCGTGTACTTCTCCTGGATTATTTACTCTTGAAGTATATTTAAAAGAGTCGTATTTTTGATTTGTATTAAAAGATTTTAATACTCCATCATAGGTTATTCCTATTGTATATGTGTCATGAAAATGTTTTGAAAAGTTGTCATTTGAAAGTTTAACACTCTCAAATGTAGTGTTTTTTAGTATCTTATTCATGGCTTATTCTAAAATAGTTTAATAGTGTGAATATAGAATAAAATTGCTTATTTCTCTAAGCAATCAGGACAAATACCTTTTATGATAATATTATCTATTTCATGTTTTGGTAGTTGAAAATTGATATTTTGGGCAATACACTCAATATTTGAGCATTTACAACAAATAAAGTGGGCATGAGGTGTATTTTGAATTTCATAATATCTTTTTTTATCATTTGATTCAAAACTACTTATTATGTGTTCATCTTCAAATTTTGTTATATTTCTATAAAAGGTTGCTTTATCCATAGAAAGATTACTTTTTATGTCATCATAACAAATTGGTCTTTTTGAACTCATAAGTATTTCAAGTATGGCTTTTCTTGCTGTTGTTAATTTTAAGTTTTTTTCATTTATCAATTTTTCTACATTCATGAAAAGATTATAGCAACTTATTTTTAAAATATAATTAGAAGATGCAACTAAGTTGCGTTAAAGTTTTTATATATTATTATTCCACAAATGCAACTCGATTGCAAAAGGAGAAAAAATGAAAAAGTTATTTATTGCTTTATTGGCCTTAAGTAGTATGATTTTTGCAAAAGAGGTAACAGTTAGTATCTTACCTCAAAAATATTTTGTAGAAAAAATCGCTAAAGACAAAATTGATATAAATGTGATGGTTAAACCTGGATTTTCACCTGCAACTTATGAACCAAAAACATCACAGATGAGAAAGCTTGCAAAATCTGAAGTCTATTTTGCTATTGGTGTTCCTTTTGAAAAGGTTTGGTTAGAAAAGTTTAAAAATGCTAATTCTAATATGAAAATAGTAGATACTGCAAAAGGAATAGAAAAAATCCAAATGGCAAAGCATGAACATCATGAAGAAGAGCATGACCACGACGCACATCATGAAGAAGAGCATGACCACGACGCACACCATGAAGAAGAGCATGACCACGACGCACACCATGAAGAAGAGCATGACCATGACGCACACCATGAAGAAGAACATGACCATGACGCACACCGTGAAGAAGAACATGACCACGACGCACATCATGAACACGCTGGGTTAGACCCTCACATTTGGTTAGACCCTATTTTAGTGAAAACACAAGCTAAAAATATCTATAAAACTCTAATACAAATTGATGAAAAAAATAAAAACTTTTATAAAGTAAATTATGAAGAGTTTATAAAAGAGTTAGATGAACTATATTTACAATTAAAAACAGTTTTAAAACCTGTAAAAGGTAAAGCATTTATGGTATTTCATCCATCATGGGGATATTTTGCAAAAAGATTTGATTTAGAACAAATTGCAGTTGAGGTGCAAGGAAAAGAACCAAAACCAAATCAATTAGTTGAGTTGATTAATGAAGCAAAAGAGCACAATATAAAAGTAGTGTTTGTTGCACCACAATTTTCTCAAAAAAGTGCAAAAGTTATTGCTTCAAATATCAAAGGTGATGCAGTTGTGATGAATCCTCTTGAAGAGAATTTAAAAACTTCATTGTTAAATACTGCAAAACAGATAGTTAGTTCTTATAAATAAATATGCTTAGAATACTATTTTGTTTTTTATTTACACAAAGCATGATATTTGCTTGTGCTTTGTGTAGTGTTTACTCTCCTCAAACAAAAGTAGCTATAAAAGTAAACTCTACTGATACAAAAATTAACTCAATTGATATAAAGTGGGTTATTACAAAAGAGTTTACTGAACAATTAAAACAGATATATGATACAAATTTAGATAATAAACTAGATGAATATGAGATGAAATTTATTCAAAAAGCCTTAGTTGATTATGCATCAATGAAAAATTTCATGACTCATTTATCTTATGGAAAAGTAATAGATAAACAAAATTCTGATTTAGTAAAAGTAAGCTCTTATGAAGCTAAAATTATAGATGGAATACTACATTTTTTTTATACTATTGATGTAAATTATGATATTAAAAATGATTATGCTTTGTATATCAAAATCAATGATGATGAAAACTATTTTGTTTTACTTTTAGAAAAAGATTATCTTAGTTTTAGAAATAAAGCAAAAGTTTCTAAGATTGTAGATACACAAAGTGTAGTATTTCATATCTCAAATGCAGCTATTAAAACACAAACTACAAAAAAACAAGATATTATAAAAAATAGTGCACAAAAAAAAGAAGAAGTATCTATTCAAAAGAGTAAAAAAGAAGAAACTTTACTTGATGAGTTTGTAAAAAAAGTTAAAAAGTATTTAGTTGAGGTGCAAAAAGGAGATACTCTTGCTTTAATTACTTTACTTTTTGTTTCATTTATATATGGGATAATTCATGCTTTAGGTCCAGGACATGGAAAAGCTTTAGCATTTTCATATTTCTCTGCAACTAAAAGCTCTTACTCAAAAGCTTTTATTATTTCCCTTGCTTCGGCTTTTGTTCATATAATAGGAGCTTTAATCTTAGTATCAATTTCAGTTTTTATACTTCAATCTGTATTAAACAGTTTTGTAAGTGATAGTGTAAAGATTTTGACTCAAGTTTCAGCTATTATGATTATGCTTTTAGCTTTTTATATACTACTTCAAAAGTTAAATAATAAAGGTTGCTCTTGTAGTTCTTGTAGCTCTTGTAGTACAAAAAATAGTAATGCCATCTCTTTTAGTACTTCAAGTAGCCTATCATTAAAAGCAAATGATAAAATTGATTTTAAAAATTTAAAAAAGAAAAAAAGAAGTGATTTATATTTTGTATTGACTGCTGGACTTATTCCTTGTCCTGGTACAGTAATACTTTTTATCTATGCCTTTGTTTTAAAAACTTATTTTGCAGTATTATTAGCTTCAATTGCAATTAGTTTTGGTATGGGACTTGTAATATTTGCAAGTTCATTTTTAGGAGTTAGCTTGCATAAATTAAGTGCAAAATCACATAAATTAACTTATATTTTAGAGATTGTTTCTCCTATTATTATGTTTATTCTTGGACTATTTTTACTTTTTAGTTCTAACTCTTTGTAAATTTACTATTTGTTAAGATTCAAGGGATATAATTTCGCATATTTAATCTGAGGTTGAAAATGTTAACAACAAAACCAATAACGGTTTTTTTTAAATATGCTATCCCTTCTATCTTAGGCTTATTAGCAATATCATCTGCAGGAATTATTGATGGATATTTTGTAGGAAATTATGTAGGTCCTACTGCTCTTGCAGCAATGAATATGAGTTATCCTATTATTACTATTATTATAGGTTTTGCATTTATGTTCGCTGTTGGAAGCAGTGTAATTTGTGCAAAATTAATGGGAGAGAAGAACCTAAAAGAAGCTAATAATATTTTTTCAAAATCTATAATATTTATTGTTTTTTCATCTATTTTATTGGCATTATTATTATATTTTAATTTAGATAATATTTTTAGTTTATTCAATGCAAAAGAGGATTTAAAAAATCTAACAGTAAGCTATTTATCTATAATTTTATTTTTTATGCCAATATTAATGGTAGCAATTGTTCTTGATTTTTTCGTAAGAGTTGATGAACAGCCAAACTTAGCATTTCTTGCATTGGTTTCAAGTGCAGTTGCTAATATAATACTTGATTATATTTTTATTGTTGAGTATGGTTTTGGCATACAAGCAGCAGCATATGCAACAGGAATTTCTCAAGCATTGATTTTTTTTATACTGCTTCCTTATTTTTTATCAAAAAAGTCAAGCTTTAGTTTTATAAAACCTTATGGAGATTTTAGCTCAATTTATAAAGCTATGAAAAATGGCTCTTCTGAGTTTATAAATGAAGCTTCAGCAGGTATTACAGTAATTATTTTTAACTATATTATGCTACAAAACTTTGGAACTTTTGGAGTAACAGCTTATACTATTATTGGATATTTTATTACTGTTAGTTTGATGATAAATTTTGCAATAGCTGATTCAATGCAACCAGTAATTAGTAAAAACTTTGGTGCAAAAAATTTTATTAGAATTAATAAGTTTTTAAAAATAGCAGTAACTTTTTTAATCATAATTGCAATAGTTTTAGTAAGTTTAGTGTTGAGTTTTCCTGATGTTTTAATAGAGCTTTTTTTAGAAGGAGATAGTAAAAAAAGTATTGAAAATTTGACTTTACAATTTATTTACTATTCATGGCCAGCTTTTTTATTTTCTGGGATTAGTATTTTAATTACATCATATTTTACTTCAATACAAAGACCTTTTTACTCTATAACAATAGCATTATCAAGAAGTTTTGTTTTTCCAATATCATTGATAATTATATTGCCTATTTATTTAGGAAGTGTAGGAATATTCATAACTTTAGCACTTAGTGAGTTTTTTACTTTTTTAATTGCTATTTATTTATTCTTGAGAAAAAGAGAGAAAATGCCTACATCTTTAATAAATACAAATAAAAAAGACTATGAGGTAGAGAGTCTTAAATAAGACTTTCTACTCTTTTAAATTCATTGATAATATCTTCAATATTTTCAGTTCCAACTGAAATACGAAGTAAATCAATAGGTAAGTTTATTTTTTTTAAAAACTCTTGACCTTTTTTACAAGAGATATAATCATAATGAGCTAGATAAACATAAGGCATTAGAAGTGTAAATTCTGTACCTAAGCTTGGTCCTTTTGCAAAGTTTAAGTTGTCATATATTTTTCTAAACTCTTTATTAAAAGTAACACTTATAAGACCAGAGTATGAGTTATCATCTTGTATTGCTATTTTATAATTTTTTTCATTCTCTTTACTAAAACAGTGATAAATTTTATCTATATAAGGACAATTTTCAAAATAGTGAATTAGTTTTTTTGTATTAGCACTTATTTGTTCTACTCTTTTTTCATAATCTTTAATCTCATAAGCTAGTCTTTGAATGTCTTTTATATATACCATATCAAGATGTTTAAAAAACTCACCTTGCATATGTGAAATTTTGAAGTTTTCATTTAAGATTATTGCTCCCATTAAAACATCTGCATTTCCACATGCAAACTTTGTAAGGGATTCAACTAAAATATCTGCATAGGGTTTTAAGTTTAGATTGTATGGTGTTGCTAGGGTTACATCTATTACTAAAACAATATTATATTTATTGCAAAGTTCTCTCAATCTTTTTAAATCTACACTTTGAAGTAGGGGATTTGTAGGTATTTCTGTAATAATTGCAGATACATTTAAGCCATTTATTTTTAAGAAACTTTCAAGTTCATCAAGTTTTGTTATATCTAAGAATTTCTTTGTTCTATTGTAGTGGTGTTCTACTATATTCATAGTATCAAGATATAACCAACCTAATTGAACTAAAATAGTTCTATTATTTTTCTCTTGTATCTTTTTTAATCCTCTAATTACTGAATAGATTGCATTCATTCCAGATGGGGCAAGACCTATGTTTTTTATTGGTTGCTTGTATGCTTTTGCAAGAGTTTGTTTTACTGTGTGTAAAGCTGTATTTTCATCTTCTAACTCTTCTTTTTGTTTAGTTTTTATAACTTTTACTTCATATAAATAGTCTTGTGCAAATCTTGAAGATAAGTTACAGCCAACATGTTGAATAAATGTAAGTACCTTTTGAAGCTGTGTTGTACCTTTTAATACTAAAATTACACCAAATGGTTCATCTATATCAATTTTGTTATGAATAAAGTATTTATTACTTACAATTTTTACTGCTTCTTTTGAGCTTAGCAATACAACTTCATATTTATTACTAACTTTATATTTATTTTTTATATAGTTTGCTAGAAGTTTTAAGTATGGATGCAAAACAAATCTAGGATAAGCACTTTTTATCTTTTCTAAAATCTGTGGTGTTTGCTCTTCATAATCAATAACATCTTGTAAACTTGGCATACTTACAGATACAGCATGTATGTTATTAATAGGTAAAGTTTCACCACAAGGAATATGCTTAAATAGTTCTTTTTTCATATTATTTTACGGCTTGTTTTATATCTTCTATTAAATCATCTATGTGTTCTAAACCAATTGAAAATCTAACTGTACTATCACTTATTCCAATTGCAGCTAACTCTTCTTTTGAAAAACTTGCATGGGATATTTTTGCAGGTATCTCTACTCTTGAGTCTGGACTTCCAAAAGAACATTTTTCTCCAAAAATTTTAGTATTTTCAATAAACTTTTCTGCAAGTTCTTCACTTACAAAGTCAACACAAAAAACACCTGGAATATACTGCATTTGCTTCTTTGCAAGTTCATATTGTGGATGTGATTTAAGTGCTGGATGAGTTACTTTTTTTATATAATCTTGCTCTTGTAAAAAGTTTGCAATTTTTATAGATAGTTGTTCATGCTCTTTCATTCTAATTTTCAAAGTAGGGATACCAAGTGTTATAAGATATACATCCATTGGGTTTTGACTTCTTCCATGTGCATTTGCATAGTAATGAATTTCTTGTGCTAACTCTTGTGTTTTTGCAACAATAGCACCAGCAACAACAGCTCCATGTCCTGATACATATTTAGTAGTTGAAAATAGACTAAAATCAGCTCCAAGCTCTAAAGGTCTTTGTGAAATAAATGTAGCAAGTGAGTTATCAACTGCAAAAAGTGCATTGTATTTATGTGCTATATTTGCTATTTGTTCTAAATCAATAATTTTAAGACCTGGATTTGTAGGACTTTCACAAAGTACAAGCTCTATTTGATTGTTTTTTAATATCTCTTCAACTTTATCTTGGTCTAAAAAGTTGGCAAAATGAACTGTAATATTATATTTTTCTTTAAATACTTTTAACAATCTAAAAGTTCCACCATAACAATCTGCTTCAACTAAGATTGATGAGTTTGCTTTTAAAACTGTTTCAAATAAAAGTGCAACAGATGCTATTCCTGTGTGTGTACAAACACAACCAGCACCACCCTCAACATCACTAAAAAGATTCTCTAACATCTCTCTTGTTGGGTTATCACTTCTTGTATAATCATAAATCTTATTGCCATTTTGTTTTTTTAAATCAAAAGTTCCAGTATTGTAAATAGGAAAGTGTGAAGCTCCTGCTTTGTCTTCAAATGGAGCATACTTTGCTATGTGACTTAATGCTGTTTCTATATTTTTATTCATATTTCCCTCTATATTTCTTACTTATATATAATATTTTACAATAAAAAAAATTAGATTTAGTTATATTAGGCTATTTATAGGCTTTGCTGCTCTTTGTTTGTAACAATTTGTTTATCTCTATAAACTAAATATCTATCTTCATAGCATACCTCATCACTACTATTTTGTCCATGTTTTATCACTAAAACTTTTATATCTGTTTTTTCTAAGTTAAACTCTTCATAAATAAAATTTGCTTTTGCAAGTGCAACTTTTACTACATGATTTGTTTGTGAACAAACCATAACTCCATCACTTTTAAGTGCACTTTTTAAAAGTTTAAAAAAATCATAGCTTAATAAAGAGGCATTTAGATTGTGTAAAAAGCTATCAAGATATATAATATCAAATTTTTTTGTTAAGTTTTTAAGGGCAAATCTTGCATCTTGAACTATAAAATTTAAGCTATTAAAATCATCTTTATAACTATATTTTTCAAATATCTCTTCTAATAGTTTTGAATAGTTTTCATCTTCAATAAGTTTTGAAGCTGTTTTTATAATTACTCTATTTTTATCAATTGCTGTGATGTTTAGTTTGTGTTTCTTTTCTAAAAAGATACTACAAAGCGAGTTATATCCCATACCAAAACCTATATCAAGTAAATCTATATCTTTTTTTTCTAATTTTTCTTTTAGTTTGGATTGCTTTATAAAAGCCTCTTTTGCTTGTAATAAAGCACCACTTTTAGGATGATAATAATCTTTATGTATCTTATCCCATACTGTTATACTTTTATCTTTTAATTTAAAAGTGTTCTCTTTTTGTAAAGATACTTCTTGTTTATTTATCATATCAGCTTGAGTATATCCTGCATAAATCATTTGTTGATTTACATACTCAACAAATTGACCTTTTTGCATATGCCAAATTGGAGAGAGTAAATCACTACTTGGTGTATCTGTACTTATTCTAACTATTGCAATATTTTTAGGAATATTTCTTATAAGGTAGATTAATTCTTGTGCATATTCATACTCATCTAAAGTTTTAAACTTGTTTTTTTCATACTCTTTGTGAAGTAAAGTATTTTTAATAATATGAAGATTATGAATTTTTATACCATCAACTTCATGTTTTACTAATTCTTTAACTGTATGAAGCCAATCTTTTCTTGTTTCTTTTTCAAGTCCTACAATAATATGTGCAAAAATTTTTATACCATACTCATTAAGTTTTTGTATAGCTTTGATACTACAACTAGCATCATGACCTCTATTTATTCTTTTTAAAGTTGTATCATTTAGTGTTTGAACTCCTAAGTCAATATAAACATCAATTTGTTCATTTAACTCTTTTAAATACTCTAGTGTTTTTTTATTTAAGCAATCAGGTCTTGTTCCAATACTTATAGCTTTAAAATTATATAAACTAAGAAGCTTCGAATATACTTTTTTTTGATTTATTACAGAGGTGAAGGTTCCTGTATAAGCTTGAATATAAAGCATAAACTCTTTTGCTTTATATCTATTTTTTGAAAAAGTAATAGCTTTTTGTATCTGCTCTTGCACACTATTTGTATCAAGAGTTTGTGCTGCTCTTGCTCCATTTGAGGGACAAAAGGTACAACCACCAATTCCATTTGTATCTCTATTTGGGCATCCAAGATTTAAATCAATTGGGATTGAGTGCAGTGTATTTCCATAGTTTTCTTTCATATAATTTTTAAAACTAAAGTAGGGCGCTTGTGACATTTAAATCCTTTGTGCAATTATATTTATATTTATATTAAAAGTTATTTTTCAATTAAAAAAAATATATAATAAAGCTGATATAGGACAAATTTTATCTTGTTTTGATAGTCTAATATTAAAAAAGATATTATATGAAACTAAATGAACTAAACTTACAAACAGAATACTTAAATAGTGTTGATAATAAGTTTTATCAACTTTTAAATGCAACTTCATTAAAGGAAGCTTTCTTAATCTCTTATAATAAAAAACTTTGCGATGAAATAGGTCTTGATTATAGTGAGTGTGAAACAAAAGAGTTTATAGATTTTATAAATGGTAAAAAAATACTAAAAGGTTCAAAACCTTACTCTATGGTTTATGCAGGTCATCAGTTTGGATATTTTGTTCCACAGCTTGGAGATGGAAGAGCTATAAATTTAGGAAGTATTAATAACTGGCATCTTCAAACAAAAGGTTCAGGAATTACAAGATATTCAAGACAAGGAGATGGAAGAGCAGTTTTAAGTTCAAGTATAAGAGAGTATATTATAAGTGAAGCTATGCATGCACTAAATATTCCAACAACAAGAGCATTAGCAATAATTGGCTCAAACCATAATGTTTATAGAAATCCTTTTCAAGCACAAAAAGGTGCAATTGTTTTAAGAGCAAGTGATTCTTGGATTAGAATAGGAACTTTTGAGTACTTTGCAAGAAGTAAAGATGCAAAAAAGAGTTTAACTGCATTAAGTGATTTTGTAATCTCTCAAAACTATAAGCATTTAAAAGATGATGAAAATAAATATGAAAAGTTTTTTTATGAATTGGTTGATAAAACAGCTTTACTTTTAGCAAAATGGCAAGTATATGGATTTATGCATGGAGTTATGAATACTGATAATATGTCAGTTTCAGGAGTAAGTATTGATTATGGTCCTTTTAGTTTTATGGACTATTTCCAAAAACACTGTATTTGTAATCAATCAGATATAGAAGGAAGATACTCATATAACAATCAACCATATATAGCAAAATGGAATCTTTTTGTTTTAGCTGATTGTTTAAGTATTATTACTGATTTTGAAAAATTAAAACAATATTTAGAAACATTTTTTTTAAAATATGAAAGAGAGTATTTAGAACTTATGAATAAAAGATTAGGTCTTGATATAACTTTAAGTGGGGATAAAAATCTTGATTTAATTATTAGGTTACTAAATGTATTAGAGTCTTCAAAAATTGATTATAATTTATTCTTTTATAAACTATCAAAAATAAAGAATTTAGATGATTTCTCTTCAATTTTAGATAATTGTATTGAAGCTTTTCATATGAAAGAATGGTTACAAGAGTATAAGCAAGATTTACTTTTAGACCCAAGAACTCAAAATCAAAGATGTGAAAGTATGCAAAAGGTCAATCCAAAATACATAATTAAAAATTATATGCTTCAAGAAGCAATACAAAAAGCTCAAGAGGGTGATTTTACTTTAGTAAATGATTTACTTACTATCGCACAAGCACCTTTTGATGAACATATAGAGTTTGAAAGATATGCACAAGCAACACCAATACAGTTTGCAAATATAAAATTATCATGCTCTTCTTAAATATTAAATTATTTTATGATATTAATTAGTATTTTAAAAATAAATTATAATATTAAGGAATAGAATTGATTAACGCAAAATATAGACGATTAGTATTTTCATTCTTGATGGCTTTACTTATGACTTTTATCATGAGTTTTGCTATAACATTTATGAATTTGGGGTTTATTGATGAGTTTGTTTACAAATGGATATCTGCTTTTATAAAAGCATTTTTTATTGCATTTCCTTCTGTATTTTTTGTAGCACCTTTTGTAAATAGACTTGTTGATGTGATTATTAAAAAATAAGGGGTAAATTATGCCTTCAAAATCAGCTATTATACAGCCAAAGCATTATGATAACTTTGAAACAAATCCTATTTATACAATAGCTTCAAAAGTTTATAAATTAAATTCACTTTTAAAAAAAGAAATTGAAAAATCTCTTTTGAAATATGGGATTAGTTTTCCTGAGTTAGATTTGCTTATGGTTTTGCATGAGGCAGATAAAAAGATATTTAAGCCAAGTGACTTTTATGGAAAATTACAGTTCTCTTCTGGTGGAATTACTAAAATTATTAAAAGATTAGAAAAAAAAGAGTTTGTAAAAAAAGAGATTTTACCAGAGGATTTAAGAAGTAAACCTATAAGTATTACAAAAAAGGGACAAAGGTTAGTTTTAGAGGTATTTCCTAAAATACTTCAAATTGAAAAAGATATATTTTCTATACTTAGTTTTGAAGAGTTAGATATAACAAATAACTCTTTATCTAAAGTAATAAAAACTATAAAGTAAAAGCTTTCAAGCTTTTACTTTGAATCAACGGAAATTTTTCCCGCTCCTAAAAACATAATTGCAATACAACTAAATATATAAAAATATATTGTTTCTAGTAAAGGAGCACCATGTTTTGATATTGCAAATATTTCTTGTGGATGAACTAAATATATTGCCATAACCATAGTGCACATTATTATAAATGCACTAAATCTAGTTTTATATCCAATAATAAGAAGAAGAGGAGCTAAAATTTCTCCAATATATACTCCATATGCAAGTATAGCTGGAAGTTCATTTTTAACTAACATATTCTCTACAAAGCCCACTCCATGAATAATCTTAGCGTAACCATGAAAAAGCATCATAATGGCTACTGTAAGTCTTAGTATAAGCTTTCCAACATCTGTATCAGTAGTTCTATTCATACATTATACCTTTATAAATTATCATTCACTTCTATTATGCACTAGTTGAACTTAAAAGTTAATAACGATTCTTAAAAAGAGTATATAAATGTTTTAATTTATTATTTTATAATCTTAAATTCATAAAATAGACTTACTTGCTTTTTATTTTTTATTTGGTTATACTGAAATACTTTTAGATGATAATTAATCATCTGTTTATTACTTTATAACCCTTTCTAGTTATTTTACAACTAAACAATCAAACAAAATTAAATAAAGGAGAATACATATGTCAATTACACATATAAAAACTAAGAAAAAAATTGAAGTTTTTCTAAGACTATTAGAAAAAAAAGAGAGTTTACAAGATGCTTGTTCAAAAGCTGGTTTAGATATTAAATCATATCTATTAAAAAATAGACATTTACTACTAAAAAACAAGTAGTTTTACTACTTTATCTACTGCTTCATGTTTTGATAGGAGAGTCTCCTATCAGTACTACAAATAACTTAAATTTTATATCTTAATATCTTGAATTAAAAAATTATTATTTTTTTTCGACCAAGAGTCGGAAATAAAAGTTTCTATTAAGAAAAATGTTATATAATTCAATTTGACCGACAGTCAGTCATGAAAAAATCATGACTATTCCACTAGCTTAATTACGGAGATTTGATGCCTAAAATTGTAAATAAAGAAGAGAGAAGAAAAGAGATTGCACTAGCTTGTAGTGATTTGATTCATGAAGTAGGTATAAAAAAACTTACAGTTTCACAAGTTGCAAAAACAGCAGGTATAGGAAAAGGTACAATCTACGAATATTTTGAAAATAAAGAGGATATTATTTTTGAAATAATAAATATTCATATTGACAAATATCATAATGAGTTTGAGCAAAATATAAAAAAAGAGAAAACAACTAGAGATAAGGTTTTACACTTTTTTAAATTTGCAATTGATGATAGTAAAGAGAATATGAAACATTTTGATGGTTTTAAAGAGTATCTATCAATAGTATTAAGTGAAGAAAATGAGCAAATGTTAAGTTTTAATTGTAGTTGTAGCAGTTTCTTTCAAGTTCAATTAGCCAAAATCTTACAAGAAGGAATACAAAAGGGTGAATTAAAGAAAGAGGCTATTGATTTAGTTGAAGTTATAATGGTTTATGAAAGAGGCCTTGCAATTACAAAAATGACGCAAAACGATGCAGACGTAAAAGTGCTTTGCAAAAAGTTTATAGACAATCTTTTTGAATTAGTAGAAGTTAAAAAAGATTAAGAGAGATAAAACTATTACTTTAAAGGGGACAAAGTGATAAAGAAAGTGTTATTAGTTTTAGCAGTGATAAGTAGTTCACTGTTTGCAAAAGGTGGGCCTGCATTGGTAAATGTGGCCTCATTAGAAAAAGGGAAAATAAATCCACTAACTGAGTTTATAGGAACAGTAAAGTTTGAAAATAGTTCAATTTTAGCTAGTGAAAGTAGTGGTCTAGTTCAAAAGATATATTTTGAAGTTGGTAAAAAAGTAAAAAAAGGTGAAAATCTAATTAAAATAGATTCTTCAATATTAGATGCTCAAATAAAAGCTGCACAAGCAGCTGTAAATATTGCTAAAGTTGAGTTGAAAAATTCAAAAAATGATTATAATAGATATTTAGCATTAATTAATAAAAAATCTATTGCTCAAAAAACTTTTGATGATATGCAATTAGCATATGAATTAGCAAAGCAAAAATTAACTTCGTCTGAAGCAAAACTTCAAGAATTAAAAATTCAAAAAAATAAAAAATTTGTAAAAGCACCTTATGATGGTGTAATTGTATCAAAAGATGTGAATTTAAATGAGTGGGTTAATAATGGTTCAAAAGTTGCAAATATTGTAAATACAAATAATATTGAAATGATGTTTAATTTACCAATTGGTTATGTTGATGAATTAAGTAAAACAAAAATATATAAAATTGCATTGCCAAATATGGTAGTTGATGCAAAGCTATATGCAGCAATACCTAGCGGAGATAAATTGACAAGAACATTTCCTGTTAGATTTAAAGCTATTGTAAAAGATAAATTTATTTTTGATGGGGCGCAAGCAAAGGTAAAACTTGCTAAAGAGATTAAAAAAGATGCTTTAGTTATTAATAGAGATGCGGTAATTAAAAGATTTGGACAAAATGTTATTTTTGCAATAAATGATAAATCAGTAGCAAATATGATTCCAGTTCAAATAATTGGTTTTGATGGATTAAAAGCTGGAATAAAAGCTAAGGGTTTACAAGAAGGTATGAAGATTGTTGTAAAAGGAAATGAGAGAGTTTTCCCTAATCAACCAGTTAAAGTTTTAAACAAGTAGGAAGTTGAATGGATTTAATTAAGTTTTCAATCAAAAATCCAGTAACTATAATCGTTTCTGTTTTGATTGTTGTAATGTTTGGTATGCTATCTTTAAAGAGTTTACCTTATCAACTTACTCCCAATGTAACAAAGCCGGAGATAAAAATTACAACAACATGGCCTGGTGCTACACCTTATGAAATAGAGCGAGAAGTTATTGAAGAACAAGAAGATGTTCTTAAAAGTTTAAATAATCTAATAGAGTATGAATCATCTTCAAATGATGATTATGGTGAGATTACATTAACTTTTAAGTTAGGAACAGATTTAAGGTCAGCTCTTCAAGATGTATCTAATAAACTTGATGAGGTAAGTTCTTATCCTGATAATGTTGAAGAACCTGTAATTGAAACTGCAACAGCAAGTCCAGTTATTTGGATGATGCTTCAAACACTTGAAGGTAATACTAGACATATTGATGAGTATAAAACATTTTTTGAAAATGAAATAAAACCTGCAATTAGAAGAGTTGAAGGTGTTGCAGGAACTATGGGCGGCGGTGGTCGTGAACAGCAAATGCAAGTTAAACTTGATATTAATAAAGTTGCTTCATATAATTTAACAGTAAATCAAGTAATTGATATTTTGAGAAATGAAAATGTAGATGTATCTGCTGGTGTTCAAAATATGGGAAGACGTGCTTATAGGATTAGAACTGTTCATAAGTTTTCTACACCAAAAGATATAGAAAATATTGTACTTATTTCAAATAGAGACCAAAGAGTAACTGTTGGTGATGTTGCTACTGTTGACTTTGGATATGAAACACCAAGTGGTGTGGCAATGTTTTTAGGTAAAGATGGTATTTTTTTAGGTGTACAACCAAATTCAGAAGTAAACACAGTAAAACTTACAAATGAAGTAGAAGCTGTTGTAAATGAGTTAAATGAAAAAGTTTTAAAACCAAAAGGTTTAAAAATAAGATGGATTTATGACCAAAGAAACTATATTGTTGGTTCTGTTGATTTAGTTCAACAAAACATTATGATAGGTGGTGCTTTAGCCATACTTATTTTAATTCTATTTTTAAGAGCAATTTCTCCAACAGCTGTTGTTTCTATTGCTATTCCTATTTCTGTAATTGGTACATTTATTGTACTTGATTTATTAGGAAGAAGTTTAAATACTATTTCATTAGCAGGTATCTCTTTTGCCGTTGGTATGTTAGTTGATAGTGCAATTGTTGTTTTAGAAAATATTGATAGACATAGAAAAGAAGGGATGAGTATTCCTGAAGCTGCATATGTTGGTGCAAAAGAGGTTTGGGGTGCTTTAATAGCAAGTGCTTCAACAACAATGGCAGTATTTTTACCAATTGTATTTTTAGAAGATGAAGCAGGGCAGTTATTTAAAGATATTGCAATTGCTGTAACTTCAGCTGTATCATTTTCACTTTTTGTTTCAATTGCAGTTATTCCAATGCTTTGGAAAAAGTTTGCAAGCATTAGTGGTAAAGAGCCAAGAGGGAAAAGTTCTCTTACTAAATTAGGTGATGGTATTGTAAAAAAATTCATGAGTGTTGTGAATTTATCTTTAAAAAATACTTTTACAAAGATTATGACTATTTTAATTTTAGGTGTCTCTTCTTTGAGTATTATTTTTATATTATTTCCAAAGATGGATTATCTTCCTCAAGGAAATAAAAACTTAATTTTTAATATCTTAATTCCGCCTCCTGGATTATCATATCAAGAAAGATATGACATGGGTGCATATTTGATGAAAAGAGTTGAGCCATATGTAAATAAAGATGTTGATGGCTACCCAGGTATTAATAGAGCCTTTTATGTATCGTTTGGTGATTTTACTTTATTTGGTGGAACATCAATGCATGAAACAAGAGCAAAAGAGTTAATACCTCTATTTAGACCAATAGTAAACTCACTTCCATC
The DNA here is from genome assembly GCF_002837275.1 of Malaciobacter halophilus. Classification (GTDB taxonomy): domain Bacteria; phylum Campylobacterota; class Campylobacteria; order Campylobacterales; family Arcobacteraceae; genus Malaciobacter; species Malaciobacter halophilus. The sequence continues at coordinate 47,688 of NZ_NXIF01000023.1, read as the reverse complement.
AACATTTGGAGTTACAATCCAAAGTGGTGTATTTGAAAGTGGTGTAGGTGAAGGAAATAATATCAATATTGATATTAGTGGAGAGAGTATTGAAGAGATTGCAGGTGTTGGTACACAACTATTCTTAGCAGCTAATCAGATTATTAAAGGTGGTCAAGTTAGACCTGTACCTTCAATTGAGTTACTTTATCCTGAGTTTAGACTTCATCCAAATCAAGATGCTTTAAGATCACTTGGTCTATCTTCAAGAGATTTAGGTGTTATTGCTGATGTTTATATGGATGGAAGAATAATAGGAGATTTTGAGCAAGATGGTAAAAAGAAAATTGATTTAGTTGTAAAAGCACAAGATAGTCAAATAAGAACACCACAAGATATTTTAAATTCACAAGTGGTATTACCAAATAGTTCAATAGTTCCTTTAAGTTCACTTGCAAGTTCTGAAAGTACAACAGGTATTAGTGAGATTAGACACTTAGATGGAAAAAGAACTATTACTTTACAAATCACTCCGCCTGATGGTATGACTATTGAAGAAGCTATGGGAGTTTTAAAAGGTGCAATTAGTAAAATAAAAAGTGAAGGTAAAGTTTCAAAAGGGGTAGAGGTAAATATTAGTGGTACAGCTGATAAACTATCTCAAACTATTGATATGCTAAGTATTAATTTTATTTTAGCTTTAGTAATTATTTATTTACTAATGTCAGCACTATTTGGAAATTTTTTATATCCTATTGTTATTATGTTTACAGTGCCACTTGCAACAGCTGGAGGTTTCTTAGGGCTTGCAATGACAAATGCTTTTATTGCTCCACAACCGCTTGATGTACTTACAATGCTAGGATTTATTATTCTAGTAGGTATTGTTGTAAATAATGCAATTTTAATTGTTCATCAAAGTTTAAATCTTATTAGAAATCATGGATTTGAACATAAAAAAGCAGTTGTTGAAGCAACTAGAACAAGAATTAGACCAATTTATATGAGTTCATTAACATCAATTTTTGGTATGTTACCACTTGTTTTAGTTCCAGGTCCAGGTAGTGAATTTTATAGAGGTTTAGGTTCTGTAATTACTGGTGGATTAGCCTTATCTACTATTTTTACAATTTTTATAACTCCTGCACTTTTAATGTTCTTTATTAAATTAGAACAAAAAGTAAAGAGTTCAAAAGCACCAGTTGATGTAAGTAAAGCATAAGGAAATAGCATGATAAAAAGAAGTATAGTATTATTAAGTACACTATTTATAATAAATGCAAATGCTTTAGATATAAATAGTGCAGTAAATCTTGCACTAAAAAATAATAATGAATTAAAACAGAAGTTTTATGAATATGATGAAGCCAAAGAGAATATAGAGTTAAACAAATCAGGTTTTAAACCAAAACTTGATTTGTCATATACTTATACAGATAGAAGCAAAACACAGAATAGTTTAAAAAGAGACTCAAGTGCAAGTGCAGTATTATCATATAATCTTTTTAATGGTTTTTCGGACTATAATCTTGTAAAAAGTGCAAAATATAATGCAAAAGCTAGTAACTTAACACTTTTTGCATTTAAGCAAGATATTGTTTATAATACTAAAACAGCATATATTGAGTTTTTAAATAAAAGAAAAAACAAAAGTACATATGAAATTGCATATAAATTATTTAAAAAACAGTATGAAGACTCAAAAAATAGATTTGAACAAGGTCTTATTGCAAAAAATGATTTACTTGATATTCAAGTAAAGATGTTAGATGCCAAACAAAATCTTACACGAGCGATTAGTGATTTGAAAATTGCAAGATATGAGTTAAGTAATATTCTTGGCGGAATTGACTTGCAAAATCAAACTATAAAAGAACTAGATGATAAGATTATTACAAAAAATAGTTATAAAATAGACTATTTAGATAATAGAAGTGAAATCAAGGCCTTAAAAATGAGTATAAAAAGTATCGATTCAAAGGTTGATTCAACAAAGGGTGAGTTTTTACCATCTATTGATGCTTCTTTATCTTATAATAAATATGGTGATGACTCTATGCCAAAAGATTTAGAGCCAGATGACCAAAAAGTAGCGCAAGTTCAATTAAAATGGAATTTATATAATGGTGGAGTAAAGTACTCAAATATTGATATAAATAGATTGAAAATGCGTCAATTAAAAGAGCAACTAGAAAAAACAAAATTAGACATTAAACTTCAATATCAAAAAGCTAAAAGTGATTTAGAAGTTGCTAATTTAAACTATGATAGTGCAAAACTTGCATTAGTTCAAGCAAAAGAAAACTATAAAATTGTAAATAATAAATATGAAGAAGGTATTGTAAAACCTACTGATTTAACAGATGCTAACTATTTGCTTACAAATGCTAAACAGAAGTTTTATCAAGCATATTATGATAAATTTTTAGCAATTGTAAAACTTGATAGAGTTTTTGAAAAAAGTTTAAAATAAAAATTTAGCTCTATTTTTAAAAGTGAAGAGGATATATATAGATATAAAATCTTCACTTTTTTCTTTTAGTCAAAATATTTAAAATCTTTATCTTCACTTCCATCTTTTTTTCTATTTTTAAACTTCCACATAGTTTTTGTGAATTCAAAAGTTTTGTAACTTAGCATTATAGCAATAATAAAAACTATTACCATAAAAATTCCGTAAAAAAGTTCCATAAAAGCTCCTTTTTACTATTTGTTAGTTTTATTTATCCTTATTCTTTGAACTTTCGTATTGTAAAAAGTTTTGACCACCTTTTTCCTCTTTTTCATCTCCAAATCTAAAAGCTTTTTCCCATCTTAGTTCACGAGGAATATGTTTGTTTACAGAACCACTTCCTTTTATATCAGGAGAGAAAATACTAGTTCCAAGACCTGTTGCTTCTTTAATAACTAAAAATATAAAAGATATAATTACTATAATAACTGCAATTTTAAAAACTGGACTGCTTTTTTTCTTATTTTTTGCCATAATACTACTTTTAAAAGATTTTATTTGATTATTTATTATCTCATAAAATCTTTTAAAGCCATATAATAGTTTAAATTAATGTACCATTCATCATAAGATAATCTTTACCTTCTTCTGAAATCATATCTTTATCCCATGGGGGATCAAATACTAAATGAACATAAGCCTCATCAACTAAATCAACAGCTTGTGTTACATATTTTACTTGGTCTAGCAATGAATCAGCTACTGGACAAGCTGGACTTGTAAGAGTCATTGTTATAGTTGCATGTAAATATGGCTCTTTTTCTTCTATTTCTATTTTATATATTAATCCTAAATCATATATATTTACTGGAATTTCTGGGTCATATACTTGTTTTAAATTAAATATTATTTTCTTTTCTACATCTTCTAGTTGCTCTTTTGTAAAATTGCTCATTTTTTCTCCTTAAGCAAAGGCATTTGCATACTCTTTAATTCTTTTTATCATGCCTTGAACACCACTTTGTCTATTTGGTGTAATAATCTCTTGAAGGTTTAGTTTTTGTAAGATTTGTGTATCAAAATCAACAATTTCTTGAGGCTTCATACCTGAAAATATTGTTAGTAGTATTTTTACTAAACCTTTAACAATTGCTGCATTTGAATCAGCTTTAAATACTAAAATATCATCTTTTTTTTCACAAATTAACCAAACTTTTGAAGTACAGCCTTGAACAAGATTTTCATCTTTTTTGTGCGCTTCATCAAGTGGTTCTAAACTTTTTCCTAAATCAATTATATATTCATATTTTTGTAAATCATCATCAAAAAGTTCTAAGTCATCTTTTATTTCATCAATTCTATTTTCAACCATCTTAATCCTTTAGCATCATAATCGCTTTTTTTAAACCTTTTATAAAGATGTCAATATCTTCTTTTGTATTATAAAAAGCGATACTTACTCTTATTGTACCATCAATATTTAGTTTTTTCATAATTGGTTGGGCACAATGATGACCAGCTCTTACTGCTATGTGCATTTTGTCAAGTAAGATTCCAATATCTTCACTATTTATATTTTTTATATTAAAACTTTTACTACCTATTGCATTTTTTGTATTGTTGTATAAAACAATATCTTCAATCTTTTTTAGTTCATTATGTAAATAATAGTAAAGTTCATTTTCTACTTCATGCACTTTTTTTAAAGTGATATTATTTAAATAATCAAGTGCTTTTTTAAAGCCAATTACTCCTGCAATATTTTGTGTTCCTGCTTCATATTTATATGGTGCATCTAGCATGATACTTCTTTCAAAACTAACATCATTAATTGTAGCTCCTCCTGTTTGATAAACAGGTAATTTCTCAAGTAACTCTTTTTTTACATATAAAGCTCCAACTCCTGTTGGTCCAAAAGTTTTATGAGAAGACATAGCATAAAAATCCACATCTAAATCTTGCACATCAACTTTAAAGTGTGCTAAGCTTTGAGCTGCATCTACAAGTAAATAGCTATCATATTTATGTGTTAATCTTGCAATTTCTTTTATATCATGAGTAACACCAAAAGCATTCGAAACATGAGTAATACTTACAAATGAGTTTGGATTAGCTTTTAATAGTTCTTCAAAATGCTCAAAATCAAACTCTAAATTCTGTTTTACATTAACTACTTCCAAACCTTTATGCAAACTTCTTCCTTGCATATGCCAAGGAGTAATATTTGAGTGATGTTCCAATGAAGATATAATAATAGTTTTAAACTCTTTTGCAAAAGTAGAAGCGAGCATATTTAAACACTCACTTACTCCTTTTGTAAAGATTATCTCTTTTGTGTATGTTGCATTTATAAAAGTTTTTAAAGTTTCTCTTGTAGCTTCAAACTCTTTTGTAGCTTTGTTTGCATCTCCATGATTACTTCTGTGAGTATTTGAACAAAAGTGTGTATAATAATCTACTACTTTATTTATAACCTCTTTTGGTTTTTGTGTTGTAGCTGCATTATCAAGATATGTAACACTACTATTTTCAAAAAAAGGAAAATCTTTTTTATACATGGCTTAGCCTTTTTAAGTTTTTGATGTATCTTCTTATAGCTTTTAACTCAATTTGTTTAATTACTTTTAACTCAATAGAGTCAATAATCATCTCTTTTGCTTTTTGTTTACTAATACCTCTTGAACATAAATAGTATAATTCATCTTCATTTAGTGTACCACAACTTGCACCATGTGCTGCTTCTAATTCATCAACATAAATCTGAAGTCTTGGGTTTGCATTTATTTTTGCATCATCACTTAAAATAATTGTTTGGCTATTTTGAAAAGCTTTTGAGTAAGTTGCACTGTTTTGAACAGTTGAACTTATATCAAAAAGACAATGGGCTTTTTCATCTAATAGATGTTTTATTTTAATATCACTTGTTGTATTTTTCGCTAAGTGTTCAATAAAAGCAATATTACCGCTTCTTTGTTCACCTTTATTTTTTACTATTCCATCTATATTTAAAATAGAGTTTTGATTTTCTAATTTACTATCAAAGATATTTAAAGATAGATTTGCTTTATACTCTAAATTTACAAGATTTAATTTTGAATCTTTTTGTAAACAAGTTTTATAATTAGTAATTACTTGTCCCTCTTGCAAAGTTTGTATTTTTGCAATATTTGCTTTTACAGCTTCTAAAACTGTATATTTTCTATTTGCACTTACTAAAAAATTTTTTGAAGATTCATTATGAAATGTCTCTAAAATATCTACATCTTCTTTTATTGTAATATTTAAAGAGTTTGTAAAAAATTTATCATCTCCTTTAAAAATAGAGATTATATTTAATGGTTTATCAAGTCTTTTATTTATTGTTAAACTTAAACTTTTATTATTTAAGTAGCTGTTTAAATTATATAAACTATTTACACTATCTTCAAACTCTATATACTCTACGTTTAAAAAGTTGTTTAACTCATTTTCAAAAACTAATTCATTATTTATTAAAAAAATATTATAAAAGTGTTCATCTTTTAAATATGCGTATTGATTCAAATCTATATTTTCTTCTATACTAAAATCTAACTCTTTTTCAAAAATAGGGTAGATATTGAAGTGTCTAAACTCTTCAACTTTTTTAGTTGGTAAAATATCATGATTTAAATTTTTAATTTCAACTACTTTCATTATCCTCTCCTACTCCTTCAAAACCTCGTTTTTGAAGCTCTAAAGCAAGATTGTAATCTCCAGATTTAATAATCTTTCCATCTTTTAAAATATGTACATAATCAGGTTTTATTAGCTCTAATAATCTATCATAGTGAGTAATCATTAAAACTGAACGTTTGCCATCTAACATTGAATTAACTGCTTTTGCTACAAGTTTTATTGCATCAATATCAAGTCCAGAATCAATCTCATCTAGCATAATCAACTCAGGTTTTAAAACTAAAAGTTGAAGCATCTCATTTTTCTTTTTTTCTCCTCCACTAAAACCTTCATTTACATTTCTTTTTATAATCTCATCATTTAGATTATACTCTTTTATGATTGACTTTACTTCTTTTAAAAATTGAGCAGAGTTTACCTCTTCTTGTTTTTTATAAGCTCTTTTTTCATTTACTGCACTTTTTAAAAAGTACATATTATTTACTCCATGAACTTCAACTGGATTTTGAAAGCTCATAAATATACCTTCATTTGCTCGTTCACTAGCATCAAGTTCTAATAGATTTTTACCTTTAAAAGTTACTTCACCTTTTGTAACTTCACAATCATAGTGGTCACTTAAAGCTTTTACAAGTGTAGATTTACCTACTCCATTTGTTCCCATTATTACGTGAACTTCACCTTCTTTAATATCTAAATTAAAATCTTTTAAAATCTCTTTATTTGCTATATTTACATTTAAATTTTTTATACTTAACATTTTTAACCTCTCTTTTATCCAACACTACCTTCTAATGATACATCAAGAAGCGCTTTTGCTTCAACTGCGAACTCCATTGGTAACTCTTCTAAAACATCTTTACAAAAACCATTTACTATTAAAGATACGGCATTTTCTTCACTTATTCCTCTTTGTCTAATATAAAATAGTTGTTCATCAGATATTTTTGATGTAGTTGCTTCATGCTCAATTTTAGCACTTGAATTTTTAATATCTTGATATGGATATGTATGTGCAGAGCAGTTAGAACCAATCAATAAAGAGTCACAAGATGAAATATTTCTTGCATTTTTTGCACTTTTTGCAACTTTTACTAAACCTCTATAAGCATTTGAGCCTTTTAGTGCTGATATACCTTTTGAGATAATTGTTGATTTAGTATTTTCACCTATGTGAATCATTTTTGTACCTGTATCAGCTTGTTGAGCAAGTGAAGTAAGTGCAACTGAATAAAACTCACCACTACTATTATTTCCTTTTAATATACATGAAGGATATTTCCATGTTACAAGTGAGCCTGTTTCAACTTGAGTCCAAGATATTTTTGAGTTATCACCTTTGCAAATACCTCTTTTGGTAACAAAATTTAAAATTCCACCTTTACCATCTTTATCCCCTGGATACCAGTTTTGAATTGTAGAATACTTTATATGCGCATCTTTAAGTGCTACTAATTCAACTACTGCTGCATGAAGTTGACTATCATCTCTAATAGGTGCTGAACATCCTTCATTATATGATACATAACTTCCTTCATCTGCAATAATTAATGTTCTTTCAAACTGTCCAGTATTTAAAGCATTTATTCTAAAGTAAGTTGATAATTCCATAGGACATCTTGTGTCTTTTGGAATATAAACAAAACTTCCATCTGTAAAAACTGCACTATTTAATGTTGCAAAATAGTTATCACTATAAGGAACAACTGAAGCTAAATATTTTTTTAGTAAATCTGGATATTTATTTGCTGCTTCTGATATAGAACAGAAAATTATTCCTAATTGCTCAAGCTCTTCTTGAAATGTAGTTTTAACAGATACTGAATCAAATACAGCATCAACAGCAACCCCTGCAAGTTTTTTTTGTTCTTCAAGTGGAATACCTAATTTTTCATATGTTTTTAAAATCTCTGGGTCCACTTCATCCAATGAACCAAGTGGTTTTTTAGGTGCAGAAAAGTATGAAATATCTTGATAGTCAATTTTATCATAACCTAGTTTTGCCCAGTTTGGTTCTTCCATAGTAAGCCATTTTTTGTAAGCTTTAAGTCTAAATTCAAGTAGCCACTCAGGCTCCTCTTTTTTAGCTGATATTGCTTTAATAACATCTTCATTTAAGCCTTTTGGGAAAGTTTCACTATTTACTATTGTTTCAAACCCTAGGCTATAATCGTTTTGTATAACGTTGTTTATTGTTTCATTTTTCATAAAAACTCCTAAATAGGACATAATTTGTCTTATTTAGGAAATTGTATCATAAATCTTCTAAGTTGTAAAGGTATTTTTTTGTCATTTAATGCTTTTTTCTAGTCTATTTGTATAAAAAGATATTGGATATGTAAGTAATAAGTATCCTAAAGCTAAAGGTATATAACTTTCAAGAGTAGAGTAAGTATAAGCATTTACTTCTTGTGCATTCATAGTAAACTCAGAAATAGAAATTATTGATAATAAAGAAGAGTCTTTAATTATTGTAGCAAATTGTCCTGTTAAAGCAGGAAGCATTCTTTTAAAAGCTTGTGGAAAGATTATATATCTATACATTTCATAGTTGCTCATTCCTAAACTTATACTTGTTTCATACTGTTCTACTTCAATTGATTCAATTGCAGCTCTAATAATCTCACATACATATGCACCAGAGAATATTGCTAAAATAAAAACACCAACTATATATCTATTTTCAAATCCTAAATTATTTGCAAAGACATAAAAAAAGATTAATATTTGTACAAGTAAAGGAGTTCCTCTAATTATTTCAATATAAAATCTTGCTATAAATCTTAAAAAGATTAGTTTAGAGTTTTGAGCATATGCAAAAAATAGACCAATTATAAAACTTAAAATAAGTGCAAAAATTGATATTATAATAGTCATCAAAAAACCATCTATAAACTTTTGTCTATACTCAAAAACACTATCCCAATTAAAATTATAATTTACATTTGAAAACATAAAATATAAAACTGAAAAAACAACAACTATTAAAATAGTTAAATTAAAAGCATAAACTCTTTTATCTAAAGAGTCTTGCTTTTTATAAGATAGTTCTTTTATAAAAAAATCTTTTAAGTTAATTTTGTACTCCTAAAAGAAAAAAGGGATATTTAATTCATCAAAAGTTTTCTTTGCACCAGCTAAATACTTATAAGCAAAATCATCAAACGTTCCATCATCTTTTGCTTTTTGTATAAACTCATCAACTTTTGATTTTAGTTTAGTATCATCTTTTCTTAGTGCTATTGCCCAATACTCAAAATCTTTTTGAAAAGGTTTTAATAGTGCAATAGTTGTATCTTTATGTTTTATATTATTTCTATAAATAGTTAGTTGGTCATATAAAAAGCCATCAGCTTTTCCTTGAACAACTTCTAAAACACAAGCACTCTCTTTATCAAAAACTAATACATTTGCATTTTTTAGGTTTTGTTGTGCATAAATGTGTCCAGTTGAACCTTTTTTTACAGCAACTGTTTTTCCCATTTTATCTAAATCATCAATACTACTTACATTTGAATCTTTATTTGCAAGAATAGCTAAAGCTGATTTTGCATAAGGAATTGAGAAGCTAATTGATTTTTCTCTCTCTTTTGTGATAGTCATTGATGAGATAATCATATCTACTTTTCCTGTTTTAAGTGAAGGTATAAGACCATCCCATGCAATATTTTCAATTACTAACTCTTTATTCATAGATCTTGCTATCATTTTTGCTAAATCAACAGAAACACCAGTTGGTTTTCCTTCTTTGTCACTCATTTCAAAAGGAGGATAAGCCAGTTCCATTCCAACTTTTAAAACTTTATTTTCCTCTTTTGATTGTTTGGTTGAGTCACTACAAGCTATAAATAAAAAAGGTATAGCTAATAAAAGTATTAGAAGTAATCTTTTCATGTTTTGTCCTTTGTGTGTATGAAAAAGTTTTGATTAATAATATCTATTTATTAGTAAAAACTCTATCAAGTTTAAATATTAGTTTATTCATTTATATTATAAAAGAGAATCTAAATCATAGAAAAGATAAAATATTGTTTTAAAAAATTTGTTACTTTTAGTAAATAACAAAGTTTAAGTTGTTTAATTAAGACAAATTTTATCCTATTTGCAATAGAATACGAAAAATTAAATGGTAATGTAAAAAAATTATCGACTAGGAAAAGAAATATGATGGAAGTTTATTTAGATAATAATGCTACAACTATGGTTGACCCAAAAGTTTTTGAGCAGATGAAACCATTTTTCTGTGAAACATATGGAAACCCAAACTCTTTACATAGATTTGGAGCAGGTACTCATCCAAAAATGATGGAGGCATTAGATTATTTATACAGTGGTATTAATGCAGATGATGAAGATGATATTATTATTACTTCAAATGCTACTGAAAGCATCAACACAGTTATAAAAGGTGTATGGGTTGATGAAATTTTAAATGGTAATAAAAATCACATTATTACTTCAGAAGTTGAGCATCCAGCTGTTACAGCAGCATGTAAATTTTTAGAATCTCAAGGTGTTAGTGTAACTTACTTACCTGTGAATGAAGCTGGAGTTTTAGAAGCACAAACAGTAAAACAGTTTATAAAAGAAGATACTGCTTTAGTTAGTATAATGTGGGCAAATAATGAAACTGGAAAACTTTTTCCTATTGAAGAAATAGGTCAAATCTGTAAAGAAGCAGGAGTATTGTTTCATTCAGATGCAACTCAAGCTATTGGTAAAGTTGAAGTTGATGTACAAAAAGCAAATGTAGATTTTATCTCTTTTTCAGCACATAAATTTCATGGACCAAAAGGTGTTGGTGGAACTTATATGAGAAATGGTGTAAAACTAACACCATTATTACATGGTGGTGAACAAATGGGTGGTAAAAGAGCAGGTACAGTTGATGTAGCTTCAATGGTTGGAATGGGTTATGCTATGCATTTAGCTACAACTCCAATGGCACTTGCTTATGAAGATAATCATGTAAGAAAATTAAGAGATAAATTAGAAGATGCAATTTTAGAACTACCTGAAACAGTTGTTATTGGTGGAAAAGAGAATAGAACTCCAAATACAACACTTATTTCTATTAGAGGTGTTGAAGGTGAATCTATGTTATGGGATTTAAATCAAAAAGGAATAGGTGCAAGTACAGGAAGTGCATGTGCATCTGAAGATTTAGAAGCAAATCCAGTAATGAATGCATTTGGTAGTGATAGTGAACTTGCACATACAGGAGTTAGATTTAGTTTAAGTAGATTTAATACAGAAGAGCAAATTGATTATGCAATTGAAGTTATAGTAAATGCTGTAAAAAGATTAAGAAATTTATCAAGTTCATATGCATACGCACCAGAAACACATAAATCTGGATTATAAAAAGAAGATTACAAAAGGAAAAATAAATGGCAAAAAATGATTTAGTTAGTGGATCTATTTGGGATGAATACTCAAATCAAGTTGTAAACAGAATGAATAATCCTCAACATCAAGGCGAGATTACAGAAGAAAGAGCAAAAGAGTTAAATGCAAAACTTATTATTGCTGATTTTGGTGCTGAATCATGTGGTGATGCAGTAAGACTTTATTGGGCAGTTGATGAAGCAACTGATAAGATTTTAGAATCAAAATTTAAATCTTTTGGTTGTGGTACAGCAATTGCATCAAGTGATGTTATGGCTGAGCTATGTGTTGGTAAAACAGTTGATGAAGCAGTTAAAATTACAAATATTGATGTTGAAAAAGCTTTAAGAGATAATCCAGATACACCAGCTGTTCCACCTCAAAAAATGCACTGTTCAGTTATGGCTTATGATGTTATTAAAAAAGCAGCATCACAGTATAAAGGTGTTGATATGGAATCTTTTGAAGAAGAAGAGATTGTATGTGAATGTGCAAGGGTTTCATTAGCAACTATTAAAGAAGTTATTAAAATAAATGACCTTAAAACAGTTGAAGAGATTACTGATTATACAAAAGCAGGAGCATTTTGTAAATCATGTATCAAACCAGGTGGACATGAAGAAAAAGATATTTATTTAGTAGATATTTTAAAAGATACTAGAGCTTTAATGGATGAAGAAAAATTAAAAACTGCAGCTGATGCAAGTGCAAGTGGTGAATTAACTTTTGATAAAATGACTTTAGTTCAAAGAATTAAAGCTATTGATACAGTATTAGATGAAGATATTAGACCAATGCTTGTTATGGATGGTGGTAATATGGAAATTATTGATATTAAAGAGAACTTACCTCATTATGATTTATATATTAGATATTTAGGAGCATGTTCTGGATGTGCATCTGGAAGTACAGGTACACTTTATGCTATTGAGTCTGTATTAAAACAAAAAATTGATGAGAACTTAAGAGTATTACCTATTTAATCTACAAATAAAAGAGACATTTGTCTCTTTTATTGATTATAATCAATCCAAATTTTCTCTTTTTTATGTAAACTTTCATAAAACATATAAGGGTTAATTATGGATGAAACAATAAAATCTTTTCTTACTCAAGACCATAGAAACTGTGATGAAGAGTTTGCAAATTTAGAAAATGTTGTAGCTTCAGGAGATTGGCAAAAAGCACAAGAAGCTTTTAATGAGTTTGAAAATGAATTACAAACTCATTTTGACATGGAAGAAAAAGTACTATTTCCTATATTTGAACAGAATACAGGTATGACTTGTGGCCCAACACAAGTTATGAGAATGGAACATTCACAAATGTCAAATGTACTCTCTCAAATGAGAGAAGATGTTGCAAAGCAAGATAAAAATCATTTTTTTGGTTTAAGTGAAAGCTTGATGATGCTTATGCAACAACATAATATGAAAGAAGAGCAGATGCTTTATGCAATGGCAGATGCTCATTTAGAAGAACAAAGAAGTTCAATTATAAAACAGATGAAAGAATTAAAAAAATAAAAAGAGTGTAATAGATGTTTAACCAAGGATTATCATTAGAACAAGCACCTCCGATTTCTGTACCATTTAGGTTTTTTTTAACTGCACCTATATTTGCAATATTAATTGGTGTAATGTTTTTAGTTTACCCAGCAGAAGTGATTACAAATAGGTACTCAAATGAAGCAATTGCAATGGTTCATATGTTTACTTTGGGTGTTTTATCTATGATAATTTTTGGAGCTATGCAACAAATGATGCCCGTATTAGCAGGTGCACCAATAAAAAGAGCTAAACTCTTTGCATCTGTTGTGCATAGTTTTTTAACACTTGGAACTATTTTTTTTGTTTTAAAGTTTTTATATAATAAAGAAGAGTTTTTAATTGCTGCAATAGCCTGTCTATGTATATCTTTCCTTACTTTTTTTATTACAGCAATTAAACTTCTTTTTAAAGTTAAGTATGTAACTTCAACAGTAAATGTTATGAAACTTTTTGCAATTACTGGAGTTTTAACTACATTGTTAGGTTTACATTTAGCAATAGCACATTTAACAGGTAATATTACTTCAACGCACTACTCTTTTGTAAATATTCACATATTACTTGGAATATTTGGATTTGCAGCATTATTGATTATTGGTGTGTCATTTCAAGTTATACCTATGTTTTATGTGGCTTTAGACTTTCCTAAATCAGTACAAAATAGACTTCCCATATCTATTTTTGTACTTATTCTTTCTTATTTTGCCTTTGCATTTTTAAATCTTGATTTTTATATATATAAAGTATTATTTGCAATATTTTTTGTAATTTATGCTTTTCATGGTTTAAACTCTCTTAATAATAGAAGAAGACCTGTAAGTGATGTTACTTTGTGGTACTGGAAGGTATCTTTATATTCACTTGTAATAGCTATGTTAAATTGGCTTTTTGTTCCTCAAGATTCATCTTATTTATTAACTATTTTATTTGCTTTTGGTTTTTTATTCTCTTTACTTCAAGGAATGATATATAAAATTATTCCATTTTTATGTTGGTTTCATTTGACATCAAAAGGTTATTTTGATATTCCAACCATAAAAGAAGTAATAAATGAAGACCTGATAAAAATACATTTTTATATCTATATGCTTTCATATATATTCTTTTTACTTTATGGATTTTTTAATGAAATATTTGTTGATATAGCTGCAACACTATTTATCTTATCAAATATATTATTTTTAATTAATTGCATACTTGGAATGAAAAAGTATGCAAGCATTTCAAAAAAAGAGCCTTTGCAAACTTTCGTACAATCATAGTTATGTTATAATATTCCTAAAATCTAATGAAGGGGATATTATGACTGCACAAGATAAAGAGTTAGAACAACTACATGATACTATTGTTTCAGATGTAAATTCACTTGTTGATAAGTATATGTCAATTGTAGGTTGGGATGTACCTGAAAATGATGAAGATGAAGCAAAAATAAAAATACTAGCAATCATAAAAGATACCATTAAAAAAATTGAGGAAGAGAATTGATGTCAAATGATAATGAACAGATTTTAAAAAATACAAATGCACAAATATTAGATGAGTTTAATGCTTCTGTAATGTTTGATAAAGAGTTATATGCACAAGATATTAAAGGTTCAATGGCACATAGCCAAATGCTTTTTGAGCAAGGTATTTTATCAAAAGAGGATAAAGAAGCTATTCATAAAGGACTTTTACAAGTAAAAGAAGAGATAGAAAATGGTGACTTTGAGTTTAAAATAGAGCATGAAGATATTCATATGGCAGTTGAGAGTAGATTAACTGAAATTATAGGTGATGCGGGAAAAAGACTTCACACTGCAAGAAGTAGAAATGACCAAGTTGTTACTGATTTTAGGTTATATGTTCAAGAAAAAACATTAAGTATTAAAGAGCAATTAAAAACTTTAATACAAACATTTGTTGATGTTGCTTCAAAACATACAACTACTTTAATTCCTGGTATGACACATTTACAACATGCACAACCAATAAATTTTGGTTACCATATGCTTGCATATGCTAATATGTTTAAAAGAGATTATGAAAGATTTGAAAGCTCATATACTAGAAATAACTATTCACCTTTAGGAAGTGCAGCTTTAGCAGGAACTCCTCATAATATTAATCGAGAAAGTACTAGTAAACAACTTGGATTTGATTCTCCTACACTTCATGCAATGGATAGTGTAAGTGATAGAGATTTTGCACTTGAAATTTTATTTAATATAAGTACAGCAATGATGCACATTAGTAGAATTTCTGAAGAGTTAGTTACTTGGTCATCTTATGAGTTTCAATTTGTAAGAATGAGTGATGAATATGCTACTACATCATCAATAATGCCTCAAAAAAAGAATCCAGATGTTCCTGAGTTATTAAGAGGAAAAACTGGAAGAGTGTATGGGAACTTAGTTTCTCTTTTTACTGTAATGAAAGCCTTACCACTTGCTTACAATAAAGATACTCAAGAAGATAAAGAGGGTGTTTTTGATTCAGTAAAAACTATTGAAATTTCTCTTTCGATTTTAAATGAAGTAATTAAAACAATGATTGTTAATGAACAAAACATGCAAAATGCTTGTAAAGTAGGTCATTTAAGTGCAACTGACTTAGCTGATTATTTAGTTCAAAAACAAAATATGCCTTTTAGAACAGCATACTATATAACAAAAGATGTTGTTGCTACTGCAAATAGATTAAATAAAGATATTAGCGAATTAACAATTGAAGAGATTAGAGAATCTAATAGTCAAATTGACACGATTGATGAAGAGATTTTAATGCATCTTGATTTAAAGGCTTCTATGAATGCAAGAACTTCTTTTGGTGGTACTTCAACACAACAAACACAAGAACAAATTGAGATTTTTAAAGATTGGCTAACAAATAAATAAAATTAGTTTGATGAGCTAAAAGCTCATCTAACTAAATTAATTTAGTAAGAATTTTTTAGTAGCTTCATATAGAGCTTGAACATCAGTTTTACCGATAAATCCATCAACTCCAATATTATTCATTTTATTTTTAACTGCATCTGTTGTCATAGATGAGTTTACTACTACAGGAATATGGCTATGCGAACTATTCTCTTTTAAAAATGCAGCAACTTGAAAACCATCTGCTTCTGGCATCTCAATATCTGTAATTACAAGACCAATTTTATTTGCGTCTAGCTCTTCAAGTCTTTGAAGAAGTAATGCTCCATTGTTATAAATTTCATAATTTAGTTTTGCTTTTTGGAAGAACTTTCTTAGTACTTCTCTTGCAACTCCTGAGTCTTCTGCTGCAAGAACTAACTTTTCAGAGTTTAAAGGTGTATCAACATATTTGTTTACGGCATCTTCTCCGTCATCTGTCCAACCAATATCTTTTAATAATTGTTCAGCATTAAATACAGTACATAACTCATCTTTTTCATGAACTCTAACATAAGTTGTGTATGTGATTTTTGAGTTTGTTTCTTCTGTATGTCTTAACTCATCAGTAGTTTTTTCAACAATATCTAGCATATCTTTTATCAAAAAACCTACTTTTTTGTGGTTAAATTCACAATAGATAATAAGTTTATATTCATCCATTGTCATTTTTTGTTGACCTAGCCACGCGTCTAAATTTACTAAAGTAACTGGTTCTCCTCTAATAGTAGCAATACCTGCAATGATATTTGAATCACTTGGTGTATCGTTGATAGTTACTTCTTCTTTAATAACAAAAGCTTTAACTTTTGCAATATTAATTGCATAAATATTGTTATGACTAGTGTAAAAAACGGCTAACTGTTGAACATTTCTTCTGTGACCTTGCGTCATTTGTTCAACGCTACTATTAATATCGCTCATACTATTCCCTTTTTATGTGATGCTTAAATTATATAGCTTTTTTTCTTATAATCAACTTTCTTTTAAAAAGTTATTTATTTCCTATTTAGCAACTTCTTTACTGTTACAGAAGCCATCATTAGGCCAAATGAACCTGTAACACCTTCAAAGCTACCTTTTTCTATGCATTTTGGCTCTTCTGAAGAGAAAATTACTTTAAATTTTTTCTTAAAGCCTTGTGCTTTTAACTCTGTTCTAATTTTTCTAATAAATGGATCATTATAAGTTTTCCAAATAGATAAATACTCAATTTTACTTGGGTCAATTCTTTTAGCTCCACCACTTGTACTAATTACCTTAGTATAGTATTTTTTTATTAGATGAACTTTTGGAGTTACATCATCAATGGCATCTAAAATATAATCAAATTGTGAAAAATCAAAATTATCAATCCACTCTTTTGTAATCTTAACATGAATTGGTGTCACTTTTGGATATTTTTGTGCTAAAGCTTCAACTTTTACTCTACCTATGTTACCTTCACTACCCATTTGTCTATTTAAGTTTGATTCTTCATATATATCAAAATCTACAATTGTTATATCAGTTATACCTGTTCTATAAAGTGCATCAAGGGCAAAACTTCCTACTCCTCCTACTCCTAAAAGGATAATTTTTGCATTTTTAAATTTATTAAAATTTTCTTCACCAAAAAGTTTTTTTGTTCTATCATATCTCATATAATCTACTCTTTTAAAAATTTTAGATATTATATCATAAATTAATTTATGGAGTTGTTGATGGAAAAAGAACCAATGACAAGAGCTGGATATGAAAAAATTACTGGAAATCTAGACTTTTTAAAAACAAAAGAAAGACCTGAAACAGTTATTGCATTAGATGAAGCAAGACAATTAGGGGATTTAAAAGAGAATGCTGAGTATCATGCTGCAAAGGATAAGTTAAAGCTTATTGATTCTCAAATAGCAGAATTAAGCAATATAATTAGTAAAGCCGTAATTATTGATCCTTCAACACTACCACATGATAAAGTTAGTTTCGGTTCAACTGTTAGTTTAGTAGATGTTGACACAGAAAAAGAGTATACTTATACAATCGTTGGTGGAATTGAATCAGATGCAGAAAAAGGGCTTATCTCATTTAACTCTCCTTTAGCAAAACAGTTAATGGGGAAAGAAGAAGGGGATGAATTACAAGCATCACTTCCTGCTGGATTGACTACGTTTGAAGTATTAGAGGTTTATTATAAGGAGATAGAAGTATAATGAATGCAGCAATTATTGGAGCAAGTGGTTATACTGGTTTAGAGTTAATAAAAATATTAATAAATCATCCAAAATTTAATATATCATATATTGCTAATTCAACTGGTAATATAAATGTTCAAGAGTTACATCCAAGTTTAAAAGGTCTTCTTGATATGCCTGTTGAAGTAGCTAATCCTAAAGAAGTAGGAAAAGTTGCAGATATAGCTTTTTTAGCATTACCACATAAAACATCAATGTCTTTTGCAAAAGAGCTATTAAAAGAGGGTGTTAAAGTTGTTGATTTAAGTGCTGATTATAGATTAGAGCTTGAAACATATGAAAAGCACTATTGTGAGCATGAAGATAAGCAAAATATAAATGATGCAGTTTATGGTTTACCTGAGTATTATAAAGAGAAATTAAAAGAGGCTATTTTAGTTGCAAATCCAGGGTGTTATCCAACAGCTTCACTTTTAGCTTTATTGCCATTTATTGATTATATTGATGAAAATAGTCCAATATTTATAGATGCTAAATCAGGAGTAACAGGCGCAGGAAAGAAATTAAATGAGATAACTCAATTTGGGCATATAAACGAAAATACACATGCTTATAACCCTTTTAAACATAGACATATGCCAGAGATTCAAGAAAAAATTAAACTATTAAAACAAAAAGAGTTTAGTGTAAATTTTGTTCCTCATTTAATTCCTGTTACAAGAGGAATGTTAGTATCAGTTTATGCAACATTAAAAAATGAAGTTGATGTAAATGATATTTTAGCTCAAACATATAAAAATAGTGAATTTGTTAGAGTTAGAGATAATGCTGTTGATATAAAATCAACAGCAGGAACAAACTTTTGTGATATTTTTGTAGCAAGAAATGGTAAAGCACTTTTTATTAATTCTTCAATTGATAATTTGTTAAGAGGGGCATCTTCTCAAGCTGTTGTAAATGCAAATATTATGTGTGGCTTTGAAGAAGGTGAGGGTATACCAAAAATAGCATATGCACCTTAATATACAAGATGGTGCAATCTTTGTAGCAGATTCGCACTACAATGAAACAAACCAAGAGTTCTTAATCTTTTTAGAGAAATTAAAATCTGAAAAGATTAAGACAAAACAACTTTTTTTGATGGGAGATATGTTTGATTTTATCTCATCGGAAAGTACTTATTTTGTAAAAAGAAATCAAAAGCTTATTGATATAATAAACGAACTCTCATTTAAGATGCAAATAGTATATTTAGAAGGTAATCATGACTATAATATGAAGCCACTTTTTAAAAATATATATGTTGTAAAAAGAGAAGACCAAGCAATTTTTATGAAATATAAAAATAAAAAACTTGCCCTTTCCCATGGAGATAACTTTACTCCAATTTTATATAATATATATTGTAAGATTATTAGAAATCATATGTTATTAAAATTTTTAAACTCTATTGATTATAATAATTTTATCTCTAAAAAGATATATTATACTTTAATGAAAAAAAATATTTGTCATAATTTTAATGCTTTTGAACACTTAGCTAAAAAAAGAGTATCTTTTTTTGAAGCTGATATAATAATAGAAGGACATTTTCATCAAGGTAAAGAGTATATTTTTGATGAAAAAAGATATGTTAATATACCTTCATTATGTTGTAGTAAAGAGTATACAGTTTTAAATGATAATAAGTTTGAGAAAGTAAAATTATGAAAATAGAGTTTATACTTTTTTTAGCAATTGTATTTTTTTGTTTGGTTCCTTTTTTGTTTTTTTCAAAAAGAAGAGCTAAAATGACAGTAGAAGAGTTAAAAAAAGTAGAACCAAAAATAAAAGAACATATAAATATTAGTAGTTTAAAGTTACCTTCAAAAATTGAAAAACTTGATTTAGCTAAAAATAGTGAAATTGTAAGAAAAATTTATCACACTTTTGAAATACTAAATATAAAAGATTTAAATGAAAATCAGTTAGATAAAAAAGAGTGGCATAGTTGGCAAATATCTATGTTACTTAATCTTTATAAAAATAATAGGGATTTTTTTATTCCAAATAAGAAAGAGATTTTTCATAAAACTATTTTAAATCTTGATAATAAATCACTTGATAGTTTTATTCAAACAATTTTATTAAAGTATAAAGCTAATGTTGATATAAAGGCTTCAAAAGACCTTCTTAGTGAAGATACAATTTGGACAAATAAAGATATATCAATACTTTTTTATTTTTTAACAACTTACAAACAATAAAGGATAAATCATCGCAGAGTTTAAAGTAGTAAGTGAATATGAACCAGCAGGTGACCAACCACAAGCAATAAAAGCCTTAAGTGATTCAATAATTAAAGGTGAAAAATATAATACTTTATTAGGTGTAACAGGAAGTGGTAAAACATATACAATGGCTAAAGTTATTGAAAAAGTTCAAAAACCAACTTTGATAATGACACACAATAAAACTTTAGCAGCACAGTTATATTCTGAATTTAAAGCATTTTTTCCAAATAATCATGTTGAGTATTTTATCTCATACTATGATTACTATCAACCAGAAGCATATATTCCAAGAACTGACCTTTTTATAGAAAAGGACTCCTCTATAAATGAAGAGTTAGAAAGGTTAAGATTAAGTGCTACTGCATCACTTCTATCTTTTGATGATGTTATTGTAATAGCTTCTGTTTCTGCAAATTATGGTTTAGGTAACCCTGAAGAGTATAAAGCTATGGTTCAAAGAGTAGAAGTTGGTTTTGAATACTCACAAAAAGAGTTTTTATTAAAACTAGTAGAGATGGGTTACAAAAGAAATGATAAATTTTTTGATAGGGCTGATTTTAGAGTAAATGGAGATGTTATAGATATTTTTCCAGCTTATTATGAAGATGAGTTTATAAGAGTTGAGTTTTTTGCAGATGAAGTTGAGTCAATAACTAAACATGAATATTTAACAAATACAAAAATTAAATCCTTAGATGAAATAATTATTTATTCAGTTAATCCTTTTGTTGTTTCAAATGATAAATTAGCAGTTGCAGTAAAACAAATTGAAGAAGAACTAGAACAAAGATTAGAGTTTTTTAAAAAAGAGGATAAATTAGTAGAGTATCAAAGATTAAAACAAAGAGTAGAGTTTGATTTGGAGATGATAGAAAGTACAGGAATGTGTAAAGGAATTGAAAACTATGCACGACATCTTACTGGACAAAAACCTGGTGAAACTCCTTACTCTTTAATGAATTATTTTGAACAAATGCAAGAAAATTTTTTATTAATTGTTGATGAGTCTCATGTGTCATTACCCCAATTTAGAGGTATGTATGCAGCAGATAGAAGTAGAAAAGAGGTTTTAGTTGAGTATGGATTTAGACTTCCAAGTGCACTTGATAATAGGCCTTTAAAGTTTGATGAATTTATCAATAAAGCACCACACTTTTTATTTGTAAGTGCTACTCCAAATGAACTTGAAGTTGAAAAAAGTTCAGTTGTTGCCGAACAAATAATTAGACCAACAGGTTTACTTGACCCTGTAATTGAGATAATGGATAGTGAATATCAAGTTGAAAAACTATATGATGAGATTAAAAAAGTAACAAAAAGAAATGAAAGAGTTTTAGTTACTGTTTTAACTAAAAAAATGGCAGAAGAGTTAACCTCTTATTATTCTGATTTAGGAATAAAAGTAAAATATATGCATAGTGATATTGATGCTATTGAAAGAAACCAAATTATTAGAGAGTTAAGATTAGGAGAGTTTGATGTACTTGTTGGAATTAATCTCTTAAGAGAGGGACTTGATATTCCTGAAACTTCCCTTGTAGCTATTCTTGATGCTGATAAAGAAGGTTTTTTAAGAAGTAGAACTTCTCTTATCCAAACTATGGGTAGAGGTGCAAGAAATGAGAATGGAAGAGTAATTTTATTTGCAAAAAGAGTTACTGATTCTATGCAGTATGCAATAGATGAAACAAATAGAAGAAGAGAGATACAAAAAGAGTATAATAAAAAGCATAATATTACTCCAAAATCAACAAAAAGAAAACTTGATGAAAATCTAAAACTTGAAGAGTATGATGATTTAGCTTGGAAAAAACAGAAACTAGAAAAAATGCCAGCAAGTGAAAAGAAAAAACTTTTAGTTGAATTAAATAAGAAAATGAAAAAAGCTGCAAGTGATTTAAATTTTGAAGAGGCTATTAGATTAAGAGATGAGATTGATAAAATAAAAAAACTATAAAAAGTTATTTTGAAATAAGTTTTTTATTAATGATTGTAACAGGTGAAAAAGAGTACCCTTCTAAGCACTTAGTACATCTATTAATATGAAATTCAATTGAGTTGCTATTTAGTTTATTATCTTTATTTTGTAAACTTTTAAAAATATCTAAAGCTTTAACAAACTCTTTTTTATAGTAAAATTTTAAGGCTTCTTCAAAAAGTTGTATCTCTTTTTGCTCTTCTATTGAGGGTTTACCTTCTTTAAATACTTCATATATATTAAAAGAAGATTTTACATTATTATCAATACAAATTGTATCCAAAAATCTTAAGGTATAATCTTTTTTTAAAGCTATTTTTACACTTTGTGAGATAATACATGAGGTTTTATATATTTTACAAGCTTGTTCTAAAATTGAAGCTTTATTTACTTCACTTCCAATTGCTGTGTAATCATTTCTATCATCTGCTCCCATCTCTCCTACATAAGCTTTGCCACTGTTTATCCCAATTCTTATATCAATTTTTGGAAGAGATTTTTTTTCATATATTTTATTTAATTTTTTTAATACTTTAAGTTGCTCTAGTGCTGAACATAAAGCTAAATCTTGATGATTATTGGTACTTGAAGGAGCATTCCAATAAGCCATGATAGAATCTCCTATAAATTTATCAACTGTACCTTTATTTTTCATAATAATTTTTGTCATAGGGTTCATATATTCATTTAGATATTTTGTAAGTTTTTCAGGGTCAAGGATTTGATTTGTTATTTTTGAAAAACCTACAATATCACTAAAAAATATTGTAATATCTTTTTGTTTTGTTCTTAAATAGTGATTATTATCATCTTTTAAAATATCACCCATTACGTCATTTGATACTTTTGCAGCAAACTTCTTTTTTAAAGTAATTAGCTCTTTTCTATTTTTTGTAAAAATAATTGCTGTTGAACATATATATGAACTTATAAGTGCAAGTATAATATATGAAATACTTATTATTATGCCTTGGAAATAGAAAAAATAACAAATAACAAAGGCTATAAAAAATGTAAGAATCAAACAAACAAATGATGTAATAAATAAGCTATTTAAAAATAGTGTTAAAAATAGAGATACGAAGATTATAAAGATTGTTGCACTAATAAAGTTTTCTTGCCAGTTTGCATCTATTAAAAAGTCACCATTTAAGATATTTTCAATTATTGTTGCATGAATTACAGTACTAGATAGTTTTTCATTTGTTATTGTTGTATTTAAATCAACTATACCAGATGCTGAACTTCCTAAAAGAACAATTTTATCTTTTAAAATAGTTTTATCATAATTTTTATTTAAAATATCAATAGCTTTAATTTTTACAAAACAATTTTTATTATAGTAACTTAGTTTTAAAGATGCTTGTTCATCGACTTTTATATCTAAATCTTTTAGTTTAATTTCATTGTATAAGTCTTTATTTTTTCTAAGCAAAACTTTTTTATTTTGTTTTACAACTCTAATAATTTCTAAGGCTAAGGATGGATATATTTCATTTTTATACTCTACAAGTAAAGGTGCTTTTTTTAGGACTTGCTTATTGTTAATTATATTTAAAAAACCACTTGAATATGAGCTGTTTTGAATAATTGGAATATTTAAGTTTATATCTTTTGCTTTTATTAGATTAATATCACTATTTTTTGATTTTATATACATTGCAGGAATATATGGTTTTTGTACATTTTGTAAATCAAATTTTGTATTTAAAAAGTGGTAACCTAAAACTACTGGTTTTGATGAGTTTTTTATTGAATTTGCGAATATCTTATCATAATTTGGAAGCTGTTTTTTTATATCTATGTTTAGGGTTTTTAAAACAGTTGAAGGAGAACTTCTATCTTCTTGAGAAAATACTATATCTATACCAATAGCTTTTATTTGATTTGTTTGAAGTTCATCTATTAGTTTTGCAAAAATATCTCTTTTCCATGGCCATTGAGTTGTTTGATTAATACTTTTATCATCAATATCTATGATTACAATATTTTTACTATTTGTATGGTTTTTATTTTTGTATTTTAATAAAAAACTCTCTATTTCATTATCAATTGCATCAAATAGTGCAGGTTTGCTTTGATATGTAAAGAATATAGAGCAAAAAACAGTAATAAAAATTAGTAGATATTTTATTAGACCCTTCATATGTTAAATGTTAGCTAAAAAATGTTAACATAATACTAAATAATAAATAAGGACTTCTTTTTGAGAATAGTATTTATAGCTCTATTTTTGGTATCTTTTTTATTTTCAAAAGATATTGGTATTGTTGAAAAAGTTGTAGTTGATGATACTGAAAATCAAGTTGCATTAGTGCAAAGGGGTGAAGAAGTACTTTTTATAACAAGTGCTGGTTTTAAAGTACAAAAAAAAGATATTATTAAAACTTTTAAAGCATCAAAATTAAAAATTAGATTTATAGATGATACTATTATTTATATAGGTCCTAAAACTACATTAGAAATTGCTCAATACTATTATGATAAACAAAATAAACAAAATAATAAAACAAACTTCAAAATAAAACAAGGTAGCTATAAGATTAAAACTGGAGATATTGAGAAACTAGCTCCTAAACAGTTTAAAATTGAGACACAATTTTCTACAATAGGAATTAGAGGATGAAAATAGTATTTTTACTTTTTAGTTTAAGTTTTATATTAAATGGTGCAATTATTGTTGGTAACCAAAAAAAAGTTGCAAGTTTAAGTTCAGACATTACAGTTACTTCTTCAAATATTACAAGAAACTTAAGCGTAGCACAAGTAGTTGAAATTAAACAAGATGGTAAGTTAAGTGAGGTTAGAATTCTAAAAAGAGGTGAGTTAAAAGATATTTTAAAACTTACTTCTACAACTGACCTTAGTAAAAAAATCAATATTAAAGTGGGAGTTTTTAATAAAAATGATGCTCTTGATACTTATAAAGGTTTATTAAACTACTTTAATAAAGAAGAGATTTTTATAACTAAATATGAACAAAACTATTTAATTAGATTAGAAGATATAAATTATGCATATG
Organism: Malaciobacter halophilus; assembly: GCF_002837275.1. Taxonomy (GTDB): domain Bacteria; phylum Campylobacterota; class Campylobacteria; order Campylobacterales; family Arcobacteraceae; genus Malaciobacter; species Malaciobacter halophilus. The sequence goes on along the minus strand of NZ_NXIF01000023.1, from coordinate 22,318 downwards.
CAAAAAAAATCTTCCCTGAAATAAAAAAGTATTTAAGGAAATAGATGAAAAAGGCTACAAAAGCTGAGATTCAAATAATAAAAGAGGCTTTTCAAGAAAAATATAGTGGTGCAGTAACTGAGCTAAATTATAAAAATGATTATGAGTTATTAATAGCAATTATATTAAGTGCACAATGTACGGATAAAAGAGTTAATATCATAACACCTGCATTATTTGAAAAATATCCAGATGTATTTTCTTTAGCAGATGCAAAAATTGAAGAAGTAAAAGAGCTTTTAAAATCATGCTCTTTTTATAATAATAAAGCAAAGAATATTATAAAAATGGCGCAAAGTGTTATTTTGAATTATGATGGAGATATTCCTCATAATGAAAAAGAGTTAATAAAATTAGCAGGTGTTGGTAATAAAACAGCAAATGTTTTTATGATTGAATATGCAGGTGCAAACTTAATGGCTGTTGATACACATGTTTTTAGAGTATCTCATAGATTAGGCTTATCATATGAAAAAACAGTAGAAAAGACAGAAGCTGAATTAGTAAAAAAGTTAAAAGATGATTTGCATATTTTTCACCAAGCTATGGTTCTTTTTGGAAGATATACATGTAAAGCTATAAATCCAGATTGCAATAACTGTCTTTTCCCTCAAGTTTGTAAAACAACGAAATCTTTTAAACCTGCATAATTAGTTTATAAAATTTATATTGGTTTATCTTTTTGTTTGTTATTGTTTATAATAAATAAAAGGAGGCTAGTATGGCAAGAGAAACTGTAAAAGTAAAAGAGTTAAAAGTAGCTCACACTCAAAAAGGTTTAATAGAAGTATTTCATGTAGAAAAACCATATGGTGATGCTAGTTATCCAGTATTTAAAGTGCAAGTTACAAACGATTTAGGAGAAAAAAGTTCAATAGAACTTCCTTATGCAAATTTAAAAGAGTTAGTAAGTGCTATTGAAAAATCTAAAGATGTTTGTCATGAAATTCCACATAATTTTCCACATGATGAATTAGGTGCTGATTTTGGAGGAGGGCAGTAGTTTAACTACTTTGCGCTCTTCTTTAATTTTTGTTTGAATTGCTCTTTAGATAAATATTTATTTGTACCTAAACTAACTGGCTTAGAAACTTTTTCTAAAGTACTATTCTTTTCATCAATTTTGAGATTTTTTATTAATCCTACTTTTAAATTTTTAATAATTGTAATAACAGTATTTAAATTTTTATTATCTACTTCAAAAGATATTTTTGCCATTTAAACTCACTTTTTTTCTTTTATTATAGCAAAAAAAGATTTTACTATTTAACTTATAATTAACACAACAAAGTTAACATTTCCAAAAAATTAAAGGAAGAGAATGAGAAAAACATTGGCTCTGTCTTTATTTGCAATTTATGCTTTAAGTGCAAATGAAGAGATAAGTTTAGATTCTGTGGTTGTAACAGACACTTTAAAATCAAAAATAGTAAATGATATAAGTAATGAAAATCTAAAATCAGCAGATTTAGCACAAGCTTTAAGTGAAGTATCACCTTCAATATCTTTAGTAAGAAGAAGTGGCATTGCAAATGATATTATTGTTAGAGGGCAAAAAAAAGATAATATTAATATTTTACTTGATGATGCAAAAATTTATGGTGCCTGTCCTAATAGGATGGACCCTCCTACCTCTCATGTTTTATCAAATAATATACAAAGTGTTGAGGTAGTTGAAGGTCCATATGATGTTGAAAATTTTGGAACATTAAGTGCAAAAGTAAAAGTAAATACTAAAAAACCTAAAGAGGGATTTAATGCAGATGTAAATGTAAATTATGGAAGCTATGGATATAGTAAATATTCAGCAACACTTAGTGGAGGAACAAAAGATATAAAAGCACTTATTTCCGCTTCAACTGAAAGTAGTGAACAGTATGAAGATGGAGATGGTAATACTTTAGCCCAACAACTTGAAAAAAATAGTAAAGATGCTTCAAGAGTATATAGTGATAAATATAAAGATATGGATGCTTATGAAAAAAAGAGTTTTATGAGTAAATTGTATTTTAATTTGAATGACAAACAAGAAATTAATCTATCATATACTGCTAATAGAAGTGATGATATTTTGTATGCAAATACTGGTATGGATGCAATATATGATGACTCTGATATTTATAGTTTTAATTATATAGCAAATGATTTGTCAAAATTCTCTAAAAAACTAAAATTTAACACTTACTACTCTAAAGTAGACCATCCCATGGCTACAACATATAGAAAAAATGGTGCAATGGAAATGACTAATCATATGAAATCAAAAATAAAAGGTGCAAAACTTCAAAATGATATGAATTTTTACAAAGGTACTCTAACTTTAGGTTTAGATACGAGTAAAAGAACTTGGGAAGGAAAGTATAGTAATAAAAGCAATCCTTATTTAGCAGATAGTATCTCAAAGACAGATACAAAAAATAAAGCAGCTTTTATAAAATACAATAAAGATATTAATAGTTTAAATATTGAACTTGCTTCAAGATATGATAAAACAGATATAAAAACTGATGGAAATGAACAAGATAATGATTATAACTCTTTAAGTGCTTATTTATTAACGACTTACAAAGTAAATAATAGTTTAAACTTTTTTGCAGGTATTGGTAAATCTAGTAGAGTTCCTGATGCAAGAGAGTTGTATTTTAAAAAAAGTGGAAAACTAATTGGAACACCAAATTTAGATAAAACAACAAATTATGAAATTGATTTAGGATTTGAAAAAACTTTTACAAATTTTAAGATTAAAACAAAATTTTTCTATTCTACTTTGAAAAATTATATTGCTTTTAATGATTCAAAAACAATAAATAAGTTTGAAAATGTTGATGCTAAAATTTATGGTTTTGATGTAAGTGGATACTATTATGCTACAGATGAGATATATTTTGATTATGCAGTTGCATATCAAAGGGGTAAAAAAGATGAAGCCTTAGATGGACAAAGTGATACTGATTTAGCAGAAATTCCACCACTTAAAACAACATTAGCTTTTAATTATGAAGAGGGTAAAAATAGATTTAGAGCTGCATTAGTAGCTGCAAAGGCATGGAGTAATTATGATGAAGATAATGCAGAGCAGAGATTAGCTGGATATGGTATATTAAATTTAAAATATGAGAATAGTTATATAAATAATACTGTGGTTACTTTAGGAGTTGATAATGTATTTGATAAAACATATGCAACAAGTAATACATATAAAGATTTAACTTTACTTTCATCAACTAGTGATGAGGTTATGCTATTAAATGAGCCAGGAAGATATGTATATGTAAATATAAAATATAGTTTTTAAACTAAAAGAGGATTTCCTCTTTTAGTCAAAATCAAAAGTAGTTTGAGTTTGCCCAGTACTTCCAAACTCTTCATCTATTTGTTTTGCAAGCTCTTTAAAATCTATATCATGTACAGTTTTTAAACCTTTAAAAATATGTTTTTTCCCACTTTGTAACTCTTTTGACTTTATTCCATGTGAAATTGATAAACTAGCTTCAATAAAAGCAGAAAGCTTATCACACTGTTTTAAAGCTTTTCCATCAATAGGATTATATTTGTCAAGATTATAATCATTAATATTTTCTACTATGTCTATTTTATTGTTGTGTTTTATTTTATCTAAGAATTCATCTTTTTTCTTATCTTCATATAATCCTAAAAGATATGAAAACTCTTCTTTTAAACTATCAGGTATAAATGGAAGAATATCATCTTCTATTTTTATTATTTCATATTCAGCAATAATATCAGATAACTCATCAACACTATATTTTACAGGAGAGATTATATCTCTTGTTAATGCTTCTGGTAAGTCATGAAATAAAGCAGTATAAAAGTTATTTTGCAATCTTTTGTCACAAGCATCAATATCCTTTGAATAAAAGTATGCAAATAGTGCAACAGTTAGCATATGACCTAAAACAGAAGTTTCTGGAATTCGTGGAGTTTGAGCCCATCTTTTTTGAAATCTTAATCTTCCACTTAAATCAATAATTCTTGAAAGTTTTTTATTTAAAGCAATTTTTCTAACACCAATTAGTTCATAATAATCTTCAATTTCATCTTCAACACTTCTTTTTACATTTTCAATATCTGTTAAGAATTTTGAAGTTTGATATACGATTGAGAATTCCCATTTTGTTGCAAGATATGAAGCGGCTTTTAAAATAAATCTCTCTTTCTTATACATATTTGAATCATATAAATACTCTTCAAATTTTTTTAAAAATCTTCCATTTTGTATTGGTTCTAGTGAGTCTTTTAATTTTTCAATCACCCAAGAGTTTATCTCTTTTGATTTTCTTTGAATAGCTTTTCTAAAAACATCAGGTCTTATATCTGTTACTACAATTCTTCTTAAAAATTCAAAAATACCTGCTTCTATAAGATGTGTAAAGTTTACATCATCTTCAAGTTTTGCAATAAAAAAAGCGATGATAAATTTGTGTGCTTGTTTGTCAAGTTCTACTAACTCAACCATTCTTGGATAATCATTCCATCTTTGTATAGATGCAGAAGAGAAGATATAATCTATGATTTTTGGATTTATCATTTCTTATCCTTTTTTGAAGACTTATCCTCTTGTTTTGGAAAGAACATCATCTTTTTACCTAAAAGCATTAAAGCAACTACACTTAAAACAACAACATAGGCAAACCAAGGTTCATGCATGACGTCTTTCCTTTTTTTATACTCTACAGCTTCCCATTTTGCCTAAAGCATTTATTTTTTCAACTCTATTTTCATGTCTTCCACCTTCAAAAGAGGCATTTAGCCATGAATCTACAATAGCTTCAATCATCCCATATCCACTAACTCTTTCACCTAAACAAATTACATTAGCATCATTATGTTCTCTAGCCATTTTTGCTGAGTATTCATTATGACATAAAGCAGCTCTAATACCATCAAATTTGTTTGCAGCCATTGACATTCCTATTCCTGAGCCACAGATTAAAATACCAAAGCTATTTTCATTTTTAAGTACATTTTCACATACTTTTGCTGCAAAATCTGGATAGTCAACTCTATCTTTTGAGTAAGGACCTAAATCTTCAACTTCATGACCCTTACTCTCAAATAACTCTTTAACATACTTTTTAATATCAATTCCAGCGTGGTCTGCTGCTATGAAATATTTCATTTTAATAAATCCCCTCTTTATGATTTATATCTAGCTCTTTTCCTTTTAAATCCTCTTCTAAAGATTCAACTGTTCTAAAAACTCTGTCCCATCTGATTTTTTTATCTTTATCCCAAGAGAAGTAAATAAACCATGGTTTACCAACAATATGCTTATATTTTACAGTTCCCCAAAATCTTGAGTCATTAGAGTGGTCTCTATTATCACCCATCATAAAATATTCACCCTCAGGAACTTTAATAGGAAGCATATTAAATAGTTGTGAAGGAGCTAAGCCTGTATTTTGTACTGCTGGGTCATTGTGTATACCAGGATGCTCTTTTTGATAAGGATTTATAACCCAAAGTTTGCCATCAACATTTAAGATTTGTTCTTCTTTATAATGTTTTTTAACGTATTCATTTCCTTCTTTTGGGTGCAAAATAAGATTTTTATTTTGTATAAGAACTAAATCTCCTCCCGTGGCTACTAATCTTTTTACATAGTGTATTGTATCATTTTTAGGGTATCTAAAAACTACAATATCTCCACGCTTTGGTTTATCCCCTTCAATCAAATGCCCATTATCATTAAAATCTGGTAAAACAGGTACTTCAATCCAAGGAATTCTTGGAACAGGAATTCCATAAGAGAATTTTTTTACAAAAAGCATATCTCCAATAAGTAAAGTATTTTTCATACTACCACTTGGTATCACAAAAGCTTGCGCAATAAAAAATATAATACCTAAAACAATTATTACTGTACCAGTCCAAGAACTAGCCCAGTTGTAAGCTTTTTTAATCATTTAGTTTTCTTTCTCTCTCTTCTCTTAGTTTTGCAGCTTTAATAGTATTTACTAAAAGCATAGCAATAGTCATAGGTCCAACACCACCTGGAACAGGAGAAATATAAGAACATTTTTTTGATACATTCTCAAAATCAACATCCCCTACAAGTTTCCCATTTTCTAATCTGTTTATACCAATATCAACTACGATTGCACCTTCTTTTACCATATCTTCAGTTATTAGATTTACTTTTCCAACTCCAACACAGATTATATCTGCATTTTTAGTATGTTCTTTTAAATTTTTTGTATAGATGTGGCATGTTGTAACTGTTGCATTTGCATTTAATAAAAGCGTACTCATAGGCTTTCCAACAATATTACTTGCTCCTACTACACATACATTTTTTCCTTCTGGATTAATGTCATACTCTTTTAATAATTGCATTACACCATATGGTGTTGCTGGAACAAATGATTCAAGTCCTAAAGTCATTCTTCCTGTATTATATGCATGGAAACCATCTACATCTTTTTCAGGAGCGATTGCTTCTAAAATCGCAGTTGTATCTACATGTTTTGGAAGTGGTAACTGAACTAAAATACCATCAATATTTGGATTTTTATTCATCATGGCTAGAATTTCTAAGATTTTATCTTGTGAGATAGTCTCTGGCATTTCATGAACTATTGAATAAATTCCAGCTTGTTTACAAGCTTTACTTTTCATATTTACATATGCTGCACTAGCAGGGTCTGCTCCTACTAAAACTACTGCAAGACCTGGTGTTATACCTTTTTTCATTTGAAGATCTTGAACTTCTGATTTTACTTCTTCTTTTATTTTATTAGATAATGCTTTTCCGTCAAGTATTGTCATGGGAATTAAACCTTATATATGTTTTAATTTTAGGTTGATATAATACCAAAAACATTTTTACACAAAGGTTAAGATTGAAGTTAGCATCTTTATTACTTTTATTAATAACTAATATACTTTATGCAACCCAAGATGATAACTCTTTTATTACAAAGTTTGAATATGGAGCAATGCTATATGAAAATCCTAGAGGAATAGGGTGTAATAAATGTCATGGTAATGGTAAAAAAGAGGTTATTATTGCTAAATATAGAAATAAAAAAGGTGCTTTAAAATATATAAAAGCACCTCCTATTAATAATGTAAATTTTAAAGATTTTAAATCAAAACTAAGAGCGGACAAAACTGAATCTTTAGTAATGCCAACATATTTTTTAACTGATGAGGAGTTAGAGTCTTTATACTTTTATATACAAAAGCTAAAATAAGCTTAATTTAAAGCTAATATTAATAATAACTTAAGTATAATGCGCAACTATTTTAAAACAAAGGAATGTTTATGTTAGAGGGTATCGTAAGAGATAGTATGACAAAACAAGAAACTAAATCTTTAAGAAGAGATGGTTACTTAATTGCTAATATCTATGGTAAAGGTTTAGAGAATATTAATGCTGCATTTAAAATGAATGAGTTTATTAAAACTTTAAAAGCTAAAGAAACACTATCATTTGATGTATCTGTTGGTGGAAACACTTTCAAAGTTGTTGTTCAAGAGTATCAAAAATGTCCAATCACTTCAGACTTAGTTCATGTTGATTTAATGGTTGCACAACCAGGTGTAAGAACTACTTATAAAGTTCCTGTAAAAGCAGAAGGTACACCTATTGGTCTTAAGAATAAAGGTTTATTTATTTTCCATAAGAAAAGAGTTCCTGTTAAAACAACTTTAGAAAATTTACCTGAAAGTTTCACTTTAAATATTGATAACTTAGATACTGGTGATAATATCTTAATTAGAGATTTAGACTTACCAGAAGGTGTAGAGTGTTTCTTAGACCCAAGAGTACCAATCGTTGGTGTAATTAAGGCTAAGTAATTTTAATATGGCTTTAATTGTTGGACTTGGAAATATAGGTGAAAAATATCTATTAACTAGGCACAACATAGGTTTTATGGTCATCGATGAGATGGCCAAAAATCTAAATACTACTTCTATAAATAAATCAAATTTTAAAGCAGATGTTTTAAAATCTTCAAATGACTTACTTGTAAAACCAAAAACTTTTATGAATTTATCTGGTGATGCAGTTATTGCAATTAAGAACTATTATAAAATTGAAAATGAAGATATTATTGTTATTCATGATGACTTAGATTTACCTTTTGGAGCTGTTAAGTTTAAAATTGGTGGTGGTCATGGTGGTCACAATGGTTTAAAATCAATTGACTCACATATAGGAAAAGATTATATAAGAGTAAGAATAGGAATTGGAAAACCAGAAAATAAAGAAGATGTTGTAAATTATGTATTAAACAACTTTTCAAAAGAGGAATTAAATAGATTAAAAGATATAATACCGCATACTATCAAAGCCATAGACGCACTAAAAAGTGAATCTATAAATGAAGTAAAATCTAAATTTACATTGAAGTAATAATGAGCGTATTAACAAAATATATTTTACAAAAGTATCTTAAAAGTTTTTTAATTGTTTTAGTTTCCCTACAACTATTTTTTGTGGGTATTGATTTTTTTCAAAATATGAAAAGTCTTCCTGAATCTGCAAACTTACAGTTATTATATCTATTTTATAATAGTTTTTTTACACTTACTTTGACTTTACCTTTATCTTTGGTATTTGGTTGGATATTGACACTAGTAATTTTAATTAAAGGTAATGAGTTAGTTGCATTTATTGCACTTGGTGTTAGTAGAAGAAGAATCTATTCACCAGTTTTAAAAATATCTTTTTTACTTTTAGTTATTCTTATTGCTCTTCAAGCAACTCCTTTGGCATACTCATATGAGCAAAAAAGTAAAATTTTAGATGATGAATATTTTATTAGTACTAAATCAGATATCTTTTTGAAATATAATGATTATCATATTTTCTTTCAAAAACTTTATCCAATAGAAAAAAGAGCTGAAAATATACATATTTTTAAGGTTCAAGATAAAGATTTAGTTGAGAGTATAGTTGCAAAAAAAGCATATTTTCAAAACAATAGATGGTATGTAATAGATGCAAAAGTTACTAAAAAACCTAAAAATATTGATTTTCACTCTTCAAAAATAGAAGTTAGGCATGAAAAGTTTTTACATACTCTTGAAGGCTTTAAACCAAAAATACTAAACAATGTATATGAAGCAAAATCAACTTTTTCTATTGTAGATGCAATCTCTGCACTTATACTTTTGGATAAACAAGGTATAAATACAGATAAAATAAGAGCAGCTTTATATTATGAAGTTGTAGTTGCTTTTTTTATTTTGCCATTAATTATATTGATTTTTGCATATGCAGCTTTAAATAGTAGATTTTTTAATATAGGAAAATTTACTTCTTTATCTATATTTTTTACGCTTGTATCATGGGGAGTTTTCTTTTTATTACATAAATTTTCAAATAATGGTACACTTTTACCTGAAATATCTCTTCTTTTACCTATGTTTTTATGGTACACTTTATCTTTTATTGTTTATAAGAAAAAAACTTCTTATTAAAGGAGAAATATGGGTAGAAATATTAAAGCATATGGAATTGCTTTATATAAAATAGAGAATAAGAAAGTAAAACTTTTACTTTGTAAATCAGTAAAGAGTCAAAATAGATGGGGCTTTTTAAAAGGTGTTCAATTAGGAAAAGAGAGTGCAAAACAGTGTGCTAAAAGAGAGTTCTTTGAAGAGTCTAGTTTAGATGTTAAAATTGAAGATTTTGAAGAGTATTTTGAGCAAAAAAATAAACAAAAAGATATAGGAATTTGGTTAGTCAATGCCAAAAATGTAAAAAATTTACAAAAATATTTTTTTGAAGATAAACTTAATAATAACTATTTGTCTTGGGAAAATAGTAAAGTTAAGTTTTTTGATATAGAGGAGTTACCCTCTTTTAAAAAGAAACAAAAAGAGCTTATTTTAAAGGTTAAGGATTTTTTAAAAAGTAAGAATCAATTCCATTAGCAATACCCTTTGCTAAAAGTTTTTGATAGTTTCTTTGGTATAATCTTTTCCCTTCTGTAGGATGAGATATATATCCTACTTCTATCAAAATTGAAGGCATTTGTGCTCCTACTAGAACCCAAAAAGGACCTTCTCTTACTCCACCATCAACAGTATCTTTATATTTTTGTTTTAGAGAATAAAGCATATTTTGTTGTACATCAATTGCTAACTTGTTAGATGCTGTTATTTTACTTTGATTTAGGACTGTTAAAAAAGATCTTTGAGTAGCTTTACTCATCTTTCTAATATCACTTTTATTCTCTTTTGCTGCAACTCTTTTTGCTCTAGCACTTCTTGCTGGACTTAAGAAAAATGTCTCAACACCTCTTACTTTATGAGCTTTACTTTTTGCTATTGAATTTGCATGTATTGAAAGAAAGATATCTGCATTTTTTTTGTTTGCAAGAACTGTACGGTTTCTAACTTTTATAAACTTATCCCTTGTTCTTGTAATATATACTTTATATCCTCTTCTTTTTAAAATATCATATAAGTATTTTCCTACTGCTAAAACAACTTTTTTCTCATATCTTTTATTAGGGCCTACTGCTCCAACATCTTTTCCCCCATGACCAGCATCAATAACTACTACTTTTCTTTTGTATCTATTTACATTTATTATACTTCTTGAGGTATTTGTCGTTTTTGATGAATTAAGTTGTGTTGTGCTTGAGTTTGCATTTGAACTTATATTTAAAAACTTAATAATAATTCTTTTTTTATTAATAATATATATAGGCTTTAGTTTATTTTTATCTCTTACTTTTATATGAAGTAAATTACTCTTTTTTTGAATTATATATATTCTATCAACTCCTGAAATTTTAAGTTTTGTTGGAGCAGCATCTTTATATGAACCTTTTATATCAAAAAGATATAAATTAGAGTATTTTGTTTTATCAATACTATAATCTATATGTTTTTTTGTTACATTTGTATAAAAGTCTAAAATAATCATATTGTTTTTTGTAAATACATTTTTTACAGTATAGTTTGAATTTTGGTTTGTTTGTTTTTTTATAGTTGGCTTTTTAACTTCTTTAGGTTTTGAAATAGTTTTTTTTGTAGATCTTTTTACTTCTTTTACAACTGTTTTATTTGATAGTTTTTTTAGTTCATTTTCATATTTAGTAGTGTCATGATTTAACTGTTTACCATATTTTATTACATTTTTTAGATATTTAACTTCTAAAGCAGTATCATTTTTTAATACTGCTCTTAAGTAACTCATTCTATTTGCATCATACTTTTGAGCAATAGTTTGTGCAAATGCTGAGTTTATACTAAATGCTAATAATAAACATAGTAGTATTTTTTTTAAAATGACTATTCTCCCTTAGTTAGTTTTTCCATAAGTTCATGAACAGATATTAATTTATCAATTTTATATCCATTTGAACCTGTGAAAAATAGTCCTGTATCCATATCACCTTTATATGCTGCACCTAATCTATCAGCAATACAATAACCAACAATCTTAGCCTCTTGACCTCTATTACAAGGAGAAACACAATTTGAAATACAAGCAACCTTAGGTGCAGTTTTAGTCTGCATAGAGGCTTGTAAATTAGTCATTACAGCACGTGCAGGTAAGCCAACAGGTGACTTCATAAGTTTTATGTCTTCTTCTTTCGCATCCATTAAGACTTTTTTCATATTTATATCAACATCACATTCATGTGTTCCTATAAATCTTGTAGCCATTTGAACACCAGCACAACCAAGAGATAAAAATTTATCAATATCATTTTTATCCCAAATCCCACCAGCTGCAATTATAGGAATATCATCTCCCCATTTTTTAGCTTCCTCAATTACTGGTCCTACAATATTTTCAAGTTGATACTCTTCTTGAAAGCATTGTTCATATGTAAAACCTTGATGTCCTCCTGATTTTGGACCTTCAACAATTACTGCATCAGGTACCTTATCATATCTTTTCCATTTTTTACAAATAAGTTTTAATGCTCTAGCACTTGAAACAATAGGTACAAGTGCTACATCTGGAAAATTTTTAGTATATTCAGGCATATTTGTTGGAAGTCCCGCTCCTGTAATAATAATATTAATACCTGCTTCACATGCATCTTTTACAACTCTACCATAGTCATTGATTGCATGTAAAATATTACATGCTAAGGGTGCATCTGCGCAAATTTTTCTAGCATTTTTAACAATAGTGTGTAAAGCCTCTTTAGAGTAAAAATTTACAACATCAACTGGTTTGTCTTTTTTTGTTTTTATCGAAAACTCATCACTTTTATAATAACCAGTTCCAACTGCTGAAATTACTCCAAGACCTCCCTCTTTACTTACACTTCCTGCTAGTTTATCCCAACTTATACCTACACCCATACCCCCTTGGATAATTGGATGTTTAATCTCATACTTTCCTATTCTCAAAACTAGCCCTTTTATTTTATTGTAATCTTTGCAAAATTCTTTTTACCTTTTTGTAAAATAAATTCTCCAGATTCTAAATTAAGTTTCTCATCAGTTACTTTTTCTTGATTTATCTTCACAGCACCCGCTTTAACATCTCTTCTTGCTTGTGAAGTTGAGTTTACAAGTTTTGCATCAACCAATGCTTGACAAATCCAAATACCTGAATCAAACTCGTATTCTGGCATATCAGTTGGAATGTCTTTTTTTGCAAATATTTTTTCAAACTCTATTTTTGCAAGTTCACCTGCACCTTTACCATGGTATCTATCAACAATTTCCATAGCAAGCTCTTCTTTTACTTTTTTAGGGTGTAAACTCTCATTTTCTACACCTTCTTGTAATTGTTTAATCTCTTCTAACGATTTTGTAGATAATAGTTCATAATATTTCCACATTAAATCATCTGAAATAGATAAAAGCTTACCAAACATATCATTTGCTTTATCTGTAACACCAACATAATTACCTAAAGATTTTGACATCTTTTGAACCCCATCTAAACCTTCAAGTAAAGGAGTCATTAAAACTGCTTGTTGTTTTTTACAATCATATGCTTTTTGTAAAGTTCTTCCCATTAAAAGATTAAACTTTTGGTCTGTTCCACCCATTTCAATATCTGTACCCATAGCTACAGAGTCGTATCCTTGAAGTAAAGGATAGATAAATTCACTAACTGCAATTGGAGTATTTGATGAGTATCTTTTAGAAAAATCATCTCTTTCTAACATTCTTGCAACTGTTAAATTAGATGCAAGATTGATAATCCCACCAGTTCCTAATTGGCTTAACCATTTGCTATTAAACATTACTTCTGTTTTTTCAGGGTCTAAAATTTTAAATACTTGTTCTTTATATGTTTCTGCATTTTGTAAAACTTGTTCAGTACTTAAAACTTTTCTTGTTTCACTTTTTCCTGTTGGATCTCCAATTGTTGCTGTAAAGTCACCAATTAAAAATTGAACAATTCCACCATATCTTTGGAATGTTGCAAGTTTTTGAATAAGTACAGTATGACCTAAGTGTAAGTCAGGTGCAGTTGGATCAAAACCTGCTTTAACATAGAAGTTTTCACCTTTTTCATAAAAGTTTCTAACTAATTTTTCAATAGCTTCTATATCAATTATTTCTGCACATCCTCTTTTGATTTCTGATAGTGCGTTTTTAATTTTCTCTTCCATTCATCCTCTTTTATAAATTATTATTTATTATAAGCATCTTTTTTTGAAAAAAATTCAATAACTTTTGCTTTTTGTTCTACAATTTTTCTAACTTCTTCAACATTTGAGTTATTTATTTCGAACTCTATATCACAGTATTGTCTATAAGAGTGTTTTTCTCTACCATAATCAACACTTAGTATATAACCTTCATATTTTGACATGTACATCAATAATCTTGCTAATTCACCTTTTGTATTTGCAAGGGAAACTACCATTTTGTATGGATATAGTGTATCTTTTGTCCATTTACAAAATAGCATACTTTTTTTTGATTTTATTTTTTTATATGCTTTATCACACATTTTATGGTGAATAATTGCTTTATTACCATCTTTGAAAGCTACTATATCATCTCCAAATTTAGGATGACAACAGTGGTCAAATGATACAGAATTTATACTAAAATTCGAATATATTAAAATATTATCAAATTTGTACTTTTTGATTTTGCTTGCAAGAATTTTAAATCTTGTTACAAGTCCATGCTCCTTTATTAATCTTGTTTCTATTTGTTTTTTTATATTTCTTAAAAAATCAAGGTTATTTACAACTTTATGAAGTGAATCAAAATTATATGCTGTTGTTATTTCATCAGTATATCTATTAAAAATTGTATTAATAATATTTTTGCCTGTTAATTCATTTAATTCTTTTTGTCTATGAGAGCAAAGCATTTTTATCTGTTTTTTAGCTCTATTAGTTTTTACCATATCTATCCATGAACATCTTGGAATAGGTTGGTCAGTGGTTTTAATAGATACAATATCTGAACTTTTTAGTTCTGTTAATAGTGGTTTTTTTATTTTATTTATATAGCATTCAAAAGCATTTTTCCCAACATCAGTATGAACTGCATAAGCAAAATCATAAGCAGTTGCTCCTCTTGGAAGATTAAAAGTATCTCCATGTGGTGAATAAACTACAATCTCTTCTGAGTATAAATCATCTTTTGTATCCGCATAAAACTCTTCAACATTTTCATTTGAAAACTCTAAAGATTTAAGCCAGTTTAAATTTGGACCATTTTTCGCACCACTTTTATATTTCCAGTGAGCAGCAATACCATACTCAGCAATTTTATGCATCTCAAAACTTCTAATTTGTATTTCATAAATTTTTGAGTTATAAAATACAGTTGTATGAATAGTTCTATATCCATTCTCTTTTGGTGTTGATACATAATCTTTAAACCTTGAAATTAGAGGTTTATAAGCTAAATGAAGATGTCCTAAAACTTTATAACAATCAATCTCTTCAGGAACTAATACTCTAATTGCTAATAAATCAAGAACTTCATCAATTGTTACACCTTTTCTTTGCATCTTCAAATAAATAGAGTAGTGGTGCTTAATTCTGCTTAAAATTTTAACTTTTGATGAATCATAACCATTTTTTTCTAAAATAATTTTAGTATTTGCAATAAAATTATTAAAAGTTAATTGTATTGCATGTTGATGCTCTTTTATAAAATCATCAATTTTTTTATACTCTTTTGGATAAATATAATAAAAAGCTAAATCTTCAAGATGATTTTTAAGTGTAGAAATACCTAATCTATGAGCAATTGGTACATAAACAACTAGTGTCTCTTCTGCGATTCTTTTTTGTTTAAGCTCAGGTAGTGCATCTAAAGTTAGCATATTATGAAATCTATCACAAAGTTTAACAAGTAAAACTCTTACATCATCAATAGAAGCAATTAGCATCTTTCTAAATGTCATTGCTGAAGAGATTGTTTTAGCTTCTGAAGTTGTTAAGTTTGAAGAGAATTCACTCTCTCTAATCTCAACAATTTTAGTTAGCCCATCAACCATATGTGCAATATCTTCGCCCCAATTATCTTTTACAAAATCAAGTTCATACTCTGTATCTTCTACTACATCATGAAGTAGTGATGTAGCAATTACTGCTTCGTCTGGACTAAAGTATGCTGTGATTGTTGCAACAAGTAGTGGGTGCACTGCATAAGGCTCACCACTTTTTCTAAATTGATTATCATGAGCTTTAATAGTAAAGTCAATAATCTCTTGGAGTTTGGGAGTTATTTTAGTATAGTTTTTCAGTTCAGCAATAGCATCTTCAATTGTGTTGATGCTTTGAATTTTTTCTATAAATGGATTCATAACATTACATAAAGAGAATTATAAAAGCAAAAGCTTTTATAATTAGTCCTCTTTATCTACTAAACCTTCAATAACTAATAATCCATTTGCAATCTCATCAATTGCAATATCAGTATATTTCATATTTTGTGTATTTTGTTCAAGTAATGGCTTTGCTCCTTTACTTAACTCATCTGCTCTTTGTCCAACAGCAATTGATAAAATATATCTATCGTTATTTACTCTTTCTAAGGCTTTAGCCATTCTCTCTTCTAATCTTAGCATTAAATATCCTTTTTATTTAACAATTGAACATTTACTACAATCACCATTGATGATTTTTAGTAAGTTTCCTTTTTCATTCATATTAGCAACTACAATTGGAAGTTTATTGTCTTTTGCTAATGCAATAGCAGTATCATCCATAACTTTAATATGGTCTTCTAATGCTTTATCATATGAAATAGTATCAAGCTTAACAGCATCATCATATTTCATTGGGTCTTTGTTATAAACACCATCAACTTTAGTAGCTTTAATAAGCATTGATGCATTTATTTCTGTTGCTCTTAATGTTGCAGCTGTATCAGTAGTAAAATATGGATTACCAGTACCTGCACTAAAAATTACAACTCTATTTTTTTCAAAGTGTCTAATAGCTTTTCTTACAATAAATGGTTCAGCAATTTGTTCCATTTTAATTGCAGTTTGTAATCTTGCATTTAAACCTTTGTATTCTAATGCTTCTTGCATGGCAACACCGTTAATAACAGTTGCTAACATTCCCATATAATCTGCACTAGTTCTTTTAATTACACCATCAGCAGCAGCAGTAACACCTCTAATAATATTACCTCCGCCAATAACGATACCAACTTCTATACCATTATCAACCAAACTTTTAATCTCTTCTGCGATATAGTCCAAAATTTGAGTATCTATACCGTAACCTTCTTCACCAGCCAACGCCTCACCAGAAAATTTAACAAGTACTCTTTTATTCATTTATTTCCTTTTAGAATTTCGTGATTATATCTAAAAAAAAATTAATAGTGATTTAAGCCAAAGCTTTAACTAACTGCCCATTGAAAAAATGGAACAACTTCAACTTCAATATCATTTATAAAAAAGTTCTCATTGTAACCTACTGTAACAATATCTATTTTTGAAATAGTGTGTTCTTTTAAAACTTTATTTAGTTTTTTTTGGACACCTTTTTTTAATAAAGGATTAAAAAAGGGAATTGATAAAATTAAATAGTTTTGTGATGGGATAAAAAAATCAATATTATCAAGATAAAATATATTTTCAAAGTTTACTTCAAGTTGTAGAAAAACCATATTTGTAAACTCATTTTTAAACTTTTTCGAATGGGATATTGCATTTAAAAAAGCGTGATTATATGAGTAGATTTTTTTTACTGCTTTTTCTTGATTATATTTAGGTAAAAAGTATACTAATCCAGAGTTTTCAAAGGTTTTAACAGTGGCATAAAATTTATCTTTTGAAATTTTTATATGATTTTTTAGGGTATTAAAAAGCTGAAATAGAGATTTTTTCTCATCAATATTCAAAAATAACACTTTTAAAATCTGTTCATAAGTGCTATCTTTAGCATAAAGTCTTAGAATTTCTTGCAATCTTCTTTCTTTATTATGCTCTTCAAGATTTACAACTCCTGGCATATTCCCATATTTTAAGAAGTTATTAAATGCTTGTGTTGCAGTATGAAATCTATTCTCATGAAGTAAGTACTCTTCAAAATCAAGTGCTTTAACTTGAAGTTTATCAAACTCTTTTAACTCTATATTATTGTGTCCTGAGATAATTATATTTTCACATTTTGGTAGTTTAAATGAAAAATCAAAATTTTCTAATACTAAAACTTTAATACTATTTTGAAGTATAAACTCTGCTAAATGAGTCTTTATCTCTTCTAAATCATTTCTAAAATCTTTAAAATCTATATAGATATAATCTTTTGTGTTAAAACTTGCGAGATAGTCATATATAAGGTAAGTCTTCCCACATTTTGGAGCACCAAAAACATAAGTTTTTGGGTTTTGTATTTTGACTTTTCTTTCTAAAAAGTTTATTTTTGAAAAGTCAAGCTCATAACATACTTCTAAACTTTTCATACTTTTGTATTTATTAGATTTACTGCTTCTTTAACAGCATTGATGTAACTTTTTGAGTTAACTTCTTTATTTTTATAAGCAATATCAAAAGCTGTTCCATGGTCAACTGAAGTTCTAATAATTGGAAGGTTTAAACTTACATTTATACTTTGGTCAAAATATAAAGCTTTTAATGGAGCTAATCCTTGGTCATGGTACATACATACAAAATATTTACAAGATTTTCTATTTGCTTTGGAAAAAGCAGTATCAGGTACAATAGGACCTTTAAAAATTGATTTTTTTAAAATTCTATTTGCATTTTTAATAGCTTTAAATATCTCCACTTCTTCATTACCTAAAACTCCATTATCACTTGCATGTGGATTTAGGCCTAAAACTTGAATATTATCTTGTTTTACATTTTTGTAAAAATCACATAAAAATGTTGTTAGCTCCTCTTCTTTAATTTTTTTAGGAACTTTTTTAAGTGCAATATGTTCTGTATAAAGTGCAACAAACATTTTTTTGCATCCAAGCATCATAATTGCATTTTGTCCAAAGTAGCTTCTCAAAACTTCTGTATGTCCTTTGAAATCTATTTTTGCTTTATTCCAAGACTCTTTATTTATAGGAAGTGTAACTACTGCACTTGTTTGTTTTTGTTTAGTTAATGTTATTGCATCAATAAAAGAGTTATATGAGTATTTCCCACTTTTTTTTGATACTTGTCCTGCTTTAATTTCAAACTCTCCTTTAGTTTTAAAAATTTCAAAATCTTTAGGTACATGAAGATTTAAAAGAGTAGCAGCTTGATTTAACATCTTTTTGTTTATGCAGTAAATTGGTTTACAAAGTTTTTTTATTTTTTCATGATTTTGTAAAGCTATTTGTATTCCAATACCATTTAAATCACCAATAGAAATCGCTATTTTAGGTCTCATTTGATTAACTCTTTCATATCTAAAATTGCTTGATACAATCCAGTATAAACTGATCTTGCAATGATACTTTGTCCAATGTTTAATTCGCTAATTGATTTAATTGAAGATATTTTTTTAACATTTTGATAGTTTAAACCATGTCCTGCTGCAACTTTTAAGTCTAATTCTACTGCTTTATTTGCGGCTTTTTTTATCTCTTTTCTTGACTCTTTTAATAGTTTATTTAATTCACATCTTGGAAGTTCTAACTCTTTTATACTATGGTGAGAATTAATTAAATTTGAGTGTAACATTGCATAAATATTTGCAAATCTTCCTGTATGTAGCTCCACCCATTCAACATTTAATTTAGAACTTAATTCAATCATCTTTTTGCAAGGGTCAATAAATAATGAAACTTCAATCTCATTTTCTTGAAGTTTTTTTATAGCATTTTCAATTTTTTTATAGTTTGTTTCTAAATCAAGTCCACCCTCAGTTGTAACTTCTTCTCTATTTTCTGGAACTAAAGTTGCTCTTTGTGGTTTTAGTTTACAAACGATATCTATTATTTGTTCATTTATTGAGCATTCAAGATTTACAGGTAGAGTTGAGCTTTGTATAATCTTTTTTGCATCATCATCATGAATGTGCCTTCTATCTTCTCTTAGATGAATAGTAATTTGGTCTGCATTGGCTAATTTGCATACTCCCAATGCATCAAGTGGGTTTGGGTCATTGATTTTTCTAGCTTCTCTTAAAACTGCAATGTGGTCTATATTTACACCAAGTAGCACTATATATCCTTTTTGTAAATTTTTAAATATGTTATCTAATATTTGATTTTATAAGAATAAAATATGATGAGTTAAAAGAGTATCTTTTAAGATAACTCTTTTAATGTAGCTATATTTGCAGCTAGTTTATTGTGAACTTCAAGATATTCAAGTTCGTTTTCAGAATCAGCAACAACTCCTGCACCTGCTTGAAATACTACTTTGTCTTCTGTAAGTAAAGTTGTTCTAATTGTAATTGCACTATCCATATTTCCATCAAATCCAAAATATGCAATACTTCCACTATAAAAACTTCTTTTAATGCCTTCAAATTGTGCAATAAGTTCCATAGCTCTAATTTTAGGTGCACCTGTCATAGTACCAGCTGTAAATGTTGCAGCAAATAAATCAAACATGTCATATTGTTCATCAATTACAGCTTCTACATCTGAAACAATATGCATAACATGAGAGTATCTTTCAATTCTCATCAGGTCACTTACTTTTACTGTGCCTGCTTTTGCAACTCTTCCTACATCATTTCTTCCTAAATCCACTAACATTATATGTTCAGCTCTTTCTTTTGGATCACTTATAAGCTCTTGCTCCATTTGTAAATCTTTTGCAACTGTTTTACCTCTTTTTCTAGTTCCTGCAATTGGTCTTAAAAGTAGATGGTTATCTACAAGTTTTATCATAACTTCAGGAGAACTTCCAGCAATACAAAAATCTTCATACTCTAAAAAGAATAGATATGGACTAGGATTTTTACTTCTTAGTGCTCTATAAAAACTAAAGTGGTCAACTTTTGCTTTTTGAATAAATCTATTAGACATAAGAATTTGAAATACATCTCCACTTCTTATTTTTTCTTTAGATTTTCTAACCATTTCAAAAAATTGCTCTTTTGTATAGTTGAATTTTCCTTCATCTAAGATTGTAGCTTTTTTTAATGGAGTAAAAATATAAGGCTTATTAAGTAACTCTTCTTCTATTATTTCAAGTTCTTGTTTATACTCTTTTAATGAAGTAACCATAACTAATTTAGAGGTTTTATGTGAAAAACCTAAAATCATTTTAGGTCTTATTAAATCAACATCAGGGATATTTAGTTGGTCTTCTAAGTTATTCATAGATTCTTTAAGTTTTGGCTCAAACTCTTTTCCAATATCATAACCAACACTTCCAATAAAACCATCAATTAAACCAATCCCTAACTCTTTTGCTTTATCTTTAAAAACTTGTTTATCAAATTTTTTATAATATTTTTGAAGAAATTTCAGTGGATTTGATTCTACTTGATGTATTTTTCCTTCTTCATCTTTATGAAAACATTTATTATCTTTGTACCAAACTCTTTCTCTATCTCCTACAATTATAAAAGAGTAGTTGCCTTCACTTGAGTTAATAGTACTTTCAAATAAAAAAGTAATTTCATCTTTATAAAGTTTTTTTACTTTTTCATAAATTGAAACAGGTGTAAATTGGTCTAAAAATAGCTCTTTTGAATAAAATGTCATAATCAAGTGCCCTTAAAATCTTAAGATAAAAGCACTTGATATATTTAGCTTTCTTTTAATTATGGACATGTTCTGTTCAGCACTTGCTCTATTTTTATATGGTCCAATTAATACTTTATTATAAACTTTTCCATTTACTGTAACTTTATAAATAGTGTAGTTAAAACCATTAGCTTCAATTTTTTGTAAATATTTTTTTGCAGGTTGTTTAGAAAAAGCTCCTACTTGAACAAAAGTACCTTTTGGTTTTGAGCTAGTAGTTACTTTTTTTACAGGTTGTTTTAGTGGCTCTTTTTTAGAAACCTCTTTTTTAACAACAGGTTTTTTAACCTCTTTTACTACTTCTTTTTTAACCTCTTCTTGTTTTGGTTTAATACCAAAAACATCAGGTTTTGCTTTTTTTTCTTCTACTTTTTTCTCTTTTTGTTCAATTGAATCGATATTTAGCTCATTTTCATCAACAGCTTGTTCTTGTGTTTGATTTGTTTGCTCTTTTATATTTTTCAATTTTTCATCTATTATTTTTTGATATTGTTGTTCAATACTATCATTTTCTAAACTTTTTTCTTCTTGCACTGTTTCATCTTGATTATTAAATGAATCCTCTTGATTATCAGGACTATTTAAAAGACGAATAATTACAATTGTTAGTAAAAAAAGTATTATTAAAACAAGTCCTAAAATAAGATACTTTCTTTTATTTGTTTCATTTGATTCACTTGAAGCCGTAGAGCCATTTAACATAATATCTCCTAGCTCTTGATCTGCAATATCAACTTTAACCGCATCATCATCTTGCATACTTCTTTTTACAGCTGAGTATTGTTGAGAATTAGGTTGAATTGATTCTTCTTCACCTTTAAGCTGTGATAGCCTTTGTTCTAGCTCTTCTGTTTCTTGTTTTTTTTGTACTTTTTTTAAAAAGTCTTCGCCTTTAATTTCCATAACTAATCCTTATTAGTAAGTAGGTTGAGAATAAACAACAAAGTTAGAAGCAAGAGATTCAAGTTCTTTGTTTATATCATCTTGAAGTTTTGTGTTTTCAATGTCATCTAAAACATCGCAAATTTTATTAGCAATAAACTCAAACTCTTTTTCTTTCATACCTCTAGTAGTAAGTGCAGCACTACCAATTCTAATACCAGAAGTAACAAAAGGACTTCTAGTTTCACCAGGAACTGTATTTTTATTAACAGTAATACCAGCTCTACCAAGAGCAGCATC
>NZ_NXIF01000022.1 GCF_002837275.1 Malaciobacter halophilus | reverse complement strand
TTTAATAGTCCTGATATCTCTCCTGTTAAGAAGTTTACATTCTCTATAAACTCTTTCATATCTCCTTGTATTCCACTACTATCTACTTTGCTTGTAAATTTATAATTACTAAACTCTTTTAGCACTACTGAAATAGAAGAAATATTACTATTTAATGTTTTTAACATTTCATTTATCTCATTTTTTAACTCATTTAAAGAGTGGTTATTTGTTGATGCTGTAATTTGTTGGTTTATATATCCTTTTTTTACTTTTGCTGTAATATTTGTTACATCTAAAATTAGAGCTTTATCTTCTTCAATTGCTTTTTTAGTTAGTTTTATATTTTCATTTATGATTTTAGACATTTTACCTATTTCATCATTTTTACTTTCATCTAAAAGTTTTACATCTAAAGTTTCATTATTTAAATATTTGAAAAAAGAGTTTAATCCTTGGTCAAAATCTTTTAATGCTTTAATAATTGAGCTTCCAACATAATATAAAGTAGCAATAATTAACAATGCAATTATAATTGTAATAATATTTAGTAGTGTAGTAATAAAACTTTTTTTACTATCTACTGTTTTTAAAATAAGTTGTTCAAGATTTTTTACACTTGTATTTGTAGAGTAGATAGTTTTTCTAAGTTCTCCTAATAAACCTGAGTTTACTGTAAGACCTTTTTTTATTTCAGCTTCACCTAATGCTAAAAAATCTTTTTTATACTCTTTTAAATATGTAATAATTTCAATATTATCTAAACTTGAGATTAAACTATCTATTTTAGTATTAAATCTTTGAATATATTTTTTTTCATATCTTAACATAAAATCTTTTTCTTCTTTTCTTAATTCATAAACCAATGCTAATAGTTTAAAATCATTGGCTTTTTTTGCATAGTCTTGTACTTTATGAACACTATTTCTTAAACTTCCATATAAAGCATCTTTTTTATGAAGTCCAATCTCTTTTTGTTTTTGTGCAAGTTTATTAAAGATGTTTTTGTATGAAGTAATAATCTCTAAAAACTCTTCATCATATGAACTATTTACTTTTAAATCAACTAAAATAGCATTTAATTTATTTACATCTATTTTAATTTTTTCATAAGTATCATTTACTATTTTTATATATTTTATATCTTTTCTTCCTAAGAAATCTTTTTCATTTTTTCTTAATACATATTGATTTGTTTTTATTTGTTCAACTAAAAGTTGTGCATCTGAAAGTTTTTTCATTTGGCTTGCACTATAGGTTTCTAATAAAATTAGTGCGATAAATCCAAATAAAGCCATTGCACTTATTGCTATTAGTTTTTGTTTGATGCTCATTTTTACGTCCTTTGGGGAATTGTTTTGTGGTTATAATTAAGATAGTTTATACTTCTTAGTAAATCAATTGATTTTATAAGTTGGGATTATACATAAAAATAATAAAAAAATGGTTTATAAAAAAGTGTTAAAAGTTAATTTTAATTAATTATATAATATATTTTTGAGTAAAGGTTTTTAATGAAAAAAGAGTTATTAGAACAACTAAATAATTATACAATACTTTGTGTAGAAGATGAAGAAGGAATTCGTAAACGGCTAGTAAATACCCTTAAGTACTACTTTAAAGAGGTTTATTCTGCTTCAAGTGTAAGTGAAGGCTATGACTTATATTTAGAGTATAAACCCTCTATTGTATTAAGTGATATTGAAATGCCAAAAAATAATGGAATTGCCCTTATTGAAAAAATTAGAAAAGATGATTTTAATACAATAGTAATAATGGTAACAGCATATAGCAATGAAGAGTATTTGTTTGAATTGATTAATTTAAATGTAAATCAATATATTTTAAAACCTGTTAACTCTGAATCACTTTTAAATGGGATAATTAAAGCACTTGCCTCAAAGTTAACATTAAAGTTACATATTACTCCTAAGTTAGTTTTTCATATGGAGTCAAGAGAGTTATATTATGGTGATGAAATAATTAGTCTTAGAAAAAGAGATAAAGAGTTTTTAATACTACTATATGAAAATAGAAATAGAGTTTTAACTTACGATTTAATAGAAGAGTATTTATGGAGGGATAAAACTATGAGTATGAGTGCTTTAAAAACATTTATAAAAGAGTTTAGACAAAGATTACCTGAAGATATTTTACTAAATGTTCCTCAAGAAGGATATAAGCTAAAAAGTACATAAATTACACATAAGTCACAAAAAACTCACTTTTTTCTCACTAGAAGAAGTTATGATTCCTTAATAAAATCAAAAGGAGTCTTAAATGTTCAAGAAAAGTTTATTAATTGCATCTCTTGCAACTGCTGTATTTGCGGGAAACATGAAGATGGATTTAAACGCAAAATATGGAGCAAACAATTTTCATACACAAGGTGCTGAAAAATTTGCTGCACTAGTAAAAGAATACTCTAAAGGAAGTGTAGATATTACTGTACATTCTGGTAGTGCACTTATTAAAGGTAATCCTTTAAAAGCAGTAAAAGATGGGACAGTAGCAATGACAGATATGTTTATTCCTTTTACTTCAGGTGGAGGAAAAGTTTTTGGAATTTCAGCACTTCCATTTATCGCAAATTCATATGATGATGCTTACAGATTATATCAATTATCAAAAAAAGCTTATGAAAAAACAGCAAGAAAATGGAATCAAAAACTACTTTATTCAGTAACTTGGCCTGCAAGTGGTTTTTATTCAAAAAAACAGATTGATTCAATAGTAGATTTTAAAGGTGTAAAAACAAGAACTTATGATAAAAATTCTGCATCTTTTGTAAATCTTGCAGGAGGAAATGCAGTTGCTTTACCTTGGGGAGAGGTTTATTCATCACTTAGAACTGGAATGGTTGATTCTGTTGTAACTTCTTCAAGCTCTGGAAAAGATGGCAAGTTTTGGGAAGTATTAGGCAATTATACAAAAATAAATTATGCTTATCCTTTACAAGCTGTTACAATTAATTTAGACTATTGGAATGCTTTAAATAAAAATCAACAAAAAGCAGTTTTAAAAGCAGCAAAAGAGATTGAAAAAGCACAATGGGAAGCTGTAAAACTTGAAGATAAGACTTCTTTAGAAATATTAAGAAAAAATGGTATGAAAGTAAAAGAAGCTAGTCCTAAGCTTAAAAAAGAGCTAGATGAAATAGCTTTAAAACTTTTAACTGAATATCTTGATGATGCAAATAAAGATATTAAAAAAATCTTTAAAGAATATAGAAAGTAATTGTTCATGAATATTTTAAGTAATTTTATAGATAGGCTCTCAAAAGGGGGAGCTTATTTATCAGGACTTTTATTGATAATATTAGTATCACTAATTTTATTGGAGATTTTTCTAAGATCATTTTTTGATATTTCAACAATGATTGCAGACGAATATAGTGGATACCTCTATTTAGCTTCAATCTTTTTTGGACTTGCTTATACTTTTAGTAGTGATAGTCATATTAGAATTAATATAGTTACTTCAAAGCTTTCTAAAAAAGCAAATAAAAAAATAGATATATTCGCAGCAGTTATCACACTTGGTGTATTGCTATTTGCATTTTATAGAACAGTATTACTTACTTATGATTCATATGAGTTTGAAATGGTTTCAGAAAATGTTTCTGAAACACCAATTTATTTAACTCAATTAGCAATGCCTTTAGGAATTGCAATATTTATTTTAGCAGTAATACTATTTATTTTTAAAGGATTTACACATGATAGCTGATCCACTAATATTATCAATTGTTTTAATCGTAATTATGTTTGTATTTTTGTTATCGTCTATTTGGATTGGTATTTCATTGATGTTAACAGGAATAATAGGAATGCTTTTATTTGACCATAATCTTCCTCCTGTAATAAGTGTATATGATAAAATTGGAGATTTACTTGCATCTTCACTTTATGATGCTTTAAACTCTTGGTCACTTGCAGCTCTTCCAATGTTTATTTTAATGGGTGAAATTTTATATAAGTCTTCAATCTCAACAAGATTATTAAATGGCTTAAAACCATGGCTTACTCATATTCCAGGTAAACTTTTACATGTAAATGTTGCAGCTTGTTCTCTTTTTGCAGCAGTATCAGGTTCTAGTGCTGCTACTACTGCTACTGTTGGTAAAATAACTCTTGATGAACTTCAAAGTAGGGGATACTCTAAAACTTTAGCAATGGGTTCACTTGCAGGTTCTGGTACACTTGGATATTTAATTCCACCTTCACTTATAATGATTATATATGGAGTTTTATCTGATGTTTCTATTGGTAAACTTTTTGTTGCTGGGTTAATTCCTGGGTTATTACTTGCTACTTTATACTCTTTTTATATTATGTATAAAGCAACAACAGATAAAGAAAATGTTATGCCAAATGATGATGAAAAATATACTTTTAAAGATAAGCTATACTCACTAAAAGATTTAGCTCCTATATTTTCACTTATTGGGTTAGTTTTAGGTTCAATCTATGGAGGTTTTGCAACTCCAACAGAAGCGGCAGCTTTAGGTATTTTAGGTTCATTACTTTTAGCTTTTTATTTTAAAGCTTTATCTTTAGAAATATTAAAAAATGCAATATTAAATAGTGTAAAAACATCTGTAATGATTGGATTTATTATTGCAGGTGCAGTTTTCTTATCTCAAGTTATTGGATTTTTAGGAATAGCAAGGGCAATGAGTGAGTTTATTACAGGTCTTGGATTAAGTCCTTTAATGCTTATTTTATTAATTGGTATTATGTATATTATTTTAGGAATGATATTAGAAGCAATTTCTATTGTTGTAATGACTTTACCAATTGTATTACCTATTGTTGTTTTAGCAGGATATGACCCACTATGGTTTGGTATCTTCTTAGTATTTATGGTAGAAATGGCACAAATAACACCTCCAGTTGGATTTTCACTATTTGTGATTCAAGGTATAAGTAATGAAAAGATTGAAACAATACTAAAAGCAACTTTTCCATTTTTTATAATTATGATTATAACAGTTGCATTAATTACATTTTTCCCTGAATTAGTATTCTTCTTACCAAATAAAATGATAGGTTAGATATAATATAGTATCACAATTTATAGGATGAAGTTATGAATATTAGATTAAACTGCGATATGGGTGAGAGTTTTGGTATCTGGAAAATGGGATATGATGAGCAAATTATGCCATATATAGATATGGCAAATCTTGCTTGTGGTTTCCATGCTAGTGATGCTTTGACTATGAATAAATCAGTTGCATTGGCAAAGAAGTATAATGTAACAATAGGTGCACATCCTGCATATCAAGACTTAGTTGGTTTTGGAAGAAGAAGCATAAGATGTTCACTTGAAGAGATAAAATCTATAATTTTATATCAACTAGGTGCACTAAATGCATTTTGTAAAGCACATGGAACAGCTATTTCTTATGTAAAACCTCATGGGGCTTTATATAATGATATGATGAAAGATGAAAATATATTCAAAGCAATTTTAAGTGCAATTTCATCTTTTGATAAAAATATAAAACTTATGATTTTATCAAGTCCTAAAAATGAAAGTTATAAGCATACTGCACTTTTTTATGGAATAAATTTATTATATGAAGTATTTGCAGATAGAAACTATAATGATGACGGAACGCTTGTATCAAGAATGAGAGATGACGCGGTGATTCATGATGAGCTTGAAGTTGCTCAAAGAATCTCAACACTTAAAGAAAAAGGCTATATAAATAGTGTAAATAGTAATAGACTATTTTTAGAAGTAGATAGTTTATGTGTGCATGGAGATAATGAAAAGGCCTTAGACTTTATAAAACTATTAAGAAAAGCATTGATTTAAAATGGAAATAAAAGTAGCCTCAGTTGATTCAGTAATTATCTATTTTGGAGATAAAATTGATAAAGATATAGCAAAAAAAGTAAAAAATGCTTATCTTTGCTTAAAAAAAGTAAACCTTGATGGAGTTATAGAAATAGTTCCATCATATACTTCAATTTTAATAACATATGATATTTTTACATATGATTATGAAACTATTAAAAACATACTAGAAGATACAATTAACTTAGATAATAAAATAGAAGATAACTCAAAACTAATTACTATTGATGTTTATTATGGAGTTGAAGTTGGATTAGATTTACAAAGTATGAGTGAAAAAACAGGTTTAAGTATAGAGCAAATTATAAAAATTCATTCAGATAAAACTTATGATGTGTATGCAATAGGATTCTTACCAGGTTTTGGATATTTAGCAAGTGTTGATGAGAGCATTGCTCTTCCTAGATTAAGTACTCCAAGAAAAAGTATTCCAAAAGGAAGTGTTGCAATTGCAAATACACAAACAGCTGTTTACCCACAAGCTAGTCCAGGAGGTTGGAATATTGTAGGAAGAACTGCTTTTGAATTTTTTGATAAAAGTTTACAGACTTTATCTCCTATTAGTGTGGGAGATAGGGTGAAATTTAATCCAATTTCAAAAGAGCAGTTTTTAAAACAAGGAGGAGTTTTATGAGTTTAGAGATTATCAATACTCCAATTTTTGCAACGATTCAAGATAAAGGAAGATTTTCATATACACACATAGGTGTAACACATGCAGGTGTTATGGATGAGTATGCTTACTATATTGCAAATATGCTTTTAGGTAATAAAAAAGATGAGAATATTATAGAAATAGCTTTTGCAAATGTTGAGTTTAAAGCAAATACAAATACTCAAATTGCAGTAACTGGAGCTTTTTGTGAATTATTTATAAACAATGAGCCTAAAAAAATTTGGCAAACACATAATCTAAAAGTTGGAGATATTGTTAAAATTGGAAAATTTTTAGAAGGATCAAAAGTATATCTTGCTGTAAAAGATGGCTTTAAAATAAAAAAAGAGTTTGGAAGCTATTCAACTACAATAAAAGAAAATCTTGGTGGCTTAAATGCAAATAGATTACAAAAAGGTGATATTTTAAAAATAAACTCCCATACTTTACATCATACTTCAAGATTAAAAGATATTTTTCATCCAAAGTATGAAGATACACTTTTACTAAGAGTTGTTTTATCTTATCAAGAAGAGTCTTTCTCTGCTAAAGAAAAACAGAAGTTTTTTTCAAGTGAGTTTACAGTATCAAATGAGTTTAATAGAATGGGGTGCAAACTAAAAGGTGAACCAATAAAGTGTGATATTGATGGTATTGTATCTGAGGGAATAAGCTTTGGAGCAATACAAATTCCAAGTGATGGACAACCTATTATACTTTTAAAAGATAGACAAACAATTGGTGGTTATCCTAAAATTGGTAGTGTTTTAAGTATTGATTGCTTTAAATTAGCTCAAGCAAAACCAAATACAAAAATAAGATTTAAACAAATATCTATTGAAAAAGCACAAAAGAAGTTAAAAGAGTTTTATAACTCTTTTAACTAAGCTTTAAAAACTTAAAATACCCAACCAGCTTGAATCATAAATCTTGATGAGTAATCTTTTTGACTAGTAACATCATGTTTTATATTTTGAGCTAAGTGTGCATTTATAAACATATCTTTA
>NZ_NXIF01000021.1 GCF_002837275.1 Malaciobacter halophilus | reverse complement strand
GATTGAAAATATTAAAAATTACATGGAACTTGCATTTAAACAAAATTATTATGTTCTAGGAAATTTACAAATTGATGCACTACAATCTGAATTATGCAATGATTTTAAAGATGAAAACTATTTTGAGGATAGTTTAAAAAGTATATATTTAGAATCAAAAATCACAAATTTACTTCACCACACTATTGAAAAAATTTCTAAATCTTTAAATGATAAATCTTCAAGAAGCTTAAAAAAAGATAGAATATCTTCTTTAGAGCGAGCAAAAGAGATAATTATGAAAGATTATAACTCTAAATTGTCTA
The DNA here is from genome assembly GCF_002837275.1 of Malaciobacter halophilus. GTDB lineage: Bacteria > Campylobacterota > Campylobacteria > Campylobacterales > Arcobacteraceae > Malaciobacter > Malaciobacter halophilus. The sequence continues at coordinate 40,631 of NZ_NXIF01000021.1, read as the reverse complement.
TTAAAAATATAGCTTATAAATCTGCAATAAATGAGTGTTATTTAAAAAAAGATTTTAAACAATATTATGGAATGACAATCTTACAAATGATTCAAAAAAGAAGACTTGATGTTGCAAAAAAACTTTTAAAAGAGAACTTTAGTGTAAAAGAAGTTGCTTTAAAAGTAGGATATAACAATACTAGCTATTTTAGTAAACTCTTTTTCAATCATTTTTCAATTACTCCAAATAATTATAGAAAAGAGCTTAATAATTATTGATTTCCTTATTATACAAGATATTTTTCCTTATAGTGTTTTTTAGATATTGATAATTAGTATTGTTTTATATAATATCCAAAAATAAAAATTTTAGGAGTATTATATGAATAAAAAATTTCTTAAAAGGAATTTATGCATAAGTCTTTCTTCTTTTTTATTAACAGGTGAATTACTTTTTGCACAAGAGAGTACAAAATTAGATGAAGTTAATATAATTGAAAATGCTATTTCAAGTTATCAAAGTGAAGAAAAAATTAAATTAAATCGTACAGGTATTGATATAGAAGATACTGCAAAATCTATTCAAGTATTTAATGAAGCTTTTATTCAAGATGCCAATCTTCAAAATATTGATGATATTATAGAGTTATCATCAAATACAGTTTACACTGGTAATACAGATGGAAAATCAACTAATATTTCTATGAGAGGATTTTCATCAGTTCCTATTTTAATTGATGGATTAAAAGTTACTAATAAAATTCCTAATCCAGAAGTATTTGCTTTAGATTCAGTTGAAGTACAAAAAGGGCCTGATTCATTGCAATATGGACAATCAAGTCCAGGTGGAATTGTAAACTTAGTTAAGAAAAAACCTTTAAAAGAGTCTATGGCAAATTTAGAGTTTGAAATAAATGACAATCCCTCATATAAACCAAAAATTGATTTAACTGGAAGTTTAAATGAGAATAACTCACTATATTATAGGCTTATTTCTACTTATAAATATGACAAAGGATATACAAATAGTAATACAAATACAAATAAAATATTTATTGCTCCTAGTTTAGCATATGATATAAATGATAATAATACTTTTACTTTTATTAGTGAATACAATAAAGAAACATCTCCTACAAATTTTGGAACTAATGTAAATAGTAAAGGAAAACTTGTTGCACCAATCAAAAATGTTACTTCTCATCCAAATGAAGAGTTTGAAAGAACTCAAAATATTCTTGGCTTTGATTTTGATAGTAGATACAACACTTGGAGTTCTAATTTTAAATATAGATATATTAAACATATAAGAGATTATGGAGATGTTTATTTACCTCTTATGTATAATGAAGCCACAAATGAAGTGACAAGATTCCCTGCAAATCAAAGAGGCGAATTTAAAGAGCATGCTTTACAATATACTTTTAATAAAGAGTTTCAAATATTTAATATAAAAAATAATATTAGCATTGGAGCTGATTATAATAAATCAACTTCACAAGGAAGTTCAAATATTGCAATGCATCCTTATAATATAAATCTTTCAAATCCTGTTTATGAACAGCACATAAATCCTGTAAATTCATATAATATTACACGTGATATGTCACAAGCAAAAACAAGTGTTAAATCTTGGGGGATTTTTTTACAAGATAGTATAAACCTTACGGATAAACTAATATTTAATGCAGGATTAAGATATAGTGAGTCTAAACCTCAAAAGGGACAAAAAAGTGATGCTATTACTCCATCTTTTGGATTGGTTTACCATATTACAAATAAAACAAGTTTATATACAAGCTACTCTGAATCATTTACTCCAAATAGCGCCATAGATAAAAGTGGAAATGTTTTAGAGCCTGAAACAGGAAAAGGTTATGAACTTGGTATTAAACAAAAACTATTTAATGATAAATTAAATTTAACAGCTGCTGTTTTTAAAATAGAAAAAGAGAATATTGCATTAGCAGATCCAAATGCTCCATCTCTTAGTGAATGGTCAGTTCCAAGTGGAAAACAAGAAAGTCATGGGTTTGAAATTGATTTAGTAGGAGATATTACACAAAATTGGTCTATGATTGCTTCATACGGATATACAAAAACAAAAGATAAAAATAATGATAATAATAACTTAAGAAATATTCCAAAACATACTGCTAATATTTTTACAAAATATAAACTATCAGCTTTTGACTTAGCAAATTTTTATGTGGGTGCAGGAGCTAGATATATTGGAAGTAAATACGCAGATGATGCAAATAGCATAAAACTAGATTCAACTATTGTTTATAATGCAACACTTGGATATAAAAAAGGCAATTGGAAAGCAAATCTTAGTGTTCAAAACTTAACAGATGAAGAGTATGTAGATGGTTCAGCTTCAGGCAATACAAGTGATACACGAGTATATATAGGAGAGCCAAGAGCCGTTCTTGCAACTATAAGTTATAAATTTTAAAAGTTAAAATAACTCTTAATATTACTTAAGAGTTATTTTCTTTTATTATCCAATTATAATAATCACTATCATTAATTAAAGATATTTTAATTTTTTTTTACTACTATAACTATTTTATTTCAAGGATATTTCAAATAATGAAAAAAGTAAATCATAATAATTTAATAGAAATTAGTAAAAAAATCAATAATCCTTTTTCAAGAGAAACTTTATTGACAAATATAAAACATGATTATGGAAAGGGGATTTTTCTTTGGCATGATTTTGGAAATGGAATAGCTAGTTCTGCATATGATTACAAACTAAATGATGATTATAAACTTCATCTTTCTTCAAATATTGCAGGAGCAGTATTGATTTTTAATTTATCAAATAATATAAAATATTTTTTCAAAGATAATAAAGAGTTTATATTAAAAAAGAATTCGTTTTTTATTGGCCTTTCCTCAGATAAATTCTCAGTAGAAATGCACTTAAAGAAAAATAAACAATACAAAGCAGTATCTATTGGAATAAAAGAGCTTCTTTTTTTACAATTAGCAAAAAAATTAGAAAAATTAAGTGAAATAATGCAAGAGACTAAAGCAGTTAATCGCTTTATTATTGAAGGTGGATATATGGATTCTTATCAATTTGAGTTGCTATCTTACTTTGAGAATAAAACAATCAATGAAAATACTCTATCTAATCTTCATCTTGAATCAATGGCATTAAATTTAGCACACTACACTATAAATAAAATAATTAATAAATGTACAAATAATAAAGATTTTAATATGGAAAAAATAGAATCACTAAAAAAAGCAAAGCAGATAATTCTTTCACAATATGCACAACCTTTAAATATAAAAAATATCGCAAATAAAGCAGCAACAAACGAGTGTTATTTAAAGAAAGATTTTAAACAGTACTATGGCACAACTATATATAAAATGCTTCAAAAAAGAAGATTAGAGGTTGCAAAAGAGTTGTTAGAAAAAGATTTTAGTGTAAAAGAAGCATGTTTGAAAGTAGGATACAAACATATAGGTCATTTTAGTAAACTATTTTTAAATCACTTTAAAATAAGTCCAAGTGAATATAGAAAAAAAATAAATAGATTATAAATTTCCTTTTTGTAGCTAATATTTTCCTTTTTATGATATTAACATATTGATAATCATAATCATTTTATGTATTATTCCCTAAATTATTTGAGGAGTACACATAAATGAAAACTTTTAGTTTATCTAAAAAGCTGTCAATATCTCTTTGTACTATTTTACTAGCAAGTTCTCCCCTACTTGCAAATAGTAAACAAACAAACAAAGAAAAAACAAAAGAATTAGATAGTGTTACTATTATAGAAAAAACAATTTCACAATACCAAACAACAGGAAAAATAGATATAAATAGGTCAGGTATAGAACTTGAGGATTCAGCTAAATCAATTCAAGTTTATAATGAAGATTTTATATCAGATTATCAACCACAAAGTTTAACAGATATAGTTACTATGTCATCAAATGTAGCATATGCAGGAGATAGTCATGGTAGAAATAATAATTATATAATAAGAGGATTTTCAGGCGCTCCTACTTTAAGAGATGGTTTTAATATCACTAATGCAATTACAAATAGTGAAATTTTTAATTTTGAAAAAGTTGAGATATTAAAAGGTCCTGACTCTTTACAATATGGAGAAGCGAATCCAGGAGGATTAATAAATATTGTAAAGAAGAAACCAACAAAAGAGAATATTAAAAAAGTTGAGTTTGAAGTAACATCAAACGACCCTTCTTTTAAACCTAAAATTGATTTAGGAGGCTCTTTAAATAATGATGGTTCACTAAGATATAGATTAGTTACTACATATACTCATAAAGAAGATGCAAAAGATTTTAATGTGGATACTAAAAAATTATTCATAGCTCCTTCAATTGCTTATGATATAAATGACAATAATACTATTACTTTTATAACTGAATATTTAGATGATAAATCACCTGCTGATTTTGGTACATTTGTAAAAAACAATGGAAAACCTCTTACAAATAGAGATACAATAACAACACATCCAGATGCCGAATTTGAAAAGAAACAAAAACTAGCTGGATTTGATTTTGAAAGTAATTATGATACTTGGAACTCTACTTTTAGATATAGATATATAGATTTAGAAAGAATAAATGATTCTGTATATGCACCATACGTAACAAGAGGAAACCCAAATACTATAACAAGAAACTTTTCTACACAAGATTTTGATTCATCAGAACATCTTGCTCAATATACAATAAATAAAGAGTTTTATTTAGGTGATTTAAAAAATAGACTTAGTTTAGGTTTTGATGCAAAAAAATCAAAAACAGAAAACTCTGGTTATTATGATACATCAATTAGTTATATTTTAGACCCTAAAAATGTAAATTATGGTGGTGCATTAACACATCTGTCAGATCACCCAAATGCTTTTAAATATGTTGATTCAAAAAATGAAACAAAAAATTATGGAGGTTTTATACAAGATAACATAAATTTAACAGAGGATTTAATATTAAGCTTAGGTTTTAGATACCAAAAAGTAAAAATGGAAAATGAAAATATCTTAAAAGATACAAAAAATAGTTACACAGATTCTGCAACTACACCACAAATTGGATTAGTATATAAATTATCACATCAAACTACATTTTTTACAAACTATTCTGAATCTTTCAACCCTCAAAATAGTAGTTATGTTGATAAAAATGGTAATTTATTAGACCCTGAAGAGGGTAAAGGTTATGAAATTGGATTAAGACAGAAACTATTTAATGATAACTTTACTTTAACTACATCACTTTTTAAAATTCAAAAAGAGAATGTTGCACAACAAGATCCAACAGCTACAAGAACAAATATGTTTTATAAAACTAGTAAAAAAATCAAAAGTAAAGGTTTTGAAATTGATTTAATGGGTCAAATTACAAACAACTGGGCATTAGTTGCTTCTTATGGATATACAAAAACAGAAGATATAAACTATAATAATAATCAATTAACAGGTGTGCCAAAGCATAATGCAAATATTTTTACTACTTATGATTTAACAGATTTAGGACTAAAAAATATATTTGTTGGAGCTGGAGCTAGATATATAGGAGATAGATTTGCAGATACAAATAATAATATAAAAATAGATTCAAATATTATTTATAATGCGATGCTTGGATATAAAAAAGGCAATTGGAAAGCAAATTTTAGTGTAAAAAACTTAACAGATGAAGATTATATCCAAACAGCAGGAACTGCAACTGCTGCTTATGGTAAAAGAAGAACTGCAATATTTGCATTAAGTTATTCATTTTAAAATTTCCCCAAATTTTGGGGAAATCAACAAAGGTAATATATGATAAAAAAGACATATACAAAACTAAATACTCCTGAAAAAAATGGAAAGATATTAGGCTGGTTTAGAGTTGTTTTAAGTATATTTGGAGGGTTAATTCTTTCTTATTTATTTATGACACTACTTGCTTTTATTATCCCACTTAAGATTGAAGAATCTACAATAATTTCAATAATGTTTAATACTTTAGCATGGGCTTGTGCTACAACATGGATTATACTATCTTATACAAAACTTATTGCATTACTTAGATTCATAATACCAACTACAATTTGTGCAATTGCACTTTATATATTATATTAAGGATTTTATATGCAAGAGAACAAATCAAAACTTTTTAAACAAAGACTTTTTAGACTTCATATTGCTGCTGGAGTGATTTTTTCTATAATTATGTATATTGCGATATTTTTTGGTATTTTTGCGATACTTCTTCCTTATATTAAAACATGGGAAAAACCATCAAGACATATACAAACAACTGATATTTTTAATATTGATTATAATTATATGATAAATAAAGTTTTAGAAGATGAAAATTTTCCTAAAGATGATATACTAGTTAATCTTCCTGGAAGAATGAATGACCCTGCTGTAATAATTACAAACCCCTTTGTAAAACCAATCGCTTTTAATCCCATAACAAAACAAAAATTAGAAGATGAAACAAAACAAAAATCCCATCTTGCTGAGTTTTTAAATGAGCTTCATTATGGACAACCCTTAAAATTAATAGGTCGTTTATCTTTTGGCTTTGTAGCAGTTGGAACTTTACTTTTAATTGTTACTGGACTTATTTTAATATACTTATTTAAATTTGCAAATAAAGGGAAAAATCAACAAGCAGTTTTTTCTAAAATACATGTAAAAGTATTTACTTGGGCATTTTTGCCATTTTTACTTATTACTTTAAGTGGAGCTGTTATGAATGTAGGATTAATTAGTTCAGGGCCTATGTCAAAGATTGTTTCAAAAGGGGAAGCAAAAGCAATTGATGAAGTTGTAGGAAAAGTACTTTTTGAAGAGAGTAAACCTATTAAAAAAATAAACCAAACAGCTAAAATGCTTGAAATAAAACAGTTACTAAAAAAAGCTTCAAAAATCAATCCTGAACTTACTTTTAAACAAATTAGATTAAAAAACTGGAATGATAAATCAGCACAAGTAGAAATAGTAGGATATAACCCTTTTAAACCATTTTTAAATGGAGGAATATTTAATCGACCAACAATTACTTTAAGTGCAACAACAGAAGATTTGATTAAAAACCAAAAAGTAATGGATAAAGTGTGGCCTGTATTTGTAGCTGAGAGTCTATTCTTTTTACATTTTTTATTTGGTATAGATATATTTTCAAGAATTATAGTTGCAGTTATTATGGCTTTATGTGCAATTGCAATTGGTTTTGCAATGATGTTATATTTGGAAAAAAAAGCTAAAAAGTTTGATGAAAAAATCACATTTTATCATTGGCTAGGCAAATTTAGCTTAGCAAGTATGATTGGTGTAATACCAGCAACTGCTACACTTTTCTTACTTCAATGGCTACTTCCTTTCTCTTTAGAGAATAGAGTAGTTTGGCAACAAGGTATTTTTTATAATGTCTGGCTTTTTACTCTTTTTTGGTCTTTTTTTAGAATTAATTCTTATGAAGCATCTAAAGAGTTTTTATACTCTGGTGGAATAATTTTTATTCTTTCTGCATTTATTCACTCAATTAATTCTGGGTTCTCTTTTTTTGAACTTATTAGTTTTAATCTAAGAAATATACTTGCTGTGGATATTTCACTTATACTATTTGGTGCAATGTTAATTTATATTGCTAAAAAACTTCCTTCAAATAGAAGCGAAGCTAAGCTATTTTGGATTTTAAATAAAAAGGTTAAAAATGAAAAAAATATCTAGTTTTTTAATTATTTTACTTACTCCTATATTTTTATTTTCACACTCACTTGTTTTAAGTGTAATGGATAATGAAGATGGAACGATTACAGTTCAAGGAGTATTTAATACAGGTCAAAGTGCTGCTGGTGCTTTATTGATTTTAGAAGCATTACATAATAAAGAGATTCTTTATGAGAAAAGACTTCCTGCTTCTAATGAACTAACTGTTGATATTCCAAAAATTCCTTATCAAATAGTTTTAGATGGAGGAGAAGGGCATACTGTTATTAAAGATGGTATTGCTCCTCCTGAAGGATTTAAGGAGGTTAAAACTTCTAAAGAAAATAAAGAAAAACCAAGAAAAAGAAGTAGAACAGATGCAACAATTGCAACTAGCAATGCTGTTACGATTAGTATTATAATAGCATTTGTCTTACTTTTTGCAACTATTTTTATTAGTATTAAAAATACTAATAAACTACTTTTAGAACTAAAGAACAAATAAAAATTCTTTATTTGTTCTTTTGAATATAGTTTTTCTTATCATGAATTTCATTTAAATAAGTTAAATTTTATTCATTATTGATTATAATTCTCAAAATTAATAAAAAGGTTAAAAATGAATTGGGTATTAAAACTTCTGTTTATTTCAATTTTATTTACTTCTTCAGTTATTGCTGATGAAATTGATAAATCAATGAATATTATTGAAAATACAAATACTAAACTTAAATCTTATCAAAATAGAATTGACAACTTAGATGAAAAAACTCAAGAGTTATTTAGTGAATATAAATACACAAATGCTGAGTTAAAAAATAGCAGAATCTACAACAATCAATTAAGAAAAATCCTTGATTCACAAAAAAAAGAGTTAAAAGATATTGACCAACAATTAGTTGATATAGAAAAAACTCAAAAAAACATCTTTCCACTTATGCTAAAAATGGTTGATAGTTTAGAAAAATTAGTTCAAATGGATACTCCATTTTTATTGGAAGAAAGAACAAATAGAATTCAAAGATTAAAACAAAGCCTTAATAAATCAGATATTAAAACTGCTGAAAAATATAGAATTATATTAGAAGCATTTAAAATTGAGTATGACTACTCAAATAATATTGAAACATATCAAGACAAAATTGATAACAAAACTTATAATTTCTTAAGATTAGGAAGAACTGCTTTATATTATCAAAGTTTAGACTTAAAAGAGTATGGATATTGGAATAAAAAGACAAAATCATGGGTAAAAATAGATAATAGTGATGCAAAATCTAACATTAGAAAAGGTATAAAAATCGCTAAAAAACATCAAAATGTTGACTTTTTAAATCTTCCATTTCTAACAAGTAAAGGTATATAATGATTAAATACATATTAACAACACTACTTATTGTAAATGCAAGTTTTGCACTTGATTTAAATAGCTTACTACAAAATGTAAAAGATTCTTCAAATAAAGAGATAATTGAAGAACAAAAAAGATTAAAAGATTTTATAGATAACAAAAATAGACAAAAAGAACTTTTAATTAAAACAAAAAAAGAGTTAAAACAAGAGAATTTAGAAACACAAAGATTAAAAAAGATTATTGAAGACAATGAAAAGATTTTGGCTAAAAAAGAGTCAGAATTAAATATAAAAATTGGTGATTTAGGGGAAATGTTTGGAAGTGTAAGACAAACATCAGCTGACTTTTTAACAAACTATAACAGAAGTTTTACAGCTTCACAATTTCCACAAAAAAAAGAGGTTTTTACTAAATTTTCTAACTCTAAAAAACTTCCAACAATTGATGAGCTTACAACATTTTGGCACACAATGTTAGATGAGATTATTCAAAGTGGAAATATTGCAAATTATAATGCCACAGTTATTGCAAACAATGGACAAAAAAACACTCAAGAAGTTACTAGAATTGGTCAGTTCTCAGCATTTTCAAATGGTAATTTTCTAGCTTACTCAAAAGATATGAATGCATTAATTGAACTATCAGTTCAACCATCATCAAAATATCAAGATAGTGCAAAAGAGTTTGAAGCTAGTACAAACGAGATAAAAAATGTGTTGGTTGACCCAACAAAAGGTACACTTTTTACAATGCTTGGAAATAATCCAACACTAATGGATAGAATCAACCAAGGTGGAATTGTAGGATATATTATTCTTACATTAGGTGCACTTGGTTTAATTTTTGCAATATATAAAATGATTATTTTAAATATTATTCATACAAAAATAAAAAAACAAAGAAAAGATATTTCAAACTATGATAATTCTAACTCTTTAGGAAAAATTGCAGAGGTATTTTATAAAAATATAAATGATTCAATTAATGATTTAGAGATAAAAATTGGAGAAGAGATATTAAAAGAGACAAATACTATAAAAAAAGGTCAAAGTTTTGTAAAACTACTTGCAGCAGTTACACCTTTACTTGGATTATTAGGAACTGTTACAGGTATGATTGCAACTTTCCAAGCAATTACTCTATTTGGTACAGGTGACCCAAAACTAATGGCTGGAGGTATTTCAACAGCATTAATTACAACAGTTTTAGGTTTAGTTACAGCAATTCCTTTACTTTTTGCTTATACATACATCTCTTCAAAATCTGAAGCAATTGTATCTATTTTAGAAGAGCAAAGTATAGGAATGTTAGCAAAAAATTTGAAACAAAATGATTGATATATACATAGATAATCTATTTGGCTTTTTTGAAAGAGGAGGCTTTGTACTTTACATAGTATTTGGTATTGCCCTATTTTTATGGGCATTACTACTTGAAAGATATATCTATATAAGTTTTGAATACAAAAAGTATAAAAACTCTTTAATAGCTGAATTAAAAGATTCAAAAATAAATCAAAGGTTCAAAGAAGAGATTAAAAAATATATTATTGAAGACTCAAATATAAAACTAAAAACAGGACTTAGCTTTATAAAAACTTTAATTATTGTATGCCCACTTGTTGGTCTTCTTGGAACTGTAACAGGTATGATTGAAGTATTTGATGTAATGGCATTAAATGGAACAAGCAATGTAAAATCTATGGCAAATGGTGTTTCAATGGCAACAATCCCAACAATGGCAGGGATGGTAGTTGCACTAAGTGGAATACTATTTGAAAAGAAATTAGAGCTTTCAATCAAGTATCACACAGATAAATTATATTTAGAGATTTCAAAGGTTTTATAATGAGAAGATTTTCCCACAAAGCAAATAAAGAAGAGACAGAAATAAATCTAACACCTATGCTTGATGTAGTGTTTATTATGCTTATATTTTTTATTGTTACAACATCATTTGTTAAAGAAGCTGGAGTTGAAGTAAATAGACCAAGTGCAAAAACAAGTCAGCAAAAAGCACAAGCAAATATTTTAATTGCAATTAAAAACAATGATGAAATTTGGATTGACAAAAGAATGGTTGATATAAGAGCAATTAGATCAAATATAGAAAGATTAAAAGCTAGTAATTCACAAAATAGTGTAGTAGTTCAATCAGATAAAGATGCAAGAACAGGTGTTTTAGTAAAAGTTATGGACCAAGTAAGACTTGCTGGCATTACAAATATTTCAATCTCAACATTAAAGAATTAAAATGAGAATTTTTATAGCAATTTGTTTATCTTTTTTTATATCTGTTGGTATGTTTTTACTAATGCAAAAAATGACTTCAACACAAAGTGACATGATAAAAAAAGAATCAGAACCTATTGAATTAACTTATTTAAGAGACAAAAAAGATACACATATTGAAAAAAAGAAAAGAGTAAAGCCAAAAGAACCAGTAAAAAAAGTAGAACCTAAAAAACTTGAATTAAAAACAAATTTAAATAAACAACTTGATAAAAATGTAAAAATTAAACCTTTAGCTGTTAATCCAAATATAGATATTTCTTCAATTAACTCTCTTAGTGGAGCACAAATTGAATTAGGTTCAAATTTAATAGATGCAAATATGTTAACAGCAATAACAAGAGTAAATCCTAGATACCCAAGAAGGGCTAAGATAAGACGGCAAGAGGGGTTTGTACAACTTGCATTTAAAATAGATTCAAGTGGATTTGTTTCAGATGTAAAAGTTATGAAATCTAACCCAGAAGGTGTATTTGAAAGAGCAGCAATAAAAGCTATGAAAAGATGGAGATTTAAACCATCAAAAGATGATGTTGCTGGAACTTTTAAAAATGCAACAATTACATTTAATTTTAGGTTGGCAAGATGATTAAAAAATTACTAATTGTAATGATACTTTGTTTAAGCAGTGGATTGTACGCAAAAAATAGTATGTCAAAAAGTACATACAACACACTTACAAAAGCTCAAGAGTTTATACAAAAAGATAAACTTACTAAAGCTAAGGTAATCTTAGAAGAGTTGTTAAAAAAAGATAAAAATGCATATGAAAAATCTTTTATTTATCAAACACTTGCAAATATTTATATTAGCACTAGTAAATATGATAAAGTAGAAGATGCATATGAAAAAATAGTTAAACTAAATGCATTTGAAGAAAAAAGTATTCATCAAGTAAAACTTTCACTTGCAAAAGTCTATCTTTCAAACGAGAAATATAAAGAAAGTATACATCTATCAAAAGAGCTTTTAAATAGCAAATTTATAAAAAAATCAGATATTTATGAAAACCTTATTTTAGCTTACTATTATAATAAAGATTATAAGAATAGTATCAAGTTTTCACAAAACTACTTTTCAAATAATAAACACAATCAAATTAAAGAGTCTTGGTATAAAATATACTACTCTTCATATGTAGAGTTAAAAGATTATAAAAATGCTATAAAAGTAATGAAAAAGATGGTAAAACTATTTAATACAAAAGAAGAGTATTGGGTTCAATTAGCCTCTCTTTATCAGCAAGAGAATCAATTAAAAAAATCCCTTTCAACTTTAGAGTTAGCATATAAAAACAATATTCTTACAAAAAAAGATAATATTTTATACTTTGTAAATATTCTTTTACAAAATGGAGTATATAAAAAATCTGCACAACTTTTGACAAAAGCAGTTGATGAAAAAATGGTAAAAGAAGATAAAAAGATATTTGAAATTATTGTATCTAGCTATATTAATTCTAAACAAATTAACCTAGCTATTAAGAAACTATCTAGTTCAGAATTTGCAAAAAATGCAAAGTTTCAAATGATACTTGCAAATTTATACTATAATAAACAAAACTATGAAAAAAGCATAAAAATTATAAATAGTATGAGAACTAAAAAAAATAGTAAACTTGATGGAGAAAAAAAGATACTTAAAGCTTTGTGCTATTATGAACTAGATAATAAATCACAAAGTATCAAAACTTTACAACAAATAGTGAACAACCCTTACCACAAAAGAAAAGCTAGAAATATTTTAAAACAGCTAAGAAGTTAACTCTTAGCTGTCAATTATATTTTAAAATAGCGCTTAACACTTAAATCTCAAAGCTTATTATATATTTTAATCCACCACTATTTTTATAACTTATATTTCCTAGTAGTTGTTTTTGTGAAATAGAAACAATAAGTCTTAGTCCCAAACTTTTGCTTTTATAAATATCAAAATCTTTTGGTAAGCCTTTTCCATTGTCAGCAATCTCAAGAACATATTGTAAATCTTGCTTTTTAAAAGTTATTTCAAAAAAGTTATGAGATGATTTTTCTTCAAAAGCATATTTTAAACTATTAGTTAAACACTCATTGATTATTAAACCACAAGGTAATGCATGCTCAATATCTAAGAATATATCATCAATATTTAGCTTTATATCTAAATATTCAATATGATATGCATTTTTAATATCCCAAATAAGTTCATGAATATATTTTTTAAAAGGAATTTTGTTTAAATCTTTACTTTCATAAAGTTTTCTATGAACTAATTCCATAATATAAACTCTTTCTTGAATATCAGTAAGAACTTCTTTTGTATTTTTATCACTTACTTTTCGTTTTTGAAGTTTTATTAAACTTATAGTAAATGCCAAATTATTTTTTACCCTATGGTGAATCTCTTTTAATAGTGTATTTTTTTCATCTAAAGAGTTTTTTAACTCTTGTGTTCTCTCTTCTACTTTTAAATCAAGAAGTTTAATATTGCTTTCCATAGAATCAAGCATCAAATCAAAAGTTTGTCCTAATTGCCCAATTGCATCTTCACCTTTTATATTTGACCTAAATTTTAAGTTACCACTTTGTACTTGTTTTGATGTATTCACTAAAGTATCTAAGCTTTTTGAAAACTTTCTAAAGAGTAAATATCCAATTAATATTGCAAAGATAAAAGACATAATTGCAGCAGGAAAAAGCTTCCAAAAGGCCTTATCAATTGCCTTATATAAATCTTCTTCATAAACTGTTGTTAAAAATACTAATCTTCTTACAGGGTCATTATTAATACTTCTAACCCATGTTAAAGCTTTCTTGCCATTTAAAATATGAGTAATAGGCTTGCCATTACTAGCACTTAAAATATCTTTTGCACTTAATGTACCTGTATTTATACTCTTTACATCAGATAACTTACTAATACAATACTTATTGTTTTTTGGTTTATCGTTTTTATTATATAAAGGATTATTTGTAGCATCTTTTACATTTAACCACATTAAAAAAGTATTCCCTTTATGTAAATGATTAGTATATGAAAAACTCTTTTGTACATACTTTTTAATCTTTTTTTCTTCATTATTTTCATGGTCATAAAACAAGTCACTATTACAAGAAAGTAGTAAATTGCTATTTTTATCAAACTCCATACTATAAACTATATGACTAGTAATTGAAGGACAAAAATTCTTTTCATGTTTTTTTATATAGTTTTTCCAACTATTTACCTTATGATTTGAATTTTTATATTGAATATACCCATCATTATTTAATTTATTATTTAGATGCTTTGATAATTTATTTGAATTATCTATTAAAGCTATTTGGCAAGAGAGTTTTTTAGAGTACTCTTTTAATGCAATTTCTTGTTCAAAAGATGATAATTTCTTTAATTTTCGAGACAATTTTTCAAGTTTTGACTCAATCCTTAATCTAACTAATTCATAATTTTTTTTACCATCATTTCTAATATATTTAACTGCTAAATGAAGTTGTTGTGTATTTAAAGCAATTGTTTGCTCTACTTGTTTTATCTCATGTTCATACTGCTCTTTTTCCATTTTTGGTATGATGAGCAAAAAAAGAATGGATAATAAAACTAAAGCTAATACAATAAGAGATAAAAAAAGTTTTGAAGAAAAAGATAATTTTGAAAAAGTATTAAAACTAGTCAAGTTTTAGCCTATAACCAAACTCATAGACATTTTCAAAAACCTCAGCATTAAGTTTTGCCCTTAATCTATATACTAGTGTTCTTAATTTTCCCATATCAGATAGTGATTCATCTCTATAAATATATGAAATTATTTGCTCAAAACTAACTGACTCTTTTGGATTTTCACTTAAAATATCAAAAAATTTTAATTCATTTCCTGTTAATTTTATACTATCTAAGCCCTTTGATAAAACTCTTTTTGTTCTATCATACTTATAGTTTTGGGCTAAATCAATAACTATTTGCTCACTCATTAGATTTTTATTTTTAAAAAAATAGTTGTGCTTATGAAGTGCAGTTTTAATAGCAATATCAATATCTTTTTCTCTACAAGGTTTTATTAAATATGCATAAGGTTCACTCTCCATAGACTTTTTAACTGTTAAATCATCACTATAAGAAGTTAAAAAAATAATTGGTATTTTATGAGTTTGCCATATCTCTTTTGCAGCTTCTAATCCACTTTTGTAGCCTTTTAAGTTAATATCCATAATTACAATATCTGGCTTATTTTCATTTACATGTTTTATTGCATCTTGTGCTGTTGATTCTATTCCTGATATTTCATATCCCATCTCTTCCAATGAGCTTTCCATATCAATTGCTAATACCATTTCATCTTCTACTATTAATATTTCTACAGTTTTTTGTAAAAATTCCATTAATTTGTTCATTAAATCTCCAATTGTGATTTGAATGTGATTTATATTAGTTATGATACTCACTATCATTTTAAAGTTTGTTAAAAGTAAAAGGTGAATACAATTCAATTTTTATTTTTCAATTTAAAACTACACACAAGAGATAAGGAATATAATGAATAGAAAAATACTTTTAAGTTCAATTGCTTCTTTAGCAATTTTTTCTTTAAATGCAAATGCAAAAGATACAAATAAGATAAATTCAGTTGATGTTTGGGAAACTGAAATTGTTAGTTCTTCTTTAAACTTAGGAAAAGATTCAATTGAAACTAAGCAAGCTGACCACTTAAGTGATTTATTAAGAGGATTACCAGGTGTTGATGTTGGAGGAAGTCACTCAATGAATAATAAAATTATCATTAGAGGAATAAAAGATGAAGATATCAATATTACTATTGATGGTGCAAAACAGCCTAATGTTGATATGTTTCACCATCAAAGTACTCTAAAAGTTAATCCTGATATTCTAAAAAAAGTAAATATTGAAGTGGGTGCAAACTCTGTAGTTCATGGAGAACTAGGAGGTTCAATAGAGTTTGAAACAAAAGATGGAAAAGACTTTTTAGAAAATGGTGAGAAAGTTGGAGCAATTGTTTCTACTAAATATAATAGTAATGATAGTGTTGGAGCATCACTTGCTACATATGGAAAGATAACAAATAACTCTGATTTTTTTATTTATTATGACCATATTGAAAATGAAAATTGGAAAACAGGAGATGGAACCAAAGAAAAAGGAAGAGAAGGTACTATTAAAAACCTTTTATTAAAGTATGGTATTGACTTAGACGATACGCAAAGAGTATCTTTTTCTTATGATAGACTAGAAGATGAAGGTGATTATCACCCAAGACCAAATTTTAGCACAGCAGTAAATGAAGCAATTAATGTTGCAAGAGGAGCTCCTGCAGATTTAATTCATCCAACTGAATATATTAGAAACACTTACACATTAAAGCATACAATTGATAAAGGAGAAAATCTACTTATAAACTCTTCTTTATATTTCAATGAAATGGATTTAACAAGACATGAATCAAACTCTAATAAAAGAGGAGATATTTTTAATGCTATTGTAGAAAATAAAGGTTTTAGCACAAAAGCTCAATCAAATATCAACTATAAAGATATTCTTAATACTTTTACATATGGATTTTCTTATGATGTACAAACAAGTGAAGTAACTACTGATGGAGATGCTTATGGAGATGATGAAGAAGCTAAAACTTTTGCTCTATTTATTGAAGATGCAATTGATTTTAATAATGGCCTTATATTAACTCCTGGAATTAGAGCTACTAAATATAAACTTAATGGAGTTGTTGCAGATGTAAGTGAAAAAGAGATAACTTATTCTCTTGCTGCTGAATATGCAGTTACAGATAGTTTATCATTACTTGCAAGTCATACAACACTATTTAAAGGTGCTCCTATGCAAGAAGTTTTTGCAAGTTATAGAACAAGAGCTACAACACAAAACTCAAATATTAAATCAGAAACAGGTTATAACAATGAAATTGGGTTTAAATATATCAAAGATAATGTACTAGGTGCAGATAATATTGGAATATTAACTAAATATTATGTTACAAAAATCAATGATGATATTGGCTTTGATGACACATACCAAATGGTAAATTTAGGAGATACAAAAACAAAAGGTATAGAAGCAAGCTTTGCATATAACTTAAATGACTTTAATGCTTTATTTACATACTCAAGAATGGATTCAGAAGTACTTTATACAGGAGAAGCACTTGAACAAGAAACAGGAGATACATTTACTCTTGGATTAAACTATCAAGCTACACCTGAAGTTGGACTTTCTTGGCAATCAATCTTTGTTAAAGATGAAAACGATGTAAAAGATATAGAAAAAGAGGGGTATCATGTACATGATTTAGCTGTTAAATATACACCAAAATCAATAAAAGGTTTAAAAGTAATTGCTGGAATTGATAATATATTTGATAAAGCTTATGCTTCTCACTCTTCTTTTCAAGGTGATTTAAAAGCATTTGGTGATGCAACAGATTATGAGCCAGGAAGAAACTTTAAAGTTACTCTTTCTTATAAATTCTAGGAAAATTATGTTTGAAAAACAAAAAGTTTTTACATGAAACTAAGTCAATAATTGGCTTAGTTCATGGTTTTACAGCCTGTATAAGCACAGTACATTTTATTTTTATTAATGGTGATTATACTAGCAAAATATTACCTAAAAATAATAAGTTCTATTTTTTATTAACTCTTTTGGATTAACTTTAAAATATTTTGTAAAAGCTACTGTAAAACTTTGTTGATGCTTATAACCTACAATACTTGAAACCTCAGCAATATTGTAATCACCTGTACTTAATAACTCTTTTGCTTTTTGCATTCTTGCTTGTAGTACTAAACTTCCTGGAGTTGTATTAAAAAGCTCTTTAAATCCTAATTTTAATTTAAATTCATTTAAAGCAACCTCTTTACTTAAATCACTTATAGAATAAACCTTTTGGGAAGATAAAATTAACTCTTTTGCTTTTTTTAAAGATTCTATATCTAAAGAGTTAAATTTTACTTTTTTGCAAGTACAAATATTTTCTTTATTTAAATTAAATATATCTTTAAATTCACTATAAATAATCTCATATGCTTTACTTTGCAAATATAAAGTATCTAAATCTCCTTCAAAAGGTGAATTATATAGTTCATTTGCCAAGATTTTTGTTTTATAACTTGCCAATGATTTTTTTATATTTGTTGAGATATGATTTTGAAAATTTCTTTTTAATACCTTTACATTATTAAGTCCATTAAAAAAGTATTTTTCTAAAAAAGAGTCTCTTATTACAAGGCAAAGAGATTTTGTTTTAGTAAAATTATCAAAAATAATTGAACCATCATAACTATTTACATATTTTATTAAAATCTCATCTTTTTTAAATAAAAGTTTCGAATTATTACTATTATCTGTATAAATTACATCATCTTCAAGATTAATAGCAATACAAAGTCCAGAAACTTTTGAAAAAGACTTAACCTCTAATTTTTTGTTTATTGATGCACTTGTTTTAAACATGAAAATATTATCTTCAATAATTTGCTTATTACTTTTTATAACTCCTAAATTATTTGGAATATTATGTTGCCAACAATTACACTCATTACTACTTAATATAAAATCTTCAAAATCAATGCTACTTATTCTATATGACATTTAATCCCTCATACTTAAAAATAAATCCTTAATTCATAAAAAATATATTATAATTAATTATGATTATCATTATAATATTATCTCAAAAATACTTTAGATAATATAAGGAAACAAAATGAATAAACCCATTAGTTTAATACTAGCAAGTTTAATTTGCACTTCTGTTGCTTATGCACATAGTGAGCATGAAAAGAAATCTACTAATTTAGATAGTATTACTGTAACTGCAAACAAAATTGAGGAGAATATAAAAGATGTACCTCAAAGTATAACAGTTTTAGATGAAACTACACTGCAAGAAAAAGGCATCAAAACCGTAATTGATGTGATAAATCAAGTACCAGGAATGTACGCAGCAAACTCTACTTCTGGAACTTATATAAATTTTAGAGGATTAAATACCTCTTTGTTTACAAATAATAATCCTGTTGTAGTTTATATCAATGGTATTCCCATGGCAAATAGATATAATTTTAACCCTGCTTTAGCAAATGTACAAAGAGTAGAAGTATTAAGAGGTCCTCAAGGAACTTTATATGGAAAAGATGCAATTGGAGCAGTTATTAATATTGTGACAAAAGAAGCAAATAACTACTATAATGGTTCATTAAATTTAGAGTATGGAAGCAACAACTACAATCTTGCTAATTTTTATATAAATGGTCCTATTATAAAAGACAGACTATTTTGGGGACTTAATGGAAATTTTCAAAAAGATGATGGTTGGATAAAAAATACTTATCCTGGTATGAATGACCATGCAAATAGACAAAATAGTAGAAAAGTAAATACTTACTTTTTATATAAACCTACAGATAGATTAAGTTTAAAATTAAACCTTACAGATGAACATGAAAAAAGACATTGGTCAGATGGCTATTCACAAAGTGACCAAATAGATGTAAGTGATGCAAATAGAGATGATGCTGAATATTTTAGTTTTGATGTACCAACTGTTGAAATATTGGATACTCAAGCACAAAGTTTTCAAGCAAAATATGCTTTTAATAACTTTGATTTTAGCTCTCTTACTACACATAAAAAGTTTAATATTGATGGAGAGTATGATGCAGATTACTCTGATAATCCTGCTTTTAAAGAGCTTTATCAAATGAATAAAAGTGAAACAAAATCATGGACACAAGAGTTTAGACTTTCAAGTACAAATAGTGAAGATTTTAGATGGGTTGCTGGTTTATACTTTGAAGATGAAAAGCTTAATAATGGTCCATATGGAATGCAATTTAATATGATGGGAACAAAAATGGTTCAAGATGCCCAATCAATAACAAATAGCAAAACTCAAGCTTTATTTGGACAAGTAACTATACCATTTTATGAAGATTTTGAATTAACTTTAGGTGGAAGATACCAAAGAATAAAAAAAGATATAGATTTAGATATGTATATGCTTCCAGTTGGTGTTTCTGGTCCAGCAATGAATCATTTTAATGATGAAAAAACTTGGAATACTTTTTTACCAAAACTTGCTCTTTCTTATAAAATAAATGAAGATTGGACAACATATACATCAATTTCAAAAGGATATATGCCAGGTGGATTTAACTATTTTGCTATGAATAATGACAAAGATGCAAACTCATTTGAAGCACAAAAATCTACAAACTATGAGATAGGATTAAAAGGTTCATTTGAAAAAACAGATTTAACTTTATCAATTTTTAGAATGGATATAAAAGATATTCATGTTTATAAATCTTTATCTACTTCTATATGGTTAACAGATAATGCAAAAAAAGCCTATTCTCAAGGTGTTGAACTAGAAATAAATCATTATCCAAATAGCAATTGGGAATTAACAAGTGCCTTTGGATTTACAGATGCAAAATATAAACAGTATGATGCAGGTGATGCAAAATATGATGATGAAAAGATTCAATTAACTCCTGAATATACAGCAAGAGTTGGTGTAGGATATTTTAATCCTAGTGGATTTTATTCAAGAGCAGATATAAATCTTCAAGGGCCAACATATTTTTTCCATGATTCAAAAAATAAAATGGATAAACAAGATAGTTACATAACAACAAATGTTAAATTTGGTTATAAATATAAAGATTGGGATTTTTATGCTTATGCAAACAATATTTTTGACGAAAAGTATGTAACAGCATTTGATACAGCAGGAGGAATGTCAAGAATCACTTTTGGAGACCCAAGAAAAATAGGAGTGGGATTAAGGTATAGTTTTTAAGAAAAGAGAATTCTCTTTTCTTAATAATAGTATTTTCTTGATTTTATAAACTCTTTTGGATTGGCATTGAATCTTTTTTTAAATGCAGTTGTAAAGCTTTGAACATACTTATAACCTACTAATTTTGAAATTTCAGTAATATTAAGTTCACTACTTTCTAATAACTTTCTTGCTTCTAACATCCTATGCTCTAAAATTAAAGCCCCTGGTGTAGTATTAAAAAGCTTTTTAAAACCATACTTTAATTTGAACTCATTTAAAGCTACTTCTTTTGAGAGTTTTGGAAGATTAAGAAAAAATCTTTTTTCACAAATTAAGCTCTTTGCTTTTTGTAAGGCATAAATATCTTCTTTTGTAAGTTTTACCTCTTTTTTTATATCTTTTAGCCTATTTTTTTGTAAAATATCAGATAACTCATGAAATACTATTTCATAAACCTTACTTTGTAAATAGATTTTATGCAACTCTCCTTCATAAGGAGAATTAAAAATCTCATGGGCTAAAATCTTTGTTTTTAGATTTGTTTGAGCAGTTTTAAAATTAGTAGGAATATTTTTTTCATAGTTTTTCAAAATCAACTCTTTATTAGATATTTTCTCTAAAAAAAACTCTTGTAAAAACTCCCCTTTTATTATTATTCCAATATCCTTTAAGATATTACCTTTATTAACTTCAAATAAAGATTGACTTTGATTAATATACTTTACAAACATACTATTAGCACACTTATTTGTTTGTTCATCTAAAATTCTATCTGTATATTTTAAACTACCATCTAATACTATATTTATACATAAGCCCTCTTCACTAGAAGAAGAGTCCAAAGATACGTCATCTTTGAAATTAAAGCTATTTTTATATAAAAAAATATCATCAGATATTATGGTTTTTTCTACTTCTACACTTCCACTTTCATTTGGGAAATCTACTTTTATATTATCTTTTAAGTCTTTTACAAAAAAGTTTTCTAAATCATTCAAATCATATAACTTTGACACAAAATACCTTTTTATTAATTAATAATACAATTATCATAACTTTATTATTGATTTTCATTATCATTATAAGTATATTACAAATTAAATTAAGACTATATTTAAAGGTAAGAAAATGAACAAGAAACATGTACTATTATCACTTAGTGCATCTTTAGTGATTTTATCAAATTCACTTATGGCAGATAAAAAAAGTGTTGAGCTATCAGATATTACAGTTACTGCACAAAAAACTGAACAAAATATTCAAAAAGTACCTATGTCAGTAAATGTTTTAGATGAATTCTTTATTGAAGACTCAGGTATAAAAAATACTAGAGAAATTGCATCTTATGTTCCAAACTTAACAACTATGCATGGTGGTTCTAGAGACTATTTTTCAAGAATTGCAATAAGAGGTATTTCCAATACAGGAGTAGGAGAACCAGCAGTTGCACTATATATTGATGATGTATCTTATGCAGATTTATTTGCTTTTGACTCTCCACTTTTTGAAGTAGAAAGAATTGAGGTTTTAAAAGGTCCACAAGGGACTTTATATGGGAAAAATACAGAGGCTGGAGTTATAAATATAATTACTAAAAAACCTTCAAATGAACTATCAGGAAGAGTAAATCTTGAAGCAGGAGATTATGACTCAAAACAAATCATGGCCTCTTTAAACCTTCCATTAATCCAAGATAAACTATTTTTAAAAATGTCTGCATTAAAGTCTAAAAGAGATGGTTACATTAAAAATTTATATACTTCAACAGATATAGATAATCATGATACTTTATCATTAAGAACAAATATGCTTTATAAAGTAACAGATAATTTAGAAACAAGTTTAATTTTAGGATACCAAAAATTAGATGATGATGGAGGTTTTCCTATGACCTCAATGGAAAAAGGCAAATACAAAAATGCCACTGGACTTTCAAGTTTAGATGAGTTTGAATCATCATTTAATTATAAAGGTGATAGTCAAGCCAAAACAAAAACTTCAGTTTTAAAGTTTGATTATAGTGCACAAGATTATGATTTTATTTCTATTACAAGTTATAGAGATATGGATAATCAAAGTACTTTAGATGGAGATTTTTCTCCAAGTAAAAACTTCATAGGGTTTAACTCAAGAGAACTTGATTCTTTAAGTCAAGAGTTTAGACTATCTTCAACAAACAGTAGCTCTTTTAATTGGATAGTTGGAACATACTTTAACAATGAGAATGCAAATGATGAAACAGGCTATAAACTTGATGAAACTTATGCAAATATGATGGGTGTTCCTTTATATTCAGAAGATAAAATGAAAGCAGATTTAAACTCAAGAGATATTGCGATTTTTGGACAAAGTACTATAAGATTTTTTGACGATAGACTAGGATTAACAGCAGGACTTAGATACGAAAAGTCAAAAAGAAGTATGGATAAAAGAACTCACACTTTTGCAGGAGTAAACACAGCAACTCCTATGAAAAATATGGAAAAAACAAACTCAATTGTTCTTCCAAAACTTTCACTTGATTATTACATAAATAAAAATATGATGGTTTATACAACAGCTTCAAAAGGTTATAAAGCTGGTGGTTTTTCATATGCAGTTGATAATAAGGAGCTTGCAGAGTTTGATCCAGAAATATCAAATGCATTAGAAATTGGTATAAAATCTAAATTTCCTAATTTAGGTTTAACTTTTAATATGGCTGCTTTTTATACAAAAGTTGACGATTATCAAGATAGAATCCAAGTAAATCCTACAACTATTATGCAGGCTAATGTAACAGAAGTTGATATAAAAGGTTTAGAGTTTGAAACTTCATATGCAATTACAAATAACCTAACATTAAGTGGGAACTTTGGTTTAGTATCAGCAAAATATGGAGATTATGAAGATTCAATTGCAAATAGAAACTATAAAGATAATAAAGTAGCAATGATTCCTAAATATGATTTTAATGTAGGGTTAAAGTATAGAAACCCAAATGGTATTTTTGCAAATTTTGAAGCATTGCATACAGGAGAAAAGCAGTTTGATAGGTCAAATGAAAAAAAAGTTGAATCTTATACAGTTTATAATGCAAAAATTGGTTATGAACAAGATAATTGGGATTTATATTTTGGAGTAAAAAATATAACAAATAAAGAGTATTTTTTAGATGGTTTTCATGATACAACAGTAGGATATATGGGAGCTGTTGGAAATCCTAGAACTTTTAATGTTGCTTTTAATTATAGATTTTAATAAAAAATACTTTTATGTAAAAAAATAATCCTTTATACATAAATTCATTCTTGTATTTGATAGTAATTATTATTATAATTTTACTCAATATAAGAAATAAAGGTAATTTATGGAAAACGAAAAGATGAAAAAAAGTTTATGGGCTATAATGAAGCCTGTAAACTTACATATTAATAGTGCAATATTACTAGCAGCTTTTTCTGGTATCACTTCAGTTATTGCATTAACTTTTTTAGCATTTGTAGTTTCCTTAGCAGTTGATAAAAATGCAACTTTTTTAGGAATTACAATGGATTTTAATACAGCTTTTATATATTTAGCTGTAATCACATTTATATCATTTTTTTCAAGAAAATATGCTTTTATAATCTCTCATTTTGGAGCATTTAAACTTGAAGAAATATTGAGAATAAATCTCTCTAAGCATTTAGCAAAAGTTCCTTTAGGATTTATAACAACAACAGGAACAGGAAGATTAAAAAAAGTTTTATTAGATGATATAAAAAATCTTCATGCTTTTGTTGCAGATACAACTCCAATGATAGGAAGAAGTATTTCTACACCTATTGCTTCACTAATTTTAATGTTAATAATTGATTATAGATTAGCTTTTGCTTCTATTGTGGTTTTAATACTTGGTGTTATTATTATGAGTTATGTTATGAAAGACTCTCAAGTTTATAGAAATGCATATGAAAACTCTCAATCAAATATAAACAAAGCAGTTGTAGAGTTTGTTCAAGCTATGCCAATAGTTAGAACTTTTGATGATGGTACAAGCTCTTTTAAAAGATATAATGAGTCTTTAGAAAACTATAAAACAAATCTAAAAAACTGGATAAATGAAACAGGTGTAGCTGCAAAGTTTGCAATGGCAATCTTAAGTCCAATGCCAACTATTTTAGCAGTTAGTGGTATTGGAGCATATTTTGTTTTACAAGGAAGTTTAGATTTAGTATCATTTTTAGCAGTTTTATTAATTGCAACAGGAATGAGTGATGCTTTAATGCCTTTAATGTGGATGAGCAACTTTGTAAAAAAATCACAAGCAGCTGCTTATAGAATTGCTGATATATCAAATGAAGAAGAGTTATATTATTCAAATAAAATTAAAGAGTTAAACTCTTTTGATATTGAGTTTAAAAATGTTGGATTTAAATACGAAAATAGAGATTCAAATGCCCTTGAAAATATCAATTTTGAAGTAAAGCAAGGTACAAAAACTGCTATTATAGGCTCATCTGGGGCAGGTAAAAGTACTATTGCAAAGTTAATTCCTAGATTTTGGGATGTAAATTCTGGAGAAATTTTAATTGGAAATCAAAATATTAAAGATATTGATTCAAAAACACTAATGAACAGTGTTGCTTTTGTATTTCAAGATACATATCTTTTCCATGATACAATTAAAAACAATATAAAACTAGCAAATGAAAAAGCTACAGATGAACAAGTAATTCAAGCTTGTAAAGCCGCACAAATCCATGAGTTTATAATGACTTTACCCAAAGGCTATGATACCATTGTAGGAGATAAAGGCTCAAGACTTTCAGGTGGACAAAAACAAAGAGTTACAATTGCAAGAGCTATATTAAGAGATGCCAAAATAATTGTACTAGATGAAGCTACTTCATATGCAGATGCTCAAAATGAAGAGAAACTTATAAAAGCATTAGCAAATCTTACAAAAAATAAAACAGTAATTATTATTGCACATAGACTCTCAACAATTAAAGATGCAAATCAGATTTTACTATTTGAAAAAGGTAAATTAATAGCAAAAGGAACACATGAAGAGTTAATTAAAAACTCTTTTGATTATATTGATTTATATACAAGTTATGAAAAAGCTTATAACTGGGATATTGATAATAAAGGAAATCATAATGACAAATAAAAAGTTTAGTTCTTTATATGAAGTGTATAAACTATCAATTGAAATTGCAGGAGAGTATAAAATAGGATTTAAAAGAAGTCTTTTACTATTTTTTATCTCTTTTGTTACATTAGGTTTAGCCTTTGCAATGTTTTTCCCATTATTAAAAGCAATATTTTCTTCACAACCAGATATAAATGAGATTATTTATTGGTTTAGTTTTATGGCACTTTTTAGTGCAATTTCAATTATTACTAAGTGGTTTGGTCATGATTTTGATTATTCAGGCTATATTGTTGAAATTACAAATGATTTAAGAGTAAAACTAGGTAAAAAACTTAGAAATATGCCACTTCATACTTTATCAAAATATAAAACAGGAGAATTAAACTCTATTTTATCTGCTAATGTTGATGAATCTATTTTACATATGGGAGTTATTTCTGCACTATTTATGCAAATAACTGTAGTACCAAGTGTGGTAGTTTTATTTACATTTTTTATTGATTATAGACTTGCACTTATTATGTTAGTGATTCTACCTTTTGCAATACCACTTTATATAATCAAAAGAAAAGTATCAATTGAAGAGAAAAAAGATTTTAATGATGCCAACTCAAATTTAGAATCACAACTAATTGAGTATATTCAAGGTCTTCCTGTATTAAGATCAGTTAACCAAGTAGGTAAAAATGCAAAACAACTTGATTTAGCAGTAAAAAAAGTAAGAACCATACAAGAAGATGGAGCAGGAAAAAGTACACTTCCTTTACTAATTATGGGTTCACTTGTTGAAATTATTTTATTAGTACTTGTATTCTTAGGAGGTATTTGGGTAGAACAAGGTTCACTAGCACTTATAACTCTTGCTGCTTTACTTGTTGTAGTATCAAGACTAACTGAGCCTTTAACTTTATTTTTAGGAGTTATTCCTGTATTTGATACTATGGATAGTGCTTTTAATAGAATAAAAACTGTTTTAGATATAAAGTCATTAAAAACTTATGAACCTAAACAAGAAGCTAAGAGTTTTGATATAGAGTTTGAAAATGTTTTTTATTCATATGATAAAGATGAAACTTACTCTTTGAAAAATATAAATTTCAAAATAAAACAAAACTCACTAACGGCAATAGTGGGACACTCAGGTTGTGGAAAAACTACTATTACTAAAATGCTTATGAGATATGATGATGTATCTAAAGGAAGTGTAAAAATTGGTGATGTAAATATTAAGCACATGACACAAAAAGAGCTTATGAAAGATATTTCTGTAGTATTTCAAGATGTATATTTATTTGATGATACAGTACTAAATAATATAAAAATGGCAAAACCAAAAGCAACAAAAGATGAGATTATCAAAGCTTGCAAACTTGCAAATTGCCATGATTTTATACAAAATCTTCCAAACTCTTATGAAACTAATATTGGAGATTTAGGAGGAAATTTATCAGGTGGAGAGAAACAAAGAATATCAATAGCAAGAGCAATCTTAAAAGATGCTCCAATTGTAATACTTGATGAACCTACGGCTTCTCTTGATACAAAAAGTGAGCTTGCTGTTCAAAAAGCAATTGATTCTCTTGTAAAAAATAGAACAGTAATTGTTATTGCACATAGGTTATCTACAATTACTCATGCAGATAATATTTTAGTAATGAATGAAGGAGAGATTATACAGCAAGGTAAGCATGAACAAATAATAGTTTCAAGTGACTTATATAAAAATATGTGGGAAGCGCAAACTAGAACAAAAGTTTGGAATAGTTGATGAAAAGCCTTACAAAAAAGCACTCTTTTTTATTCTTAAGTTTGTATGTTACACAATTTTTAGGATTAGGTTTCTTTACAGAAGCCTTTATCGCTATTTTAAGAAAAACAGGAATGTCTTTAGAAAATCTTGGCATAGTTTATATGCTAGGATTTTTTTGGGTTTTAAGATTTGTATGGGCTCCTTTTATAGACAAAGTAAATTTTCAAAGAATTGGTCATTATAGATTTTGGCTTATACTTTCTCAAATAGTAATGGTAAGTTCACTATTTTTTGCATCTTTTTATGAAGTAACAACTCATATCTCAATAATTCTTTTATGTGCAGTTATTTTTTCTTTTTTCTCTGCTACTCAAGATATTGCTTTAGATGCACTTGTTTATAAAATCCTAACAAAAGAACAAAGACCTTTTGGTAATGCAATTAAAGTATCAGGAGGACTTATAGGAACAGTTTTAGGAGGAGGAGTTGCATTAATTATTTATTCATACCTTCAATGGCAAATAACAGTCTTAATTCTTGCATCTTTTACTTCTATTGCAATAATTCAACTTTTACTATTTAAAGAGCCTGCTTGGGAGAAAAAAGCTAAACAAAAAAGATTTGTTTTTAAAGAGTTTTATAGTTTTTGGAAAGGTAAAAACAGAAAAATATGGCTTGTTTTTATTCTTCTTTTTCCTTGTGCAGTTGCAACTGCCCATGGGTTAATATCTCCAATTTTAGTTGATTTAGGATGGGAACTAAAAGATATTGGACTAATTGTACATATTATTGGATATAGCATTGGAATTATAGCATCTTTTGGTGCTTCATGGCTAATAAATAAATTTGGCAAAAAAAGAGTTTTGATTTTTTGTTCAATAGGACAAATTTTAGGACTTTTTTTCTTGATTTTACTACTACATGGATATTCAAGCACTACTCATGTAATTTTAACAATTGGAACAATTTTTATTTTTTATACACCCTCAACAACAGTAATTTCAACTTTAATGATGGATGAAATAGATAGTAATAATCCAGCTTCACAATATGCAATTCAACATAGTATGTTTATGCTTTCTGGACTGATTTTTGCAAGTATGAGTATCTTTTTTTCTGGAAAATTTGGTTATGAAAATATAGTTTTAGCTATTAGTTTAATAGCTTTTATTCCTCTTTTTTTATCATTTAAAATAGATGAATTTTTATCAAAAGAGGAACAAAATGAAAAAATAAAAATAAACAGTTTAAATACAATAGGATAAAAAATGAAAGAAATAAAGCCTTTAATGGCAATAAATATTTTATGTGTGTCTTCAATGATGGCTTTCTTAGCAGTTGTTGGTCCAATTGTAAGAGAGTTAAATTTACAAGAATGGCATGCCGGACTTATGGTTGCTCTTGCAGGTGTTGCATGGGTATTACTCTCAAGATTTTGGGGTAAAAAAAGTGATTATTATGGAAGAAAAACTATTTTAATTTTTTCAATATTTGGTTTTTTTCTATCTTACTTATTTTTAGCAGGATATACAAACTATGCCATAATAAATCCACCTTCAGTTATAATCTCACTTATTGCTTTAGTTTTTGCAAGAGTTATGATTGGAGTATTTTATTCTGCAATTCCACCTGTATCAAATGCCTTAATTGCTGATAAGGTGGAACCTAGCAAAAGAACTTCATATATGGCAAGCTTAGGTGCTGCAAATGGAATTGGTATGATAATAGGCCCAATCATAGGTGGTGTACTTGCTGTTTATGGATTAACTGCACCTTTATATGTAGCTACTATTTTACCTTTAATTGCAGTAGTTATTATATATTTTAGTTTAGAACCAAGTAAAAAAAGAGAAGAAACTAAAGAAAAAGCTATTCATTTTTTAGATAAAAGATTAAGACTTCCTATGATTGCATCATTTTTTACTATGTACAGTATTGTAACCTCACAAGTTTGCTTAGGTTTTTATATACTTGATAAATTTCATTTAACACAAGTTCAAACTGCAAAAAGTACTGGTTATATTTTAGCAGTTATTGGTGTTGTTTTTATATTAACACAAATTGTAGTGTCAAAATTAAAAAATATCTCTTCGCATACATGGCTAATCTTAGGTTCAATATTTTGTGCAATTGGATATTTTTTAGTTAGTATTATAACAACACAAATACAACTAACTATTGCTTTTAGTATAGGAACAGCTGGTTTAGGAATGTTAATGCCCGCATTTTTAGCAATCACTGCAAATAGTGTACAAGAGCATGAGCAAGGAGTTGCAGCAGGTACAGTATCAGCAGCACAAGGCTTAGGAATAATAATAGGACCTCTATTAAGTACAATTCTTTATGAAATCAAACCAGAAATTCCATTTATATTTTCAGCAACTACTTTTTTAGTTTTGACTATAATTTCACTTTCATATAAAAAAAAGGAAGCTATTAGATGTTAGAGGTACTAATTTTAGCAATTGCATTAAGTATGGATGCTTTTGCAGTATCTATTGGTTTAGGCATAAAAAGTAATGAAAATCTAAAAGTTTTAGCTTTTAAAGCTGGACTATTTTTTGGTTTTTTTCAAGCATTAATGCCATTTATTGGATATTTTGGAGGAGTTGGATTAAAAGATATAATTGGTGGTTTTGATTATTGGCTTGCATTTTTTCTTCTTTTAATTATTGGTGGAAAAATGATATATGAAGCTTTTGGAGAAAATACAGAAGAGGATATAGCAAAAGTTTCAACTAAAGTTTTATTAACTTTAGCAGTTGCAACAAGTATTGATGCAATGGCAGCTGGTTTCACACTTCATTTATTTGATTTAAATGTTTATTTCTCTTTGCTAATTATAGGTATTACAACATTTATTTTTAGTTTTATTGGAGTTATGATTGGCTCAAAAGGAACTGCAAAATATGAAAGTAAAGCAGAGATTCT
Source organism: Malaciobacter halophilus (assembly GCF_002837275.1). Taxonomy (GTDB): domain Bacteria; phylum Campylobacterota; class Campylobacteria; order Campylobacterales; family Arcobacteraceae; genus Malaciobacter; species Malaciobacter halophilus. Next base: position 9,697 of record NZ_NXIF01000021.1, on the reverse strand, counting down.
TGGTGGAGTTGTTCTTATAGCTATAGGCTTTAAAATACTACTTGAAAATACTATTTTTTAAATCTTAAGAAGAACTCTCTTCTTAAGACTACACAAATATTTAATAAAATTTATATAAAATTTAAAAGTAAGAAATAATTAACAAAAAAAATGTACAATTTCACAAAAATAACATAAAGGACAGTTATGAATAAGATAATATTAGCTTCTATTACAGTGTTCTCTTTACTTTTTATTGGATGTTCAAAAGATGACTCTACACAAGCATCTACACAAGAAAAAGTTATAAAAGTTGGAACTTCAGGTGGATATTTTCCATTTACTTTTTATAAAGATGATAAACTTCAAGGTTTTGAAATAGATGTTTGGAATGCAATTGGTGAAAAACTTGATGCAAAAATCGAGTTTAAAACTGCAAAGTTTTCTGGACTTTTTGGAATGCTTGAAACAGGTAAAATTGATACTATTTCAAATCAAATTACAACAACACCTAAAAGACTAGAAAAATATTACTTCCCAACTGCATATGTTTATGATGGGGCACAAATTATTGTACATAAAGATAATAATGAAATTAAATCATTTGAAGACTTAAAAGGTAAAAAAGTTGGTGTTACATTAGGTACGAACTATGCACAAATAGTTAGAAGTTTAGATAAAAATAATGAAGTTGAACTTATCACTTATGAAGGTAATGGTTTTGAGCAAGATGTAAAGCTTAAAAGAATTGATGCTTTTGTTCAAGATAGAATTTCAGCAGTTGAACTAATAAAAAAAGCAAATTTACCTTTAAAAATAGTAGGTGAACCACTTGAAGTATTAACAAACTCTTTTCCTTTTGTTAAAAATGAGAAAAATAAAGCCTTAGTTGAAGAAGTTAATAAAGCAATAAAACAACTAAAAGAAGATGGTACATTAAAAAAGATTTCAGTAAAATGGTTTGATTCTAATATTACAGAGAAATAATGAGTACATTTGATATAGATTATACCTTAGGGATTTTCCCAATACTTTTTAAATATATAGATATTACTATCTCTATGGCAGTTATTTCAGCTGCCATAGCTTTAATAATTGCCATATTAATTGCAGTAATCACAACTTATAAGATAAAACTTTTAACACAACTTTGTGATTTATACATCTCTTTTTTTAGAGGAACTCCTTTACTTGTACAGTTATATTTATTATATTTTGGTTTACCACAAATTCTTCCTATATTTTCAAATTTAGATGCTTATACAGCTTCTATTGCTGGTTTAGCCCTGCACTTTTCAGCTTATATGGCAGAATCAATTAGAGGAGCAATATCTTCTATTGATAAAGGACAGTTTGAAGCAGCAAATTCACTTGGAATGACAAGAACACAAACTTTTTCTTATATAGTTTTACCTCAAGCTATTAGAGTTGCCATTCCTAGTTTGATGAATAATTTTATTGATATAATTAAAAGTACTTCTCTTGCTTTTACACTAGGAGTTCCAGAGATTATGGCAAAAGCTCAAATTGAAGCTTCAAGTAGTTATAAATACTTTGAATCATTTTTAGCAGTTGCTATTGTATATTGGGTAATTGTAGTTACCTTTACATATTTCCAAAGAAAAGTAGAAACAAGACTAAACAAAGCTTATTAAATACTCTTTTTCATACTTCTTTTTATAATACCTTTATATTAGTTTCACTAAAGTATATAAATACCAATATAAAGAGAAGAGTATGAAAAGTAGATTCTTTACAATATCCATTCCAATTCTAGTTTTAATAATTGCATCTTTTTATATAACTTCAAAGTTTGTAAAACCTGCTCCTAAAAAAGAGATAACTATTGCCACAGGCTCAAAAACAGGAAACTACTATAAAACTGCATTAATTTATAAAAAACTTTTAGAAGAAGAGAAAGTAAAGGTAAATATTATTACTTCTAAAGGTTCAGTTGAAAATATAACTCTTCTTCATGAAAATAAAGCAGATGTTGCATTTATTCAAAATGGAACAATAACTACAAATGATACAAAAAATATAAAATCAATTGCATCAATCTATTATGAACCATTGTGGGTTTTTTATAGAAATGAAGGGTATAAGATTGATTATATTATTCAGTTGATTACTAAAAGAATTAATATAGGACAAGAAGGAAGTGGAACCCATGATTTAACTTCAAAAATACTAAAAGATAATGGATTATCAAAACAGAATGCAACAATTCTTAACTACTCAAATGAAGAAGCAAAAAAGCTACTGTTAGCTAAAAAAATTGATGCTATGTTTGCTGTTACTTCTCATAATTCACAAATTGTAAAAGAGTTACTTGAAAATCCAAATATTAATGTACTTAGCTTTAAAAGAGCAAAAGCATATAGTAGAAAATATTCATATTTAGACTCTTTAACTTTATATGAGGGAACTCTTGATTTGTATAAAAACTTACCAGATGAAAATATAAATTTACTTGCAACAACAGCAAACTTAGTTGTTAAAAGTGATTTTTCACAAGAATTAATTAGAATCTTATTAAAAAAAGTAAAAGAAGTACACAATAAAAAAGAGCTATTTTCAAAACAAGGAGAATTTCCTAATTTAAAAAATATGAAACTTCAAGTCCATGAAGAAGCAAAGATATATTTTGAAAATGGAGATACTTGGTTAGAGAAAATATTTCCTTATTGGATAGCTGCAAATATTGATAGATTAAAAATATTTTTAATACCTTTAATTACTCTTTTAATACCTTTATTTAAAGGAGTTTTACCACTTTATCAATGGAGTATGCGTTCTAAAATATATAAATGGTATGAAGAAGTAAAAACCGTAGAATTAGATATAGCTTATTTAAATAAACAGCAACTTGAAGAACAGCTTGAAAAACTTCAAGATTTACAAGATGAAATATCAAAAGAGACTAAAGTTCCTTTATCATTTATGGGAGAATACTATAATTTAATTATGCATATTAATATGTTAGAGCAAAGAATAAAAACAAGATTAAAGCTTATTTAAATTCTTTGCATTAATTTTTTGTACTAACTCAGCAATTACATTTTTGTAAAGTTGAGTAAAAACATAAGGGTCTTCCTCATAAAGTTCAAAAGCCAATTTAAAGCTAATAACTTTTACTTTAGTATTTGCTCTTACAGTAGCACTTCTTTTCTCTTTAGTAATTGGTGCAAACTCTCCAAAAATTTGATTTTTATCTATTTGTCCAACAATATTTGCACCAATACTTGCCCTACAACTTCCTTCAAGTAAAAAGAAAATTTCATCACCCTCTTCTAGTAAATTTATTATTATTTCATGGGGATTATATCTAATAAATTTAACATCTTTAACAATATGTTTTATATCTTCATCTCTCATATTCTTAAAAAATCTTATGTTCTCTTTAGAATCCACAAGTTTTTGAACAATCTCATCACACTCAATCTCTTCTTTTGGTTCTAAAGATTTTAACTCCCCAATTTCAGCTTTTGAGTATTTAACTTCTAAAGGTTTACATGTTGCATTTATTTTGTAATCACATATTGAATTAAAACTTTTTGTTGTATGTCTTAAGAACTCTTTTGTTCCAAAAATACTTGAAGTTGTAAAATTCTTAATAAATTTTGTAAGAATTTGTGACCTCATAGCTTCATGCCAAATATATAAATCAAGATAATAAAGTTTTGTATTCATAATCTTTACAGCTCTTAATTTTTCCTCTTTTAAAACTTTTTTAAAGAGTTTTTCAAAGCTAAGGAAATCTATTTGCTCTTTTTTTTCGTAATCATTATAAATTTTTTCAATATTATATTTAATATCAATATTATAAAAATGTTCAATTAAGCAAACTGTATCATTTAGAAACTTTTTCATTAACTTTGTTTCAAACTGGTCATCCATTACTGAAAAAAGATTAATAACATTAAAAATTTTATCTTTTATATTTAAATATTCATTATTTGAAAGTGTGTCATTTATACCAAGAATACCCTCATGATATTCGATTATTTGGTAAAAATTATCTAGTTTAGATTTTATATAATCTTCCAATTTCTCCTACTCTCTTCTTTAGATTATTAAGTCTCTATTTTAGCCTAATTTAGATATAATCTCAAAAAAAATTTGAAGGATTTATGTTTTGAGAATATTATCAGGAATTCAACCATCAGGTACAATACACATAGGAAACTATTTTGGTATGATAAAAAAGATGATAGAATCACAAAATGACGGTGAACTATTTGCTTTTTTAGCATCATATCATGCTTTAACATCGGTAAAAGATAAAGAGGCTTTACAAAATAATATGTTTGAAGCTGCTGTTAACTTTTTAGCTTTAGGAATGGACCCAGAGAAATCTACTTTTTGGGTACAACACGATGTAAAAGAGGTACTTGAACTGTACTGGATATTATCAAATCATACTTCAATGGGACTTTTAGAAAGAGCACACTCTTATAAAGATAAAACTTCAAGGGGAATTCAAGCAAACCATGGATTATTTTCATATCCTGTTTTAATGGCTGCTGATATTTTACTTTATGATGTAGATGTTGTTCCAGTAGGAAAAGACCAAATTCAGCATGTAGAGATGACAAGAGATATTGCAAACTCTTTTAATCATGCATATGACAAAGAGATTTTTATACTTCCAAAAGCAAAAGTAGATGAAATAGTTGCAACAGTTCCAGGAACAGATGGAGCTAAAATGTCTAAATCATATGGAAATACAATTGATATGTTTGGAAGTAAGAAAAAAGTTAAAAAACAAGTAATGGGAATTGTTACAGATTCAAAAGAGCTTGATGAGCCTAAAGAGTGGGAAAATTGTAATATTTATAAACTTTGTGAACTATTTATGAATGAAGATGAATTAAAAGATTTACAAAAAAGATATGAAACTCCAGGTGAAGGTTATGGGCATTTTAAATTAACACTTTTAGATAAAATAAATGAGCACTTTGAACCTTATTTAGAAAAAAGAGAGTATTACTTAAATAATAAAGATGAAGTAAAAGATATTTTAGCTTTTGGAGCAAATAAAGCAAGAAAAATTGCTCAAGCAAAAATGGAACAAATAAGAGAACTTATAGGACTTAAAATATAAGAATAAAAAGACTTTTGTCTTTTTATTCTATACAACTTTTATCACTTTATTTATATTTTTAGAAATTTTTTCAACTCTTTCTTGCCAAAGCTTACTAAATAGTTTTTTCTCTTCATCATTTGCTTTTTTTTGAACTATTTTTTTCATTAATTCTGACACCATAGGGTCAAAAGTTATACTACTACAATCATAATAAACATCAACACTTTCATTTGTATCTAATCTTGTAAACTTTACATTTGAAGTTATATCTTGTTCAAAAAAAAGTAAATTTCTTCTATCAAAGTTTCCTGAAATTCCTTTAAATCCTGTATTTGTTGTAGCTGCTGTTATTGCACTAATTATATTTGCAATAACTCCTGTTGTTCCTTCAGTTGAAGCATTTTTAAACTCTACTTTAATCTCTCCTCTTTTAGGTAAGCTTAACTTATATAAAGCCTTTAATCCTTCAATACACATCAAATATGCTCCTAAAACAGTAGGACATGAATGACCTGCAATTTTTACTGCATCTAAATAATTAAATTCAATAACTCCATTTTCAAATGCGCCTAAAAAATTTGAGAGTTTATCTTCTAAAGTAATTGATTCTATTTCATTAAAAAAGTTTGGGTAGTTCATCTTTATAACCTTTAAAAAGTTTATAAAATATTATATAAACCTTTTAAATAAGTCATTGATTTAAAATAAGTATCTATTTTTTACAAATAAAAATATGTTTATCTGCTTCATCAAAACCATGAAGATTAAAATCACTAATTGATTCTACTTTAAAACCAACCTCTTTTAAAAGCTGTTTTAAGCTCTTTATATCATGATAATATTGAGTTATTAAATCTTCTTGTTTTTCATATAAATTATTCTTTTTCTCTTCAAAAAGAATAATATTTGTATTTAATTCATCCTCATCAAAAATTGCATCAATTGCTATAAATTTATTCTCTTTATTTATAGTCAAGCTTCCATCTGCAACATCATTGAATCCAAAATATGAATTAACATCAAACATATAATATCCACCTTCATTTAAAACATTATATGTATCTTTAAAAAACTGTTTTAGATGATTTTTAGGGATATAGTTTACTACATCAAAAATTGCAGTTGCACAATCAAATTTTCTATTTACTTCTTCAAGAGGCATGCATTTAGCATCAACTTCTCTTTGTTCACAAACTTTTATTTGCTCATTACTTAAATCAATCCCAAAAGCCTTTTTACCATTTATTTTTAGATTCTCAAGAAAATAACCTTGTCCACATCCAATATCAAGTATATTATCAAGCTCATTTACCATTACAAAAGTCATAAACTCTTTGTGTAAAGAGTAAACCTCATCTTCAAAATCTAAATATTGTTCTACTTTTGAGTATAAATCTAATCCCATTATAATACTTCTTCTAATCTTTGCTTTAATTCTAAAATAATCTCTTTTTTAGCATAAAATGAGTTTTTATTTGCAATTAAATGGGCGCTACTTTCCATGATTGTTGGCCCTACTTCTAATCCATTTTGTTTCATTGTAGTTCCAGTTTCAACAATATCAACTATACAATCACTTAAGCCAACTATTGGTGCAAGTTCAATTGAACCATATAGTTTAATAATTTCAACAGCCATTGCTTTTTGTTCAAAATATTTTTTTGCAATCTTTTCATGTTTTGTTGCAACTTTAATTTCACTTTTTGAAAAGTCTAACTCCTCACCTCTTTTTAATCCAAAAGCAACTTTACATTTTCCTAAGTGTAGATTTAATAATTTTATTAAATCATACTCTTTCTCTTCTAAAACATCAAGCCCCACAACTCCCAAATCAGCAGCTCCATGCATAACATATGTAGGTACATCTTGATTTCTAACATTTAAAAATCTAAAACCACCCTTTTCAAGTATAAGTTTTCTATCTTCAAATATAAACTCTTCATTAAAAGCCTTTTCAAACTTTTCTAAAGTCTCTTTTGCAATTCTTCCTTTAGGCAATGCAATCGTTAGCATTAATTATCCTTTTCATATTTTCAAAAATCAAATCTTTTTTATAGATACTATTTTTAAAATATTTACTTAAAAATTCTCCATCTCCACCAGTAAATATGATTTTTTGTTTTTTTCTAATATTTTCAATTGGTTGTATTATTGATTGTAAGATTGCGTATGATATCGCATCTTGTGTACAAAGTGGGATTTTATCCAAATTTACCTTTGTATTAAAATCAAACTTTAATTTCAAAGAGATATTTGGGTATAAATCTTTCATAGCTTTAATACCAGCAAGTATAAATCCACCTTCATGTTTTTTATTATTTATAATGTCAACAGTAATTGCACTTCCAGCATCAACTATTATTGCATTTTCATATCCATAACAAGCAATCTTTCTATCAATTCCCATACCCTTATAGTTTGTTTCAAACTCAAAATAGTCTTGTATATTTACTAACTCATTATTGGATTGTTTTAATTTTAAAGTACCTTTCTCATTTACAGAAACATAGTAAATTTTTTCTTTAAAGTTTGGTATCTTTTCATCTAAAAAATATCTCTTCTCTTCTTTATCAATTAAAAAGTGAATAGTTGTATTTCCTATATCACATAAAATCAACTCTTACTCTCCATTCATTATCTTTTAAAAAACTCTTTGCTTTTGAACAAAGTGGTGAACTTATAAGTAACTCTTTGTGTTTAAAGTTATGTCCTTTAAACTCCTTTAATTTCTCAAAAAGTTCTAATAAATCATTTGCATTTTTTCTTATAAATCTACTTTTTGCATCTACTATAAAGATTGCATAATAAGTAGATTTTATATCTGTTGCTGTATAAATTCCTATTTTCTTTCTACTTCCTAATTGCTTAGGGAGAACTTCATTTATTTGTTTAAATAGTATGTTTTTACTTGTATAAAATGTTGTTAAATCTTTCAATATTTTTCCTTTAAAACTCTATATTATACCAAAACATTAGTTAAGCACACAAAAGTAGTTAAGTTATAATTTTTTTAAATTACTATATAGTATATTTAATATATAATTTTTAAAGTAATTTATTTGTTGGGAATTGAATGAAAAATAACCTTATTACAAACAAAGTATTGATTTTTAGAATTTTAATAGTTGTTCTTTTTTTTAGTATTATTACTCTACTTATTGCAACAATTTATATAAAAAGAACTGCTTTAACAACTTTAGCAGAAGATGATGCAAAAAAGACTAGCGAACTTATTTTTGAAACTATGTACACAAGAATGCAAGAAGGTTGGGCAAAAGAAGATTTAGTTAAAATTCTAAATAGAATGGAGCATATAAGACATGGCTTAGAAGTACACTCATATAGAAATAAAAATGTTGAAAAAATCATGGGTGTAATAAAAGAGGATAAACAAAAAGTAAAAAATGACCCTCTTATACAAAAAGCTATGGAAGGTAAAAAACAGTTTGTTGTACAAGAAGATGGAAGTATTAGATATTTATATCCTATGAAAACATCAAGCGAGTGTATTACTTGTCACTATAATTCAAAAGTAGGTGATGTAAATGGAGTATTAGATATAAAATATCCACCAAATGAAATAAAAATATCACTTGATATGGTAATATACTATTTTTTAATATTTTTTATGCTTTTTATTATCTTATATTTTTATATTTTTTATAAAATAATCAATAAAAAGATTATCGAACCAGTTGTAAACTTTACAGAAGAGATAAAAAAAGTAACAAAAGATAAAAGCTTTACAAAAAGAGCTCATATAAAAACAAAAACTGCAGAAATTTACTCATTACAAAGTAGATTTAATAGACTACTTGATACTATTACTTACTATTACAATCAATTGTTAAATAATCTATATACAGACTCCCTTACAAAAATACCTAACTTAACTAAACTACAAGAGGATATAAAACTATATAAAACACAAAGTTTAGCTGTTGTTTCTCTTGATTCGTTTAAAACAATAAATAGTTTTTATGGTGTTAAAGTAGGAGATTTTATCATGAATGAAGTTGCAAAACTTCTTGTAAAGACCTCTAAAGATGTAGGAAAAGTATATAGACTACACAGTGATGAGTTTGCAATTTTTTCCTATGAAACTATTAATATAGATTTTTGTGAACACCTTATAAAAACTATTAGTTCAAAACTATTTAAATATGAAGATATAGATATAAATATTCAAGCAACAATAGGTGTTGCTAAAGACTCAAAATCAAGAACTTTAGAAAAAGCAATTCTTGCAGTTAGAACTGCTAAAAAAGAGAAAAGAAATATTGAAATTTATAACGAAGAGTTAACCTTAAAAGAGGAGTATAAAAACCATATAAAATTAACTTCTTTATTAAAACATGCTTTACAAAATGATGAACTTACTCCTTTTTATCAAGGCTTAGAAAATACCAAAACTAAAAAAATCGACAAATATGAAGCTTTAGCTAGAGTTGTAAAAAAAGATGAGATTATTACTCCTGATAGATTTTTAGAGATTTCTAAAAGTAGTAAACAGTATCCAAAAATAACAGAAGCTATGATAAGAAAGAGTTTTGAATACTTTAAAAATAAAAAAGAGTTAAGTTTTTCTATAAATCTATCAATGGATGATATTAAAAATGAAAAAACTAC